>CAYONC010000004.1:0-172327 GCA_964405265.1 uncultured Butyrivibrio sp.
GGAATAGTGGCTCCCAAAGTCCGGACAGGTGGCTCAGAGAGCCCCGGAATAATCACAGAAAGATAGAAAATCATATGGGAAGATGCCATATGTTCAGGCACTTCATTGTTGTGGAATGCGGCATGTCCCATAGGTAAGAAAGAAACATAAAAAAACATGACCTCCGGAGTGAGATGATAATTTTACATCCGGGGGTCATATTTATTTTAACGGTTAAGTTTTTTATAAGCGGTTGCAAGCATGAGCTTGATTCTGTTAAGCTGGTTAACCTCACTGGCTCCGGCGTCATAGTCAACTGCTATAATATTGGCGTCAGGGAAGCCTGCCCGCAGTTCCTTGATAACGCCTTTACCTACAATGTGGTTAGGAAGACATCCGAAAGGCTGGCAGCATACAATATTATTAACACCGTTTTCAATCAGATGAACCATTTCAGCAGTAAGAAGCCATCCTTCACCGGTCTGGTTTCCGTCCGAAATATATGGTCTTGAAAGCTTCTGCAATTCGCCGATTTTTTCAGGCGGAGAAAAACGTCTGCTTTCTTTAAGATATATTCCTGATTTGCGTCGCAGCATCTCAATGGCAGTGATAACCAGATTACTTATTGTACCCGTCTTTTTGCCGGAACCAAGATGTTCAACCCTGAAATATGAGTTCTGTGCACAATACAGGAAAAAGCCCATAAAATCAGGAACGACAGCTTCGGCACCTTCTTTTTCAAGAAGCTCAACAATTCTGTTGTTGGCAACAGGATGAAATTTTACAAGAATTTCACCGACAATGCCCACCTTCGGTTTCTCAATTTCAAGAAGCGGAAGATTATCAAATTCATTTATGATTGTCTTTATTACACGGTTGAACCTGTGGAAGGAAGTATTTCCCTTAAAGCTATCGGCACACAGCTTATTCATTTTTTCTGCAAGTGCATTTGCGGAACCCGGAACAGCCTCATACGGACGTGTTCTGTACAGGCACTGCATGAGTATGTCACCGTACTGGATTGACATGAGAACTTTTTTAATAAGTGTAAAATTATATTTAAGTCCCGGATTACTCTCTATTCCCTGAACACTGAGTGATATTACAGGGATATGCTGAAGACCTGCTTTCTGAAGTGCACGTCTTATAAACCCGATATAATTGCTTGCCCTGCATCCGCCGCCGGTCTGTGTAATTACGACTGCTGTTTTATTTAAATCATATTTACCGGATAAAAGTGCTTCCATAATCTGTCCGGTAAGGATGATTGAAGGATAGCATGCATCATTGTTAACATACTTAAGACCTGTGTCAACGGCAGATTTTTCCAAATTCTGAAGCATTACAAAATTATATCCGCAAGAGTTAAGTGCAGGCTCCAGAATATTAAAATGTATCGGTGACAGCTGAGGACAGAGTATTGTATATTTCTGCTTCTGCATTTCTTCCGTATATACAACCCTGTGGTAAGCAGGAGAGGTTATTTTACGTTCATAATTACGCTTTTCTCTTACCTTAAGCGCTGCAAGAAGGGAACGAATTCTTATTCTTGCCGCACCTAAATTATTAACTTCATCAATTTTTAAGGCGGTATATATTTTACCTCCTGATGTAAGAATATCATTGACACTGTCGGTTGTTACGGCATCAAGACCGCATCCGAAGGAGTTAAGCTGTATCATGTCAAGGTCATCCCTTGTCTTTACATAACTTGCAGCAGCATACAGTCTTGAATGGTATGTCCACTGGTCCATTACTATAATAGGACGCTCGACCTTTCCTAAATGGGCGATTGAATCTTCAGATAAAACCGCAATACCATAGGAATTAATCAGTTCCGGTATGCCGTGATTGATTTCCGGGTCAATGTGATACGGACGTCCTGCAAGAACAATACCCCTGCGACCTGTTTTTTCAAGATAATCAAGGGTTTCTTCTCCCTTTTTCCTTATGTCTTCGCGACATCTGGTCATTTCTTCCCAGCCTGCTGCAACAGCATCAAGAATATCCTCCGGATTTAATCCGAATTCTCCGGAAAATACATTTACGAGCTCTTTTCCTGCAACGTCAGAATCAGCGAATGAAATAAAAGGATTCATGAATTTTACGTTATTAGCATCAAGCTCTTCCATATTGTTTTTGATATTCTCGCCATATGATGTGACAATAGGACAGTTGAAATGGTTATTGGTGGTCTCATCCTCACAACGCTCATACGGAATACAAGGCATGAAAATAAATTTTATGTTCTGTTTTATAAGCCATGATACATGACCGTGAACCAGCTTTGCAGGATAGCATGCCGATTCGCTCGGTATTGACTCAATTCCAAGCTCATATATTTTTCTGTTTGAAGCCGGCGAGAGCACAACCCTGAATCCTAATTTTGTAAAAAAAGTATGCCAGAAAGGATAGTTTTCATACATATTCAGTGAACGTGGTATACCAACGGTTCCCAGCGGAGCTTTATCAGGTTCAAGAGACTCATAAGAGAATAAGCGTGTATTCTTATATTCATACAGATTAGGTATTTTATCCTTATTGCGTTCTTTTCCAAGACCTCTTTCGCACCTGTTGCCGGAAATAAACTGGCGGCCCCCTGTAAATCTGTTCACGGTAAGAAGACAGTGGTTGGTGCAGCCCTTACATCTTATCATGTTGGTTTCATATTTAAGAGAAGATATCTGTTCAGAACTCAGCATGGATGTAGGCTGTCCCTCATATCTTTCCCTTGCAATGAGTGCGGCACCGAATGCACCCATTATACCTGCAATGTCAGGACGTACTGCCTGTACACCGGCAATTTTTTCAAAGCTTCTGAGTACTGCATTGTTATAAAATGTACCGCCCTGAACAACAATATTGGTTCCCAATTCGGAAGGGTCGGAGAGCTTAATAACCTTATAAAGTGCATTTTTAATAACGGAATATGCAAGACCTGATGAAATGTCGGCAACCGTTGCACCTTCTTTTTGTGCCTGTTTAACTTTGGAGTTCATAAAAACGGTACATCTTGTTCCTAAATCTATCGGGTGCTCGGCAAAAAGTGCCGCTTTGGCAAAATCTTGAACCGAGTAATTAAGGCTCTTAGCAAATGTCTCTATGAATGAGCCGCAGCCTGATGAACATGCTTCATTAAGCTGTACGCCATCTACGGTTCCGTCTTTAATCTTGATACATTTCATATCCTGGCCGCCGATGTCAAGAATACAGTCCACAGACGGATTAAAAAACGAGGCAGCATAATAGTGCGATACTGTTTCAACCTCACCTTCATCCAGCATGAGGGCTGCTTTTATAAGTGCTTCACCATATCCGGTTGAGCATGAGCGTACAATATGTACATCATCCGGAAGTTTGTCGTATATATCATTAATTGCCTTAATTGATGCAGCAAGAGGACTTCCGTTATTATTTTCATAAAAAGAATAGAGAAGAGTTCCGTCTTCTGCGACAAGAGCTGCCTTGGTCGTGGTTGAACCTGCATCTATGCCGAGAAAACAGTTGCCTTTATATGATGAAAGATCGGATTTTTTTACACATGCCCCGTCATGTCGTGCGATGAAGTCATTATATTCATTCTCGGTTGAAAACAGGGGTTCCATTCTTTCAACTTCAAAATCCATTTTAATGTTTGATGAAAGGAGAGTTATTAATTCATCAAGACTGTTGGAATATGCTTTATCGTAAGCCATTGCAGAACCTATTGCTGCAAAGAGGTGCGAATTATCAGGTGCGATTATGTATTCGCCGGAAAGGTTAAGCGTTCTTATGAAAGCATTCTTTAATTCAGAAAGAAAGTGCAGAGGACCGCCTAAAAAAGCAACATGACCTCTGATAGGCTTACCGCATGCAAGACCGCTTATTGTCTGATTGACAACCGCCTGAAAAATAGATGCGGCAAGATCTTCCTTGGTAGCACCCTCGTTGATAAGCGGCTGTATGTCCGTTTTTGCAAAAACTCCGCACCTTGCGGCAATAGGATAAATTGAGCGGTAATTCTTCGCATATTCATTAAGTCCCGAAGCATCCGTCTGAAGAAGGGATGCCATCTGGTCAATGAAAGAACCGGTACCTCCGGCACATATTCCGTTCATACGCTGGTCAATGCCATTTGAAAAATATATTATTTTGGCATCTTCACCGCCAAGCTCTATTGCAACATCCGTTTCGGGAGCATAATATTCCAGTGCAGATGCCACGGAAACGACTTCCTGATTAAACGGAACATTAAGGTGGTTGGCAAGCGTAAGCCCGCCGGATCCCGTAATAACCGGATATACCGTTATGGAACCGGATACATCCTTAACCTTCTTCAGAAGAGAAGCAAGAGTTTCCTGAATATTTGCATAATGTCTTTCATAATCGGAAAAAATAATGCTGTTATTCTCATCCAGTATGGCAATTTTGACGGTTGTTGAACCGATGTCGATTCCAAGTTTATATATGTTTCTGTCCATAAATTTCTCCCTTTTATCATCTGAAAAAATCAATGTAAACATTATATATTAAGGAAGAATAATTTTCAACATTGGATTTGACAAAACAACCATATCTCAATATAATTAAAATGTTACTTTATGGAAGTCAGGAGGTAATGACATGATTAAGATTCTGAAAACAACGGATAACGGCGTACTGCAGACAGAAGATTATGAAGAAGGCTGCTGGATTGCACTGACCAATCCCACCGCTGAAGAACTTCAGGATGTTGCCGTCAGATATAATATTGCTCCTGATGATTTAAGGGCTTCACTCGATGAGGAAGAAAGATCACGTATTGAAACAGAAGAGAATTATACTCTTGTACTGGTTGACATTCCTACCATAGAGGAACGTAATGATAAGGACTGGTACGGAACGATTCCGCTCGGTATTATTTTATGTGACAAGGTTATTGTAACGGTATGCCTTGAAGATACTCCGGTTCTTACGTCATTTATGGACGGACGTGTAAGAAATTTTTTTACCTACATGAAGACAAGATTTATTTTTCAGATTTTATACAGAAATGCAACACTGTACCTGAATTATCTGAGAATAATTGACCGACGCAGTGATGCCATTGAACAGAAATTACATGAGGCAACGAGAAACAGGGAGCTTATAGAACTGCTTGAACTTGAAAAATCCCTTGTATTCTTTACCACGTCACTTAAATCCAATGAGGTTGTGCTTGAAAAGCTTCTCAAATCAACCGCAGTCAAGAAGTATCCTGAGGATGAGGATCTTATTGAGGATGTAATAGTTGAGAACAAGCAGGCGATTGAAATGGCCAACATATACAGCGGAATACTTAACGGAACAATGGATACTTTCGCATCAGTTATTTCCAATAACCAGAATATTGTAATGAAATTCCTTACTACCATTACCATTGTATTATCAATTCCTACCATGATTGCCAGCTTTTACGGAATGAATGTCAATGCGGAGGGAATGCCGTTTGCCGACATGAAGTGGGGGTTCCTTATCGTAATAGGAATTTCACTTGTGATTTCACTGATAATTGCAATGATATTCCGTAAGAAAGATTTATTTTAAAAGAGGATTGGTAAAATGGGTTTTTACGCAAAATTAGAAAAAAAATTCGGAAGGTTTGCCATTAAAAACATAACACTTGTGCTTATCATATGCTATGCTGCAGGCTATGTGCTTGAGGCAGTTAATCCGGAATTTTTGTATTATCTGAGTCTTGACCCGGTGGAGATTGTACACGGACAGGTATGGAGACTCGTAAGCTGGCTGCTTATACCGCCGCCTGAGTCCAATATGTTTTTTGCGATAATAATGCTGGTATTTTATTATTCCATCGGTACTACCTTAGAGAGAACATGGGGAACGTTTCATTACAATTTCTACCTGTTCATGGGAATGATATTTACTATAATGGGAAGCTTTCTTCTCATGGCATACTGCAATATAAGATATCCTGACGGATTCGGAGGTTTGTCTGCTTCAGCACCTACATCGTGGTTATCATTAAGCTTCAGCACATATTACGTCAATATGTCAATTTTTCTTGCATATGCATGTACATTTCCCGATAATGAGGTATATGTGATGTTTATACTTCCTATTAAGGTTAAGTGGCTCGGTGTTATTTACGGTGCATTTATAGGTTATGAAATGATATACGAAATGATTGCTTATCGTGCAACCAACGGTTTTGTATATCCGTTTGTAATAGGCGCCTCACTCCTGAATTTTATAGTTTTCTTTTTTACAACAAGAAAATATATTGTACACAGATACCGTCGCACGAAGGCACAGAAAGCATATCGTGCACAGACAAGGAATTTTGAGTACGAAAGACATAAGATGGAAGAATCAAAAGCATCCTCTGTTTCAAAGCATAAATGTGCAATATGCGGCAGAACCGAGAGGGATGGAGAGGATCTTGTTTTCCGTTTCTGTTCAAAATGTGACGGGAATTATGAATACTGTCAGGATCATCTGTATACGCATATACATTTTAACAAAGGCGGTCAATGATGATGTAAGCCGGTTCCTGAATTATAAAAATTCAGGAACCGGTTTTTTGTCCGTTTTTACATAATTCAATCGTCTTATATATAGAACCGGAAATGGAGGTGATACGTAAAATGGTACGTCATTGTGAAAAATACCTTAAAGAAATTGCGGCCGGCAGGACGGAAGCGGTTGAACACTTATATAATGTGGCAGGTCGTGCAATGTATGCCGTTGCAGTTAATATACTGCGTGATTACCAGCTTGCGGAGGACGCAATTCAGGAAAGCCTGATAAATATTATGAAAAAGGCGGCTGACTGCAGGTCATTTAAAGCAGCATATTCATGGATTTTAACAATAACGAGAAACTGTGCCCTGGATATTTTAAGAAAAAGAAAGCACGAGGTACCGTCAGATGAAGCCTGCTTTTATGAAACAGGTACCGAAAATATTTCGGAGGTTTCCCTTGACGTACATAATGCACTCGGACGCATTAATGAAGAAAGCAGAAATATTGTCCTGTTTAAGGCAGGACTGGGACTTTCACACAGGGAAATTGCCGGAATAATGAATATTTCGGTAGATTCATGCCAGAAAAAATATCAGAGGGCGATAAAGCAGTTAAAAGAATATCTTTCTTAGGAGGATGACGATATGAATGTGAAAAATAAAATCAGAAAATATGTACGTGACATGGAAATACCCGATATAACAGATGTTATGCCATATCAGAAGATGAATAAGGATAAGGATAAGGGGAAGAAAAGGATTAAATGGATTGTTTCTGCAGGAACGATAGCCGCAGCTTGTCTTGCAGTGATAATTATATTCTCAGTTAACCGTTTAGGAAAAAATACTTCCAAAACCGGCAATGATAACGGTTTGGCAGGTTCATCCGATTTGCTTTATAAGGAAGAAGACCTGGAAGCTTCCGATATGATTTTTGATGACGGGTTATCTGGCGATAGTGTTGTGCCGGATGAGGAAATTGGATTTCCGGGGAGTGATTCGCCGGATAAATCACAGAATACACAGGCAGGACTTCTGACAGGCGGAGAAATCAGGGATTTGAAAAACTGGGATAACTGGATGAAGGTAATGGATAAGGATTATCTTACAAAATTATGGGGGATAGCCTCAGATCAAAAAATATCAGTGTATATTCATTCGGGGACAAATGCATTGAGCAATGTTACGGTTAAGCTTTTATCTGAAGATGATGACGTGATGTATACGGCGGTAACCGATATCAGCGGATATGCCCATCTTTTCAGCATTGACGGGAAAAAGCCATATTCAGTGAGCGTGGAATCTCCTGACGGAAGCCGGAAAGAATATTCCGTGGAACAATATATGAATCATAATGGGGAAATTGACGTGGATTTGTCCGAAATACAGGAAGATGACACACCGGTCAGACTTGACCTTATGTTTGTGATTGATACAACAGGCTCAATGGGAGATGAGCTTGAATATCTCTGCACTGAGATGCGTGATGTTATAGCAAGGGTTAAGGAAGAAACCGGTGCGGAAATCAGAATCAGCGTCAATTTTTACAGGGATAAGGGAGATGATTATGTTGTAAAGGATTATGATTTTACGGAAGATATAAATGATATAATGAATATCCTTCTTAAACAGTCGGCGCAAGGCGGAGGAGATATACCGGAAGCAGTGCATACAGCCCTGAAAAATGCCGTTTATGAACATTCATGGAATACCGGAAATTCGGTTAAGCTTATGTTTCTGGTACTTGATGCTCCGCCTCATGATGATAAGGACATAGTTGAAGAGCTTAATAAAACAGTAACTGATGCTGCGGCAGAGGGCATAAGGATCATACCGGTTGCAGCAAGCGGTGCGGATTCGGATACACAGATGATGTTAAGAAATATTGCAGTACTTACCGGAGGGACGTTTGTATTTCTTGATAATAACAGCGGAATAGGCGGATATCACGATGTTATGGTATCTGATAAGGAATATGACAGTGAATATCTTAATGCAATGCTGATTAGGATAATAGGTGAATACTGCGGAGTTGAGATTGATACCGAAAAAGTAACCACTCCGACTGAAAATGATAACAATAACAATATACAGCAATAAGACGCATATCTTAAACTCCTTCACGTGAACATGACGTGAAGGAGTTTTTTGCAATTATATTTGCAATTTATATCATAAACAGTTACAATGTAGTAGTAAAATTTTGTTTTGCCGGAGAGATATATGAAGGTTTTGTTTATTTCCCTTGGATGTGATAAGAATCTGGTTGATTCGGAAATGATGATGGGACTCTTAAGGGAAAAAGGATATGAATTTACTGATGATGAAAGACAGGCTGACATCATTGTTGTCAATACCTGCGGATTTATTAATGATGCCAAGGAAGAGAGCATTAATACAATTCTTGAGATGGCAGAATACAGGAAATATAATCTCAAGGTACTGATTGCTGCTGGATGCCTTGCACAGCGTTACAGAAATGAGATAATACAGGAAATTCCTGAAATAGATGCAATAGTGGGAACCACGGCATTCGATAAGATATGTGATGTGATCAGAGAGGTTCTTGACGGCAGACCGGAAAATGCCTTTGATGACATCAACAGACTGTGCAGACCGGAAGCGGACAGAATTATTTCTACGGGAGGGTATTATTCCTACCTTAAGATTGCTGAGGGCTGTGATAAGAGATGTACATATTGCAGTATACCGATGATAAGAGGCTCATATCGCAGCATACCGATGGAAAGTCTTGTCCGGGAAGCAGAATATCTTGCGGAAAACGGTATTAAGGAACTTATACTTGTTGCTCAGGAGACTACGGTATACGGAAGGGATCTGTATGGTGAGAAGATGCTTCCGGAGCTTTTAAGAAAACTGTGTGCCGTGAAAGGAATTGAATGGATAAGACTTTTATACTGTTATCCTGAAGAAATTAACGATTCACTTATAGATGTCATTAAATCCGAAAGAAAGATATGCAGGTACATTGATATGCCGATACAGCATGCGGCAGACAGTATTCTCAGAAAAATGGGACGGAGAACAACCAATGCCGAGCTTAGGAGCATTGTAGCTAAAATCCGCAGGGAAATACCTGACATCTGTCTTAGAACAACACTGATTACGGGATTTCCGGGAGAGACAGAAGAAGAACACGAAATTCTTCTTGATTTTGTGGATGAAATGGAATTTGACAGGCTCGGAGTGTTTACCTATTCACCTGAGGAAGATACTCCGGCCGCACTGTTAGAAGGACAGCTTGATGAGGAAACCAAGCTGTCAAGAAGAGATGACATAATGGAGCTTCAACAGGAGATATCTGCTGAAAAGTCCGAATCTCTTGTCGGCAGTGTAATGGAAGTAATAATTGAAGGACAGGCGGCTGATGAAGACGGACTGTATGTCGGAAGAACATACAGGGATGCCCCCGGGGTGGACGGATATGTATTCATCAAAAGTGAAGAAGAGCTTGTCAGCGGTGATTTTGCCAAAGTCAGGATAACAAAGTCATCAGAATATGATCTTATAGGAGAACTGATATGAATTTACCGAACAGACTTACATTGTTAAGAATTATTCTTATTCCTTTTTTTGTTTTTTTTCTGCTTACATCCGTATGTATTCCTGGAAAAAAGTATATAGCACTGGGAATATTTGCAGTTGCAAGCCTTACGGATCTGATTGACGGAAAAATAGCAAGAAAATATAATCTTGTCACAAATTTTGGGAAATTTATGGATCCGATAGCAGATAAGCTTCTTGTGTCAAGTGCACTGGTGGCTTTTGTGGAGCTGGGACTCCTCCCTGCATGGATTGTCATAATTATCATTGCAAGGGAATTTATAATAAGCGGTTTCAGACTTGTGGCTTCCGATGCGGGGATTGTACTTGCTGCCGGCTGGTGGGGAAAATTTAAAACCGCATTCCAGATGATTATGTGTATTCTGCTTATAATTAATTTTGATTACAAAGTAATGGACATTGTTGAGAATGTATTTATATATCTTTCTCTTGCGACAACGGTTATTTCAATGATTGATTATCTTGTCAGAAACAGAAAAGTAATTTCCGATATGTGAATGATAAAGTAAAGATGGAGTTTGATATGTCAGAATTAACAACAGCAGTAAATGAATTACTTAAAGGCAGGCACGCGGAAGAAAACCTGCATATATATACGGAAGGACTATCCGCATTATATAAGCGCTTTGCAGGCTTGAGACTTGCTATGAATTATTATACGTTCAGTGAAATGTATTCGGAAATGGGACGTGAGACGGTTAAACTTTTTGATGTTAAGATTTCTTTGCTTCAGAAGCTTGTTAACGGTATTATGTATGAAAATAACGTGGAAGTTACGGAAGAAGACATAGCCGGTTTAAGGAAAGACCTGATTTCAATGATGGAAATTCTGACTGCATATGTTGACAGACTGCAGATATGCGAATATATTCTTAACAGAACGGAATACAGATTTAAACCGTCAGGTTATGATAATGAATATTATAATAACGAATTTGAAAATGATATATGCAGGTATGTTCTGAGCGACAGGGACAATACTGTCATTAACATGAAAATAACGCAGATGGTGGGACAGATTCCCATGAGATTATCCAAAAATAAGTTTTATGATATGCTCAGAGATGCTTTTTCACTTTACAGGGGAAGCGAAAAACAGACCGCTGACGATTTTGCATATATGATACGGACGGCGGGAGGCATGTATACGCCGGAAGGTTTTGAAACCGTACTGCCCGAACTCAGTTCCGTATATAACGCTCTCATTCATATGGAAACGGAGGATATTACGGAAAGTACATATGAAGAGAACAGGACACTGTTTGATAAAGCATCAGCACTTGTTGATGAATACTCAAATTTCTGTATGATGATGACGGACATTGTTAATGATGTCTATACGCTTTATCTTAACAATGAAGCCCTTACGGAAGTCAATGAGAATGAGAAGATAAAATCAATAATCCGTGATGCATATGAAATTATCGAGGGATATGACGTGAAGACGGATGATGTTGATGAAAAATTTGCGGAGCTTGAGGGTGTTCAGGAGAGGTTGAGCAATATGCTTCTTAATCCGGAAAGTGCAATGGATGAGATATATGAGGTTAATGCCGGAATCATAAGTGAAAAAGGTTATGGAAAAAAAATAAATAACCTTATGATAACATCAAGGCTTCAGTCAGGCAGCACATTTGCAACGCTGGAAATACCGGATGAACAGAAAGAACCGGCAGATGAAGAATATATTAGCGGAATAACAGACAGGTTGATTACTGAATTTTCAGAATGCTTTGAAGGCATGGACAGGATACGCAGAAGAGCGGTAATGTCAATGGTTATATCCGTACTTCCGTCATTTTTTAATAATATGGATGAATTTAAAAAATATGTGCATGTGGCATTGTCGCAATGCACTGACATGGCTGAGAGACATGCCTGTATGTCACTTATTAACATGATAATGGCAAGTGAGTAGAATATGAAATTTATTGAAAATCTGTATTTTGGGCAAAAAGCAGAAGATGAAGGCAGAAGCATCATCAGAAAATTATCAAAAGGCAAATATCTTCCGGGTGTATGTATAATAACACTTCCCTCCAACCCGGATAATCTTCTTGATATTGTTGAAGCATTTACGCTTAATCTATCGTCGGTAAAGAGAGATGAACTGACTGTGGTCGGTATTGCTTTGGGCATGGAAGAGGCACATGAAGTTGTCCGTCAGATTGTTGATGACGCATATCACTATCAGGGAAGTCTTGACATTATTAAGTATCTGGGATTGGTTTAAATGGGATTTTTAAGTGTTTTACTTACAATATTAAAGATTATAGGTATTATTATCGCGTCACTCATTATCATTATACTTGCGGTGGCGGCATTGATTCTTTTTGTACCCGTAAGATACAGGGGTGAAGCCTCTTTTCACGGGAGACCGGATGTAAAGCTCCGTGTTTCATATCTCATGAAAATTTTTTCTGCAAAATATGAAATGCATGACGGACAGCAAAAGTTTGTATTCAGAATATTCGGCATTAAGTTTCGCAAAAAGAAAAAAAAGGTGCGGAAACAGAAGCGTGTCAGAAAAAATAAAACGGACACTCCCGTAATACAGCAGGATACTGATGCAGCCGTGGAATGTAAAGCCGCGGTACAGACTGACATACCTGCAGAACAAAATGATGTCAGCGAAAAAAAGAAATACGGCAGTATCGGAAAAGCACGAAGCTTTATTTCAGGCATACGTGAAAAAATTCAAAACATAAGCAAAGAGATAAATGATGAAAGCAATAAAAGGGCATTTAAAATAATGCGGGATTCACTTGCTGAAATATTTAAACATATTAAACCGCAGAAACACAGCATATTCCTGAAATTTGGAACCGGAGATCCGGCATCAACGGGTGAAATTTTAGGCGGCATATATGTGTTTATATATATGGCAGGGCTGAATTGCGATGCGGAAGCTGATTTTGAAAATAAATTTTTTGAAATTGATTCATCATTTTCGGGAAGAATAAGGGTATTCACACTTTTAAAAACGGCTGTGAAAGCATATCGCAACAAAGATTTTAAAAATGCATTAAACAGATTTATATAGCATAGGAGGATATTATGGCAGAAAACAGATTTGATTCAACGGTTGCAGCTTTATTTAAGGGAATGGACGGATTCCTGTCGGCAAAAACGGTGGTGGGGGAACCGATTACGGTCAATGATACCATTATATTACCGTTAGTTGACGTGTCATTTGGAGTTGCTGCAGGTGCAGGAACGGCGGAGAACAAAAATAAAGCCGGCGGAGGTATGGGCGGTAAGATGAGTCCGAGTGCCGTTCTTGTGATACATGACGGCATTACAAGGCTTGTTAATGTAAAAAATCAGGATACAATAACCAGGCTTATAGATATGGTTCCGGAAATAATTGAAAAATTCAAATCAAAAAAGGATGAAGAGGACCCTGAAGTTGAAAAAGCAGTAGATGAAGCTCTCGGCAAATAATATGAGAACTGGTAAGACCATGAAAATTCTGAATTTTTGTGGTCTTTTTTTCATATAATTGTACAAATCCGCCGGAGAATTTATTATGAAAAGAGTGATGGGATTCGGCATGTTCTGTGCGGCATTGGGTATTTTGCTCAGTTTTTTTCTTCCGAACAGGTTTGTGGAAGTGCTTTTGATAATATTATTAATGATAACGGGATATAATTTGTTTACCATGCCGTGCAGAAAAAAGTGAAGAAAAGCAATAAGCATAAAAAAAGCGTCCCGGCAAAATACCGGACGCTTGATTTATCTGTCTGAATTAAGCTCTTTCTACTAAGCCTGATCTTAAGCAAGAAGTACATACATACATCTTTTTGGACTGGCTGTCATTAACCTTAACTTTTACAGATTTTACATTTGATTTCCACATCTTGTTAGTTCTTCTGTGTGAGTGACTCACGGCAATACCGAAATGAGCACCTTTTTCACAAATTGCACACTTAGCCATGTTTGCACCTCCTTTAAGATTTTAAACCTAAACAGGCTCACAACAAAGGTTATAATAACAGATTGACGGGATAAATGCAAGCATATTTTTTATAAAAGTTGTTTGTCAAAATTTAAACGGATATTGTTTGTAAAAAAGATATTTATTTTTTCCTTTAAATACGTTATAATATTCAAATATGTATAAAATAACATTAATGCGGAAGCAGGAGGGTTGCGGATGAAAGGACATGTTGATAACCAATATGGTGAGATAACGATTGACAACAATGTAATTGCAAAATATGCGGGAGCCACGGCAGTTGAATGTTTTGGCGTCGTGGGAATGGCAGCGGTCAGTGTTAAGGACGGCATTGTCAGACTTCTTAAGAGAGAAAGTCTTACACGTGGCATAAATGTCAAGGTTGATGACAGGAACAGACTGATTATTGATTTTCATGTAATCCTGGCATATGGTGTTACCATTTCCACGGTTGCGGATAATCTTGTTCATAATGTTAAATACAAAGTAGAAGAATATACAGGACTAAAAGTCGGTAAAATCAATGTATATGTTGAAGGTATCAGAATTATTGACTGATGTCGGTAATTTTGAATTAAGGAGGATTTTATACCGTGGCAATTAATAGCATAGACGCTTTGGGGGTTAAGAGATTTTTTCTTGCCGGAGCGGCTAATTTGGAAGCAAAGAAAGAATGGATTAATGATTTAAATGTATTTCCCGTGCCTGACGGTGATACGGGAACCAATATGTCACTTACCATAATGGCAGCGGCAAAAGAAGTGTCATCACTTCAGAATGTCACGATGGAGACAATTTCAAAAGCTATTTCCAGCGGTTCATTAAGAGGAGCAAGAGGAAACTCAGGCGTAATTCTTTCCCAGCTTTTACGGGGATTTACCAAAGTTATCAGGGAATATGACAGGTTAGATTCAAGAATACTTGCTAAGGCCTTTGACAAGGCCGTCGAGACGGCATACAAAGCCGTAATGAAGCCGAAGGAAGGAACCATTCTTACTGTTGCAAGGGGAATGTCTGAGAAAATTAAAGAGCTTGCACCTAAGACACGTGATATAGACAGACTCATGAAGGCAGTGATTGAATATGGTGATGAAGTTCTTGATTATACGCCTGAGCTGCTTCCGGTTTTAAAACAGGCAGGAGTTGTTGATTCCGGCGGACAGGGACTTATGCAGGTAATGAAGGGTGCATACAATGCCCTTATAGGCAGGAAGGTCAATTATGAAGCCGTGGAGGCCTATACGAAGCCTGTAATAAAAGATACGGAAATTTCCGCGCAGGGTGTGGAAGAAACCGATATTGAATTTGGTTACTGTACAGAATTTATTGTCATGCTTGAGAAGGAATTTAATGATACTGCGGAAGCATCTTTTAAATCTTTCCTTGAGTCCATAGGTAATTCAATAGTTCTTGTTGCGGATGATGAGATTGTTAAGGTCCATGTTCATACCAATCATCCGGGACTTGCTTTTGAGGAAGGACTTAAATATGGTTCTCTTTCAAGGATGAAAATAGACAATATGCGTGAAGAACATCATGAGAGGGTAATTGCCAATGCTTCAAAAATAGCGGCTCAACAGGCAGAACAACAGGCAGAACAAAAGGCTGCTGAGAAGGAAAAAACGGTTAATGATGCAAAATACGGATTTATATCCGTGTCTGCGGGTGAAGGCCTTTCTGAAATCTTCAAATGTCTCGGTGTTGATTATATCATCGAAGGCGGGCAGACAATGAATCCGAGTACTGAGGACATGCTTAATGCCATTGACCGGGTTCATGCAGAGAATATTTTTATTCTTCCTAATAATTCCAATATTATTCTTGCTGCCAACCAGGCACAGAGTATTGTGGAAGACCGCAACATCATGGTTGTACCTACGAAAACGATCCCACAGGGAATTACAGCACTTCTTGCATATACGGAGGAAACCTCTCCGGAAGAAAATCTTAATGCAATGACAGAAGGAATTAAAGCAGTTAAATCTGGTTCAATAACATATGCCGTGAGGGATACTGAAGTAGATGATAAGGTTATCCGACAGGGTGATATCATGGGTATCGGCGATAAGACAATATTGTCAGTCGGAACGGATATTTCTGCCGTTACGAAGGACCTGATATCCCGGATAGCGGATGAAAATGCCGAACTGATAAGCTTATATTACGGATGTGATATTGATGAGAATACTGCACAGTCTCTTGCAAAAGAAATTGAGGCAGAATATCCTGAGTGTGATGTTGAGGTTAATTACGGCGGTCAGCCTATTTATTATTATTTTGTATCAGTAGAATAAGGAATAACCGGATGAAAATAAGTGAACTAAAGGGTATTGGTGAAAAAACTGAACAGCTGTTTAACAGGCTTTCCGTGTATACCGTGGAAGACCTGATTGGTTTTTATCCAAGGACTTACGAAGTATTTGATAATCCGGTTAATGTGAAGGATATAACGGAACCGGGCATATACGCACTATATGCGAGGGTTACCGGTGAATATGAATTTAATAGCCGCGGAAAATACAAAATATTTTCTGCGGTTGTTAAGGATAATATGAATAATGACATAAAAATGATATGGTATAATATGCCATATATAAAAAGCCGGCTGCAGAGAGGAACCGGATACATATTCAGAGGCAGGGCTGCTTTTAGAGGCGGCCTTCTTTTTATGGAACAGCCTGTTATTTTCAGTATTGAAGAATACAGTGCGAAGCTTGATTCAATGCAGCCGGTATACGGTCTTACGGCCGGTCTTACGAACAATACCGTAATCAAAGCGGTCAGGCAGGCTTTTGAATACCGGAATAACGTAAAAGAATATCTTCCTGAGAAAATTGTTAACGATATCGGGCTGACTGACATTAATTCAGCATTATATGGCATGCACTTTCCAAAGAACAGGGAAGAACTTGAAAAATCGAGAGAACGTATCGTATTTGATGAATTTTTTCTGTTTACGGCAGGAGTGCGGAGTATGAAAAGCTCGGGCATAATGCAAAATAATGGTCATGTGATAACGGAAGCGGCTGTTATTAAGGATGTTAAGGATAATCTCGGATACAGTCTGACAAATGCCCAGATAAAGGTTTATGATGAAATAAAAAAGGATATGGCAGGAAAAAGCTGTATGAACAGGCTTGTGCAGGGCGATGTCGGTTCAGGGAAGACGATACTTGCTTTCATGTCAATTATCAATACCGTATATTCGGGATTTCAGGCGGTACTCATGGTTCCCACCGAGGTTCTCGCAAAACAGCATTACGAAGCATTTGTTAAAATTATCGAGAAAAACGGAATAAATGCGGAATGTGTACTTTTAACGGGTTCGCTTAAGGCATCCGAAAAGAAAAAAGCCAAAGAGAAGGCAGCAGACGGAAGCGCCGGTGTTATTATCGGAACACATGCCGTTATTACCGAAAGTGTAATTTATCATAATCTCGGACTGGTTATAACGGATGAACAGCATCGTTTCGGTGTGCGCCAGAGAGAAAATCTTAGCAGTAAAGGTAATAATCCGCATATCCTTGTGATGAGCGCAACACCGATTCCAAGGTCGCTTGCCATTATTTTATATGGAGATCTTGATATTTCCGTGCTTAATGAAAAACCGGCAGACAGACTCCCCGTTAAAAACTGTATTGTGAATTCGTCATACAGGAGTAATGCTTACAGATTAATTGAAAAGGAATGGAAAAAAGGCAATCAGGCATATGTTATATGTGCAATGACGGAAAAAAGCGATACTGATGAGCTTGAAAATGTCGTCGATTACAGTAAAAAACTCAGAAAAGAGCTGCCTGCGGAATGTGTGGTGGAATATCTTCACGGAAAGATGAAACCGGCGGAAAAAAATAAGATTATGGAAAAATTTGCATGTGGAGAAATAAACGTGCTGGTATCAACTACCGTAATTGAAGTGGGAATAAATGTGCCGTCCGCTACGGTAATCATGGTGGAAAATGCGGAAAGATTCGGTCTTGCCGGTCTTCATCAGCTTAGAGGAAGGGTAGGAAGAGGTGACAGACAGTCATATTGTATTCTTGTAAGTGACAGCCAAAATAAAACAACAATAGAAAGGCTTAAAATATTAAAAGACAGTAACGATGGCTTTTACATATCGGAGCAGGATTTGAAACTGAGAGGACCGGGAGATATGCTCGGAGTAAGACAGAGCGGCGAGTTCGGCTTTAAGGTTGCCGATATTTATGCTGATTCGGGAATATTGAAAAAGGCGTCGGAAAAATCAGCAGAGCTTATTGCAGATGATCCGAAACTTAAAAAGCCGGAAAATAACGCACTGCGACTGAATATTTCAGAATATCTGAATAACAATTATAACAGAATAAATTTATAGGAGAGATAATGAAGCTGTATATAATAAGACATGGAGAAACAGACTGGAATAATGAAAAAAAACTTCAGGGCAGGAGTGATATTCCGTTAAATGATTACGGACGTGAGCTTGCAGACATAACATCAGAAGCTTTAAAGGATATTTCTTTTGATGTCATATATTCAAGTCCGTTAAAAAGAGCATTTGAAACAGCGGTAATACTTAAAAGAAACAGAATCACGGAATTAATAACGGATGACAGGCTTAAAGAAATGTGCTTCGGCACTTATGAAGGACAGGTTACAGACAGTCTGCCGAAAGAATTCCGGAATTTCTTTGAAGCACCGGATAAGTATGTTCCTCCTGAAGGAGGGGAGACTTATGATATGGTTTTAAAAAGGGCAAAGGAATTTATTGATACGGTAATAATGCCGGAAGCGGGAACGGATAAAACTATTCTTATCGTCGCACACGGAGCATTGAACAGGGGCCTTATGCTGAATCTTAACAATCAGGAAATAAAGGACTGGTGGAGCGGAATTTTTCAAAGAAATTGCTGCGTAAACATATATGAAATAACCGAAAAAGAAAAAGTGCTATTGGAAAACGGCAGAATATATTATGAAGAACAGCCGGGGAAAGGATATATGGTAAAATGAGAGTGATTTCAGGTACAAGAAGGAGTATGCCGTTAAAGGCACCAAAAGGTATGGAAACAAGACCTACACAGGACAGAACCAAGGAGACGCTTTTTAATGTACTTCAGAATTATATCGCAGGATGCGAATTTCTTGATTTATTTTCAGGAAGCGGAAGCATAGGTATAGAAGCACTCAGCAGAGGTGCGGCGGCAGCCGTATTTGTTGAAAATTCGAGAAATGCAATATCATGCATTAAGGAAAATCTTGAGTTTACACATTTTAAGGATAACAGCACGGTCATGGAAACGGATGTGATGTCAGCACTTGAAAAAATAAAAGGGCATATTCCTTTTGACATAATTTTCATGGATCCGCCATATGCTGATGAAGCTGAGCCGGCAGTGCTGAAAGTTCTTAGAAATGCCGGATATGTGACCGGAAATACCATTATCGTTATGGAAATGTGTCTGGACAGAAACATGGATTTTATAGAAGAAAACGGTTTTGAAATACTGAAAATAAAAAAATATAAAACAAACTGTCATGTTTTTATAAAAAGACAGTAATTTCTAATTGTTTTAAATTTATTATAGTGATATTATATATAGAAGAAATTTGATTGGAGAGACATAATATGAGCAAAATTGAGCAGACTATTGATGAGATGGAAGAATACATATCAGGCTGTAAACAGGTACCTCTTTCTAATACAAGAATTTATGTTAACAGGGATGATATGGAGGAACTTATAAGAAAACTCAGACTCAAGGTGCCTGAGGAAATCCGAAGCTGCCGCAAGATGATCAGCAACAGGGATTCCATCCTCAGTGATGCAAAGGAAAAAGCTGAAAATATGATAAGGGAAGCACAGCTTCAGATGGATGAGCTTGTTAAAGAACATGAAATCATGCAAAGGGCATATGAACAGGCTAATCAGGTAATAGAAGCCGCAAGTGCTGAAGCACAGAAAATTGTTGACCGGGCTGTTGAAGAAGCTAACGAAATCCGTATGGGAGCGATACAGTATACGGATGACAGCCTTGTGAGTCTTCAGCGTATAATAGAACATTCATTGGAAAACAGTAAGTTAAAGTATGAGAATCTCATTAATGAACTGACCAAGGATCTTAATATCATAATAGCGAACAGGGAAGAACTTAAGCCTGAGGATACGGAGACGGAAGTTGCAGCAGAACAGGAGCTGGCAGCCAATGTTAAGGAATTAATGGATGATGACGGACCTACGGATGAGGAATAAAGAATATGCTGCCGCAATATGCGGCAGCTTTTTAATGTAAGCGGACTTGTCCGCTTTATTCTTTTTGCTTATTGTATTTCTTTTATGTTTTTAATGTCCGGTGAAATTATCATGGAATAATTTGTGTGGTATATTACAAAACCGGGTGCAGCATCGGACGATTTACGGACATTTTTTTTCATAAGATAATCTACTTCAACCTTTTCCTGCCCGCGCCCTTTGGAATAATATGCGGCGAGAGCGGCAGCTTCTTCAAATGTGGCATCAGGAACATCATCTTTTCCCGATTTGACAATAACGTGTGACCCCGGCATTCCCTTTGCATGAAACCACCAGTCGTCCGGAGAGGCTGTTTTAAAGGTCAGCTCTTCGTTCTGAATGTTGTTTTTTCCGACCAGTATGTCATATCCGTCGGATGATACATAATGAAAAGGTCTGCTTTTGGATTTCTGGCGGCGTCCTGTGCCCGCGGAGTGTTTTTTTATAAAACCATAGTCGGACAGCTCTTCTTTTATCTGTATCAGATCGTCATATTCCCTTGCAATATCCAGTGCAGTGCTTATTGATTCTAAATGAACGGCTTCTGCAGCCGTGGCGGTAATCTGTTCGCTTAAGGCTTCACGGGTTCTTTTTAATTTATTATATTTTGCATAATATCTGCGGCTGTTTTCATGCGGCGTAAGATGTTCGTCCAACGGAACGGTTATCGTTTCACCGGTATAATAATTCAGAACCTCACAGGATGATACGCCTTCAGGTATCTCGTGTGCATATACGTTGAGAAGCTCACCGTAAATGCGGAATGTATCACGCTTTTCGGTATCCTTTAGCTGCTTTTCCTGAAGAGCATATTTTCTTGCATTTCTTTCAAGAAGCGTATTTACCGTCTGCCTTAAATCGGCCGACCGTTGTTTTATACGGTCTGTCATGTTTTTTTCTGAATAAAAAGCTTCAAGCATTGAGCTTACGGATTCTGAATGTATTATCGTAAGACCGTCATACATACTGTTGCCGCATACGGTAAAATCGACGGGTTTTCCGTTATCATATATAAGTGAAGGCTGATATGTGCCGGCAGCAGCCTCTTCGATATAACCGACAAAAATATTGGCTAAATGTTCTGCTTCGGATTCTGTGAGTAAACAGGCAGGATATGATGAATCAATTCCGGCTTCATGGCATATTTCTTCAGCAGCCTGCGGACTTATACCTGTAAAAGAGGTATAGATTGATTTGCCGCATTCAAGTTTTTTGGATGAAATGATACCGGCGGCAAATTCCCTGTCGGCAGTTAGGGCGTCGTATTTTACGGTGGTAGAAGGAATAAAATAATCATAGCCCGGAAGCACCTCCCTTACCGAACTTATACCTGCATTAATCCTTTTTATACTGTCAATGATTTTGTCGCTGCTGTCCGTGAATATGATATTACTGTGCTTGCCCATAAGCTCAATAATAAGATTTTTGGTGCAGTAATCCCCCATTTCATTAAGGTGTTCAATTTTGAAACGTATTATCCGTTCAAGCCCCGGCTGGGTAATTGAAATTATCCTGCCGTTATTGATATGTTTTCTTAAAAGCATACAGAAGCCCGGTGCAGTAAGAGGAGAGGGTTTGTTTCTGTCTGTAAGATATACTAACGGAAGCCCTGCATTGACTGAAAGAATAAGCCTGTACTGTATACCTTCTGATTTTATGGTTAATAACAGCTCATCTTTTTCCGGCTGTGCTATTTTTTCTATGCGTCCGTTAAGTATACGGTTGTTTAATTCATTTACAAGTGCGTGTATTGTTATACCGTCAAAAGCCATTGTTTTCACCTCATGTCATAATGTTCTCAGTATAACATTTTGCCTTGAAATATACTATATTTTTTGATAAAATTAATAAAATGTTATTGTGAGGAGGACTTGCCATGATAAAGAGCATGACGGGATTTGGGCGAAGTGAGGTAAGTGATGGGGACCGGAAAATAACGGTTGAGATGAAATCGGTTAATCACCGTTATTTTGAACCTTCCGTCAAAATGCCTAAGAAGCTTAATTTTTATGAAGCGGCCATTCGTGATGAACTGAAGAATTACATAAGCAGAGGCAAGGTAGACATATTTATAAGCTATGAGGACTATGCAGAGAACAGAATCTGCCTGAAGTATAACGAAGAACTTGCCGAAGAATATATGGGGATTTTTGCAAGAATGTCGGAGCATTTCGGAATAGACAATGATATAAGAGTGTCATTGCTTTCCAGATATCCGGAAGTAATTACAATGGAAGAGCAGAATGAGGATGAAGAAGAATTGTGGCTGCTTTTAAAGAGTGCTATTGATAAAGCATGCGAACAGTTTGTTGATGCAAGAATTTACGAAGGTGAGAAGCTTAAAGAAGATATTTCAGGCAAGCTGGATTACATTACTGAACTTGTGGACAGGATTGAAGAGAGAAGTCCGGAGACGGTACGTGAGTACAGGGAGAAGCTGACGGATAAGATATATGAGGTGCTTGAAGATCCGGGAATCGATGAAAACAGAATCGCAACAGAGGTAACGATTTTTGCCGATAAGATATGTGTTGACGAAGAAACGGTGAGACTTAAGAGTCATATAAGCAGCATGAATAATGAACTTATGCAGGGCGGAAGCGTTGGACGTAAGCTTGATTTTATTGCACAGGAGATGAACAGGGAAGCCAATACGATTCTGTCCAAGGCGAACAATATTGACATATCCGGTTGGGCAATCAGCCTTAAGACGGAAATTGAGAAAGTAAGAGAACAGATTCAGAATATAGAATAGCAGGTGAATATATGGCTTTTATTAACATAGGATTCGGAAATATAGTTAATTCAGATAAGATTATTGCCATGGTTTCGCCTGATTCGGCGCCATCAAAGAGACTTCTCCAGAATTCAAGAGAACAGGGAAAAGTTGTGGACGCAAGTCAGGGCAGGAAGACAAGGGCATTTATTGTGACTGATACCGGATATCTGATTTTATCGGCATTACAGCCGGATACGATAGCAGGAAGAATACGATGCCCGGGAGATACATTAAACAGAGGTGAAGAAGATGAACAGAGGTAAGCTTATAGTTATATCAGGGTTTTCGGGAGCCGGTAAGGGAACTGTCATGGGAAAGCTGACGGAATCAGAAAACTATGCACTGTCCGTTTCCGCAACCACGAGAAAGCCGAGAACGGGAGAAACTGAAGGCGTTTCATATTTTTTTAAGACAATGGAAGAATTTGAAAATATGATAAAAAATGATGAGTTCGTGGAATATGCAAGATATGTGGATAACTACTACGGTACGCCTAAGGCATTCGTTGAGAATAAAATGTCGGAAGGCATGGATGTCCTTCTTGAAATAGAGATACAGGGGGCACTCAGAATAAAAGAACAGTATCCTGATGCGGTTCTTATTTTCATAACAACGAAGGATGCAGATACCTTAAGAAGCAGACTTACGGGCAGGGGAACGGAGACGCCGGAGATAATTGAACAGAGGCTTGCAAGAGCCGCAAAAGAAGCAGAAGGCGTGGAAGCTTATGACTATATTGTAGTTAATGATATTTTGGAAGATTGTGTTAAAACAGTTGACAGAATTATTAAAAGTGAGCATAATAGAACAAGTGAAAAATTATCCATAATTCAGGATATAAGGATGAATTTGGTAAGTAAAGGAGAAATATAATGATACATCCATCTTACACAGAATTAATGAATGTGATTAATAAGGACGTTGAACCGGGAGAGCAGCCTGCAATTCAGAGCCGTTATTCTCTTGTTATTGCAACGTCCAAAAGAGCACGTCAGATTATAGACGGAGCACAGCCGTATGTTAACGGAAAGGGCAAGAAGCCGTTATCTGTTGCTGTTGAAGAATTATATAAGGGAAAAGTCAGAATTGTCGGCGATGTGTCTGACAATGATGAGACCAGATAATGGATTTATTTGAGTTATTGAAAATAGTTGTCCTGGGCATTGTTGAAGGAATTACCGAATGGCTTCCGATCAGCAGCACAGGACATCTTATTCTGTTCGGACAGTTCCTTAATCTGAAGTCGGGCACGGAGTTCATTAACATGTTTAATGTTGTAATTCAGCTTGGTGCCATTCTTGCCGTTGTTGTTATATATTTCAGAAAACTCTGGCCTGTTTCAAAAGAAGAATCGGGTGTGCATTGGGATAATGATAAATTAAAACTGTGGCTTAAAATAATAATTGCCTGTATTCCATCGGCAGTTATCGGACTTCTGTTTGAAGACAGAATTGATTCCCTGATGGGCAGTCCGTATGTTGTTGCGGCAACATTGATAATATACGGTATTGTATTTATACTTGTGGAATATTTTGACAGAAACAGAAATTTTAAAATTAATGATCTGAAGGAAATGACAATAAAAACCGCTTTTATCATCGGACTGTTTCAGGTTCTTGCAATGATACCCGGTACATCAAGGTCGGGAATTACGATTATAGGTGCAATGCTTATAGGAACAGCAAGGACAGAGGCGGCGGAATTTACGTTTTTCTTAGGAATACCTACAATGGTTGGTGCAAGCTTTCTTAAAATACTCAGCTTCATAAAAGATGGCGGAGGTTTTACCGGAACGGAGGCAGTATATCTGCTTACGGGAATGGCTGTATCATTTGCCGTATCGGTAATTGTGATAAAATTCCTGATGTCATATATAAAAAGTCATGATTTTAAAGCATTTGGAATATACAGAATAATTTTGGGAATTGCCGTAATTGCATTTCTTCTTCTTGCATGAATTTTTTACGGATGATATTATACACAGAAACAACAGGATTAACGGAGGAACAGACACATGAAATATATTGAAATGTCAACTGATGAATTAAAGAATATACACGCAGGACTGTTAAAAGAATATGAGGATTATAAAGGGCTCGGACTCAGACTTGACATGTCAAGAGGAAAGCCGTCCCCGGCACAGCTTGATATAACCAATGATATGTTTGACGTAATTAATTCGTCATGCAGCTATGTTACGGAATCGGGAATAGACTGCAGAAATTATGGTAATCTTGAAGGAATACCGGAAGCAAGGAAGCTTATGGGAGATTTTTTGGGAGTACCTGCAGATAATGTATTTGTGTGCGGTAATGCAAGCCTTAATATTATGTATGACTGTGTCGCGAATTCAATGCTGTTCGGAGTCATGGGATCTACACCGTGGTGCAGACTCAGGGAACCGGTTAAATTTCTCTGCCCTGTTCCGGGATATGACAGGCATTTTAAGATAACGGAGCTTTTGGGTATAGAAATGATTAACATACCAATGACCGAAAACGGCCCTGACATGGACATTGTTGAAAGGCTTGTATCAGGTGATTCGTCCGTTAAAGGAATATGGTGTGTTCCTAAGTACTCCAACCCTCAGGGATACGTGTATTCTGATGAGACGGTTAAGCGAATGGCGGCATTAAAACCGGCAGCGAAGGATTTCAGAATATATTGGGACAATGCATATGCACTTCATTATATATATGATGAAACAATAGAAATACCGGAAATTCTCTCGGAATGTGCAAAAGCAGGCAATCCGGACATGGTTTACGAATTTTGTTCGACATCCAAGATAAGCTTTGCGGGAGGCGGAATATCGGCACTTGCCTCATCTGCAGCAAATCTTGAATGGATTAAGAAGAGACTTACGATACAGACAATCAGCTATGATAAAATTAACCAGCTAAGACATGTGAATTATTTTCAAAATATAGACGGAATTAAAGCCCACATGAGAAAGCATGCCGAATTTCTAAGGCCGAAATTTGATGCGGTCCTTGAAATTCTTGAAAAAGAGCTCGAAGGAACCGGTGCAGGAACATGGACTAAGCCTATGGGCGGATACTTCATTTCATTTGAAACCGTTAAAGGATGTGCAAAAGCAGTTGTTGCAAAATGTAAGGACGCAGGTGTGGTTCTTACGGGAGCGGGTGCACCTTTTCCGTACGGAAAAGACCCTGATGACAGCAACATAAGGCTTGCACCGTCTTATCCTACGCCTGAAGAACTTAAAAAAGCAGCAGAGCTGTTTACATTATGTGTAAAACTTGTAACGGTTGAAAAAATTATTTCAGAAAGGTAATTAACGGGTGAGAATATGAATACTTTCGGATTTATCGGAACAGGCAACATGGGTAAGGCAATGTTAAAAGGTGTGCTTAATGTTTTTGACAGAAATCAGATAATGATTACTGATGCATCTGAGTCATTAAGAATAAAGGTTGCGGATGAAACCGGAGTAATTACCGCACCTACCAACATTGAACTCGCCAACAGTGTTAAATATATTATTCTTGCGGTAAAGCCGCAATGCTATGAAGAAGTAATCAGAAGCATAAGGAATGTTGTTGAAAGGGATAAAATAATAATTTCACTTGCACCGGGAATAACGACGGCAGATATCAGAAATATGTTTACCGGAGACGTAAGGGTAGTAAGATGCATGCCTAATACTCCTGCCCTGATAGGTGAAGGGATGACAGGCATTGCATACAATTCAAAGGAATTTGATTTGGAAGAAATGGATGTCATTTCCAGATTCTTTTCATCGTTCGGTAAATTCAGAATCGTTGACGAAAAGCTGCTTGACACCGTAACATGCGTAAGCGGAAGCTCACCGGCATATGTATATATGTTTATAGAAGCACTTGCGGACAGTGCGGTCAAGTATGGAATGAGCCGCAACGATGCAATAGAATTTGCGGCAATGACCGTAAAAGGTGCAGCTGACATGGTTTTGACCACAGGCGAGCACCCTGCCGTTCTTAAGGACAGGGTATGCTCACCGGGAGGAACAACGATAGCGGGTGTTTCCGAACTTGAAAGAAAAGGCTTCCGTGATGCCATAATTTCTGCAACGGACAAGTGTTACGATAAATGTACCGGAATAAAATAATATGGCAGCATTAAAAAGAATAAAGAGAAAATTGGAATATCAGGGAAAAATACTTGATATATATTCGGATTATATTGAATTTGAAAATGGTAATAATGAGGTATGGGATCATGTGGAACACAGGAAAGGCGGAGCAGCCGTTCTGCCAATCCTTGATGACGGAGGAATAATTCTTGTGCGCCAATACCGCAACTCCATAGAAGCTGAATGTCTGGAAATACCGGCCGGGGCAAAAAATTATCCGGGAGAGCCGTCAGCCGAATGTGCGGCAAGGGAGCTTGAGGAGGAGACGGGATACCGTGCCGGAAAGATGAAATATTTATATACAATAGCCACGACACCGGCATTCTGTAATGAGAAAATAGACGTATACGTGGCTGAGAATCTTCTGAAAACGGAGAAAAATCCTGATGAAAATGAGTATATCGAGGTAGAAACATACAGACCGGAAGAACTTCTTCGGATGATATTATCGGGCAAAATACAGGATGGCAAAACGGTAGGAGCAATACTTGCATATATGGCAGACATATCGATAAGTTCTTTTTCATAAAATAACATATGGAAAAGAACTTATTTAGCAGATGCATAAAATATTTACTATTATTTTTATCGGCAGAAATCGCGGGAATCATATTTTGCAATGCTGCGGGATACAGAAGAATACAGAACTGGAATTTTTATGAAAATCTTGTGGAAAAAGCGGATTACGGAAAAGTGTTTTCTGATGTATTCACACGGAGAATTAAGTATTTTGCCGTTACGGCAATACTGGAGACCTCTGTATTCTGCAGATATATACCTGCAGCAGCTCTGACCGTGTCCGGATTTTCGTATGGCATCATTGCATGTATTACAACGGTATTACAGGGTACCGGATATTTTGTTATAATATTATTTGCAATAACAGGGCATATGCTGCTGTATGGTTACGGAATATATCTGCTTACAAGGAGAGATAAGGGGATGCTGCGATATGGAACGGCATTTGTCATCATCCTTGGCGGTATGACGTTTGAAAGCTTCAGCTATTCAAAAATTTTATGTGAAATATCCGTAAGATAAAACGAATTTCTTGATTTTAAACGGGAAGCATTATATAATTAGCACGTTAATTTAGGAATAAAGTAAGGTACAGAATATGGAATGTTATATGGACAGGTATATGGAATATGCAAAGCATATACGAAAAATATCTGATAATACATTAACGGCATACAAAAGAGATATAGCCGGACTGATTGAATTTTTGAAAAACCACGGTATACATGATTTAAACCGTGTCAGCTTCACGATTCTGAACTCGTATGTGTTGGAGCTTGAGCGAAGGGGAATGGCTTCAGCTTCCGTTTCGAGAAGCATTTCTGCAGTAAAGTCTTTTTTTTCATATCTTTACAATGAGAAAATGATTGAAAATAATACGGCGGTAAATATTAAACCGCCTAAAATCGTCCGAAGAACGCCTGAAATTCTGACTGTTGAAGAAATGGACAGACTTCTTTCGATGCCGGATGAGGCTTCACATAAAGGAATAAGGGATAAAGCAATGCTGGAGCTTTTGTATGCTACGGGAATTAAGGTTTCCGAAATAATACGGCTGAGAGTGAGAGATGTTAATCTGACGATGAATTTCATTACCTGTACGGATGAAGGCAGGGAACGCTTTGTACCTTTTGGAAATATTGCAGGAAGTGCACTTTTAAGATATATTAATGAAGCAAGGAAAGAATTTAATCCGACGGAAGATTATCTCTTCCTTAACTGCGACGGATACGGAATGAGCCGCCAGGGATTCTGGAAGATAATCAAACAATACGGGAAACAGTGCGGATTTGAAGACAGGATTAATCCGCATATATTCAGAAATTCGTTTGCAGCCCATATGCTTCAGGGCGGTGCAGACCTGAAATCAATTCAGGAGATGATGGGACATGCCGATATTTCAACAACCCAGAATTATGCAGTACCGGTAAAAGCCGGTATCAGCAGAGTATATGCAATGTCGCATCCGAGAAAATAAAAAAACGGAGGAAAATAGTATGAAAGACAATAAAAGAAAGTCAAAAAAGAATAAAACCGGAATTTCTGCAGGACTTGCATTAATTGCGTTAATAATGATAATCATAATCCTTGGAATAGTGCTTATCGTTATCAATAAATATTCAGAAAAAGAGAAGAAAAAAGCCAACGAAGTTTCCCTGAAAATTAATTCAATAACCATTGAAGCCACAAAAGATAAAGTAATCATCAATCCTTCCGATGTACTGAAGGGTTCAGATGAAAAAATAGCATCTGCAATCGTTGACGTGTCAGCCGTAACCGGTAATAAGGTCGGAAGTTATGAAGCAGTAGTCACATGTGAAGATAAACAGTTTAAATTCGCGGTAAGGATTAATGATACGGTAATGCCTGAAATAGAGCTTGTTGAAAATACATACAAAACAGGTGTTAATCAGAATATAACGCTTGAAAATCTTGTATATGAATTTTCAGACGTTACGGAATTAAAAACAGGAATTGTCAATTCTGGCGAATTAAGCGATGCCGAAAAGTACCTAAAGGAATATATATCATTTAACGAAGCCGGAACATATACGGTATACGCCGTTGCAATAGATGAGGGCGGCAACATTGCCACGTCACCGGTGGAGATTACCGTTGAAGAAAAGGTTAAAGCGGATTATATGAATTCCGGTGCGGAGCTCGTCATTAATTCCAAAACCGACCTGACGACATTCCCGACGGAACAGATTCCGTACGGCTTTGGAACGGAAGTGGATAAAAATAACAGACCGGGAGGCTGTACCTGGTATGATAATAAATGGGGAAAATATGCGGCTGACTTTATCCATCCGATGAGTAATTATGTATTTCTGACCTTTGATGAAGGTTATGAATACGGATACACTCCTAAGATACTTGATACATTAAAAGAGAAAAATGTTAAGGCTGTTTTCTTTGTAACAATGCCTTTTGTTAAAGAAAATCCTGACCTTGTACAACGTATGATAGATGAAGGACACGTTGTCGGAAACCATTCGGTTAATCACCCGTCGTCAGGAATCGGTTCACTGTCGTTAGAGGATCAGATTAATGAAGTTAAAGAGCTTCATGATTATGTATATGAAAATTTTGGATATGAAATGTATCTGTTCAGATTTCCGGAAGGCAAATTCACTGAGCAGGCACTTGCAGTGGTTCAGAGCCTCGGATACCGTTCGGTATTCTGGAGTTTTGCCCACAGGGACTGGTATACCGATGACCAGCCGGATGTAGCTGAGTCACTTGAAAATGCACTGAATAAAGTACATGGCGGTGAAATATTCCTGCTTCATGCGGTATCAAGCACCAATACTGAAATGCTTGCGGACTTAATTGACGGAGTACGGGAAAAAGGTTTTGAATTCAGCTATTATTATAAAGTTGACTAATATGACTTTTGTGATATAATCGGTATAATTGCAAATGTATATACGAATGGAGCTGGCAGAATGTATAATGTCTTAGAATATCTTGAAAAATCTGCTGAGTTATATCCCGATAAGATTTCCGTAAAGGATAATAAGTCGGAATGTACATATAAAGAGCTTATTAATGAGGCAAAGAGGATAGGAACACAGCTTTCCGGACTGATTGAAAGGAAAGAACCGGTTGTAATATACGGAACCAAGAGCGTAAGGGTGCTTATGACTTTTTTCGGAGTTGTATATGCCGGAGGTTTTTATGTGCTTGTGGATCCTTCATTCCCGAAGCAGAGAATAAGACAGATATTTGACGTGCTGAAGCCGAATGTCGTAATAACTGCGGAACAGTTGTGCAGTGACATGAAAGAAATCGGATATGAAGGGACCGTTCTTGATATTGATTCAACCGGATGCGATACGGATGAGGACAGGCTTTATGCAGTCAGAAAGGGATTTATTGATACGGATCCGCTATACGGTATTTTTACATCAGGCTCAACAGGTAATCCTAAGGGAGTTGTGGTGAGTCACCGCTCCGTTATTGATTTTATTAATGTATTTACGGAAATATTTGATATCAGGGAAAGTGATGTGATAGGTAATCAGGCTCCGTTTGATTTTGATGTATCCGTAAAGGATATTTATTCCGCTATGAAAGCGGGTGCCACTCTTGTTATAATACCTAAGGAATATTTTATGTTTCCAAATAACGTGGCAGACATGCTGGATGATAATAATGTTACGGTGCTTATATGGGCCGTATCTGCTTTATGCCTTCTTAACAGGCTTCACGGGCTGAAGTATAAGGTACCGCACGCAATAAGGAAGATAATGTTCAGCGGCGAGATGATGCCGGTAAAGCAGCTTAACCAATGGAAGTCTTATTATCCGGATGCACAGTTTGTCAATCTTTACGGACCTACTGAGATTACCTGCAACTGCACCTATTACATCGTTGACAGGGAATATGCGGATGATGAAAAACTTCCGATGGGAAGGGCATTTCCTAATGAAAGGGTATTTCTTCTTGATGAAGAAGACAGGGAAGTTACTGAACCGGGAATAAATGGAGAGGTGTGTGTTGCCGGAACGGCACTTGCACCGGGATATTATAATAACATGGAACAGACTGACCGGGCATTCGTGCGCAATCCGCTCAATCCGCAGTATCCTGAAATCATTTACCGTACGGGAGACCTTGCATGCTACAATGAAGAAGGGCTTTTGGTATTTTCAGGACGCAAGGATTTCCAGATAAAGCATATGGGACACAGAATAGAGCTTGAGGAAATTGATATTGCACTGGGTTCTGTATGCGGAGTAGAACGTGCAAGTACTTTTTTTGATGAAAAGAAAAATAAAATAGTATCGTTTTATGTAGGTGATATTGACAGAACGGAAATCATTCAGGCAATGAAAGAAAAAGTTCCTGAGTTTATGATACCTAACGTATTCATGAAAACAGATGAAATGCCGCTTACAAAAAACGGTAAGACAGACAGGAATGCACTGAAGGAAATATACGCCGGAGGAAAGTAAATGGATAAATTTTTAGAACGGTATGGTACTCCCACATATATTTTTAATCTGGACATACTTAGACAAAAGGTTATGTCCATAAAAGACAGACTTAAGGACAGGGCAGGATTGTGTTATGCAATGAAAGCCAATCCGTTTATCATAGGACCGATGAATTCATATATTGACAGATATGAAGTATGTTCGCCGGGAGAATATGAGATATGCCACAAAAAGAACATCCCTCCTGAAAAAATTATAGTATCAGGCGTTAATAAAACCACCGATTCCATGGAGAGGATTATGTCGTTAAGCGGCGGAAAGGGCATTTTTACGATAGAATCCCGTATGCATTACGAAATACTTTCTGATTTATGCAATAAGAATAATTATAAAATAAAAGTTCTTGTCAGACTTACAAGCGGTAATCAGTTTGGGGTTGACAGGAAAGAATTTGAAGAAATCATACAGCTGATTAATAATAATGACGGCATGGAACTTCAGGGCATTCACTTTTATTCGGGAACCCAGAAGAAAATGAAAAAAATAGAAAAAGAGCTGGTAATGCTGTCAGAATACAGACAACATATATATGATACTTATGGAATAAGCCTTAAAGAACTGGAGTATGGTCCGGGACTTATTGTTAATTATTTTGAAAGTGATGATGAACCGGATGAAGCAGCAATGCTCGACCGGCTGTATGAGCTTCTTGAAAATACGGGTTATAAAGAAGTTACACTTGAAATGGGACGTTTTATCGCATCTGACTGTGGTTTTTATATTACTTCGGTTGCGGATGTCAAGAATAATGAAGACCATAATTACTGTATAGTTGACGGCGGTATTCATCAGCTTAATTATTACGGTCAGATTATGGGAATGAAAAAACCGTATATGGATATTATAAGTGCCGTGCCGGTCTCCGGAAGCATGAAATGGAATATGTGCGGTTCATTATGTACCGTTAATGATGTTATTCTGAAAGATATTGAACTGCCTTCACTAAACATCGGAGATGCGGTTATATTTAAAAAGTGCGGAGCATATTCCGTTACTGAAGGGATGTCACTGTTTTTAAGCAGGGAGCTTCCTCAGATATTATTTTATTCAGAAGACGAAGGTCTTACATTAATAAGAAAAAGAATAGGAACAGATGTATTTAATACATCACAGGAGGAAAAAAATGAATGAATTAATCGAAATACTGGAAGATATCGTACCGGGAGTTGACTACGAAAACTGCACAACGCTTATTGATGATCATATTCTTGATTCTTTTGCGATTTTATCGCTTGTATCGGAAATTGAAGATGCGTTTGATGTTGAAGTAGCACCTGTTGAGCTTGTTGCAGAAAATTTTAACTCTGCCAAAAGTCTCTGGGATATGATTAACAGGCTCAGGGGAGAAGAATAATGGCTTATCATATGCTGGCATATTTTGCAATATTTCTGCCGGCGGTAATACTTTTATACCAGCTTATGCCGCAAAAATTCAGATTTATTCTGATGCTTGCGGCTAATGCATTTTTTTTCTGCCTTTTCAGCAGATGGCTTATAATTTATCTGATTGCAGCCATTGCAATAACATACGGAACGGGCAGGTGGCTTGAAGCTACGGACAGAAATGTTCCTGACTCAAAAAAGGCTGCACGTAAAAAAAAGCATATTCTTACATTTGTTGTACTCCTTAACATTGCCCTGATTCTCGTATTAAAATATACCAATTTTTTCGCCACCAGTGTTCAGACGCTGATACACCATTTCGGCGGAAGCTGGCAATTCAGACCGGTAAAATTTATGGTTCCGATAGGACTTTCATTTTATACACTTGAAATAATATCTTATCTTACGGATGTGTACAGAGGCGTGATTCCCGCAGAGAAAAACTTTGCCAAAATAGCTCTTTACTTAAGCTATTTCCCGCAGATAATGGAAGGACCGATAGCAAGATACGGACAGACGGCAGATGATTTGTATGAATGTAAAAGCATAACTTTTAATAACCTGAAATTCGGTTATCAGAGAATATTATGGGGTCTTTTCAAAAAAATGGTTATTGCGGACAGATTGTATCAGGCGGTTACATATATTTTTGATAATTATGCTGAGCTTGACGGTTCCATAATTCTGTTAGGTGCCATACTTTATACAGGACAGCTCTATATGGAATTTTCCGGATGCATGGATATAATAATGGGAAGCGGAGAAATTTTCGGCATAAAGCTTCCTGAGAATTTCAGACAGCCTTTTGCTGCTAAGGATGCCTCGGATTTCTGGCACAGATGGCATATAACACTGGGAACATTCTTCAAGGATTATATTTTTTATCCGGTTTCCCTTGCAAAGCCTGTTAAAAACTTTGCGAAAAAGGTAAAAAAGGTATTCGGCAAAAAAGCTGCAAAATTCGTTGCCCCGATAATTGCACTGTTTTGTGTATGGATGTGTAACGGCTTATGGCACGGCGCAAACTGGACATTCATTTTTTATGGAATGTATTATTTTGTAATTATAGTTATTGAAAATATTACAGAAGAACCGGTAAGGAAAATCACCGCTGCTTTGCATATTGACAGGGAAGCCACAGGTTATAGGATATTCCGCGGAATAAAACTTTTTTTTATTGTCATCATAGGAGAACTTTTCTTCAGGGCACCATCCCTGACTGACGGATTTAAGATGTTTGCGGGCATATTTACGAATTTTCATATAAGCAGCCTGTTTGCAGACTTATTCAGTCTGAAGCTTGATGAATATGAATTTATAATAGCGGTTGTGGGGCTTATCATTGTTCTTATGGTAAGTATTTTAAAAGAAAAAAACATCAGCATCAGACACAGGCTTGACGGATACAGACTTCCTGTAAGGTGGGGCATATGGTATGCATTAATAATTGTCATTGTATTATTTGGCGCATATGGTCCCGGATATACAATTGTTGATTTGATATACGCAGGATATTAGGAGAGAGAACAGAATGGTTAAAAAATTATTATACAGCCTAACATTCATTACCGGACTTGCTCTGATTCTTATTGTAATTTCTGTTTTTGTAACACCAAAAAAAGAAGTATACAATGTGTCGGCATTTGAACAGAAGGTAACTGACCTGTCGGCAGAGAAAAACAATACCATAGATCTTGTTTTTTTAGGTGATTCAGAGGTGTATTCCGCATATTCGCCTTTGCAGATGTATCATGAAAACGGTTTTACGTCATATGTATGTGCAACATCTGCACAAAGACTGTGTGATACATATGCCATGGTTCGGGAAATATTTAAAACCCAGAATCCGGACATTGTTGTTCTTGAAACGAATTGTTTTTTCAGATACGGAGGACTGAATGAAAAAACCGGTGATACGGTTATGGACGGCATACTTAAATATATTCCGGCAATGAAATATCATACAAGAATTAAATACCTTTTTGAACCGGCAACGGATAAGAATGAAGCATCAATGAAGGGATTCAGGTATCGTACGGATATTAAGCCGTACCATGGCGGAACGTGGATGCAGAAAACCGAAATAGCAGAAGAAATCCGTACGGAAAACATGAATTATTTTGAAAAAATATATGATTATATTGCCGAACACGGAAGCCGGCTGGTTTTTGTTACAACTCCTTCACCGGACTGCCACAATTACATGAAGCATAATGCAATTAAAAAAATATCCGAAAAATATAACATAGATTATATTGATTTAAATCTTGTGGCGGAAGAAATCGGAATTGACTGGAAAAACGAAACAAGGGACGGAGGCAATCATCTTAATTACAATGGTGCCAAAAAGGTATCGGAGTACTTTGGAAAAAAGCTGTCTGAGACATACGGACTTCCGGATCATCGCGAAGACCCGGAATATGAAGATTGGTCTTTCGAATTTAAAAAATATGCAGATACGGTAGGATATATATAAAGCAGGTGCTTCACGGATGATTATGAATCCGTGAAGCACCTGCTTCATTAATATCAACATTTATCAGCTATTGTAAATAAGAGCCTCTCGGAATCATCCCATGACAGACAAGGGTCTGTTATTGATTTTCCATAAGTATGTTCACCTATTTTCTGGCTTCCCGGTTCAATATAGCTTTCAACCATAACACCTTTAACAAGCTTTCTTATATCAGGATTCATATTCCTGCTGTGAAGAACGTCTTCAACAATTCTTATCTGCTCCATATACTGCTTGTTGGAGTTGCTGTGATTGCTGTCAACAACGGTAGCAGGATGAGGAAGATTATGTTCCTTATATAATCTGTTAAGGAGAAGAAGATCCTCATAGTGATAATTAGGAATACACTGTCCTTTTTTATTTACAGCACCTCGCAGAACGGTATGTGTTAACGGATTACCGGTTGTATGTACTTCGTTTCCGCGGTATATGAATGTATGCGGATGAGAAGCCGCATGAACCGAGTTAAGCATTATATCATATCCGCCCGATGTAGGATTCTTCATGCCGACCGGAACGTCCATTCCGCTTGCGGTGAGTCTGTGCTCCTGATCTTCAACGGAGCGGGCACCGATTGCCACATATGAAAGGGTATCATCACAATACATCCAGTTTTCGGGATACAGCATTTCGTCTGCCGGGAACAGGCCGGTATTGTTAATAACGTCAAGATGAAGCTTTCTTATTGCCTTGATTCCTGCTACCATATCAGGAGCCTTTTCAGGATCAGGCTGATGAAGCATTCCCTTGTAACCGTCTCCGGTAGTACGCGGTTTATTGGTATATACTCTCGGAATGATAATTACCTTATCACGGATCTGCTCCTGAACCCGTGCAAGTCTTGTGACATAATCGAGAACGGCTTCTTCGTTGTCAGCGGAGCAGGGACCTATTATTGCAAGAAATTTTTCTGATTCTCCGGTAAATACCTTCCTGATTTCACTGTCTCTTTCAGCCTTAAGTCTGATATTATCTGCACTAAGCGGAAATTCACTTTTAATTTCTTCCGGTGACGGAAGCTCTCGTATAAATTTAATACTCATAATGTTTCCTCCATGTATTGACTAAACAGTCATCATTGTAGCATTTTTCAGCACATTATTCCAGCCTTTTTAATAAAATAATAAAACCGTATGTCATGGCATATAAAAAATATGGTATAATAAGAAATAAAAAAACGGTGGGGTGAATTTATGAAAAGAGTCATATGGATTATTCCGGACAGTTTTGGAATTGGTGCACTTCCTGATGCCGGCAGTTTTGGTGATGAAGGCGCTGATACTTTCGGACATATATGGGAATATAATAACGGAATAAATATTCCCAATCTTACAAAATTAGGTCTGTGTAACATAGATGGAGTTAAGCATGGAATAAAATCAGAAAAACCGGCAGGTGCCTACGGCAGGTGTATGGAAAAATCACAAGGTAAGGATACTACCGCAGGACACTGGGAAATGACGGGAATAATATCAGAAAAGGCATTTCCTGTATTTCCTGAAGGATTTCCTGAAGAAATTATCGTCAAATTTACTGTGGAAAATGAAATTGACGGTGTTCTTGGAAATTGCGTTGCCTCAGGCACTGAAATTCTTAAAACGTACGGACGGAAAGCATTTGAAAAAGACATTCCGATTGTGTATACATCCGCAGACAGTGTATTTCAGGCTGCATATCATGTCGGTTACAGGGATAATCCTGAAATAACCGACCCCGACAGGCTTGCCCGTCTGTATAAAATGTGTATGTCTGCAAGGAGAATACTTACCGGAAAGTATGAAGTGGCAAGAGTAATAGCGAGACCTTTCACCGGAACTGACGGAAATTATGTAAGAACCTCTGACCGAAGGGATTTTGCGATTGCCCCGCCTGAGGATAATCTGCTTAATCTGCTGAAGAATAAGGGACTTCAGGTTACTGCAATAGGAAAAATCAATGATATTTTCGCAGGCTCGGGAATAACGGAATATATTCATACAAGAGACAATATGCATGGAATTGATGAGACTCTGAATTATATGGATATTCAGAAAACAGGTCTGATTTTTACCAATCTTGTGGAATTTGATTCATCATGGGGGCACAGGAGAGATGCAAAAGGATACGGAAAAGGCCTTGAAGAATTTGATTCACGGCTTCCTGAAATATTTAAAAAAATGCAGCCGGAAGATGTACTTATCATAAATGCGGACCACGGATGCGACCCGGTTTTTAAAGGAACCGACCATACAAGGGAATATATACCTGTCATGATGTACGGTGAGAGTATAAAAAGCATTAATTTCGGAACAAGGGACAGCTTTGCGGATATAGGACAGACAATTACGGAAATACTCGGAACGGAACACATAAAAACGGGAAAGGGATTTTATAAGGAGGTATCCGTATATGAGAATGTATGACATTATTATGAAAAAGAGAAACGGCGAAAAACTGACGTCTGAGGAAATAAATTTTTTTATCAGTAAATATACATCAGATGAAATACCGGACTACCAGGCTGCCGCACTGATGATGGCGGTATATTTTAAAGGAATGGATAAAGAGGAAACCGCCTCGCTTACAATGGCGATGGCACAAAGCGGTGACATTCTGAAATTAGACGGGATAAAAGGAATTAAGGTTGACAAACACAGTACAGGGGGCGTCGGTGACAAGACTTCACTGGTGCTTCTTCCAATGGTAGCAGCGGCAGGTGTTCCTGTTGCAAAAATGTCGGGCAGAGGACTCGGCCATACGGGCGGCACCATTGATAAGCTTGAGAGCTTTCCCGGATTTCTTACCGCACTTCCGGAAAAAGAATTTATTGATAACGTCAACAACATAGGCATTGCACTTGCCGGACAGACGGCGAACCTGGCACCGGCGGACAAAAAACTGTATGCTTTAAGGGATGTAACCGCGACGGTTGAAAGTATACCCCTTATTGCGGCAAGCATCATGAGCAAAAAAATTGCTTCCGGGGCAGATGCCATAGTACTGGATGTTAAAACGGGGAAAGGTGCATTTATGAAAACAACGGAGGATTCGATTGCACTTGCAAGGGAAATGACAGACATAGGCAACAGTCTCGGAAGGAGAACGATAGCCATTGTAAGCGGAATGGATGAACCATTAGGTTATGCAGTGGGAAATTCACTTGAAGTTATTGAGGCAATAGATACACTTAACGGCAGGGGCCCTGAAGATTTAACGGAACTCTGTCTGGAACTCGGTGCTTATATGCTTGTACTTTCCGGCAGGACGTGTGATATCACGGAAGCAAAAAAAATTCTTAATAATACCCTGAAAAACGGTACGGCACTGAAAAAGCTTGCAGAGCTTGTAAAAATGCAGCATGGTGATGAATATTCAGTTTATAATACGGAACTTCTTCCAAAGGCGGAATACGTTAAGGAAATCACATCGGACAGGGAAGGTTTTATAACTGACATGGAATGCGAAAAAATAGGGAGGTGTTCCATGCTTTTGGGCGGCGGACGTGAGAATAAGGACAGTATCATTGATTTGGCATCCGGCATACTGCTCAAAAAGAAAACCGGTGATTACGTGAAAAAAGGTGAAACGGTCGCTGTTTTATATACCAATAATGAGGCAAAGCTTGAGGAAGCCGAAAAACTTTTTGCTTCGTCATATATAACCGGATTATGTAAACCGGAGAAAAAACCATTAATAAGGTATATTGTGACGCGTTCGGAATTAATAAGCTGTTAATGTCATATAAATAATAAAAAACGGTACAGTATGAAAAAAATCTTATGTATTCTTTTTACTGTGCTGATGTTTTGCGGCAGCATTACATCAGTACATGCGGACATAATCGATACATATGCTCTGGCAGCCGTAGTCATTGACGGTGAGAACGGCAGGATTTTATACGGAAAAAATCATGATACGCCTATGGCTGTTGCAAGCACCACAAAAATAATGACACTTATAACAGCTCTTGAACTTGGAAACACGGAAGATGTGGTAACGATATCTGCATATGCGGCATCACAACCGGATGTACAGCTTAATGCGGTAAAAGGAGAGCAGTATTATTTTGATGAGCTCCTTAATCTGATGATGCTGCAGTCATATAACGATGTTGCGGTTGCGGTCGCAGAATATGCGGGAGGGATTCTTAACGGAGACATGTCTCCTAATGAAAGCAGGGAAGAAAGCCTTGAAGACGTAAGAAGATTTGTTGACGAGATGAATAGAAAAGCAAAAGAAATAGGCTGTAAGAACACTTATTTTATCACGCCGAACGGTCTTGATGCAGAGGATGATAACGGTTATCATTCATCCACGGCATATGATATGGCGCTTATCGGGGCTTATGCCGTAAAAAACGATAAAATAACAGCTATATGTACCACTCGCAGCTTTTCATACAGAGAGGTTAACAACAAAAGAGCCGGAACCGTAAACAATACTGACAGGTTCCTTGACATGATGCCCGGTGCGGTAGGACTTAAGACAGGTTATACCGGTAAAGCCGGGTATTGCTTTGTCGGTGCGGTAAAACAGGAGGGAAGGACATTTGTATCGGTGGTTTTGGGAAGCGGATGGCCTCCGAATAAGGGACAGAAATGGACTGATACCGGAAAACTCATGAATTATGCAATAAATAATTATTTCCGTAAAGTGATTTTTTCGTCGGACAATGAAAAATACAAGATAAATGTTGTTAACGGAAAGAAAAAATATGTTGGCGCAGTAATACCGTTTAATGTAAGTACGCTTCTGTGTACGGATGATACGGTTAATGTTTTATATGAAATCCCGGAATATGTCAGGGCACCGGTAAAAAAGAATACACAGATAGGCAGTATATATATATACATTAATGACCGGCTTGAATACCGGCTGCCCGTTCTGACGTTGGAAGGAACGGAAAAGAGAAATTTTATGCATTATCTGAAATATTTCTTTACGGAAATTCTGCCTTAAAGAATTGTTAATAAAATATCAAAACAGGGTTGATTATTTGCATGTTTGGAAGTAAAATATAACTTGGTAGAAACTTGAATTTTATATTACGGAGGTCTTACAATATGAGTACTACATCGCAGACGTCAGCGGGTAAGAGAATAGATTTATTACTTGATGACAATAGTTTTGTTGAAATCGGCGGACTTGTAAAAGCGAGAAATACTGACTTCAACATGCTGGAAGCGGATACTCCTGCAGATGGTGTGATTACCGGTTACGGTACCATCAACGGAGGTCTTGTGTATGTATACAGCCAGGATTCGTCTGTCATGAGCGGGTCCATGGGGGAAATGCATGCGAAGAAAATAGTCAATATCTATGATATGGCTTTGAAAATGGGAGCTCCTGTCATTGGTTTTATTGACTGCGCAGGATTGAGGCTTCAGGAAGCAACGGATGCACTTAATGCATTTGGCGAGATTTATGCAAAACAGGCAGAGGCATCTGGAGTGATTCCGCAGATTTCCGCCGTTATGGGTACATGCGGGGGCGGAATGGCAATAGCAGCGGCACTTTCTGATTTTACTTTTATGGAAAGCAGGAACGCAAGGCTTTTTGTGAACAGTCCTAATACCCTTGAAGGCTGCAAGACGGACAGAACCGCAACTGCGGAATTCCAGGCAGGTGAAACCGCAGTGGTTGATTTTACGGGAGATGAAGCATCAATAATCACGGAAATCAGGAATCTTATAAGCATTCTTCCTTCCAATAATGAAGATGAGGCATTATGTGAATGTACTGATGATCTTAACAGAATATGTTCGGGAATTGCCGATTGCAGTAAAGATCCGGCATATGTTCTTCCGATGATTTCAGATGACGGATTATTTGTTGAAGTTAAGAAATCATATGCCGAAGAAATGGTTACGGGTTTTATAAAGCTCAACGGTACGACTGTCGGTGTTGTAGCCAACAGAACAGAAATTTTTGAAAACGGAAAGAGCGTTAAGGAGTTTGAAAAAGCCCTTACGGCTGAAGGCTGCAATAAGGCTTCTGAGATGATTAAATTCTGCGACGCATTTGAGATACCCGTACTTTCAATAACTGATGTCAGAGGATTTTTAACCTGTGAATCTAATGAAAAGGCTGCTGCAAAAGCCGCTGCAGGGCTTGTATATGCCTTTGCTTCGGCAGATGTACCTAAGGTTAATCTTATAACAGGAGAGGCTTACGGAAGTGCATACACGATAATGAATTCCAAGGCAGCGGGAGCAGACATTACATTTGCATGGGAAGATGCGGAAGTCGGAATGATGGATGCAGGACTTGCTGCACGAATCATGTATGAGAAGCAGCCTGAGCTTATAAGTGAGAAAGCAGATGAATACAAAAAACTTCAGAACGGTGCCGTAAGCGCGGCAGGAAGAGGATATGTCGATTCAGTAATCAAGCCTGAAGATACAAGAAAATACCTCATCAGTTCGTTTGAAATGCTGTATTCCAAGAAAATATCCGATGTTTATAAGAAACACGGTACAATATAAAGAGGTGGCGCTATGGTTTTATTAACAAGCATGGGTGAGAGGCTTGCAGACGCCGGAATTAATACTCTTATATGTCTGAGTGTTACATTTCTGGTTCTGATATTCATCTCATTAATTATAAGCCTTTTTAAAGTTTTCCCTAAGATTGAAGCTTCAATAATGAAGAAAAAGTCTGAGAAGGAAGAAGAAAAAAAGATTGCGGAACAGGCAATCGACAACACCATTTCACAGATTGAAGCCAAAGAGGCTGAAACCGTACATAACGCTGACGGTGAAGAATATGTTAATGATTTGGAACTTGCTGCAGTAATTACGGCAGCCGTAGCTGCATATACGGAATCAGGAAGCAGTGACGGATTTGTGGTGCGTTCAATAAGAAAAGTTAGGAGATAGTCATTATGAAAAATTATACAATAACAGTTAATGGTAATGTTTATAACGTAACGGTAGAAGAAGGAGCCGCAGGAGGAACTGCTGCTTCACGTCAGGTACCTGTACAGCCGGTACAGCCTGCAAAGGCATCGGAAGTTAAGGAGGCAGCACCTGCAGCGGGAACAGCAGGCACAATTAAGGTTAATGCACCTATGCCGGGCAAGGTTGTTGCAGTTAAGGCAAACGTCGGTGATAAGGTGAAAAAGGGACAGGCAGTTATTGTCCTTGAAGCCATGAAAATGGAAAATGACATAGTTGCTCCGGAAGACGGAATTGTTGCAAGTATTAATGTTGCAGCAGGTTCTGCTGTTGAAGCCGGAGAAACAATGGCTACATTAAATTAATATTGGAGGTATCAAAATGATTCTTGATACACTGAAGAATCTTGCGGAACAGACAGGCTTTGCCACTCTTGAGTGGGGAAATTATGTCATGATTCTTGTAGCACTTGTATTTTTATATCTTGCCATTGCAAAAGGATTTGAACCGCTTCTGCTGGTTCCGATAGCATTTGGCATGCTGCTTGTTAACCTTTTCCCGGACATAATGAAGGAAATTGGTACGGATGGCGAAGCAGGAGGACTTCTCAGGTATTTTTATGTACTTGACGAGTGGAGTATTCTTCCTTCACTCATTTTCATGGGAGTGGGGGCAATGACGGATTTTGGACCGTTAATAGCCAATCCTAAGAGCTTTCTTCTTGGAGCAGCAGCACAGATAGGCATCTTTGCAGCATACTTTTTGGCCATCATTATGGGCTTCAACGGAGAAGCGGCTGCTGCAATTTCAATTATCGGAGGAGCAGACGGACCTACATCCATATTTCTTGCCGGCAAGTTAGGGCAGACGGACCTTATGGGACCGATAGCCGTAGCTGCATATTCGTACATGTCACTTGTGCCGATTATACAGCCGCCAATTATGAGGCTTCTTACAACCAAGAAGGAAAGAGCAATTAAAATGGAACAGTTAAGACCTGTTTCCAAGCTTGAAAAGATTCTTTTCCCTATTGTTGTTACGATAATAGTAGTGCTTATTCTCCCTACAACGGCACCTCTTGTGGGTATGCTTATGTTAGGTAATCTTTTCCGGGAGTGCGGTGTTACGAAACAGCTTGCCGAAACGGCATCAAATGCCATGATGTACATAGTGGTAATACTGCTCGGTACATCCGTAGGCGCATCTACAAGTGCCTCAAATTTCCTTAATGCATCTACACTTAAAATTGTTGCACTGGGACTTGTTGCATTTGCAGTCGGAACGGCAGTGGGAGTTCTTTTTGGAAAAATCATGTGTAAGGTTACCAAGGGTAAAATCAATCCGCTTATCGGTTCGGCAGGAGTTTCAGCCGTACCTATGGCAGCAAGAGTATCACAGAAGGTCGGCGCCGAAACAGACCCTACCAATTTCCTCCTTATGCACGCCATGGGACCTAACGTGGCGGGCGTAATAGGAACAGCCGTAGTTGCCGGAACGTTTATGGCAATATTCGGAGTAGCATAATATAAGAAAGGATATACAGTAATGGCAGATATAAACAGTGAAATCAAACCGGTTAAAATTACCGAAACAATATTAAGAGATGCCCATCAGTCACTTATTGCCACAAGAATGACAACAGAGCAGATGATGCCGATTGTGGATAAAATGGATAAGGTAGGCTATAATGCGGTTGAATGCTGGGGCGGAGCAACATTCGATGCCTGTCTCCGCTTTTTGAAGGAAGATCCGTGGGACAGACTCAGAAAGCTTAAAGACGGATTCAAAAATACAAAACTTCAGATGCTTTTCAGAGGTCAGAATATACTCGGATATCGTCCGTATGCTGATGATGTTGTGGAATATTTTGTTCAGAAATCCGTTGCAAACGGTATTGACATAATAAGAATATTTGACTGCCTTAATGATATAAGGAATCTCCAGACGGCCGTTAAGGCTGCCAATAAGGAAGGAGCACACGCACAGGTGGCACTTTCATATACTCTCGGAGATGCATATACTCTTGAATACTGGAAGAATATGGCAAAAGACATAGAAGATATGGGAGCTGACTCAATCTGTATCAAGGATATGGCAGGACTTCTTCTCCCTAATCAGGCAGCAGAACTTGTAAAAGCACTTAAAGAAGGTTCTAAGCTTCCTATTGAGCTTCATACGCATTATACATCAGGAGTGGCTTCAATGACATTAATGAAAGCAGTTGAAGCAGGCTGTGATATCATTGATACGGCAATGTCACCTATGGCACTCGGAACCAGTCAGCCGGCAACGGAAGTAATGGCGAAAGTATTTGAAGGAACTCCTTATGATCCGGGATTTGACCAGAATCTTCTGGCTGAAATTGCTGACTACTTCAGACCTCTCAGGGAAGAATGGCTTAAAACAGGACTTCTTGACCCTAAGGTTATGGGTGTTAATATTAAAACTCTTCTTTATCAGGTACCGGGCGGAATGTTATCCAACCTTGTATCACAGCTTAAAGAAATGAAAGCGGAAGACAAATATAACGAGGTTCTTGAGGAAGTACCGAGAGTTCGTAAAGATTTCGGTGAACCGCCTCTTGTAACACCTTCAAGCCAGATTGTAGGAACACAGGCTGTGCTCAATGTTGTTCTCGGAGAGAGATATAAGAGTCTTACCAAGGAATCAAAGGATTTGCTTTTGGGCAAATACGGAAAGACCGTTAAACCGTTTGATGAAGAGGTTCAGAAAAAGGCAATGGAAATGACCGGTGAAGAACCTATAACCTGCCGGTTTGCCGATACGCTTGAGCCTGAGCTTGATAAGCTTGAAGAAGAAATGAAACAGTGGAAACAGCAGGATGAAGATGTTCTTTCATATGCATTATTTCCACAGGTTGCAACCGATTTCTTTAAATACAGGGAAGCACAGCAGAATAAAATAGATCCTGCGGCAGCAAAAGACGGTGCTTATCCGGTGTAATAATGATTAATATGCTGTAAGGTTAATATGTTAAACTGTCGTTTTGCGGTACAATGCCGTAATACGGCAGTTTTTCCTTGTAATAATATCTTTTTTTTATTATAATCATTAAGGAATATTCAAATGAGGAACATATAATATGAAAGCAGATGTCATTGACAGAATAAAAGCATTGCTGCCCGGTTTCAGCAAAAATCAGAAGCTTGTGGCACATTATATAATGGAACATACGGAAGAAGCCGCCTTTAATACGGCAGCACGGATTGGAAGCATACTTAACATAAGTGAGTCAACCGTTGTAAGATTTGCCACGGCAGCCGGATATAAAGGATTTCCGGATTTGCAGAAGGCACTGCTTGAAATTGTAAAAAATCGACTTATGGGAGTGAATAAGCTTGACATAACAAAAAATGATTCCCAATCGGACATAATAAATTATGTTATGAAAAATGATGCGGACAATATCATTGCAACCATGAATGAGCTTGACACGGATTCATTTAATCTTGCCGCAGACATAATATCAGGAGCAGAGAAAGTATATGTAACAGGTACAAGAAGCTGTGCCCCGCTTGCGGAACTTTTGGGTTATTATCTGAGAATGGTTGTTAAGGACGTAATAATCGTGACATCACTCAGCCCGAGTGAAATTTTTGAACAGATGATTAATATGAGCAGCAGGGATGTTCTTATAGGAATAAGCTTTCCGCGTTATTCCGCAAGAACGCTTAAGGCAATGGAATTTGCCAATGACAGAAATGCAGGGGTGATTTCAATTACCGATACAATATATTCACCTATGAATCTGTATTCATCATGCAATCTCCTGGCAAGAAGCGGAATGACATCCGTTACTGATTCGCTTGCGGCGGCAATGTCACTGATTAATGCCCTTGTTGTGGCTTTATGTGCTCAGAATTCCAATAGAGTTGTTAAAAAATTAAAGAAACTTAGGGATGTATGGGATGATTACCACATCAGTGACAATGATGAGATAAATTTTCTTGATGATGATGTCATGGATTACCTGAAAGGGCTTGATTAATATGTCGGATATACTGATTATCGGCGGCGGAGCCGCCGGAATGATGGCAGCCGTTTCTGCAGCAGACTGCGGTCACCGTGTTACCGTTTTTGAAAAAAATGAAAAGCTTGGCAAAAAAATTTATATAACAGGAAAGGGCAGATGTAATGTAACCAATGCATGTCCTGTTGAAGAAATTTTTGATAAAATCGTAACCAATTCAAAATTTATGTACAGCTCAATATATGCATTTGATAACGCAATGGTCCGGGATTTCTTTGAAAAAGCGGGCTGCGGTCTCAAGGTTGAAAGAGGAAACAGGGTTTTTCCGGTATCTGACAGGTCCTGCGACATAATCAATGCCTTGGAAAATGAAATGAAAAAAAGACGTGTTACGGTAAAGCTGATGTCAGAGGTTACCGATATAATAACGGAGAATAATACCGCAATCGGAATCGTTGCAGATAATAAAAAAATATACGGTGATGCCGTGCTTATCGCAACAGGAGGATATTCTTATCCTTCAACGGGTTCTTCGGGAAGCGGACACAGATTTGCGGCAAAACTCGGACATAATGTTACCAAATGCTCGCCTGCACTTGTACCGTTTACTGCAGCTGAAGAATGGATTAAAAAACTGCAGGGTCTTAGCCTTAGAAACTGCGGAGTTAAGTTTTATGACGGGAATAAGCTTGTGTATGAGGATTTCGGCGAACTGCTTTTTACACATTTCGGAGTGAGCGGACCGACTGTTTTAAGTGCCAGCAGCTATGTATCAGATATAATAAAACATCGTGAAATCAAGCTTATTATTGACTTAAAGCCGGCACTTGATGAGAAAATGCTTGATGACAGGATACTCCGGGATTTTGATGTCATTAAGAACAGAAGCTTTTCAAATTCACTTGACGGGCTTCTTCCTAAATCACTGATTCCCGTAATTATTGAATTGTCAGGAATTGAACCCCATAAGAAGGTTAATGAAATACGTCGTGATGAGCGCAGGGTACTTGTAAAACTGATTAAAAATTTAACCGTAACACTCACCGGATTAAGAGGTTTTAATGAGGCAATAATTACTCACGGAGGTATAAATGTAAAAGAGATAAATCCCGGAACCATGGAGTCGGAATTAATAAAAAATTTATATTTTGCAGGAGAAGTCATTGATGTTGATGCCGTAACCGGAGGATATAATCTTCAGATTGCATGGTCAACCGGATATCTTGCAGGATTATCATTCAGATAGGAGAAGCATTAAATTATGTCATACAATATCGCAATAGACGGACCGGCAGGAGCTGGAAAAAGCACGATAGCAAAAACAATATCCAAAAAGCTCGGATTCATATATGTGGATACCGGGGCAATGTACCGGGCAATGGCAGTATATTTTCTTGATAACTGCATTGATACGGATAGTGAAGAAGAGATAAGCAGAGCATGCAGAAATGTTGATATAAGCATAGAGTATGATGGAGAAGAGCAGCAGGTAATTCTGAACGGCGAAAACATTACATCACGTCTCAGGACGGAAGCAGTGGGAAATATGGCTTCAAAAACCGCCGTATGTCCTTCCGTACGCAGTAAGCTTGTTGAGCTTCAGAAAAAAATTGCTTCAACGACGGATGTTGTAATGGACGGCAGGGATATAGGAACATGCGTGCTTCCGGATGCCGTATGTAAGATTTTTCTTACTGCAAGTGTTGATACAAGAGCGGAAAGACGCCTCAGGGAATTAGAAGAAAAAGGTGTTGAAGCTGATTTTGAAACAATAAAAAAAGACATTGCAGACAGGGATTACAGGGATATGCACAGGAAAGTATCTCCGCTTGCACAGGCTGAGGATGCAGTGCTTGTCGATTCCTCCGATATGGATATTAACGATGTTACGGAAAGAATTATCAGGATTTTTAATGAAAAGGCAGGAAGATAAACTTGGAAGTAATCGTTGCAAAAAGTGCAGGCTTCTGTTTTGGAGTAAAAAGAGCCGTTGACATGGTATATTCACATGCAGAAGAAAAAAACATATACACATATGGACCGGTAATTCATAACGAAGAAGTAATAAAGGATCTCGAAAAAAAAGGAATAAAGGTAATAAACGGACCTAAAGAAGCAGAAAGCGCAGCTCCCGGAACAATGATAATCAGGGCTCACGGCATAAAGCAGAACGAATACGGAATCATTGAACAGGCAGGGCATAAAATAATTGATGCTACGTGTCCGTTTGTACTTAAAATACACAATATAGTCAGAGAAGCCGCGGAAAAAGGGGATTTTGTCATAATAATCGGAGATGAAAATCATCCCGAGGTTCAGGGCATAAAAAGCTGTGCATACGGAAGAAGCAAGGTAATTGATAATGAAACCGATGCATTAGCTTTTATAAAAAATGATATTAATAAGTATAAAAATGTTATTATTGTTTCACAGACGACATTTAATTCAAACAAGTTTAAATATTTGGTTGAAATTTTTCAGAAAAACAGTTATATTAATATAAATGTATTAAATACAATATGTAATGCTACTGAGGAAAGACAGGCAGAAGCTGCAGCATTGGCAGCTACCGTTGATGCAATGATAGTTATCGGTGGTCGCAGTAGTTCCAATACACAGAAGCTTTATGATATATGCAGGAATGTATGCAGGAATACATTTTATATTCAGACGGCGGACGATTTGGATTACTCGAAGCTCTGCGGGTTACGCAGGGTTGGTATTACAGCCGGGGCATCAACCCCACACATTATAATTGAGGAGGTTCAAACAAAATGTCAGATTTAAGTTTTGAACAGATGTTAGAAGAATCATTAAAGACTATACATACAGGGGAGGTTATTGACGGTAAGGTCATCGGTGTTAAAGAAGATGCAATAATTCTTAACATAGGATATAAAGCAGACGGCATTATTACACGTAATGAATATACAAGCACTCCGGGAACAGATCTCCGCAGTATGGTCAATGAAGGAGATACCATTACTGCTAAGGTTATTAAGGGTAATGACGGTGACGGATATGTTGCTCTTTCTGTAAGAAGACTTGCCGCAGAGCTCGGCAATAAGAAGCTGGAGGCTGCTTTTGAGAATAAAGAGGTTCTTAAGGCTAAGGTTGTACAGGTACTTGACGGCGGATTAAGCGTTATTGCGGAAGAAACTAAGGTATTTATTCCTGCAAGCCTTGTGTCAGACGTATATGAGAAGGATTTATCAAAATATGCGGGACAGGAAATTGAATTTGTAATTACAGAATTTAATCCGAGAAAGAGAAGAATAATCGGAGACCGCAGACAGCTTGTGGCAGCTGAGAAGGCTAAGCTCAGGGAACAGGTAATGTCCACAATAGCAGAAGGACAGGTTATTGAAGGAACCGTCAAGAATGTAACTGATTTTGGCGTATTTATTGATATCGGCGGAGTTGACGGATTGCTCCATGTATCGGAAATTTCATGGGGAAGGGCTGAAAATCCTAAAAAGAAGTTCAAGCTGGGCGACAGTGTAAGGGCATTTGTTAAGGAAATAAAGGGCGATAAGGTGGCTTTAAGCCTTAAATTCGATGAGGAAAATCCATGGAACGGTGTTGAAGACAGATATGCCGTAGGGACTGTTGTGACAGGAAAGGTTGCAAGAATGACCGATTTTGGTGCATTTGTTGAACTTGAACCGGGAATTGATGCACTTTTACACGTATCACAGATTTCCAGGGAACATATTGAGAAGCCATCACAGGTTCTTAAAATCGGACAGGAGCTTGAAGCTAAAGTTGTTGATCTCAATATTGACGGACACAGAATTTCTCTCAGCATGAAAGCACTTCTTAATGATGAACCGGCTGAGACTGAAGAAGTAACAGAATAATCATGTGAATATATGATGCTTTATTGTAAACCCGTTAATAAAACGGGTTTACTCTGTTTATGGGATGCACATTCTTTTAAAAGGAGAAGACTTAATGTTTGAAACAGGATATGATAAGTTTAAGGCAGATGTTTATGCAATGACTAAAATTGACCTTAACGCCTACAAAGAAAAACAGATGAAGAGAAGAATTGATACTCTGATAACCAAACGGCGAATGAAAACATATGATGAATATGTTGCCGCACTCAGGGTCAATCCCGTGTATTTTGATGAGTTTGTAAGCTATCTTACCATTAATGTATCGGAGTTTTACCGCAATCCTGAGCAATGGGAGCATCTTGAAAAGAAAATTATACCTGATTTACTCAACAAGTTTGGTTACGGAATCAGAATATGGAGTGCGGCATGTTCAACCGGAGATGAACCGTATTCCCTTGTGATGCTTATGTCAAAATTTCTGCCGCTTAATAAAATACATATTATTGCTACTGATATTGATGAAAAAGTTATAGCAAAAGCAAAAATCGGAATATATGATAAATCAAGTCTTAAAGGGCTTCCCGGAGAATTTGTTGAAAAATATTTTGTTAAGCTTACAGAATCTTCGTACCGGATAAGTGAAGAAATTAAAAAATGTGTGGAATTCAAAAAATCCAATCTTCTCAAAGACCCGTATCCCACAGACTGTCACCTTATTGTATGCAGAAACGTTCTTATATATTTTACGGAAGAAGCAAAACTTGACGTATACCGTAAATTTAACAGGGCACTTGTACCGGGAGGTATTCTGTTTGTGGGAAGTACCGAGCAGATAACCGGATACAGGGATATAAATTATATTTCTCCCAAGACTTTTTTCTATGAAAAGGTCTGATTTACGGATTATTTTCTGAATATATTATTGAATATATCGCCGCAGTAGCGTATTACGCTTTCCCTGTTATCAGTAAAATCCGGTATATATTCAAAATAAGTTATTTTATCATAATAATCTATTTTAAAATATGGAGAAATCACCTCAGTGAACTGCGGAAGAAATATTCCGGTACGTCTGCTGTAACAGTTTGCGGCATTGGCTCTTGTACGGAAGTTCTTATCAACATAAAACGCCACGCTTTTATGTATTGATTCATCCTCGGCAGGAAGGTAATAATAATCTTTATAGTTGCCGTAAAAATATTTAAGTTCACCCGTATAAGCAGTAATGGCAAGCTTAGCTGTATGTGCAGCGGCAGTCAGATAGAAAAAGTCACCTGCATAAGAGATTCTTTTCGGAAGAAATGCATCCAGTGCAAGCTCAATTATAACTTCTTTTTTCGGAGCACCCGAAATAGTAGATGTATCTTCAAGTGAAACAGACACAAAATCATACTGCCTGTTTAACAGACAGGAATAATTAATTACCGGAAGAATTTTTACCATACCGGTAATGTCATCATGATTGTGAAGAAGCAGAAGCTTCAGCATACCGTCATCTTTTTTCTTAAGATATTCATGATATATATTAATAAGTTCACCACCGGAATAACGGTCTGACCTTTCTGCTCCCATAAATTCCTCTATTGTTTTCTGTTTAAGGTTTTCCAGTTTGAAAATGTTTTTAACAGGCTGTATAAACTTATATATGTCAAAGTTAACCATTCCGGAAAAATCACATGAAATGCCATGCAGCTCACTTTTTCTGATTATAAAAGGAATGTCAAAGACAGTGCCGTTATAATTTACAAGCGCCGAAAAATTCCTGCTGAAATCGAGAAAAGATGATATTATTCCGGCTTCCGATTCCCTGTCATCCGCAAACCACTGGCGCAGCATATACCTGCTGCCGTCAAAATATACGGCACCAATAAGATACAGTGAAGAGGATGAAGGAGAAAATCCGGTTGTTTCTATGTCAAAATACAGTATCTTTTCTTCCGGCATATCAATCGGTCGGAAAAGAGTTCTGTCAAATGTTAATTCTTCATTAAAAATCTGCATAATATCATTCCTTTGCACAAAATTAATCATATAGCTTTATTATACATGAAAAGGCAAAAAAATGTAGCTTTTTAATATAAAAAGTTATACAATTATAATAATTAAATCAGACGAGGAAGTGACTGAAATGGCAATACTTACATTTAAAGGCGGTACACATCCGACGGACGGAAAATCAATGTCAGAAAATGAAGCAATAACCCTGCTTGAACCGGGGGACAGGCTTGTATTTCCGCTGTCACAGCATATAGGAGCACCCGCCGTACCTGTTGTGGCAGTAGGCGACAGAGTACTTGCAGGACAGAAAATAGCTGAAAAATCAGGATTTATTTCTGCCAATATACATTCTTCGGTTTCAGGAACCGTTAAATCATTTGAAAAAGTGCTTTTAGCGTCCGGAGGAAAAGCTGATTCCATAATTATAGAAAATGACGGCCTGTATGAGGAAGCTCCCGCATTTCATAATGCCAATCCTGAGGAGCTTACATCTGAAGAAATCATTAAAATAACAGAAGAAGCCGGAATAGTAGGAATGGGAGGAGCCGGATTCCCCACATCGGTAAAGCTCTCACCGAAGAATGCAGATGACATAGACACCGTTATAGTAAACGGTGCAGAATGTGAACCTTATCTGACTTCGGATTACCGCAGGATGATTGAACAGGGCGAGTTTCTTGTAAAAGGGCTTAAAGCCGTATTAAAGCTTTTTCCTAATGCAAAGGGATATTTCGGTATAGAAGACAATAAGCCGGAAGCGGTAAAAGTGATGCAGAAGCTTACCGTAAATGAAGAACGTATTGATGTTAAGATACTTAAAACCAAATATCCACAGGGAGGAGAAAGAAGCCTGATTTATGCCATAACAGGAAGAAAACTCAATTCCAAAAAGCTTCCGGCTGATGTGGGATGCATTGTTCACAATGTGGATACGATTCATGCAATTTATGAAGCCGTATATGAGGGCAGACCGCTTATAAGGAGAATTGTCACGGTAACCGGCGACGTAATCCGTAATCCTAAGAACTTTGACGTGAGAATAGGAACAAGCGTAAGAGAGCTTGTTGATGCTGCCGGAGGATTTAATACGGAACCTGAGAAAATAATTTCCGGAGGACCGATGATGGGATTTGCATTCTTTAATCTTGATGTGCCGGTTGTAAAGGGAACATCGGCAATTCTTGCATTTTCAAAGGATGAAGTGGCAGAAAATGAAATTTCTCCGTGTATAAGATGCGGCAGATGTGCAGCGGCATGTCCGGAGCATCTGCTTCCGATGAAGCTTGCCGAAATGGCAGCCCATAATGATACGGAAGGCTTTAAGAAGCTTAACGGAACCGAATGTGTGGAATGCGGATGCTGTTCATATGTATGTCCTGCTAAGAGACAGGTTACACAGTCCGTACGTTCAATGAAAAAAATCGTGATAGAAGAATCAAGAAAAAAATAGGAGGCACATATGGAAGATAAGTTACTGAATGTTTCAGCCACACCTCATGTGCGTGATAAATCATCAACAAAAAGAATAATGACGGATGTATGTATTGCATTACTGCCGGCGTGTGCATTCGGAATATATAATTTCGGATTAAGGGCACTGCTTGTTCTTGCGGTATCAGTTACATCATGTCTGCTGTTTGAATATATATACCAGACGCTGATGCATAAAAAGGTTACGGTAACGGATATGAGTGCAATAGTTACGGGACTTCTTCTCGGAATGAACCTGCCTCCGACGATACCGCTTTGGATGGTTGTGTTGGGAAGTGCATTTGCGATTATTATCGTTAAACAGCTCTTTGGAGGTCTTGGACAGAATTTTATGAATCCGGCTCTTGGAGCAAGGTGCTTTCTTCTCATATCATTTGCAAAGAGAATGACGGAATTCACATATGACGGTATTACGGGTGCAACACCGCTTTATTCCTTAAAAGCAGGTGAAAGCGTGGATTTGTTAAGAATGTTTCTCGGAACCACGGGAGGAACAATCGGTGAAACGTGTACGGCAGCACTCCTTGCCGGCGGTCTGTATCTCATTATACGACGTGTTATAGTACCGACAATTCCGCTTGTATATATCGGAACATTTTCCGCTTTTGTACTGATATTCGAAGGACACGGCTTTGACATGGAATATCTTGCGGCACATCTATGCGGCGGCGGACTTATGCTCGGAGCATTTTTCATGGCAACCGATTATGTTACGTCACCGGTAACACCATGGGGGAAGGTAATCTTTGGTGTAATACTCGGACTCCTGACAGGTCTGTTCAGAATATTCGGTAATTCTGCTGAAGGCGTATCGTATGCCATTATAATAAGCAATCTTTTGGTGCCTCTTATTGAAAAAATAACCGTGCCTAAAGCATTCGGAACAGAAAAAATCAAAAAAAGGGAGGTATCACAATGAAGAAAATAATTAAAGATACCCTTGCCCTGTTTCTCATAACGGTTATTTCGGGGCTTTTGCTCGGACTTGTATATAAGGTTACCAAGGAGCCGATTGAACGCAAAAATGAAGAGACAAAATTAAATGCCTATAAAAGTGTTTTCACAAGCCTTGACCGTACGGAGCTTTTTCCGGATGAACTTATGACAAAAGCACAGGATGCCGTGGATGAAGGGAAGCTTTCATGCGTTACACTTGATGAAGCAGTAAAAGTATATGATGCAGATGACTCTTATCTCGGAATGATTATAACGGTTACGGATTCATGCGGTTACGGCGGTGACATCAGGATGACGGTGGGAATTGATTCACAGGGAGTCATAACGGGACTTGAATTTCTTGAAATAAATGAAACGGCAGGACTTGGAATGAAAGCAAAGGATGCATCATTCAGGGAGCAGTTTGCCGGAATGAAGACGGAGTATGTCATATGCGGCGGAAATACGGGTGCTGCAGGCGAATATGACGCAATAAGCAGTGCAACAATAACGTCTTTAGCTGTCGGTGATGGCGTAAACGGTGCGCTGATTTGTTACAGAACGTTAGGAGGTGCCGCTGATGAATAAGTATGTTGAACGTTTGTATAATGGAATAATAAAAGAAAATCCTACATTTGTTCTGACACTCGGAATGTGCCCTACGCTTGCCGTTACCACATCCGCAGTTAACGGTGCCGGAATGGGACTTGCATCAATGGTAGTTCTTGCGTTAAGCAATATGATGATTTCAATGCTGAGAAAATTTATCCCGGACAGAGTAAGAATGCCGGCATATATTGTTGTCGTGGCATCATTTGTAACCATTGTACAGTTTCTTATGCAGGCATATCTGCCGGCGTCGCTTAATGAATCACTTGGTATATATATACCACTCATTGTTGTCAACTGTATAATCCTCGGACGTGCAGAGAGTTATGCTTCCAAGAATCCGCCGTTGCTTTCACTGTTTGACGGAATCGGTATGGGACTCGGATTCACAATGGCACTTACACTGTTGGGAATGTTCAGGGAAATATTAGGAGCAGGTACCGTTTTCGGATACAGCTTTATGTCTGCAGATAACCCTACAAGCTTTGAGCCTGCAGCGATTTTTGTAATGGCACCGGGAGCATTTTTTGTTCTTGCGTTCCTTGTGGCACTTATGAACAGGATAAAAGCAAAAAAAGGAAAACCTGTTAATGATATATGCAGAAATGAAGGCTGCATGAGCTGTACAAATACTGCCTGCGGCGGAAAATGCAGTGCTGCCCGTGAAGTAAAGGAGGATGAATAATGAAAACACTTTTACTGATAGCCATAAGCTCCGCACTTGTTAACAACGTTGTATTAAGCCAGTTCCTTGGTCTCTGTCCGTTCCTTGGCGTTTCAAAAAAAATAAAAACGGCATCAGGAATGGGCGCAGCGGTAATATTTGTCATTACGATATCATCATTTCTTGCAAGCGTAATATATGAATATATTCTTGTACCGTTAAATATTACTTACCTGAATACCATTGTATTTATTCTTGTAATTGCGGCACTTGTTCAGTTTGTGGAAATGGTATTGAAAAAGCTGAGTCCTTCACTGTATAAGGCACTGGGTGTGTATCTTCCGCTTATTACAACCAACTGTGCCGTTCTGGGTGTTGCACTTACCAATGTATCAAAATCCTATGATGTACTTACGTCAACCGTAAACGGATTTGCAACTGCTGCCGGTTTTACCATATCAATAATAATACTTGCCGGTATAAGAGAAAGGACAGAACACAATGATATTCCGGAACCGTTTAAAGGAATGCCTATAACCCTGATAACAGCCGGACTTATGGCCATTGCCTTTATAGGCTTTTCAGGAATAATATAAGAAAGGAGCATTATCGATGACGGGAATAATTACAGCTGCCGCAATAGTCGGCGGAACAGGTATAATCATCGGACTGTTCTTAGGGCTTTCAGGTGAAAAACTGAAAGTAAAAGTCAACGAAAAAGAAGCTGCCGTCCGGGAAGAACTTCCGGGAAGCAACTGCGGCGGATGCGGGTATGCCGGATGCGATTCGCTTGCAAAAGCCATTGCGGAAGGTGAAGCACCGCCTGACCGCTGTCCGGTAAGCAGTGCTGAAGCAAAAAAGAAAATCGCCGAAATCATGGGTGTAACCGTAGGCGACAGTGTACGGTCTGCCGCATTTGTAAAATGTTCGGGAAACTGCGATGCTGCAAAAAATGACTATGAATATCATGGCATAAAAGACTGCCGTATGGCGGCACTTGCACCAAACGGCGGACCAAAAGCCTGTGATTACGGATGTCTCGGTTTTGGTTCGTGTGTTTCCGTATGTGATTTTAATGCCATAAAAATAGAAAACGGTGTTGCAGTCATAGATACGGCTCTGTGTACGGGCTGTATGAAATGTGTAAAAATTTGCCCTAAACACATTATAGAAATAAAGCCGGTAAATGGTACGGCAGGTGTAATATGCTCATCACACGATAAAGGGAAAGCTGTGATGGATGTATGTAAAAACGGCTGTATCGGATGTACACTCTGTGAAAAACAATGTGAATACGGCGCCATAACCATGGAAAATAATCTTCCGGTATTTGATTATTCTAAATGTACAGGATGTGGAAAATGTGTTGAAAAATGCCCTAAAAAAGTTATTAAAATATCATAAATGGGATATGATTTTATGCATGGCTTTAGTTACCGTTGCCGTATTCCTTCTGATTATTTTTAATAAAAGCCGGAAGGACGGCACGTATGTCAGAATAGAACAAAACGGAAAAGTCGTTGCCGAATATTCTCTTTCAGAGGATGGTGAATACGAACTTACTTCTTTTTACGGCAGCAATACTCTTGTAATAGAAAACGGAACGGCATATGTTAAGGAATCCACATGCAGGGATCATATATGTGAAAAAATGGGTCCCGTCAGTAAAAACGGTGAAATGATAATATGTATTCCTAACAAGTTGTTTATTAAAATTGTGTCCGGCAGGGAGGCGGAATATGATGCGGTATCGTGAAAAATTTGCCGGAAGTGATATAGCACTTTACGGAATGTTCATAAGCATATCACTTGTGCTGTCATATCTTGAATCATTGATTCCGATGCCTTTTCCTGTACCGGGAATAAAGCTTGGACTTGCCAATGTCATAATAATATGGCTTATGTATGAAATGGGAATCAGAGCTGCGGTAACGGTAAGCCTCCTGAGAGTCTTACTTTCTGCAATAATGTTTGGAAATATATATTCTGCCATATTCAGTTTTGCAGGAGCCGTATGCAGTCTTCTCATAATGATACTGCTTAAAAAAGTGACACCGCTGTCAACCGTCGGAGTAAGCATATCAGGTGCCGTATTTCATAATGCTGCACAGATACTGGTTGCAGTCATTATACTTGAAAACGGCATGGTAGCATATTATCTGCCGTATCTGGTAATCAGCGGTATAATAACGGGTATTCTTATCGGTATTCTCGGCGGAATATTATGCAGGAAAATAAAAATATTGCAAACAAATGTTCGTACATGATATAATTACTTAAAAAGAACAGGTGCAGGTACGTTTATGATAGGTTACATTACAGGTGAATATACTGAATCGGATGATAATTTCATTATTGTGGAAGCATATGGTGTCGGTTATGAAATTATGGTTCCGGCATCAATTATTCCAAGGCTTCCTGTGTACGGAAGCAGGGTGAAGATTTATACATATCAGAATGTCAGGGAAGATGCACTGGATTTGTATGGATTTCTTACTAAGGATGATTTGTATATTTTTAAATTACTTATAACAGTGAACGGAATTGGTCCCAAGGGGGCATTAAGCATTCTTTCTTACATATCCCCTGATGAACTTCGTATGGCAGTTATATCGGATGACGTAAAAAGAATACAGTCAGCACCGGGAATCGGTATTAAGACAGCCCAAAAGCTTATAATTGAACTTAAGGACAGGATTAAATCAGAAGATATTATATATCACCGGGATAATGTTACGGACGGGAATATGTCAATGACAGTCAGGGATGAAGCTGTTGAAGCACTTTCTGCATTGGGATATACGCCTTCTGAAGCAATGAAGGCAGTCAGGGATGTTGCCGTAACGGATGATATGGGAAGTGAAGATATTTTGAAGCAGGCATTAAAGAGGCTTGCATTTATGTAGATTACAGGTATCGTGATATGGACAGAAGAATTATTACAACGGAATTAATTCCCGAAGACAGCAGAATAGAAAATAGTCTGAGACCTGACAGTCTTTCTGAATATATAGGACAGAAGAAGATTAAGGATAATCTGAGAATATTTATTGATGCAGCGAAATCGCGCGGAGAGGCTCTTGACCACTGTTTGTTTTATGGACCTCCCGGTCTTGGTAAGACAACACTTGCAGGAATAATAGCAGCAGAGATGGGAGTTAATCTTAAAACAACATCCGGTCCGGCAATTGAGAAGCCGGGAGATATGGCAGCAATTCTTGCCAATCTGTCAGAAGGAGATATATTGTTTGTTGATGAAATACATCGTCTCAACAGACAGGTAGAAGAAGTTCTTTATCCTGCTATGGAAGATTTTGTAATTGACATAATGATAGGTAAAGGACAGACTGCAAGAGCCATAAGGCTGGATTTACCGCATTTTACGCTTGTTGGTGCAACTACGAGAGCCGGACTTCTGACTGCACCTTTAAGGGACAGATTTGGCGTTGTCAACAGACTGGAATATTATACTACTGAAGAATTAACGGATATTATAATTCGTTCCGCAGGAGTACTTAATGCTCCGATAGATGCCGGAGGTGCCGGGGAGCTTGCACGAAGAGCCAGAGGAACACCGCGTCTTGCCAACAGGCTTCTTAAAAGGGTCAGGGATTTCGCACAGGTAAAATATGACGGTGTGATAACCATGGAGGTGGCGGATGCCTCACTCAACCTGCTTGAAGTAGACAGGGAAGGTCTTGACAAGAATGACAGGAACATCCTGAATACCATAATTGAAAAATTTGCCGGAGGACCTGTCGGAATAGAGACGCTTGCCGCTGCACTTGGCGAAGATTCAGGGACGCTTGAGGATGTGTATGAACCTTATCTTATTTTCAGGGGTTTTATTAACAGAACTCCGAGAGGCAGGGTTGTTACAGAATTATGTTATAAACATTTTGGAATTTAGTATACACAAAGTCATAAAAGTGTGATAATATATATACAGTTATTTTTGCAGAAGGGATATGTGAACGTGTCAGCAAGGAATGAAGCAGATGTAATCATAGGCGGTAAGAATTATACATTAAGCGGATATGAAAGCGAAGAATATCTTCAGAAGGTGGCTTTTTACATTAATGGCAAGATATCCGATTTTAAGAAATCGGATGTGTTCAGAAGACAGGCGGCAGATGTACAGGCAACCCTTATTCAGCTTAATATAGCAGATGATTATTATAAGGCCAAGAAGCAGTGTGATGAGCTTGAATCTGATATTGAGAAGAAGGATAAGGAGATATATGACCTTAAGCATGATTTGATATCAATTCAGATTAAACTTGATGCGGCTGAGAAAGAAATTAAGGACCTCAAGAAGGAAATTTCAGACAATCAGAAGACCATCGTTAAGCTTGAAACGGAATTGAACTCCCGGGAGTGATTATCACTCCCGATTTTTTTAACTTACAGGAGAGATTTATGAACAACAGATTTGAATTACTGGCACCTGCCGGTTCATACGAGACTTTTAAAGCGGTTATTAATGCCGGAGCAGATGCCGTATATCTTGCCGGAAGCATGTTCGGAGCAAGGGCATATGCATCCAATCTGTCAGGAGAAGAACTTATTCAGGCAATTGATTATGCGCATATTCATGGCAGAAAGGTTTATCTTACGGTTAATACCCTGTTAAAAAATAATGAAATTAATAATGACCTTCATAATTATTTAAAGCCTTTATATGAAGCCGGGCTTGATGCCGTGATAGTACAGGATTACGGAGTCATGAAATATATCCATACCGTTTTTCCGGAGATGGAAATTCATGCAAGCACGCAGATGACCGTAACTTCGCCTGAATATGGTGATTTTCTTAAAAAATACGGTGTAACAAGGATTGTTCCCGCACGTGAACTTTCACTTGATGAAATAAAGTCTCTTCACGATGCAACAGGTCTTGAAACGGAATGTTTTATTCACGGTGCATTATGCTATTGTTATTCTGGAATGTGTCTTATGAGCAGCTTCATAGGAGGACGCAGCGGAAACAGGGGAAGATGTGCCCAGCCATGCAGGCTTGAATATGAAAAAGACGGTATTAAGAGCGGATTATTGAGCCTCAAGGATTTATGTACGACAGACATACTTCCTGATATTCTTGAAGCAGGCGTGTATTCCCTTAAAATAGAAGGAAGAATGAAAAGTCCGGAATATGCTGCAGGTGTTACTTCAATTTACCGAAAGTATCTTGACATGTATATTGAAAAAGGCAGAAGCGGATACAGAACTGATAAAAAGGATATTGAAAGACTTCTTATGCTTTTTGACAGAGGCGGAATCACAGATGGTTACTATAAGCGGCATAACGGAAAGAATATGATTGCAGATGCCGTCAAAACTGACAAATCACAGGAGGATAAGAAATTATTTGAAGAATATATAAGAAAAAACTATATTGAAAAGGATATAAAACTTTCCCTTAACGGAACGGTTACACTGTCTGTGGACAGCCCCGCCGTTCTTACAATATGGGATGAAAATAATAATTATGTTTCCGTAAGCGGAAATAATGCGGAGAAGTCCGTAAATGCGCCTATTACACATGAAAATGTCAGTAAACAGATTTCAAAATTAGGAGGAACACCTTTTAAATTTGAACATCTTGATGTAATAATTGAAAATGGCATATATTATGGAAACAGACAGCTTAATGAATTGCGAAGAAAAGCAATAGAAGAATATAATACACTGATTTTAGAAAAATACAGGCGTAAAAGTGCATCCTTATACAGCTCTGAACGCATGGTAATTAATTCTTATTCCGGAATTTCCATACATGTGATGAACATTGAACAGGCAGAAGCTGCCGCAGAATATGATGTTCGGAGAATAATTATGGACACGGAAATTATACAGACTGATGATATGATTAGTTTTATAGAACTGTGTCACTGCAAAAAAATTGAATGTTTCATCGGTATGCCGAGAATTGTTAATAAATACGATTCTTTTATTAATAATAATATAAGAGCATGGGTTGAAAAGGGTATTGACGGATTTCTCATAAGGAATGTTTCACAGGCAGTTTTTTTAAGAAATTCCGGATATACAGGAAGTATACTTTCCGATTTTTCCTGTTATGCTTATAATGATATTGCGGCAGAGGTACTTGAGGAAAACGGAATAACCGGTATGGTATGTTCAGTTGAACTTAATGAAAAAGAACTGCGGAAGCTCAATACGCTATCATCTGAGCTGATAATATACGGAAGAATTCCTTTGATGATAAGTGCAAACTGCATAGAAAAGACAACCGGAAAGTGTAATGGCAAAAAAAGCAGGTTCACACACATGAGAGACCGTAAGAATGCAGTACTTCCGGTGCTTACGGCATGCCGTTACTGTTACAACATCATATACAACAGTGTACCGGTATATCTGGCCGATAAGACTTATAAGGAGCTTAACATATCTTACGGAGGAGTGCTGTTTACCGATGAATCAGCGGATATTGTCCGTAGAATCATGGATGACATAACAGAAGGCAGACAGGCAGAATTTGCTTTTACAAGAGGGCATTTTACACGAGGTGTGGAATAAATTGAATTTATCAAAATATTTACTTGTATTCTTAATGCTGTTTTATACCTGTACCTGTTTTGGAATATCGGAAAACGGAAAGGGCAGACGCATAATCAGAAAAACAATACTGCTTGCTGATTTTATTATATGCGGCATATTAATACTTAATCACGGCTTCAGTCCGGTCAATATAATTTTACTGCTGTCGGAAATACTGTATATATTATTATTTCCGTCTGTTTATATGAAAATATATCCCGGCTGTTCCGAAAGTCTCATGAATGACATGGTTTTTCTTATTTCAATCGGATTTATCATGGTTCTGAGACTTACACCGGAAAACGCATTTAAGCAGTTTGTAATTATTGCGGCAGGCAGCATATTAAGCTTTTTTGTACCATTTGTGCTTAAAAGAATATGTAAATTCCGAAAATATGAATTTTTAACCGCAGCAACAGGTATATTGCTTCTTCTTGTAACACTAATACTGGGAAGGACGAGTTTTGGCGCAAATATATCATTTACCATTGGCGGACTGACCTTTCAGCCATCTGAACTGGTAAAAATACTTTTTGTTCTGTATACCGCATCAGTGATTTCACGTGCGGAAAAAATCGGTACAATAATATATGCATCCATAGTGGCTGCCGTACATGTTCTCATACTTGTTATGTCTACCGATTTGGGAAGCGCACTCATTTTTTTTGTTGTATATATAACCATGCTTTATGTCGGAACAGGACGTGCAGCATATCTTATCGGAGGGACACTGGCAGGAACGGGTGCGGCCTTTGCCGCTTACAACATTTTTAATCATATTAAAATCAGAATATCCGTGTGGAAAAATCCATGGGCTGACATTGATAACAAGGGTTATCAGATAACACAGGCACTGTTTGCAATTGGAACGGGAGGGTGGTTCGGAACCGGACTGTATAACGGACTTCCTGAGGCAATTCCGGTAGTAAATAAAGACTTTGTATTCGCAGCGATTGCGGAGGAATTTGGTATTATTTATGCAATATGTCTTATAATGATATGTCTCGGCATTTTTTTGAAAATGATGAAATCGGCATCCGTATGCGGAAATCTCTTTTTCAGGCTTATGACAACGGGATTCGGTGTCATGTATATATTCCAGTGTTTCCTTACAATCGGAGGTGCAATGAATTTTATACCGCTTACGGGCGTTACACTGCCGTTTGTAAGCTATGGAGGCAGCTCGGCAATTATGTCACTTATAATGTTCGGAGCCGTCCAGGCGGTATGTATATCCGTTCAGGAGGGCAGTAATGAAAAAGAAAAAAAATAATAAAAGCATAATATGCATATCCGTTGTTTTTGTGCTGATTTTTGCAGCAATGTCTGCTTATCTTATATATTTTAATATAGCAGAGGCAGAGCACATAATAAATAATCCATATAACAAGAGACAGAATATTCTGTCAAAAAAGGTCTTAAAAGGTTCTGTTTTATGTTCTGACGGGACGGTTATTGCTTCAACCGGATATGATGAAACCGGAAATGAAATACGGTATTATCCTTATGGCAGAATATTCTGTCATGTCGCCGGGTATACCGATATGGGAGGATATGGGATAGAAAACGCATATTCATACTATATGCTTACATCAGACAGTAATTTTTTTCGGAAAATATTTAACGACATAACAGGGCGGAAAAATGCCGGTAACAATATTATAACCACATTGGATGCAAAATTACAAAAAGCATCATATGATGCTCTCGGAAGCAACCGTGGAGCTGTGATTGTAACTGAGCCTGCAACTGGCAAAATACTTGCCATGGTATCAAAACCGGATTTTGATCCGAATACGGTTGGTGAAAAATGGGGTGAAATAACTGCTGACGGCGGAGATTCCGTTTTGGTAAACAGGGCAACACAGGGATTATATCCTCCCGGTTCAACTTTTAAGCTTGTTACAATGCTTGAATATATAAGGGAGAACGATACAGCATGTGAGGATTATTCATATGTATGCAGCGGAACATGCAATGTAAACGGCAGTGTTATCAGCTGTATGCAGAAAACTGCACACGGTAACCTTAATATTTATGCTTCGCTTGCACATTCATGCAACTGTTCATTTATTAACATGGGACTGACACTGGATAAAAAGCAGTTAAAAAAAACTGCGGAAACACTTTTGTTTAATACGGATATTCCAATCAGCATTGAACATAACAAAAGCAGATTTGAACTGAATGATGGTTCATCGGATTGGGAGACGGCACAGACCGTATTCGGACAGGGGCGTACGCTGATTACACCGCTTAATCTTGCACTTATCGGCAATGCAATAGCCAATGACGGAATAATCATGAAGCCGTATATTGTGGACAGAATTGAAAATGACAGCGGCGAAAGTGTAAAAAAATTCAGACCGGCTGAATATAAAACAGTCATGAGCAAAAGTGAGGTGCAGGCTCTGAAAACGGGCATGGAATCGGTTACGGACACATCATTCGGGTGGCTTTACGGAAATACGGAATATACCGTATCGTGCAAATCCGGTTCTGCACAATACGGCACTATGGGATATGAACATTCTCTGTTTGTAAGCTATGCCCCATCGGATAATCCGGAAATATCCGTAACGGTAGTTATCGAAGGAGGTACGTCAAGGAACACAAGTGCTGCCGAGGCTGCAAAAAAAATTTACGATACTTATTTTTTAGATTGATATAATTGCATTTTGGATGTATACTTGATGAAGGTCAGATATATGACACACCAGACAGGAGGAATTGCAATGATAGAAGCAACAAGCTGTGGCGGTGTGGTAATTTTTCGCGGAAAGATTCTGTTACTGTATAAGAATTATAAAAATAAGTACGAAGGATGGGTACTCCCTAAGGGAACGGTAGAAGCCGGAGAAGATTACAAAACAACGGCATTAAGGGAGGTTATGGAGGAATCCGGAGTCCGGGCAGAGATAATCAAGTATGTCGGCAAGAGCCGTTATACGTTTAATGTGCCTGATGATATAGTTAATAAGGATGTACACTGGTATCTTATGATGTCTGATAATTATCACAGCTGCCCGCAAAAGGAAGAGTATTTTGAGGACTCCGGGTATTATAAGTATCATGAAGCATATCATCTGCTGAAATTTGCCAATGAACGGCTTATTCTTGAAAAAGCATACAGTGAATATCTCTATCTGAGACAGAACAACTTATGGGGCAGAAAACGCTATTCATAGAATGCCTCAGCTATGCGCCACGATATAATTTAAAAAAGTTCCCTCACGGGCAATGTCATTAAGCTAAAACAAAAATAATCAGATTCTTATGTTAGAAATAACATAGGAGTCTTTTTATTTAAATTGATGTACACATAAGAGTTTTTTTATTTAAATTGACCTCTTGATTTAAAAAACATAATATGTTATCATATCAACGTTCGCAGGTGTGGCGGAATGGCAGACGCAGCAGACTCAAAATCTGCCGGAGGTGACTTCATGCGGGTTCAAGTCCCGCCACCTGCATTATAGTTGTTTCACGATACGGAATCTGTTTGAAAGACCCTTGATTCAAGGGCTTTTTTTGTTTTTAGGGCATAGTAACTTTTTTGAAACACCGCGTGAGAAACAGAAAACAGAATGCAAAAAGGTCAGTAAGGGATTGAGATAAGTCATGCAAAAGTGGCTGTATGAAATGAAACAACAAAAGTACAAAGAAAAACACAAGGGACATTAAGTAATCTGTAAAGATATTGCTAAAAACACAATCTTGGTGTAAAATATTTGACAGAAATCTATTAACATAGAAAGCAGGTACGAATATGAACAGAAGGTATAATAAGGCGGCAACGCTGTTTCTCATCCAGTTGCTTATATACATAGGATGCGTTATTTTTGCAAAAATTAATGGTGCACTTTCATTTGCAGATTTGGAAGATTACGGCTGGATTTATCTGGCAGGTACAATTATTACACAGACGCTCATTGTAATATTCTTATACATGAAGAATAATGCCGGTGTTCTCATAGCTTCCATTTTTTATGCAGCAGCAGGCATTTTTTATTTTGCAGAAGGATTTCTGCCTTATTTTTCCTACTTTGATGTCCTTACAAAAGCAACACGTACGGCACTTGTTTTAGGTACGATGTACTATGTCCTATCTGCTGCATCGGTACTAATAATGGGTCTGTCTGTTATATTCAATACGAAAGCACAGCATGTAATGGGATTCAGTGCCCTGTCGGTGGTTTTTGCCATAACAGGCCAGCTGCCGATGACACTGTACAATCTGTATAATGCGATTGATGCTGCAGCCGACATTAAGAAATTATACGGAAATTATACTTCATTTATCAGTATTTACGGAAAAACGGTCAGCTATGCGGTATGCTATGCATTCATGTTTTTGGGAGCCGTTATATATATATCTGCCATTGCCCGTGCATCAGGCTGCTTTAACGTAAAAGAAGATACATATAACGGTTACGGCGGATATGACAGCCGCGGCAATTACGAAAATTACGGTAGTTACGGTAATTACGGTAATTACGGCAATACCGGTTCATATAATGCCGGTCAGGATAACAATGGTGAAGACATTATGACCGGAAGCTATGACACACATCAGAACAAATAATACAAAGCCTCCTGCAATAAGGGAGGCTTTGTATTGTCAGGGAGGATTTTATGGACTGCAGAGATTTTCAAAAGATAATTCCGGATATTATTAATAACAGAGTGCCTGATGAATGTCTTGAAGCTGTTGTTAACCATATTTCAAATTGCAGGGACTGCTATGACGAACTCGAAATATATTTTGTATTGGAATACGGTCTCAAGGATGATGATACGAAAAAATCCATGAACTTAATAGGAAGACTCAACAACCTGATAAAAAGGCTGATCAGCCGGGCGGAACGGTATTACAGTATTGTTACAATGTATAATATTATAAAAATAAGTGCATATACCGTTATGGCATGTGCCGCAGCATATATGATATTTAAGGTATTATAGGAGAAATTTTAGTATGAAAAATCTGCTTTTAATAGACGGACACAGTATTCTGAACAGGGCATTTTACGGTATTCCGCTCCTTACCAACAGGGAGGGGATTCATACCAATGCCGTATACGGATTTATTAATATGATGCTTAAAGCAGCAGAAGAAGAAAATGCCGGTTACATTGCCGTTGCATTTGATTTAAAGGCACCTACCTTCAGGCATAAAATGTATGATGCATATAAGGGGACAAGAAAACCTATGCCGGAAGAACTTCATGAGCAGGTTCCGGTGATTAAGGAAATTCTTGCCTCAATGAATATACCCGTAATAACGCTTGAAGGATATGAAGCTGACGACATTTTGGGAACTCTTGCAAAACGCAGCATGAAAGAAAACTGCAATGTTATAATAATGTCCGGCGACAGGGATTTACTGCAGCTTGCGGATACACACATAAAAATCCGTCTTCCGAAGACAATTAAAGGTAAAACCGAAACAGAATCATATTATCCTGATGACGTGATTAAAAAATACGGAACAACACCGGCTGAATTTATTGAACTTAAAGCACTCATGGGAGACAGCTCGGATAACATACCGGGAGTACCCGGAATAGGCGAAAAAACTGCTGCCGCCATTATTTCAAAATATCATACGGTTGAAAATGCATATGCACATATCGGAGAAATAACGCCTGTAAGGGCAAAGAACAGTCTTGAAGCAAATTACGGACTGGCTGAATTGAGCAGAAAGCTTGCAATAATTGAAATAAATGCACCTCTTGAATTCGATGTGGAAAAAGCAGCTGTTAAAGATATGTTTAATGAAAAATCCTATGAGCTTTTCATGAAATATGAGCTTAAATCATTCATGAAACATTTCTCTGATGACATGCATACTCATAAAGATGACAAAATTAAGTCAATCAGAATCATAAAGGATTATTTTGAAACCGGTGATGTTTTCAGGGAATGTCTGAATGCTGGTAAAGCAGGTGTTTCCGTAGCTGCCGCAAACGGACATATGTATGGTGTTTCCGTTGCGTATAAGGAAAATGAAGCAACATTCATTTCATGTGAAGGACTTATAACGGAACAGTACCTGACGGAAGAAATTAAAACACTTTCACGTAAAATAAAAATCAGCACAATTAATCTTAAACGTCAGCTTGATTTTATTACGGAAGGTTTTAACAAAAATATTGATGATACGGCATTAATGGCATATCTCATAAACCCGCTGAAAGCATCATACGGATATGAAGAAATATCTTCTGAATATATGGGTGTTTCGTATCCCGGAATAAAAGAACTTTCTGGAAAAAAATCCATAAAAGAACTCACACCGGAGGATGTTTGTGCGTCAGTTTTCTGTTATGAAGCATATACAGCACTTTACGGCGGAGAGGACTGTATAAAAGTGCTCAGGGAAAACAACATGGAACAGGTGTATTCAAATATCGAGCTGCCGGTTTTATATGTACTGAGGAGCATGGAAAAAGAAGGCATAAGAATCAACCGTCAGGAATTAAGTGCTTACGGCGATAAGCTCGCATGCGGCATACAGGAAGCAGAAAAAAGAATATATGCGGAAGCAGGAGAGAAATTTAACATTAATTCGCCTAAGCAGCTTGGTGAAATACTGTTTGAAAAATTAGGACTGCCAAGCGGTAAAAAGACAAAAACAGGATATTCAACATCAGCTGAGGTTCTTGAAAAGCTTGCGGATGAATATCCGCTTGCCGCAGACATACTTGAATACCGTACACTTACCAAGCTGAAATCCACATATGCCGACGGACTTGTGCAGTATATAAGTGACGACGAAAGAATACACGGAACATTTAATCAGATGATTACCGCAACAGGCCGCATAAGCAGCACGGAGCCTAATCTTCAAAACATTCCGGTTCGCATGGAGCTTGGAAGACTGATTCGTAAGGCATTTATTCCTAAAGAAGGATATGTATTTACGGATGCAGACTATTCTCAGATAGAATTAAGACTTCTTGCACATATGTCCGGCGATGAAACACTTATAGAGGCATACAATGAAGACAGTGACATTCACAGAATTACGGCTTCAAAGGTATTCAGCATACCTCTCAAGGACGTTACCTCCGAACAGAGAAGTAACGCAAAAGCTGTTAACTTCGGAATTGTGTACGGAATAAGCTCATTCGGGCTTGGAAGGGATTTAAGTATTTCGACCAAAGAAGCAGCAGGTTATATAGATGAGTACTTTAAAACTTATCCTACGTTGAAAAAATATCTTGACGGTCTTGTAAAATCCGTGAAGGAAAAAGGATATTCAGAAACTGTTTACGGCAGAAGGCGACCGGTTCCGGAAATCACTTCTTCCAATTACATGCAGAGACAGTTCGGAGAAAGAATTGCAATGAACTCACCGCTTCAGGGAACGGCTGCAGATATTATAAAAATTGCAATGGTTAATGTATATAACCGTATCATGAAGGAAAATCTCAAATCCCGTCTCATACTTCAGATTCATGATGAACTGATAGTTGAAACTGCTCCGGGAGAAGAAGATATCGTCAGAAAAATTTTAAAAGAAGAAATGGAAAATGCGGCTGTACTGAAGGTCCCGCTTCAGGCAGACATACATGCAGGAAAAAACTGGTATGAAGCAAAATAATTTTAGAATAATCGGCATAACGGGCGGCATAGGCTCCGGAAAATCAACAGTGCTTAAGATGCTTAAGAATATGTGCAGCTGTGAAATATTAATGGCGGATGACATTGCCAAAAACCTGATGAAAAAAGGCGGTATTCTCACTGAAACAGCCATTAGGCTTTTTGGAAAGGATGCATATCTTGAAGACGGAACAATCAACGGAAAATATGTTGCGGACATAATTTACTCTGATGAAGTTAAAAAAAATGAATGGGAAAAAACCGTACATCCTGCCGTCAGGAAATATATAATCAGTGAAACAGAGCGAATCCGTATGACCGGTGTAAACTTTGTTTTTTTAGAGGCTGCACTTCTCATAGAAAACAATTATGAAGAAATATGTGATGAATTATGGCTGGTATATGCGGAAAGTTCCATAAGGAGACAACGTCTGAAGGAAACACGTATGTATTCCGATAAAAAAATATCGGATATTTTTAAGGCACAGATGAGCGATGACGAATACCGAAAACACTGCCGGTTCGTTATTGACACAGGAAAAAGCTTTGCAGACACAAAACGGCAGATAGAAAATAAACTGGAAGAATACGGTGTGGTATGATATAATCCACATAGCATATTAATGCACGGAGGATAATATGACAGAAGGAATTAAATGCCCTGAACAGTATGTATTCGGACTTGACATAGGAACAAGAAGCCTGGTAGGAACAATCGGATATATGGATAATTACGGATTTCATGTTATTGCGATGGAAGTCATGGAGCACGCCACGAGAGCAATGCTTGACGGACAGGTTCATGACATAAAAGCCGTAGCGGACGAAATCAGTGAAGTAAAAAGCAGACTTGAAACCAGGATAAACCGCAGATTAAGCAGCGTGTGTATTGCTGCGGCAGGACGTGTGTTAAAGACAATAACCGTTAAAACGTCAGTTCCGGCTGACCCTGAAATAAAGATTACAAGTGAAGACATATATTCTCTTGAACTTGCCGGTGTAGAGCTTGCCCACAGGCAGCTTTTGGAAAATCACGGACAGGACAGGGATAATTATTACTGTGTAGGATATACTCCGGTAAAATATTATCTTAATGATTATGAAATATCTAATCTGGAAGGCCACAAGGGTTCTGAAATCGGTATAAGTCTTCTTGCAACTTTTCTTCCCGAGGAGGTTGTTGACGGACTCTATTCTGCCGTTGAACTTGCCGGTCTTGAAGTAGCCAATCTTACGCTGGAACCGATTGCGGCAATGAATGTTGCCATACCCGAGCATTACCGCCTGCTTAACATAGCACTTGTAGATGTCGGAGCAGGCACTTCCGACATATGCATAACCAGGGACGGAAGCATTATTGCATATGGTATGATTCCGTGTGCCGGCGATGAAATATCGGAAACCATAGCAAGACACTATCTTGTGGATTTTGCCACGGCAGAAAAAATCAAAATCGGAGCAGGCAGGAAGAAAAAGATATCCTTCAAGGACATAATGGGAACCAAAGTCACCGTTAATCCGGAAGATGTAACGGAACTGACCTGTGAAGTTGTTTCCAAAATTGCCGCAGACGTGGCCGGAAGGATACTTGAGCTTAATGGCGGAAAGTCTGTAAGTGCGGTATTTATTGTCGGAGGAGGAGGAAAGATTCCGGGATTTGCATCCCTTCTTGCAAAAGAACTGAATCTTCCTGAAACAAGAGTTGCACTTAGGGGTAAAGAAGTTCTTGAAAACGTAGAATTTGCAGTCGATAATGTTAAAAAAGATTCGCTGTATGTAACGCCTGTCGGAATATGCATAAATTACTATAATCAGAAAAATAATTTTATATCGGTAACGGTAAACGGAACAAAAATTAAGTTATATGATAATAATAAGCTTACAGTGACCGATGCGGTTATGCAGGCGGGATATCCTAATGAAAAGCTCTTCCCGAGGAGGGGACAGGGGATAAGCTTTACACTTAATAATGTATCACGCATGATAAGAGGAGAAGCCGGTGAGCCTGCAAAAATCCTGAAAAACGGCCGCCAGACTGCTCTTAATGCCGAGATAATGAAAAATGACATTATAGATATTGAAGAATCGGTACCGGGAAAAACTGCAGAGGTCAGACTTGACGGACTTAATGAATTTAATTCATCCGTAAGCTTTATTGTTAATGATATCAGTATATCATGTCCGCGCTATGCATATGTGAACGGAGAAATCCGGACCGGTAATTATGTCATCCGTGACGGGGATGTTGTCGTGATGGAGGATTTTTATACTGTTGAACAGCTTTTCAGGTTTATGGACATACCGGTTGATGATAAAAATATTATTGTCAACAACGAGCCTGCCGGACCGGATACAAGGATTTATACAAATTTTAATGTACGGTACGAAGATATATATGAGGCTAAACATAATGACATCAGTATAACAGAGAAAAAAGAACCGGTTAATTCCGTCACTGTTACCGTAAACGGTACGAACGTGGTCCTTACCGGAAAGCCGTCATACATATTTGTGGATGTGCTGGATGTATATCCGTTTGACATGAGCAAAATGGGCGGAGACGATTTAATACTTACTCTCGACGGCAGAAAGGCTGAATTTTCCACTCCGGTCAGTGAAGGCGCTGAGCTTGCGATTTACTGGAAATAAAGTTGACTTAATAACAAAAGCAATGTATTATTCAATACAGTGCAAAGGAGAAAATACCCATGCGTATGATGAGTATTGCCAGTGGAAGCAGCGGAAACTGCATATACATAGGAACAGACACAACACATATACTGGTAGATGACGGTGTAAGCAGAAAAAAAGTGCTTGAAGGTCTGAAAAAACTTGATTTACATACTGAAGATATTGATGCCGTGCTTATAACACATGAGCATGACGACCATATAAGCGGACTCGGAGTACTTGAAAGATGCATCAGCCTTCCGGTATACGGAACGTCTGGAACGCTTAATTACATTCGTAATACTGAAAAATTAGGCAGAATGCCGGAAGATATATACATGGAAATCTCTCCGGGAAACAGCTTTAACATAGGCGACATATGCATCTCATCAGTCGCCACTTCGCATGATGCAGCCGAACCCGTTGCATATACATTTTCTGCAGGCGGAAGCCGGGCAGGAATAATAACGGATTCAGGTATGTATACGGAAGAGATCATAAAAGAATTCAGCGGACTTGACGCCATATTAATTGAAGCCAACCATGATATCAATATGCTTATGGCAGGTCCGTATCCTTATGCCTTAAAGAGACGCATTTTAAGCGAAAAAGGGCATCTGTCCAATGAGGACTGCGGAAGACTTCTGGTTAAGCTGATAGGAGACAGAACAAAATATATATTTTTAGGTCATCTAAGCAGGGAAAATAATTTTTCGGAGCTTGCATATGAGACAGTAAGAATGGAAATTGAACTGGGTGAAACACGGTGTCGGGCATCAGATTTTGATATACGTGTTGCCGACAGAATTTTGCCTTCAGACATAATTAATTTTTAATCAAAAGGAGAATATAGCAATGAACAAAGTAGTAATTACGGTGGTAGGAAAAGATACGGTCGGCATAATTGCCGGAGTATGCACATATCTTGCGGAAAACAATATTAACATTCTTGATATATCCCAGACCATTGTTTCGGAATTTTTTAACATGATGATGGTTGTTGATGCAAAGAATTCAAAAAAATCACTGGCGGATGTAATTACCGATCTGGACAGAATAGGCGGGGAAATAGGTGTTGTAATAAAATGTCAGCGTGAAGAAATTTTTGATAAAATGCACAGAATCTGAATATTGAAAGGGAAACGGCATGATTAACATATATGAAGTAAACGAAACCAATAAAATGATTGAGCAGGAAAACCTTGACGTAAGAACAATTACGATGGGTATAAGCCTTCTTGACTGTGCTGACGGAAATCTTGAAACCGTAAAGAAAAATATATATGACAAAATTACCACTCTTGCAAAGGATCTTGTAAAGACGGGATGTGACATAGAAAAAGAATTCGGTATTCCGATTGTCAACAAGAGAATTTCCATAACGCCCGTGGCAATGGTAGGTCAGGCTGCATGTAAGACCCCTGAAGACTATCTTGAAATAGCCGGGGTACTTGATAAGGCAGCACATGAAGTAGGTGTAAATTTTATCGGAGGATACTCCGCGGTTGTAAGCAAGGGCATGACAAAAAGTGATGAACTGCTTATCCGTTCAATTCCGCAGGCACTTGCGCAGACAGAGCTTATATGCAGCTCCGTAAATGTCGGCTCAACAAAAACGGGTATTAATATGGATGCGGTACGGCTTATCGGCGATATAATCAAAGAAACTGCACTGCTTACCGGAGACAGGGATTCATTCGGATGTGCCAAATTTGTGGCATTATGCAATGCACCTGATGATAATCCTTTTATGGCAGGGGCTTTTCACGGTGTATCGGAAGCAGATGCGGTTATTAATGTCGGTGTCAGCGGACCCGGTGTAGTAAAATATGCGCTTTCAAAAATCCGGGAAGCGGATTTTGAGGTCCTTTGTGAAACCATAAAGAAAACTGCTTTTAAGATTACAAGAGTAGGACAGCTTGTTGCTCAGGAGGCATCAAAAAGACTGGGAATTCCGTTTGGAATCATAGATCTTTCACTTGCACCCACGCCTGCGGTAGGAGATTCTGTTGCTGAAATTCTTGAAGAAATCGGATTGCAGCGGGCCGGAGCACCGGGAACAACGGCTGCTCTTGCACTTCTTAATGATCAGGTGAAAAAGGGCGGTGTGATGGCATCCTCCTATGTTGGAGGACTCAGCGGAGCATTTATTCCGGTAAGTGAAGATCAGGGAATGATTGATGCCGTGAAAGAGGGTTCTCTTACAATAGAAAAGCTTGAAGCCATGACCTGCGTATGCTCGGTTGGCCTTGATATGATAGCAATTCCGGGAGATACGTCAGCAGAAACAATTTCAGGAATTATTGCGGATGAAGCAGCAATAGGAATGATTAACCAGAAGACAACGGCGGTAAGGGTTATCCCTGCATATGGTAAAAAAGCCGGCGACGTGGTTGAATTCGGCGGACTTTTGGGATATGCCCCGGTAATGCCTGTTAATAATTTTGACTGTTCGAGATTTGTAAACAGAGGCGGAAGAATACCTGCACCTATTCACAGTTTCAAGAATTAAACCAGTTCGGGTCTGTGCCTGTAATCATCGGTGATTACATGGCCGAACAGACCATTCACGATAATTCTGTATATTTCGGAAGCATATATATCCTTTTCCAGCATGTCAAGTGCATGCCGGGAGAGGATTTTTTTTGCATCTGCAACATCGGTAATAAAAGGAATATCCGATTTCTTACGACTTTCTTTTATAAACCTTCTTCCTGTTTCGTTGCATGCAAGAACTCTTGCATATTCAGGTACCGTAATATCATTTTTACGGATATTAAGAAGAACATGGATTAAACAGCGGCAGATTCTTGTATAGGTGTAATTTTTTGCTTTTAAATCATCTGCAAGCTGTGTAAAAGTCCTTATTCCGCCGTCATGAAGAAGATTTCTGATACGATTGGCAAGCTTGTCATCAATATCCGAAAATCCGCTCAGCACGTCTGTATTGATTCTTAAGGAATAATTAACAAGTTCGCTGCACGAATCCGCAAATACCGGCATATATTGATTTCTTACACTTTCATAACATCCGTATGCCTCTGAAGGAATAACTTTTTTAATGGTATCCGAATCATCGTCATAATACAGTTTTCTTACAGCCGTTGCTGCCGGATACCTGCCGGAAATAAATTCATCATTATACCCGTTTCCTGTTCTCTGAATTATTACCGGCTGCATGGCGGAACCGAGTCTGTATAAAGCTTTATGATATTCAACAGACAGAATATTATTAGGCAATGATATGATACGGTCTGTCTCTTTATCCTTGAAATAAACGGATAACGCTTTTGCTCTTGCGGCAGGAAGGGATAGTCCCTGTTTTAAACAATCATTAAGTATGGCTTTGTATTCATCAGGTTCATCAGTAAGAATTCCGGCAATTTTTTTAAATTCATCATGACGACAGTCCTCAGCTCCAAATGACAGAAAATTCACATTATTCAGACGGTCAAAAATTGTCACTGCACCTTCTGCAAATGCTTCGGCACTTGCAGTTGCATATACTGCCGGAAGTTCAATAACTATATCCGCACCGCATAAAACGGCAGCCTTTGCCCTTGTAAATTTATCAGCCAGTGCCGGTAGCCCTCTCTGTACAAAATTTCCGCTCATGACAACTGCGATACACTCTGCACCGGTTAATTCAAGTGTCTTTCTGATATGATGTTCATGCCCGTTATGGAAGGGGTTATATTCCGCCGTTATTCCTGCCGTAATCATTGTTTTCCGTCTCCGTACGTGTTTTTTATATTATAAAATTATTATTGTAATTCGTCAAATTTATTAATTTTAGCTTGTATCGGATTTTGCTTGGAGTTATAATATTGTTAGTTTTTGATTATAGAAGAAGGGATAATTAATAGATGACATTTATTGAACGAATCAAAGAACGTGCACGAGAAAACAGAAAACACATTATTCTTCCGGAAGGAATGGACAGACGTATATGGGAAGCGGCAGAACAGATTCTCAGGGAGGATATTGCCGACATTACCATTATTGCCACTCCTGAAGAGAAAGCAGAGTATGCCGCAGGGCTTAACGTTGAAGGAGCCAATGTAATAGACCCGTTTACCTATGAGTATCTTGACAAATATGTATCCGATCTTGTAGAACTTCGAAGGATGAAGGGAATGACGCCGGGAGAGGCGAAAGACCTTCTTACTACCGATTATATTTATTTCGCCTGCATGATGTTACGGGAGGATAAGGCTGACGGAATCGTATCCGGAGCCTGTCATTCAACTGCCAACACATTAAGACCGGCTCTCCAGCTTATTAAAGCCAAGCCTGGAAGCCGTCTTGTTTCGGCATTCTTTATTATGTCCGTGCCTGACTGCGAAATGGGATATCACGGAACATTCCTGTTCGGTGACTGCGGACTTGAACAGAATCCTGAACCGGAGAAGCTTGCAGGCATTGCGGTTTCATCAGCTGAATCCTTCAAGTATCTTGTGGAGGGAGAACCTTTAGTGGCAATGCTTTCATATTCAACCAAGGGCAGTGCAAGACATGCTGATGTTGACAAGGTATATAATGCATATAAAATAGCGAGGGATAATGCCCCTTATCTTAAAATAGACGGTGAATTGCAGCTTGATGCGGCACTCGTTCCGGAAATTGCGGAATATAAAGCACCCGGAAGCAAGGTTGCAGGAAAAGCTAATGTTCTCATATTCCCGGATCTTGATTCCGGCAACATAGGCTATAAGCTTGTACAGCGTCTTGCAAAGGCTGAAGCGTACGGACCCATCACACAGGGAATGAACAAGCCTGTCAATGATCTGTCAAGAGGATGCTCGGCAACGGACATTGTGGGTGTAGTGGCAATAACTGCCGTACAGGCACAGAAAGATGATTAAGAGGTATTAATATGAAGATATTGGTTATTAACTGCGGAAGTTCCTCTCTTAAATTTCAGCTTATTGATTCAGAAACAGAGAACGTTCTTGCAAAGGGACTTTGTGAAAGAATAGGCATAGACGGAAGACTTGCATATACACCGGCAGGTAAGGATAAGCTTATAAAGAATGTAGAAATGCCTACACATACGGAAGCAATAAAATATGTCATTGATACATTGACGGATGTGAAGGAAGGCGTTATTTCATCTCTTTCAGAAATTGATGCCGTAGGACACAGGGTTGTACATGGTGGTGAAAGATTTACCGGCTCGGTTATAATAGATGATGAAGTTGTACAATATATAGAAGAGTGCAGTGAACTTGCGCCTTTGCATAATCCTGCCAATCTTATCGGAATTGAAGCATGCAGGAAGCTTATGCCCGGTATTCCGATGTCTGCCGTATTTGATACGGCATTTCATCAGACCATGCCTGTAAAAGCATATATGTATGGTCTGCCGGTCGAATATTACGAAAAATTCAGAATACGAAGATATGGTTTTCACGGCACCAGCCACAGCTATGTTTCTCACGAGACGGCTTTATTAACCGGACTTCCTTATGACGCTTCCAAAATAATAGTATGTCATCTCGGAAATGGTGCTTCGGTATCTGCCGTCATGAATGGCAGGTGTGTGGATACTTCAATGGGTCTTACACCGCTTGAAGGTCTTGTAATGGGAACACGTTCAGGAAGCATCGACCCTTCAGTAATAGAATTTATTGCATCAAGGGAAGGCAGAAATATTACTGAGATAATGCATATTCTTAACAGAGAATCCGGAATATTCGGACTTTCCGGAGGCATATCAAGTGATTTCCGTGATATTGAAAGTGCAGCAGAAGAAGGTAATGTACATGCGGCAGATGCACTTGATATTTTCCATTATACGGTTGCAAAATACATCGGTGCATATACTGCGGCAATGAACGGAGTGGATGCAATAGCCTTTACGGCAGGAATCGGCGAGAACGATTCAGCCGCAAGAAAAGAAATATGCAGCTATCTCGGATATCTCGGTACTGAAATAGATGATATGAAAAATAATATACGCGGAAGAGCAACGGTTATTTCAACCGACGGTTCAAAAGTTAAGCTTTTGTCAGTTCCTACCAATGAAGAACTTGCAATAGCAAGAGAAACAGTTGACCTGCTTAAGTAAAACAAAGCGAAAATCAGTCTGCAAAATATCTTAAAAATTAAAAATGAATATAGGTACAATAAATTATAACAAAAGATGTACCATAGTACCGATGGAATACGAAAAAGTATCGGCACACTTGCAGAAATGTGAGGTCGCAAAGCATGAAGTCTAAGGTGGTATATCAATAAGGAGTTGATTTAATCATTATGATGGTTCGGTTGCAATGTGTAATATCATTGCAGCCTTTTTTGCTTCCGTTGTCTGTGTTGATGCCATGTTAAATCTGCTTGTACAGGAAATGTCAGAAATGAGCAGCGATAATGTTACGGATATAAATTATAATGGTACTAACATAAACACCAATAACACTGTCCGGCTGTGGGTTGAAAAATAGTGGGACTTTCCCAAAATTACACAGCGTCGCTAAAATATTTTAAAAAATATTTGACAAATACACAAGGCATTAGTATAATGATACAGGTGTGCTGTCAGCAGACTCTGTTACGGAGGTTGTAATGTTAATTGATATTTCAGAAGTGCTTCTTAATACAGGTATTGTTAAGAGATATGCCATAAGCTACGGAGCCGGTGCATTTTCATGCAAAAGCGGAGATTATCCGGTTATTAAATCCGGTCCGTTCAGTGTTGAAATTGTCAGTACAGCCCGGAACAGGCTCAGTATCAGTGGCAGCGGGGAATTGATTTTATCCGTTCCGTGCGGCCGGTGTCTTAAGAATGTCGATACGGCATTGAACATTAATTTTGGTTATGATGTTAAATTGGACACTTATGATGAAGAGCAGAATTTTGTTGAAGGTCATAATATTGAAACAGACAGAATGATTGAAACCGAGATTTTGCTAAATATGCCGGCAAGGGTTCTGTGTTCTGAAGAATGTAAAGGAATGTGCCCGGTATGCGGTAAAAGTCTTAATGACGGAGAATGCGGATGCGACAGGTTCGTACCCGATCCGAGAATGGCGGCAATCAACGATATTTTTAACAATTTCAGCAAATAAATCATTACTTTTAGGTCAATGTTAAGGAGGTGCAGAAAGTCATGTCTATTTGTCCAAAGAATAAATCTTCAAGATCTCACAGAGATAAAAGAAGAGCCAACTGGAAAATGAGTACACCAAATTTAGTAAAATGCAGTAAGTGTGGTGCTCTTATGATGTCTCACAGAGTATGTAAAGCCTGTGGTTCATACAATAAGAAAGAAATCATTTCACAGGAAGCTTAATGTTAACGAAAGCCTTTCGGAGCATATACCGGAGGGCTTTATTGCATTATTTGCAAAAAACAGTTGAAAAAAAATAATATTTTTAGTATATTATATACATTGTAAAGTTATGTAAACGGAGGGCTGTTATGGTGAAGACAATCACTGTTGCAGTTGATGCGATGGGCGGAGATAATGCACCTCATGAAATTGTGAAGGGTGCAGTTGATGCCGTTAACGGTAATAAAGCTGTAAGAATCATTCTTACGGGTATTGAGGACAGTATCAATTTTGAATTAAACCAATATACTTATGATAAAGAGAGAATACGGGTGGTTAATGCCACGGAGATAATTGAGACGGCAGAACATCCCGTTAATGCCATAAGACGCAAAAAGGATTCATCCATGGTTGTGGCAATGAATCTTGTGAAATCCGGAGAAGCAGATGCATTTATTTCTGCCGGAAGTACCGGAGCCGTACTTGTAGGAAGCCAGGCAATTATCGGAAGAATTCCGGGAGTTAAGAGACCTCCTCTTGCACCCGTGCTTCCAACCTCCAACGGGCCGGTAATACTTGTTGACTGTGGAGCCAATGTTGATTCAAGACCCGATCATCTTGTATTATTTGCTAAAATGGGGGCAATATACAGTGAATATGTTCTCGGAATCAATAATCCGAAAGTGGGAATTGCCAATAATGGTGCAGAAGAAGAAAAAGGCAATCAGCTTGTTAAGGAGACATTTCCATTACTCAAAGAGTGCAGCGGTATTAATTTTATAGGAAGTGTAGAGACTAAAGATATTCCCAAGGGAACTGCGGATGTTGTTGTATGTGACGGTTTCGTCGGGAATGCGATTCTTAAAATGTATGAAGGTGTAGGATATACGCTTATTTCAGAAATTAAGAAAGCAATGCTGTCAACGGTAAGAGGCAAGCTTGGTGCACTTCTTGTCAAGCCTTCGCTTAAGAAGGTTCTTAAGAAATATGATGCAACAGAATATGGAGGAGCACCTCTGTTAGGACTTAACGGACTTGTTGTTAAGTCGCACGGAAGTTCAGGTGCCAAAGAAATTACCAATTCAATATACCAGTGTATATCATTCACCGAAGCAGACATTAACGGCAGGTTAAGAAAGGCTCTTGAAGCGGATAATTAAGAATCCGTTTTTAACGGATGCAGATATAGTATATATGAAAGGAAAGGTATGATTATGGAATTTGAAAAGTTACAGCAGATTATTGCGGAAGTATTAAATGTTGATGCTGATGAAATCACAATGGAAACAACCTTCGTTGATGATTTAGGCGCGGATTCACTTGATGTTTTCCAGATTATCATGGGAATTGAAGAAGAATTTGATATCGAAATTCCTAATGAAGCAGCAGAGTCAATTGTTACTGTTTCTGATGCTGTTGAGCAGATTAAAAGTGCTCTTAACTAAATCAAAATGTATTCAAGTTAATAAAAAAGCCCATTATATGGGCTTTTTTGTTTCGTGAAAAAATTGACACACAATATATATGAGGAATATCCAGATGGACATTAAAGAATTTGAAAAAAACACCGGTTATTTTTTTAAAAATCCCGAATTATTAAAGCTTGCGCTTACACACAGTTCTTACGGCAATGAGGTATATAATGACAGATATCATAATAATGAACGTCTGGAATTTTTAGGCGATGCCGTTTTGGAATTAATCGTGAGTGATTATCTTATAAAAAAACATACAGACGTTCCCGAAGGAGAACTTACAAAAATACGGGCAAGCATTGTATGCGAACCGACTCTTGCAATCTGTGCAAGGGAATTAGGGCTTCCGGAATCCATTCTTTTAAGTAAGGGTGAAAATATTACCGGCGGCAGGGAACGTGATTCCATAGTAAGTGACGCATTTGAAGCAGTAATAGGTGCAATTTACACCGACGGCGGAATAGAAAGTGCAAAAGAATTTATATACAGATATGTTCTGAATGACATAGATAAGAAAAAGCTTTTTATTGACAGTAAAACCATATTGCAGGAAATGCTTCAGGCAGGATACGGAACGGCTCCGGAATATGTCCTTACAGATTCATACGGTCCGGATCATTGCAAAACCTTTGAGTCAGAGGTGAGAATTGAAGGAAAAACCATCGGAAAAGGAACCGGCAGAACAAAAAAGGCTTCCGAGCAGAAGGCTGCATATAATGCGATATTAGACATTAAGAATAAGCAGGTATAATCATGTATTTAAAAAAGATAGAAGTACAGGGCTTTAAATCATTTGCCAATAAACTTGTATTTGATTTTGACAACGGGATAACAGGAATTGTAGGTCCTAACGGAAGCGGAAAAAGCAATATTGCAGATGCCGTAAGATGGGTGTTGGGAGAACAGAGTGCAAAACAGCTTCGAGGTGCGAGAATGGAAGATGTTATTTTTGCAGGCACTGAGACACGTAAACCCGTAAGTTTTGCAGGTGTATCGCTGACAATAGACAACTCGGATCATAAGCTTGACATAGATTATGAAGAAGTAACCGTTTCAAGAAGGGTATTCCGCTCCGGTGAAAGTGAGTATCTTATTAACGGAAACAACTGCAGGCTTAAAGACATAAACGAGCTTTTTTATGATACCGGTATAGGTAAAGAAGGATATTCCATAATAGGTCAGGGTCAGATAGATAAAATATTGAGTGGGAAAGCGGAAGAACGCCGTGAACTCTTTGATGAAGCGGCTGGAATCGTAAAATTCAAAAGACGTAAAGCTGAAACGCAGAAAAATCTTAATGACGAAAGTAATAATCTTATAAGAATAAATGATATATTAGCTGAGCTTGAAAAACAGGTCGGTCCATTGGCACGCCAGTCAGAAAAAGCAAAAGAATACTTGAGGCTGAAAGAGAATCTGAAAAAATATGAAATAAATCTTTTTCTTAATGAATCTGATTCCATAAAAAAAGAGCTTGATGAACTTAGTGCGTCGCTTGAAATTGTAGACGGTGACATTGAAAAATCACGTACAGAGCTTGAAGAAATCAAAGCGGCATACAATGATAAAGATGAAGAACTTAATAAAATCAATACCGGCATTGAAGAACATACGGCATTCAACAGTCAGGCTGAAATTGACAAAAACAGACTGTTAGGTCAGATAGAGGTTCTTAAAGAACAGATTAATTCTGCTAACAGAAATGATGAACATCTTGCAGAACGTCTCCGTTCAATTAACGAACAGATAGAAGAACGTAATGAGGAAAAAAAACAGCTTCTCAGACAGAAATTTGAAATAAGCAGCGAAGCCGACGGCATTTATTCCAGACAACAGGCAGCAGACAGGGAAGTTGAACGCCTCACGACAGAAATAAACCGGCTTACCGCTGAAGCGGAACAACGTAAAAATAACATATTTGAAAATCTTAATCAAAAAGGAATAATCAGGACAGGCATACAGAGATATGAAACAATGCTTGAACAGATTAATATCAGAAAAAGCGAACTTAACGGAAAAATAATTAATTTCAAAACTGATGAAAACGAATATAATACATCAATAAATGAAGCTGAATCAGAGCTTAACCGGGCTGACAGCCGGATAAATGAGCTGAAGGCTGAAAATATCAGACTCTCTGAACAATGTGAAACAGACAGAAAAAAACGTTCTGAAAAAAAAGAGTTTTTATCCACGCTTAGAGAAAATCATATGCGTTCCTTGTCAAGACTTGAAACTCTGAAAAACATGTCAGAAAGATATGACGGATACGGAAACAGCATTAAAAAAGTGATGGAATGTCGTGACAAAAATCCCGGAATTCACGGCGTGGTTGCAGATATTATAAAAACAGAAAAAAAATATGAAACAGCAATAGAGACGGCACTCGGCGGAACAATCCAGAATATTGTAACTGATAATGAAGAAACGGCAAAAAAGATGATTTCCTATCTTAAGGAAAACCGCTTCGGAAGGGCAACATTTCTGCCGCTTTCAGCATTATCCGTAAAATCTGTACGTAAAGATACCATTACGGGAGAGAAAGGCTTTATCGGATATGCAGATGAACTTGTACATACCGGAAACACATATAAAACACTTGCATCCTTCCTTTTGGGAAGATGTGTTGTAACAGATAATATTAATAACGCCCTTGCAATAAACAAAAAATACGGCTATTCACTTAAAATAGTAACCCTTGAAGGCGAACTGCTTAATCCGGGCGGCTCAATGACAGGAGGTGCATTTAAAAATTCCGGCAACCTGTTAGGACGAAAGCGTGAAATGTCCGAGCTTGAAAACTCAATAAAAACCGCAGAAAACCGTATAAAAGAGTTAATGGCGGAAACGGAAGGACTTGATGCCTCAATATCTTCCGCAAAAGGAATCATAACTTCCAATAATGAAATGCTTCAGAAGTTATATATTGAACGCAATGCACTTGAGCTTAATTATAACAGTCTGACGGAAAAGCAGGCTGAAATCATTAACGTATATGAAAGCAGCAAAAAAGAACAGGCTGAAATAGAAAAACAGATAAAGGACATCCGTGAACAACTCGTCCGGAATAATGCAGAGCTGAAGGAAATCGAAGACAGCAACGAGCAGAATACAAATGACATTTCAGAAATATCAGCCCGTGTCGAAGAACTGAAAAAAGAACTTGCCGACATGACTAAGCAGGCAGAAGCAATACACATCGAATATTCGCAGATAGAACAGAAAAGTCATTTTGCTGAAGAAAGCGTAAAAAGAATACTCAGGGAAATTGACAGACTGAATGACGGTATTTCAGACATAGAAGACAGTAAAGAGGATTCTGCTGCCGAAATCAGTATAAAAAATGAGGCCATCAGAGAAATAACTGCAACAGTTGAACGTGCCGAAGAAGAAATTTCCGCATCGGCAGAAGAACTTAATGAACTCAAAAAACGTAAGGAAGAATTAAGCATATCATTAAAGGGCTTTTTTGACACAAGGGAAGAATGTCAGAACAGTCTGTTAAGACTCGAAAAAGAACGTTTCAGACTCAGTGACAAAAAAGAAAAGGCTGAAAACCTTAAAGACTCCCGTATCGAATATATGTGGAACGAATATGAAATAACTCTCAGTCAGGCAGCTGAAATGAGGGATACGTCTCTTACGGATGAATCTGTAATGAAGAAAAACGTTTCGGAAATTAAGGCAGACATACGAAAGTTAGGAGACGTAAATGTTAATTCGATTGAAGACTATAAGGAAGTGTCAGAGAGGTATGAATTTTTAAAGACACAGCATGATGATCTTGTCGTCGCAAGGGACAGACTCATATCCGTAATAGAAGAACTTGATAAAGGAATGAGAGAGAGATTCACTGCCAAGTTTGAAGAAATAAAAGTTGAATTTGACAAGGTGTTTAAACAGCTTTTCGGAGGCGGTAAAGGCACGATAGAGCTTGATGAAGAGGCTGACATACTTGAAGCAGGAATTTCAATAATTTCACAGCCGCCTGGTAAAAAGCTTCAGAACATGATGCAGCTGTCGGGAGGAGAAAAAGCACTGACGGCAATATGCCTTTTATTTGCAATACAGAATCTTAAACCCTCCCCTTTCTGTCTCCTTGATGAAATTGAAGCAGCACTGGATGACAGTAATGTTGACCGGTATGCAAAGTATCTCCACAAGCTTACCAAAAACACGCAGTTTATAGTAATAACGCACAGGCGTGGTACAATGGCAGCAGCTGACAGACTCTACGGAATCACAATGCAGGAGAAAGGTGTATCAACACTTGTATCCGTTGATTTGATTGAAAAGGAACTTGATGACGCACAGCATAACAGTAAATAATCTGGAGGATAATATGGGAATATTTAAAAAACTTGTTTCAGGGCTTTCAAAAACAAGAGATAACATTGTATCCGGGCTTAATTCCGTTTTCCACGGATTCAGCAAAATAGATGATGATTTTTATGAAGAGCTTGAAGAGATACTTATTACAGGCGATATAGGCGTTGAAACCACGGAAAAAATTATCAATACACTGAAGGACAAGGTTAAGGAACTGAAAATTAAGGAACCCGCTGAATGTAAAAACCTGCTTATCAGCTCCATAAAGGAACAGATGTACATCGGTGAAAATGCATACGAGTTTGAAAACAGACGTTCAGTAATACTTGTAATAGGTGTTAACGGTGTGGGAAAGACTACATCCATAGGTAAAATTGCAGCAGGTCTGAAATCTCAGGGAAAAAAAGTAATTCTTGCGGCAGCAGATACATTCAGGGCAGCAGCCATTGAACAGCTTGACGAATGGGCAAAAAGGGCTAATGTAGACATAATTGCGCAGAATGAAGGCTCGGATCCCGGTGCAGTTGTGTATGATGCACTTCAGGCCGCAAAATCAAGGAATGCAGACGTACTGATATGTGATACGGCAGGCAGACTGCATAACAAGAAAAATCTCATGGATGAACTGAAGAAAATTGATAAAATCATTACAAGGGAATTTCCTGATGCATACAGGGAAAATCTTATAGTTCTTGACGGAACAACGGGACAGAATGCGCTTTCCCAGCTCAGAGAATTTAAAGAAGTAACCGATATCTCAGGTATAATTCTTACTAAAATGGACGGAACGGCAAAAGGAGGAATTGCGGTTGCCATTCAATCAGAGTATAATGTACCCGTAAAATACATCGGAGTAGGAGAAAAAATCGAAGATTTACAGAAATTTGATTCAGAAGAATTTGTAAATGCACTTTTTGAAACCGATGACAGCAGATTAAAGGAAGAATGAGAAGGTAGAAAAAATGGGAGAAGAATTGACTCTTGAAAAATTTGAAGAAGCATCAGAAAGGGTAAAAGAAGTCACTCTTGAAACAAGACTTGTATACAGTGAATATTTCAGCACTCAGACAGGCAACAGGGTATATTTTAAACCGGAGAATCTTCAGTATACCGGTGCATACAAGGTAAGGGGGGCATATTATAAGATAAGCACGCTTTCCGATGAAGAGCGAAATAAAGGACTGATAACCGCCTCGGCCGGCAACCACGCCCAGGGTGTGGCTTATGCCGCAAAAATATATGGCGTTAAGGCTACGATAGTAATGCCTACATCAACACCAATCATTAAAATTAACAGAACCAAAAGCTATGGTGCGGATGTTGTACTTTACGGAAATGTATATGACGAAGCCTGTGAATATGCATTAAAACTTGCAAAAGAAAACGGCTATACATTTATTCACCCATTTGATGACCTTGATGTTGCAACGGGTCAGGGAAGTATAGCAATGGAAATCATCAAGGAGCTTCCTACGGTGGATTATATTCTTGTTCCAATCGGTGGCGGCGGACTTGCAACCGGAGTGTCAGCCCTCGCAAAAATGCTCAATCCGAATATAAAGGTAATCGGTGTTGAACCTGCCAATGCCAACTGTATGCAGGCATCTCTTAAAAACGGAAAGGTTACTACACTGCCGTTTGTGAATACAATAGCAGACGGAACAGCCGTAAAGACTCCGGGAAGCAAAATCTTCCCGTACATCCGTAAGAATATTGATGACATAATAACGGTTGAAGATGATGAACTTATAGTTGCATTTTTGGATATGGTTGAAAATCATAAAATGATAGCCGAAAATTCAGGACTTCTTACGGTTGCCGCTCTAAAAAAGCTTAATGTGACCGGTAAAAAAGTAGTTTCCATAATAAGCGGCGGTAATATGGATGTCATAACAATGTCATCCGTTGTACAGCACGGACTTATACAGCGCGGAAGAGTATTCTCAATCGCCGTACTTCTTCCGGACAAGCCGGGTGAACTTCTGAAAGTTGCAAAAGTTATTGCCGATGCCAAGGGTAACGTAATCAAGCTGGAGCACAACCAGTTCGTAAGCATTAACAGGAATGCGGCAGTAGAGCTTAAAATAACACTTGAAGCCTTCGGTATGGAGCATAAGGAAGAAATTACGGATGCCCTCAGGGCAGCTGGCTATGAACCTAAAATTGTACAGACAAGCTTTTGAAAATAAAACATGACAAGCAGATTATCTCATACAAGATTTATAATAATAGGATTTTTTATAATTATATTGAGCGGAAGCCTTCTTCTTATGCTGCCGTCTGCTACTGCAGAGCACTGTACCACACCATATATCAGATGTCTTTTCACATCTGTAAGCGCAACCTGCGTAACAGGGCTTAACGTGACGGATACCTTTTCATACTGGTCACTGTTCGGTCAGCTGGTCATTCTTGTTCTCATACAGATTGGCGGTCTCGGATTTGTTACCATCGGAGTGTTTTTTTCACTCATGATAAGAGGTAAAATAAGTCTTAAAGCAAGAGGACTTGTGCAGGAAAGCAATAATGCCGTTCAGGTTGGCGGAATCAGAAGACTTACCAGGAAAATCCTGACTGGTACATTTATATTTGAAAGCATTGGTGCAGTCATACTGTCAATCAGATTTTCCACGGATTTCGGTCCGTTAAAAGGAATTTACTATGGAATATTTCATTCCGTTTCGGCATTTTGCAATGCCGGCTTTGATTTAATGGGCTGTCATGAAGAATTCAGCTCCATGACGGCATATTCCGGAGATGTAACCGTTAATGCCATACTGATGATTTTATCGGTAATCGGAGGAATCGGTTTTATTGTGTGGAATGATATTTCGGAAAACGGATTTAAATTCAAAAAATACAGTCTTCATACCAAAATAGTGCTTATGATGACAATGCTGCTTATCGTAATTCCGTCATTGCTGTATTTTATTTTTGAATACAATAATGCCATGAAGGATTTGTCAGCCGGAAATAAAATAATGACATCACTGTTTTCTTCCGTAATGACAAGAACCGCAGGCTTTAATACCATGGACATTAATTCATACTCCAATGCTTCAAAAATGCTTACGCTGATACTAATGTTTACCGGTGCCGCACCCGGTTCAACCTCCGGAGGAATAAAGGTTACAACGCTCTGTGTTCTGGTAGTGCTTGTATGGTCCACGGTAACCGGCAAGAACAAAATTTCAATATTTAAAAGAAGATTCAGCGAAAATAACATAAAAGATGCCTGTGCCGTAGCTATGTTAAATCTTTTTCTTACAATTTCCGCATCAATGATTTTATTGTGCATAACGGATTTCGGACTATGGGAAATACTGTTTGAAGTTGTGGCAGCTCTCGGTTCGGCCGGAATGACGACCGGAATAACTGCAATGCTCGGCACGTCCGGCATGATTGTCATAATGCTTCTGATGTTTTGCGGAAGAGTGGGAAGTCTGTCCTTTGCATTGTCATTTTTAAGCAGCAGAAACGAACCGCCCGTATATTATCCTGAAGAGGAAATTTCCATAGGTTAGGAGAGTTGAAGAATGAAATCTTTTTTGATAATAGGAATCGGAAAATTCGGTCATTACCTGTGTCAGAACCTTGCAAAATATGATTGTGAAATAATGATAATTGATAAAAATGAGGATGAGTTAAAAGATCTTCTTCCATACGTGACGTCAGCAAAAATCGGAGACTGTACGAATGTTGAAGTCTTAAAAAGTCTCGGTATTGCGGGTTTTGATGTCTGTTATGTATGTATAGGAGAAAATTTCCAAAATTCTCTTGAAGTCACAAGTCTTGTTAAGGAGCTTGGAGCAAAAAAAGTCGTAAGCCGTGCAACCAAGGACATTCATGCAAAATTTCTGCTCAGAAACGGAGCTGATGAAGTAATTCACCCGGACAGGGACATTGCTGAAAGAATTGCTAAAACGGATATCAATTCGGCAATATATGATTACATTGATCTGGACGATGATTTTTCTATATACGAAATACAGACCTTTAAGTCATGCATAGGCAAATCAATCAGAGAAGTCAACTTCCGCAAAGAATATGAAGCCAATATAGTTGCGGTTAAAACAGAAAACGGAATTGAATTTCCGACTCCGGAATATATTTTTACCGGCAGGGAACACCTTGTAATTGCAGGTAGAAAAAGCAGTCTTGAAAAAAAGTTATAAAAAATTTACAGGTGTCAAGAAAAAATACTTGACACCTTTTTCTTTTTCATGTAATATGGACAAAGTGAACGGAAATAAGGACCGGTAACCGTTATGGATAAGATATTTGAACAGGCAATGCTGTATGATTTTTACGGCGAATTACTGAATGATAACCAGAAGGAAGTATTTGAGAATTATGTTAATGACAATCTTTCGCTCAGCGAAATTGCCGAAGAGAGAGGTATCAGCAGACAGGGTGTTCATGATATGATTAAACGGATATACCGGACTCTGTCAGATTATGAAGACAGACTTCATCTTGTCAGCAGGTTTATGGCAATTAAGAAAGATATTAACCGTATTCATGAGCTTTCAAAACAGCTTACGTCAGATGCTGATGCCATGATTTCAGCTGAGATTGTATCAATAACAGATAAAATATTAGATGAATTATAGGAGATTTTTTGATGGCTTTTGACAGTTTATCAGAAAAATTACAGAATATATTTAAACGTCTGCGCGGAAAGGGAAGACTTTCCGAAGAAGATGTCAGACTTGCAATGAAAGAAGTCAAGATGGCACTCCTTGAAGCGGACGTCAACTTCAAGGTTGTTAAACAATTTATTAACACCGTATCGGAAAGGGCAGTCGGACAGGATGTAATGTCAAGTCTTACTCCCGGACAGATGGTTATTAAAATAGTTAATGAAGAGATGATTTCACTTATGGGAAGTGAAACGAAGGAAATCTCTTTCAAAACCGGCGGAGCACCTACGATAATCATGATGGTAGGACTTCAGGGAGCGGGTAAGACAACCACAACCGCCAAGATTGCCGGTAAGCTTAAAGAAAAGGGAAAGAGACCCCTTCTGGTGGCGTGTGACATATACAGACCTGCCGCCATTAAGCAGCTTCAGATTAACGGAGATAAGCAGGGTGTTCCCGTATTTGAAATGGGTAATAACAACAGACCCGCAGATATTGTGAAAGCGGCAGTTGCCCATGCAGAGAAAAACAACAACAATGTCATAATTCTTGATACGGCCGGACGGCTTCATGTTGATGAAGACATGATGAACGAGCTTAAGGACATAAAAGCAGAAGCTGACATACATCAGACACTTTTGGTTGTGGATGCCATGACAGGTCAGGATGCAGTTAATGTGGCTTCAACATTTGATGAGATGATAGGAATTGACGGAGTTGTTCTTACCAAGCTTGACGGAGATACAAGGGGCGGTGCTGCACTTTCAATTAAGGCAGTAACCGGAAAGCCTGTTCTGTATGTCGGAATGGGAGAGAAGCTCTCTGATCTTGAACAGTTTTATCCTGACAGAATGGCTTCAAGAATTCTCGGTATGGGTGATGTACTCACACTCATTGAAAAAGTTCAGTCCGACATTGATGAAGAGAAAGCAAGAGAAATGGAGCGTAAGCTCAAGAAATCTGAATTTGATTTTAATGATTATCTTGAATCCTTTAAACAGGTAAGAAATCTTGGAGGACTTTCAAAGATAATGAACTTTATGCCCGGAATGAATGCACAGCTGCGTAATGCCGCAGACAATGTGGATGACGGACAGATAGCAAGGGTTGAAGCGATTATTTATTCCATGACTCCGGCGGAAAGAGCCAATCCCAAGCTTTTAAATCCTTCAAGAAAGAACAGAATAGCAAAGGGTGCAGGAGTAAATATTGCGGAAGTTAACAGACTCGTCAAACAGCAGGAAGAAATGAAGAAAATGATGAAGCAGCTTCCGAACATGATGGGTGGCAGATTTGGTAAAAAAGGTAAATTTAAATTTCCTTTTTAAATAAAAAATTACAAACAGGAGGCACATAACAATGGCAGTAAAAATCAGATTAAGAAGAATGGGTCAGAAGAAAAATCCTTTTTATAGAATTATCGTAGCTGATTCAAGATCACCAAGAAACGGAAGATTTATCGAAGAAATCGGAACGTATGATCCTAATACCGACCCAAGTACTTTCAAAGTTGATGAAGAACTTGCAAAGAAGTGGCTTGCAAACGGAGCTCAGCCGACAGAAGTTGTAGGCAAAATCTTCAAACTTGCCGGAATCGAAAAATAATCAGACACGGATTTACGTGTTTAGGAGGTAATCCAGATGAAGGAATTAGTTGAAGTTATCGCAAAAGCACTTGTTGATAATCCTGACGAAGTCACAGTTACCGAAACGGTAAAGGATAAAGCAACGGTTATTGAGCTTAAGGTTGCTCAGGCTGATATCGGTAAAGTTATCGGTAAGCAGGGAAAAATTGCAAAATCAATCCGTGCGGTTGTAAAGGCTGCTGCAGTCAGGGAAGATAAGAAAGTTATTGTAGATATTTTATAACCGTAAAAAAGCTGTTCATATATGTGGACAGCTTTATTTACAATATTGATAACGGAGGAGCAATGGAAGATTTATTAAGAGTGGGAATAATTACATCAACCCACGGAATAGCCGGAGAAGTGAAAGTTTTTCCGACGACGGATGACGTGTCAAGATTCAGTTATCTGAAAGAATGTATTCTTAAAACAGACAGGGGAGAAACACTGAACCTGAATGTATGCGGCGTAAAGTATTTCAAAAATATGGTTATTCTTAAATTTAAAGAATTTAATAACATCAACCAGATTGAAAAATACCGTAATGCAGACCTGTGCGTTACAAGAGATAATGCCGTGAAGCTTGAAGAAGGTGAATATTTTATATGTGACCTTATCGGACTTAAGGTCATTGATGAAAATGACTGTTTTATCGGCTCTATATCGGATGTTCTTCAGACAGGTGCCAATGATGTGTATGAAGTAACGGCACCGGATGGTAAGGAATATCTGTTTCCTGTCATAAAAGAATGTATACTTAATGTAGACCCTGCAAAAGGTGAAGTAAGGGTTCACATTATGAAAGGACTGCTGGATTTATGATGAATTATCACATACTTACGCTTTTTCCGGAAATGGTCCTTAACGGGCTTAATACAAGCATTATTGGCAAAGCAGAAGAAAAGGGACTTATACACATTGAAGCTGTTAACATCCGTGATTTTTCAGATAATAAACACGGACATGTGGATGATTACCCTTATGGAGGCGGTGCGGGAATGGTAATGCAGCCGCTTCCCGTTTACAAGGCATACAAATCCGTTGCAGACCGCATTAGCGGTACCTCGAAGGTCATATATCTGACGCCTCAGGGAAAATTATTTAACCAGTCAATGGCAGAAGAGTTTGCAGAAGAAGAGAATCTCATATTTTTATGCGGACATTACGAAGGAGTGGATGAACGTGTCCTGAATAAAATCGTAACCGACAATGTATCAATAGGAAATTATGTTCTGACAGGCGGGGAACTGGCTGCAATGGTTATGATTGATGCAATATCAAGAAAAGTTCCGGGGGTTCTAAATAATGAAGAATCATCCGAGATAGAAACCTTTTATGACAATCTCCTTGAATATCCGCAATATACAAGACCGGAAACCTTTGAAGGCGAAAAAGTACCCGAAGTACTTTTGTCAGGTCATCATGCCAATATCGAAAAATGGAGACGAGAGAAGTCACTTGAAAGAACTCTTGATTGCAGACCGGAACTTCTTGAAAAAGCAAATTTAAATAAAAAAGACCTTGAATATCTTGAAAAATATAAAAAAATACAAAAAAGACTTGATTTTAATAAATAATTATGATAAATTTTAATGGTTGTTTTAAACATTAGTGGCGGTCCGCTGGTATGAATTATATTACGAACGTCATATTTTAGGAGGATATTAAGATGAACGACATTATCAAGAACATTGAAGCTGCTCAGATGAAGCAGTCCGTTCCTGAATTCAGCGTAGGTGACACCGTGAAGGTATCAGCTAAAATTAAAGAAGGAAACCGTGAAAGAATCCAGGTTTTTGAAGGAACAGTCATTAAGAGACAGGGCGGTAGCAACCGTGAGACATTTACCGTAAGAAAGCTTTCTAACGGTGTCGGCGTTGAGAAGACATGGCCTTTACATTCACCATTTGTTGAAGATATTACCGTTGTAAGACGCGGTAAGGCAAGAAGAGCCAAGTTATTCTACTTAAGAAGCAGAGTCGGTAAGGCTGCCAAGGTAAAAGAAATCGTTAAATAATATTATTTAGCAAAACGGACGCGATAGATGCAGCATATGTATTTATCGCGTTTTTATTTCATAAAGTATTTGAGGAACGGATATGGTAACATTTAAAAAACGGGAATATATATACAGACCCTATCAGATTATTTTGAAGCTTGCAGTGGACATTGTAATGATTATATGTGCCACATATCTTGTTATGAATGCTTTTTTGACCAACATTGTTATTACGGGACATTCAATGAATAATACACTGTATGATGATGATAAGGTCCTTATTAACCGTATTTCATATATTTTTCATGATCCGGAGAGATATGATTTAATTGTGTTTGAAGCGGAAATAAGCGGAATAACCGGCTGTTACGTTAAAAGGGTAATAGGCCTTCCGGGTGAAACCGTAAGAATTACGGACGGCAGAGTATATATCGATGGAAAAGAGCTTGAAGATGATGTCATTAAAACATATATTAACACGGCAGGTCTTGCTGCCGATTCCGTAAAGCTCGCATATGATGAATATTTTGTACTGGGTGATAACAGAAATAACAGCGATGACAGCAGATACTCCAATATCGGACTTGTCAAAAGAGAGAATATAATCGGCAGACCATGGTTAAGAATAAGTCCGGTATCATCATTCGGCATTATAAAAACAAAAGAAATAAAAACAGAAAAATCGGAGGAATAATCAGATGAAGGAAAAATTTATCACGGACGAGGATGAATATATACTGTTTCACGGATTTACCGTGTTCGGTAAAACCGATAAACAGTACGACAGATTCCTTTTATTTCTTATAGTATTATCATTAATCTGGATATTGGTAATAACAAATATAAAACGGTTTCTGGCTGAAAATTTCTTTTTATTGATTATAGTTATTCCTTTTCTAATCCTAATGACGGTTTTAATATTTTACGGACTGATTAACAATATGTTTTTAAAATACAGAAACAAAGGCAGTGAGTACTTTATTACAAATAAAAGAGTTGCACTAAACAGTCGTAAAAAGGGATTAAAGACGGGAAACATATCCGATATTTATAATATCTCTATTTCAAATGAAAAAAATAATTACGGCGATATAGGATTTGTTTTTTACGGCGACAGCCTTATTGAAATGTGTAAAACTGAAATTGCCATCGAAGGTATATACAATCCCAGAGAAATTGCCACTGCAATTTATGAAATAAATGACAGTATCAGTATCACGGATGATGTACCGCAATTTTATATATAAAAAGTTAAAACTGTAAGGAGAAAGTAACTTATGGGTAAAGATATGAAAAATGATGGATTTAATAATAATATAATTAACTGGTACCCGGGACACATGACAAAAGCAAAAAGAATGATGCAGGAGGATATTAAGCTTATTGATCTTGTAATAGAGCTTTTGGATGCAAGGATACCCATGTCAAGCAGAAATCCTGATATTGACGTGCTTGCAGGAAATAAATCAAGACTTATTCTTCTCAATAAAGCCGACCTTGCCGATGACAAAATTACAGCAGAATGGATAAATTATTTTGAAAAAAAAGGGATAAAGGTTATTAAGCTTGATTCACGTTCAAGAAACGGCATGAAGAATGTAAGTGCTGCAGTTCTTGAAGTATGCAGTGAAAAAATAGAGCGTGACAGAAAAAGAGGTATAATAAACCGCCCCGTAAGGGCAATGGTTGCAGGTATTCCGAATGTAGGGAAATCGACATTTATAAATTCATTTGCAGGAAAAGCCTGTGCCAAGACAGGAAACAAACCGGGCGTAACAAAAGGGAAACAGTGGATACGTCTTGCCAAAAATGTTGAACTCTTAGACACCCCCGGAATACTGTGGCCAAAATTTGACGATAAAAAAACCGGTACTGATCTTGCTTTCATCGGTTCAATCAATGACCAGATAATTAATATTACGGAACTTGCCATGGATTTTGTTGCTGCCGTTAAAAAATTTTATCCTGACATATTCAGTAAGAGATACGGTACCGATGAAACGGATGCACTCAAAATATTAGAAACGGTTGCACAGACAAGACAGTGCCTCAAAAAAGGCGGCGAGCCTGATTATGACAAGGCAGCAGTAATAATAATAGATGAATTCAGGAACGGAAAGTTAGGAAAAATAACCCTTGAATATCCGGAGGAATATGCAGATGACTAAGGAAGAGCGGATTAATGCAGAAATAATCAGAACAGCGGAAATGAAGAAATTTGAAGACGAATACCGTATATACGGGAATATATGCGGCATCGACGAGGCCGGAAGAGGTCCCTTATGCGGACCGGTGGTTGCCGGTGCGGTAATTCTTCCAAAAGAATATGATATTCTGTATATCAATGATTCCAAAAAGCTGTCCGAAAAGAAAAGAGAAGAGGTTTTTGCACAGATAGAAGAAAAAGCCCTTGCATGGAGCGTCGGAATAGTTTCACCGGAGGAAATAGACAGAATAAATATTCTTCAGGCAACATACGCTGCAATGAAGCAGGCGGTTCAGAAATTAAAAATAACACCCGATATATTACTAAATGATGCCGTAACAATTCCTGATGTTGAAATAAGACAGGTGCCGGTCATTAAAGGTGATGCCAAAAGTCAGTCAATCGCTGCGGCAAGCATCATGGCAAAGGTGACAAGGGATCGTATCATGAAGGAATATGATTTAATGTACCCTGAATATGGTTTTTCCGAAAACAAAGGCTACGGAACGGCACAACACATTGAAGCGATAAAAAAATACGGTCCGTGTCCGATACACAGAATTACCTTTATAAAAAAATTTATCTGATTTAAACAGGAGGCGTGTTGAATGAATATTAATCTTAATAATTTTAACTTAAATAATATAAATTTAACACAGCCGGAAAATGTCAGAGAAGCGCTTGTTGCTGAAAAAAACGGTATGTCGCTTCTTAATATGCTTAATATCGGAGACGAATTTGAAGGAAAAATACTTGACATTAACATAAACCATATAACTGTACAGATTTCGGAGGATGCAGTCATAAAAGGAACACTTTCGGAATCACCGTCATATAACATAGGTGATGAAGCCGTATTTACGGTAAAAACCAATGATGACGGTCATGTTGTATTAAAAAGCCGTCCATTGCAGAATGAACCATTATCTTCGGAAAATGCCTTGTTTAACAGGATTCTGCATAATGCAGGACTTCCCGTTACGGAAGAAAATATAAAACTTGCGTCGGATTTTATGAAGTACGGACTTCCGGTAGCCGGAGAAACGATTACGGAATATGCTTCATTCATGAAAAGCCATCCTGACGTATCACATACTGAAGCCGTCATTCTTGCCAAGCTTAATATTCCAATGACGGAAGACAGCATAGATGCATTGCGTGATTATAATGATTTTTCGGAAGGAATATCCGAAAGTATCCGGGAGTTATCAGGTATCTTTACGGATATAGCATCAGCGGCAGCAGATGAAGATGTTTATAATGCAGGAAATCTTTTACGTAATTTTACGGATTCATTCTCAAAAAATGTTTCCGTACCGGAACCGGTTCATGAAAAAATTTTCTCAAAACTTAAAGAAATACTTAAAGACAGTATTCCTTCCCCGGATAACGGCAGTGATTACACTCCGAAAGAGCTTTTGAAAAAAATATCGGGGCTTCCCGAAAAAGGAAAAATTTCCCCCGGACATTACAGGGAAGCAATTAATTCCAAGGAATTTAAAGAGCTTGTCAAAGACTTCATAAGGCAGGAATTTTTTATAAGACCCGAAGACGTTAATAAAGAAAACATAAAAAAATTATACGTTAAAATTTTAAAGGATACGGATAACGTTATTTCAAAATTCAGCGGAAACGAAAATACGGAAGTTCTTGCAGAAGCAGGAAAAAGCATAAAAAATGATGCATCTTTTTTAAATCACGTAAACAGCTTCATTAATTACGTGCAGATACCGCTCAAAATGGCAGGTAAAAGCACGCACGGTGATTTGTATGTATACAAAAACAATAAGAAATCCGTTAAAAAAATGGATAATGCCCTTACTGCCCTGCTTCACCTTGATATGACAAATTTAGGCCCTGTGGATATATTTGTATCATTGAACAACCGCCGCATAACAACGGATTTTAAGGTTTCCACGGATGAAATCCTGACATACATAGAATCACACATGTCTGAGCTTACAGAAAGACTGAGCAGCCTCGGATACGAAGTAAAAGCCGTTGTATCATCAGCCGGAAGTACGGAATACTCATTTGCAGAAACGGTTTTCAAGGAAGAATTTCCGCCGTCAGACGTAAAACGCTTCAGCTTTGATATCAGGGCATAAGGAGATGTATAACATGGAAAATAATAAGCGTAAACAGGCAGTTGCACTTTCGTATGAAGCGGGTGATGATGCTCCAAAAATCCTTGCTTCGGGAACCGGTATAATTGCTGAAAAGATAATAGAAAAAGCAAAAGAGTCTGATGTTGAAATATATGAAGATTCCAAGCTTGCAGATACACTTTCAAGACTTGACATCGGCGAGTATATCCCTCCGGAGTTATACGGAATTGTTGCAGAAATTCTTGTTTTTGTAGACCGGCTTGACAAACTGAAAGGGAAAATCAAAAAGTGAAAAACTCCAACAGAGCCACGGGAAGCTTATATGAAAAAAAGGCTGCCGCATATCTTATAGAAAAAGGGTATTCGATAAAAGCAATGAATTACGGCTGCCGTATCGGAGAAATTGATATTATTGCACAGGATAATGATACACTTGTATTTTGTGAAGTAAAATACAGAAGCAGTGTCGTATACGGATATCCCGAAGAAGCGGTTAATCCGTTAAAACAGTACCGTATAAGAAAAACGGCAGAATACTATCTGCTGTCAAAAAAAATTCCGGAAAGCCAGGAAATCCGATTTGATGTAATAACTTTTCTGGAAGCGCAAATTAATCACATAAAGGATGCATTCTGATGAACACCAATAATACAATATATGTTGAAGGAAAAGTTCCATATTTTAAATCCGTGGGCATAGAAAAAACCGGTATTGTAAAACACTGTTTTTCCACACGCCTTGGAGGAGTAAGTACGGGTGAGTATTCGTCAATGAATCTTACCTTTACCAGAAATGATAATCCTGACAACGTAAGAAAAAATTTTGAGCTTATTGCAGAAACTGCGGGCATGTCAACGGGTTCAATGGTATATGCCATGCAGACTCATACCGTTAATGTGATGGAAGTTACGGAGAAGCACAAGGGAATGGGAATAACTGCAGAACGGAATTTCAGTGATGTGGACGGTCTTGTTACCGACATTCCGGGTATAACTCTTGTAACCTCGCATGCAGACTGTGTTCCTCTTTATTTTGTTGATCCGGTAAGACACGCAATTGGTCTGTCTCACTCAGGCTGGAGAGGCACGGTAAACAACATCGCCCTTAATACCGTAAAAAAATTGCATGAATTATATGGCTGCCGTCCGGAAAATCTTGTATGCTTTATCGGTCCGTCCATATGCAGTAAGTGCTATGAAATTTCGGAAGATGTTGCAGATGAATTTAAGCAGGCATACGGAAATAAGGTGTATGAAGGAATACTTTTTCCTGAAGCCGGCGGAAAATATCATCTTGATTTATGGAAGGCAAATTACATAAATCTCCTTAATGCAGGCGTGCGTGCAGAAAACACGTCAATTACGGAGGTATGTACCTGCTGCAATTCCAATCTTTTATTTTCACACCGTGCAAGCGGCGGCAGGAGAGGCGGGATGTGTGCTTTTCTCACTTTACAAAGTCCGAATAAATTGATATTATAAGTTAGTTAAATGAGATTTAGAGGTAAATCATATGAGTAAACCGATAGTTGCAATTGTGGGAAGACCTAATGTAGGAAAATCTACATTGTTTAATGCACTGGCAGGAGAACAGATTTCCATAGTTAAGGATACACCCGGAGTTACAAGGGACAGAATATATGCCGATGTAACCTGGCTTAATTATAATTTTACGCTGATTGATACCGGCGGAATTGAACCCGACAGCCGTGACATAATACTGTCACAGATGAGGGAACAGGCAGAAATAGCAATAGCGAGTGCCGACGTAATAATGTTTATGGTTGACGTAAGACAGGGACTTGTCGATTCGGATTCAAAAGTTGCTGACATGCTCAGACGTTCCGGCAAGCCGGTCATACTGGTTGTTAATAAAGTAGACAGCTTCGATAAAATGATGGCAGACGTGTATGAATTTTATAATTTGGGAATAGGTGACCCTGTTCCGGTTTCATCAGTCGGCAAGCTTGGAATAGGTGATCTCCTTGATGAGGTTGTCAGTCATTTTAACGAAGAATCCTCTGATGAAGAAGAGGATGACAGACCCAAGATAGCAATCGTAGGCAAGCCTAATGCAGGTAAATCCTCAATTATTAACAGAATATCCGGCAATAACAGGGTTATTGTTTCCGATATAGCCGGAACAACCCGTGATGCCATTGATACCGATATAACATATAACGGAAAAGAATATGTCTTTATTGATACGGCAGGTCTGAGACGCAAGAGCAGGATAAAAGAAGAACTGGAACGATACAGCATCATAAGAACGGTAACTGCCGTTGAACGTGCCGATGTGGTAATTGTTGTAATAGACGCAACAGAAGGTGTTACCGAGCAGGATGCAAAGATTGCGGGAATTGCCCACGAACGAGGCAAAGGAATAATAATCGCCGTTAATAAATGGGATGCAATAGAAAAGAACGATAAAACAATATATGAATATAAGGCAAAAATCAAAGACATTCTTTCCTTTATTCCGTATGCGGAAACGATATTCATATCTGCCAAGACCGGTCAGCGTCTTAATAAGGTATTTGAAACGATTGACATGGTAATCGAGAACCGGAACATGAGAGTACAGACCGGTGTTCTTAATGAGATTCTCATGGAAGCAGTTGCTCTGCAGCAACCGCCTTCCGACAAAGGAAGAAGACTGAAGATATATTACATTACACAGGTTTCGGTAAAACCGCCTGCATTTGTAATTTTTGTAAATTCCAGGGAACTGATGCATTTTTCATACACCAGATACCTTGAAAATAAAATCCGGGAAACATTCGGTTTTCGCGGAACAGCTCTGCATTTCATAATCAGGGAACGAAGCGAAAAGGAACAGAAATCAAAATAAAGGGAGAATTGTTATGGCTAAAGTCGGAATTATAGGAGCCGGAGGATGGGCACTCGGTATTGCCATTCTTCTTGAACATAACGGACACGATGTAACGGTCTGGTCTAAGATTGAAGCTGAAATTGAAGCAATTAAAACAACAGGAGAAAATGAACGTTCCCTTCCGGGAGTTAAAATTCCAAAAACAATAAATCTTACAACGGATTTAAAGGGGCTTGCGCAGGACAACGAACTTTTGGTAATGGCAGTTGCTTCTCCATATGTAAGAAGCGTGGCAGCGGAATTAGGCGAATTGAATCTGTCAGGTCTTAGAATAGTTAATGTTGCAAAAGGTATTGAAGAACAGACACTTATGACAATGACTGAGGTAATAAGCGATGAAGCAGCCGGTGCAGAGGTAGCGGTACTTTCCGGTCCGAGCCATGCAGAGGAAGTCGGAAGACTTCTTCCCACAACATGCGTAATAGGTGCAGGTTCAATGGAATATGCAGAATATCTTCAGGAGATTTTTTCAGGAGATTTTTTCAGAGTATACATAAATCCGGATGTAAAAGGAATAGAGCTTGGCGGTTCTCTTAAAAATGTAATTGCACTTGCAGCAGGAATTGCTGACGGTCTCGGTTACGGAGATAATACCAAAGCGGCACTTATCACCCGCGGTATACATGAAATATCCCGTCTCGGACATGCGATGGGATGTAATGTAAAAACCTTCTATGGTCTCTCCGGAATAGGAGATCTGATTGTAACCTGTGCAAGCATGCACAGCAGGAACAGAAGGGCAGGAATCCTCATCGGACAGGGAAAATCAATGCAGGAAGCCATGGATGAAGTACATATGGTTGTGGAAGGTGTATATTCTGCAAAAGCGGCTATGATTCTCGCAAGAAAATATAATGTTGAAATGCCTATCGTGGAAGGAGTCAATAAAATACTGTTTGACAATGTCAGTGCAAAAGACATATCACGTCTTCTGATGGACAGGGACAGTAAAACGGAACATCTTGACATGACCTGGTAAAAATATATGAATAAACATGCAAAGCTCCTCATATGTTTTAGAAAGCAGGATTTCAAAACAGTATAAGAGGGGCTTTTAATATGGACAATGTCAATCTCTACAATGATATAAAAGCACGTACTAACGGCGAAATATACATAGGAATCGTAGGTCCCGTCAGAACGGGAAAATCCACTTTTATCAGGAAATTCATGGATATCGCGGTTATCCCCGCCATATCTGATCCGAATGAGCGACGGAGAATAATTGATGAACTTCCTCAGGCGGCAGCAGGAAAAACCGTAATGACTACCGAACCGAAATTTATTCCGAAATCTGCAGTCAGCATATCACCTGCAGACAATGTTACCGTCGGTATTCGTCTTATTGACTGTGTGGGATATCTTGTTGACGGTGTCCAGGGAATATATGAAGATGAAAAGGAAAGACAGGTTAAAACACCATGGTCTGAGGAAAGTATTCCCTTCAGCAGGGCTGCTGAAATAGGTACGGATAAGGTAATAAATGACCATTCCACAATCGGAATCGTAATTACAACCGACGGCTCCATAGGTGAAATTCCGAGAGAAAGCTATACAAAAGCCGAGGAAAAGACAATACGCGAATTAAAATACATCAATAAGCCTTTTATAGTAATTGTCAATTCAACTGCACCGGAATCAGAGAATGCAAAAAAAACTGCCGAAAGCATATCGCATCAGTATGATGTGTGTGCAATACCGCTGAATTGTGAAAAACTGACCGGTGATGACGTAAAAACCGTCCTCACAAGGATTTTATATGAATTTCCGATAGTGTCCCTTGAGTTTTATATGCCAAAATGGGCAGAAGCACTGCCTGAGGATAATCCGCTAAGGGAAGAAATACTGAATAATTCAAAAACCATCTTATACTCAGTAAAAAACATAAGGGACATAAAGCAGCATCCGGTTCCGGAAGATAACCGGTATATTTCAGACATACGGTATAATGATTTTGATTTCAGTGCCGGAATCCAACGGATATATTATGACATTGATGAAAAATGGTACTATGAACATCTCAGCAGCATTACAGGCGAAAATATTGAAGATGAATACGAGCTTATATCAATGATAAAAAAACTGTCTGCAATGGGAAAAGAATATGGCAGTTTCATTGACGCCGCCGCAGTGTCAAAGCAGAAAGGGTACGGTGTTGTCATACCGGGACTTGATGAGGTTAATCTGTCCGAGCCTGAAATAATCAAAACAGGAAATAAATACGGAGTGCGTCTCAAGGCAGAAAGTCCGTCAATACACATGATAAAGGTTAACATAGGTACCGAAATATCGCCGATTGTCGGCTCAGAAGCTCAGGCAGAGGATCTTTTGAATTACATAAACGAAAGCCGTAAGGAAGGCTGTGTATGGGAAACAAGCATTTTCGGAAAAACAATCGGCAATCTGGTTGAAGACGGCATTAAGGCAAAAATAAGGATGCTTAATGATGACTGTCAGAATAAACTTATGGATACCATGCAGAAGGTTGTCAATGAAACAAACGGCGGACTTGTATGTCTTATAATATGATCATAAAAGAATCTCGGTTTACGGGATTCTTTTTTCTGTTTAACATTGTTAATCCCGGACAGATAGGTTATAATAGTATAATATTTCTGACAGAAAGAGGAATTACAATGTCTTCATACATGATAATATTAATAGTACTCGGAGTTATTGCTGCGATTGTCATTATAGCGGTACTGTCCTCGATAGGAGCACGTAAAACCGGATATTACCGGCTTAAATCGTGTTTTGGCCGGATTAACAGGCATGAATTTTCATACGAGGAATACGAATCAGTTTCCCATTATTTCAAAAATATCCTTGGGGAAAACGAGGCCTTTATAGACGACATCACGTGGAATGACCTTGACATGGACAGAATTTTTCTGATGATTAACAATTCACATTCATCCATAGGCAGGGATTATCTCTACAGAATGTTAAGAATCCCATCAGCGGACAAGGCGGTTCTTGAAGAAAGAGAGCGCCTTGCAGAATATTTTGAAAAGCATCCCGAAGAACGTACACGCATAATGCAATACTATGATAATGTAGGATTCACCGGTAAAATGTCAGTTACCGATCATGTAGAACAGCTGCTTTCACTTAAGCCTTCAGGAAATACCGTACACTATACTGCTTTTTTGTGTATAATCGCATCACTTCTTTTTACACTTTTTGCAGAACCGGTTATCGGGACCTTAATGCTTCTTGTATCCTGCGGTTACAGTATTGTTACATACTATAAGATAAAATCCCGCACCGACAGTTTTTTTGCCTGCGTAAAACAGATTGTTTCCATGACGGATGCTGCAAAAGGAATATGCCGTCTCAACATTCCTGAGCTTGAAGAATATAATAGGCGGTTAGATAATAATATAAAAAGCTTTCGTAAGATTTCTTCCAATTCATGGCTGTTAGTGTCCGGGAAGACCTCCGGCGGCAACATATCTGACATAATAATGGAATATGTACGTATGTTTACACATATTGATTTGATAAAATTCAATTCCGTTTTAAAACATATCAGTGAAAAACGTGATGAGATATACAGCCTCATTGAAACGCTCGGAATTATTGAATCCATGATAAGTGTTGCATCATTCAGGCATCTGCTTCCATATTTTGTACAGCCTGAATTTACTGCGGAGGATGTAATGGAAATACGCGACATATACCACCTGTCCATAAAGGCACCTGTTGCAAATTCCATAAAGACGTCACGCCCGGTACTGATTACGGGTTCCAATGCTTCAGGGAAATCAACATTCCTTAAATCGGTTGCAATCGGAGCAATTCTTGCGCAGACCATTAATACCTGCCCCTGTGAATATTATAAAGCACCGTTTTTCAGAATATACAGTTCCATGGCACTTAACGACCACCTTGAAACAGGAGAGAGCTACTACATTGTTGAAATAAAATCCCTTAAACGTATTGTAGATGCGGCACGTGCTGACGGCTGCAGAATCATATGTTTCATTGATGAGGTTCTTCGCGGAACCAATACCGTAGAGCGTATTGCCGCTTCAACGGAAATATTAAAAAATCTGGCAGATACAGGTGTATTCTGTTTTGCTGCAACTCACGACACGGAACTTACGCACCTTTTGGACGGACAATATGACAATTACCATTTTTCAGAACAGGTTAAGGACGGAGAAATTGTTTTTTCATATGTTATACAGAGCGGAAGGGCTACTTCAAGAAATGCCATCAGACTGCTTGAAATCATCGGTTATGATAAAGATATAATAAATAATGCCACAACACGGGCAGATAATTTTATACGAGAAGGAATATGGAGGTAACGGCATTGAAGGTTGAGATATATACAGACGGCTCGGCAAGAGGAAATCCCGACGGTCCGGGCGGATACGGTACCATATTGCATTATACGGATACAGACGGAATACTTCATCAAAAAGAGCTGTCATGCGGATATAAAAAGACGACAAACAACCGCATGGAGCTTATGGCTGCCATTGCCGGACTTGAAGCATTAAAGACATCCTGTGAAGTAACTCTTTACTCCGATTCAAAATATCTGGTGGATGCCTTTAACGAGCACTGGATAGATTCATGGATTAAAAAAGGCTGGAAACGCGGCAGGAACGAAAATGTCAAGAATACCGACCTGTGGAAGAGACTTCTTAAAGCAGCAGAAAATCACAATGTAACATTCTGCTGGGTCAAGGGGCATAACGGTCATACAATGAATGAACTGTGTGACAGACTTGCCACCTCAGCTGCGGACGGTGATAATCTTAAAGAGGATGTTATTGTTGAAATTGAAGGGTGATTGTGATAGGATATTTATGATGTTTTTTATGAAAGGCAGGTTATGTTATGATACTGGCAGATATATATGATTTACTCAATGATTTGTTTTCTGAATCGGTTAAATTTATAATGATAGCCGCACTGGCAGGGCTTGCCGTTTTTATCGGAATCAGGCTGAGGAAACATACAGACGCGAAGAAAGCAGAAAAAGAAGAAAAAACTGCAGATGCGGATAATAATACAACTACGATGTAATAACAGGAGGAATAAGACATGAAGTCTTATGGCGTAAACGAATTACGAAGAAAATATCTTGAATTTTTTGAAAGCAAAGGACATCTTAAAATGAACAGTTTTTCACTTGTTCCGCAGAACGATAACAGTCTTTTGCTTATTAATGCAGGAATGGCTCCGCTTAAGCCGTATTTTACAGGGCAGGAAATTCCGCCGAGCAGAAGGGTAACAACCTGCCAGAAGTGTATAAGAACGGGTGATATCGACAATGTCGGCAAGACCGCAAGACATCTTACTTTTTTTGAAATGCTCGGAAATTTTTCTTTCGGTGACTATTTTAAGCACGAAGCCATTAAATGGTCATGGGAGTTCCTCACTGAGGTTATCGGAATGGAAGCAGACAGGCTTTATCCTTCCATTTATGCAGATGATGATGAAGCATTTAACATATGGACCGGAGAAGTGGGCATACCGGCTGAACGAATAACCCGCTTTTACAGGGATGAAAACGGTGACTGTGATAATTTCTGGGAACACGGAGCAGGTCCTTGCGGACCGTGTTCGGAAATATACTATGACAGAGGTATAAAGTACGGCTGCGGCAAGCCGGACTGTAAGGTGGGATGTGACTGTGACCGTTTCATGGAAGTATGGAATAACGTATTTACCCAGTTTGAAAGTGACGGACATCATAATTATACTGAACTTAAAATGAAGAATATTGACACCGGTATGGGACTTGAACGGCTTGCGGTTGTAGTACAGGATGTTGATTCCGTATTTGACATCGACACAATGAAGGCAATACGTGACAGAATATGTGAGCTTTCCGGGGCCGTATACCATTCTGATGAGAAAAAAGATATATCAATAAGACTTATAACTGACCATATACGTTCGGTTACCTTTATGGCATCAGACGGAATTATTCCATCCAATGAAGGCAGGGGATATGTGTTCAGAAGACTTTTAAGAAGAGCAGCAAGACATGGCCGTACCCTGGGAATAGAAGGCCTTTTCCTCTCACGTCTTGCACAGACGGTAATCGACTCAAGCAAGGATGGTTATCCTGAACTTGCAGACAAGAAAGAGCTTATCCTGAAAGTCCTTACGACGGAAGAAGAGAACTTCAACAAAACAATAGATCAGGGACTTAAGATACTCGCCGAAATGGAAGATTCACTTGTAAAATCAGGAAAAAAGATGTTAAGCGGAGCTGATGCATTCCGTCTGTATGATACATATGGTTTTCCTATTGATCTTACGGTTGAAATTTTAGAAGAAAAGAATCTGTCCGTTGACATGGACGGATTTGAAGCAGCCATGAATAAGCAGAAGGAAACGGCAAGAAGTGCAAGAAAAGAGACTAACTACATGGGTGCCGATGCAACCGTGTATGATGAAATAAGTGCAGAGATTACATCTGAATTTACGGGTTATTCAACGCTTAATGATGAATCGGTAATTTCTGTACTGACAACAGTACAGTCTCTCACTGACACACTTTCCGAAGGTATGGAAGGAACCATTATTGCAGACAGAACTCCTTTTTATGCAACAATGGGAGGTCAGCAGGGTGATACCGGCATAATTACGTCAGGCGGTTCCGTATTTGAAGTATATGACACAATCAAATTAAAAGGCGGTAAAATAGGACATACAGGCAGGGTTACATCAGGTTCATTCAGTACGGGCGACAGAATAATTCTTTCCGTAAATGAATCAGGAAGAAACCGCACAGCAGCAAATCATACCGCGACACATCTTCTTCAGGAAGCACTCAGAATCACTCTCGGTTCCCATGTGGAACAGGCAGGCTCGCTGGTAACTCCTGACAGGCTGAGATTTGATTTTACCCATTTTTCTGCCATGACAACCGAAGAACTTGAAAAGACAGAAGCAATCGTTAATGAAAAGATTTCAGAGGCTATTGAAGTAAGCACCATGGTTCTCAGTATTGAAGAAGCAAGAAAAACAGGTGCAAAAGCATTGTTCGGTGAAAAATACGGTGAAACAGTCAGGGTTGTCTGTGCCGGAGAATTTTCTAAAGAGTTCTGCGGAGGAACTCATGTATCAAATACAGGAAAGATTTCTGCATTTAAGATTATTTCAGAAACAGGTATTGCGGCAGGTGTAAGACGAATTGAAGCACTTACGGGTCAGGCTGTTTTTGATTATTACAGAAATATAGAAAAGAAATACGATGAAGTATGCCGTGTCCTCAAAGCATCTTCCGGAAGTGTGATTGACCGGATTGAGCATATGCAGGCAGAAATCAGAAATCTTACGGGTGAAATTGAATCCCTGAAGAGTAAAGCTGCCAATGAGGCACTCGGCAATATTACCGACAAAACAGAAAATATTCAGGGTATTTCATTCCTGCCTGTCGTACTTCAGGATGTGGATATGAATGCATTAAGAAATCTTTCGGATGATCTCAAGGCAAAAATCGGTTCGGGAGTAATTCTCCTTGTATCTTCACAGGGTGAAGACAAAGTCAGCCTCATTGTAACCGTAACGGATGATCTTGTAAAATCAGGTATACATGCAGGCAACATTATAAAAGCGGCAGCACCTATGATAGGAGGTGGCGGCGGAGGACGTCCGAACATGGCACAGGCAGGCGGAAAAGATTCGTCCGGAATCAGCAAAGCAATAGAGACTGCAAGAACCGTCCTCGCAGCTCAGATTAAATAATATTCAGGCTGTAACGTTTATATTCGTTACAGCTTGTTTTTGATAAAAATGGAGGTAACAGCATGAGCAGAATACTTGTATCCGGTCTTGTGAATCTTGAAACAACAACCGGAATAAATGAATTTCCAATTAATTATTTTCCTATTGATTACAGATTTTTCGGTATAAGTACAAATGTATCCGGTGTGGCATATAATATTTCCAAGGCTCTTAAGACTCTTGGAGATGATGTAATATTATGTTCAATGACCGGACATGATTTTGCCGGAGAATTAATCATACGGGAATTAAAGCAGCTTGGTATTTCCGGAAGACATGTTATTCCAAAACTGAAGGAAACACCGTCCTCAGTAGTTTTATATGATAACACCGGGCGACGTCAGATATATTGCGATTTGAAAGATATTCAGGAAGCATCTTATGATTTTACACCGGATATATACAGAAATGCGGATATAGTTGCTGCCTGCAACTCCAATTTTAACAGAGCTCTTATAAAATCTGCACATAATGCCGGAAAAATCATTGCCACGGATGTTCATGTATTGAGTGACATTGATGACGGATACAACAGGGATTTCATGGAATACTCAGATATACTTTTCCTCAGTGACGAAGGCATACAGGGTGAATATCAGGATTTTATTAAAGCTCTTGCAGACCGGTATAACAATAAAATAATCGTTTTGGGAATGGGAAGCAGGGGTGCTCTCATGTATGAAAGCAAAACAGGTAAATTCTGTGAAATGCCCGCCGTAAGCAAAGGAAGAGTCGTAAATACTGTCGGTGCCGGTGATGCGTTGTTTTCTGCTTTTATATGTATGTATGCGAAAGGATATGAGCCCGAAGCCTGCCTCATGTATGCGCAGCACTTTGCAGCAATAAAAATATGCCACAACGGAGCATCCGTAGGCTTCTGCTCATTTGAGGAATTATTAAATTCAATATAACAGACGAAAGAGAACATACTATGGAAAAAACAAATGTAATGCGGATTCTTGACAGCAAAAAAATCCTATATAAATCTTATTGCTATACAGATACGGGTGCCATAAACGGAATGGAAGTAGCCGCGGTACTCGGACAGAATCCGGACATGGTATTTAAAACACTTGTTACAACATCAAAAAGCGGCAGAAATTATGTGTTTGTAATACCTGTATGTAAAGAACTTGATTTAAAGAAAGCTGCAGCAGCCGTTGGTGAGAAAAAAATTGAAATGCTCAGGCAAAAGGATTTGCTTCCTCTTACAGGTTATGTTCATGGAGGATGTTCACCAATAGGAATGAAAAAATACTTCCATACGGTTATCGACTTAACCGCACAAAATTACGAAACGATAATATTCAGCGGAGGTAAGATAGGATGGCAGGTAGAAATAAACCTTGATAATCTTGCCGGAATAATTAAATATGAGCTGTCAGACATTACGGAGGATTAAAGAAATATATCATGGGAATTATAGAAATACTAATACTTGCCACAGGCCTCTCAATGGATGCGTTCGCCGTATCCGTATGTAAGGGACTTGCAATGTCAGAATGTACATTTAAAAAAGCTGCCGTATGCGGCATATGGTTCGGCGGATTTCAGGCATTGATGCCAATGGCAGGATATTTTATAGGCTTCAGGTTTAAGGATTATATAACCAATATTGACCACTGGATAGCATTCGTGCTTCTTCTGATTATCGGTGCCAACATGATAAGGGAATCATTCTCCGCTGATGAAGAAGAAGACGACCCTTTGCTTGATTTCAAAACCATGCTTCCCCTGGCGGTGGCAACAAGTATTGATGCCCTGGCAGTAGGAGTAACTTTCGCATTTCTTCCCGATACCAATGTAACGGCGGCAATATCAATTATAGGAACCGTTACGTTCATCATGTCGGCAGCCGGTGTAAAAATAGGCAGCATATTCGGTAAGAAATATAAAAGAAAAGCAGAATTTGCCGGAGGAGCGATACTTATAATACTCGGGACAAAAATTCTGCTGGAACATCTGCTGAAATAAGCTTCATATTAATAATTAAATTATAACAGGTGCCGGTATTCTTATTAACCGGCACCTGTTATGTAATCATATTATATTCATTCTTATAAGTCCTATAACCTTACCAAGCACGGAACACTCATTAACAATTATGGGCTCCATGTAATCATTCTCAGGCTGTAAACGGTAATGCCCGTCTTCCTTATAAAATCGCTTAACGGTAGCAGAATCTTCAACGAGTGCAACAACAACATCACCATTGTTGGCATCCACCTGTCTCTTAACAATAAGCTCATCCCCTTCATATATGCCCATATTAATCATACTGTCACCCTTAACACGCAGCATGAAGGTCTCCGCATTAGGAAGCAGATCTGCAGGAACCGGGAAATAATCGGTAATATTCTGATCAGCAAGAAGAGGAACACCGGCCGCAACGGTTCCAACCATGGGAATATTAACCATCTCCCTGTTAACCGGATTAAATCCGAAATCATCATCTATTATCTCTATTGCCCTTGTCTTATCCTGATCCCTTCTTATATATCCGTTCTTCTCAAGGGTCTCAAGATGCGCATGAACACTTGATGTGGACTTAAGCCCTACCGCTTCACATATCTCCCTGACGGTAGGAGGATAGCTCTTGGCAAGAAGATGCTGCTTAATAAAGTTAAGTACCTGTTCCTGTTTAGGTGTAATCTTTCCTTTACTCATATTAAACCTCCAAAAATATTATAAATAAATCATAACACAAACCGGTTAATAAAGCAAACAAAAGTTCCGAAAAAATGTTCGATAAAATTATTGACAAACATAAGTTCGAATGCTATTATAACACTATCGAACAGACGTTCATTATTAATGCACTGTCACTGTCCTTTTTATAGGACATCTTATGACTATAATGATATTAACGGAGGATGATAACATGCAGAATTTAATCAGATTATTTATTACAGGATACAGGAAGGTAATTATAATCACGGCAGCACTTATAACGGCAGTGATTTTTGTTCTGGTATGCCGAACGGATGTTAATGCCGGTAATTCATATGAACCGGATTTCAATGACAAGCGTTTCACGAATTACACCGTACGGACAGGTGACAGTCTTTGGAACGTGGCAGAAGCACACATGGATTATGTTCACTATTCAGATATATATGAATACATTGACGAAATCAAGGAACTTAACCACCTTGGTTCGGATGCAATTTACTATGGACAGAATCTCATAATAACCTATTATGCGGATGATGATACCTGATATTATATACAGCAGGAATTACAGTTTCAATCTGATGTGCTTCCTCTCGGATGTCTTTCAGGCCAGCCTTCAAGATTACCATTTATAATGGCTGTGAATGCTCTCTCGATAACTTTAGGATTATCTTTTTTTAGTTCTTTGAGCATGTCTTTTATATATTGTCTTTTTGTATAACCATCTGCAGGACATGAGTTTTTTACTACCGGAAGATTATAACGCCGTGTAAAGCTCATTATTTCATATTCAGGAATGAATAATAACGGTCTAATAAGAGTCAGTCCTGCTCTGTCAAGGTAAGTAACAGGAGAGAAAGTATGCAGTCTGCCTTCATACATAAGTGACATATAAAGAGTTTCAACAAGATCGTCCTTATGATGTGCATATGCAAATTTATTGCATTTAAGCTCAAGTGCCTTTTCATTAAATGCACCCTTTCTCATTCTTGCACACAATGAACACGGGTTACTTTCTTTTCTCACTTCAAATATTGTCTGGTATATAACCGTATCTACTATATAATATTCAACTTCTAATTCTTCACATAATTTCTTTATTGGCATAAAATCCATATCTGACATACCAAGATGTACCGTAACGGCAACAACCTCAAATTTTTTCGGATAGAATTTTCTAAGTCCGGCAAGTGCATAAAGAAGTGTAAGGCTGTCCTTACCGCCGGATATTCCCACGGCAATTTTATCGCCCTCATCAATCATTCCGTATTCATCAATGGCTTTTCTTGTATAACTGTATAAACGCTGTAATTCCATATTTTCCTCTTTTATGGTGTTTTTTTTTCTTAAGTTATAGTATAATGTTTTAAGAAAAATTACAATATAAAGTGAGTGAGAAAAATTGAATTTAGAACAAAAATTAATAAACGGACTTAAAAAACAGGGAATATCCGGTCTTACCAAAATCCAACAGGATTGTTTTGAACCTGCACAGGAAGGAAAGGATATAATCGGTTGTTCGGGAACAGGAACCGGTAAAACGCTTGCCTTTCTTCTTCCTATAATACAGAAGAATATGGGAAGCAGTGAATTGTACGCCGTTATTCTTGCACCCTCAAAAGAATTATGCATACAGATATGCAGCCAGATAAACCAGCTGTCAAATAATTCAGGTATACCGGTAACAGCAGCAGCACTCTTTTCAGGTGTCAATAAGCAGCGCCAGCTTCAGACTCTTAAAAGTCATCCCAATATTGTTGTAGGTACATATCAAAGAATATACGAGCTTATTAAAGAACGTAAGGTTGCAGCACACCAGGTTAAAACCCTTATAATAGATGAAGCAGACAGGCTCCTTTCATCAGATAACATCGAAGGAATACTTACACTCAGGAAATGCTTCATGAGGGATATACAGATAATGTTATTTTCCGCTTCATTTACCGATAACACAAAAAAATATGCCGGACAGTTCGGAAGAACTTTTACCGAAATATATGCTGATGACAAAATAACGATTCCAACCAATATAGAGCATTATTATTTTGTTGTTGAAAAAAGAGACCGTATAGAGACCGTCAGAAAAGTTATTAAAGCTCTTAATACCGGAAGATGTCTTGTTTTTTCAAATTCAAAATATGATACGGAAGAGATAACCCAGAAGTTGGAATATCACAATTATAATGCAAAATGTGTTCACTCCGGACTTGATAAAAATAGCAGACGTGTACTTATTGACTCTTTTAAAACAGGCAAAACCGATTTTCTGATATGTTCGGACATGGTTGCCAGGGGTATGCACTTTGATAACGTATCATCCGTAATCAACATAGGTTTACCGGAAAAACCCGTCGATTACCTGCACAGGGCAGGTAGGTGTGGAAGAAACGGAAGCAAAGCGGTATGTGCATCCATAATTACAGAGGGAGAACTTACCAAAATTAAAATGATTCAGAAAGCATTCGGAATAAATATGCTTCCGAAAAAATTATATCAGGGTAAAGTTGTACGCAAGTAAATTTTATGATACAATTATCTAAACTGTTAAGGTTACGAGGAGGTAATACATATGGTAAAGCACTTAAATGTTGTTGTGCGCGATTCAGAACTGCAGGAATTTATCGACCGTATTGACGGAACCGAATGGAATCTTGTTGATATTGAAGCAAGAAAGCAGTTTAATTTCATTATTCAAAAGGTTCTTGAATGGAATGTAATTCTGGAATTTGAGTATGAAAAAGAAGAAGAGTTTAATGAAGATATGGCAGCAATGTATGACGAACTTGAGAATGAGTATCAATAGACATAATTAATACCGGGTGGGGCTGTTATACAAAATATTTTTACTTTTTAGAGATGAGTCCTAATTAAAGGACTCATCTTTTTTTATAATAATCATATCTTAAATTTTTAATATATATGAACAGGAGGTTATTAATATGGATTTTTTTATAATCATTGCAGCAATAATAATAATGTTTTCACGCAATCATAACCCCTTAAAACTTTTTACAATTTTTAATTACAAAGGAAAAGTCATTTCAAAAGAAATAAGTACTTATGACAGCAAATTTGTGTGCAACAAATGCGGAAATATATTTGAGTATTGAATAAAAATCCCACACAAAGGATTTTCTGTTAAAAAAAGAGACTCTCATAAGAAAGTCTCAAAAGTTGCAACAATTGCAATCAAAAGATATCGGATAAATCCTTATTTGCACTCGCTTTGTTAATTCATTTAAAGAATAACACAGTTTACCATATTATGTCAATAACAAATGAAAAAAGGAGAGAAAATTTATGCAGACAAAATCAGATTATTACTTAGGACTTGATCTTGGAACAACATCCGTAGGAAGGGCGGTAACCGATACATCCTACAACCTGCTCCGTGCAAAAGGAAAGGATTTATGGGGAATCCGTGAATTTGATGAGGCCGATACGGCAGCGGGCAGACGTACACACAGAATAAACAGAAGGCGTCATCAGCGTGAGTCCGCACGGATCGGACTTGTGAAATCATATTTTGATGAAGAATTAAGAAAAATTGATCCCCATTTTATTGCACGTCTTGATAACAGCAAATACCATTTAGAAGATAAAGATGAAGAAGTACGATATAAATCCGGAATATTTAATGACACAAATTATACTGATGTGGATTATTATGCCGAATATCCGACCATATTCCACCTGAGACAGACTTTATTACATAATTTTAACCCTGATAAGCATGATGCACGTTTTGTATATCTTGCAATACTGAATTTATTTAAACACAGGGGACACTTTCTAAATTCGGGACTGTCTGACAGCGAAAAAAACGCAGGTCGTAAAATAGAAACCATATACAAAGAACTGCGTCATTCCCTATCTGAACTGCTCAATATATCACTACCGGCAGATGCAGACTGCAAAGAAATCGAAAAAATATTGTCAGATACGCATATATCCAGAACAAGAAAATCAGAAGACTTATGTAAGCTGCTTAACACGGATAAAAAAAGTGAAAATGCAAAAATAACACAGCAGATAATAAAGGCAATATGCGGCCTTAAGTTTGAACTAAAGAATATATTTGCTGAAGCTGCAGACACCGGGGATAATACTAAATCCTCATATTCTTTTAAAGACAATGACTATAATGAAAAAACCGATGAAATAGCCGTAATTATTGGTGAAGACAACTTTCATACACTGGAACTGATGAAAGAAATATGTGATAAAGGCACTCTTGCTACAATAATGCATGGACATGATTATCTGTCTGATGCAAGGGTTGAATCGTATAAAAAGCATAAAGAAGACTTAAAAATACTAAAATACGTTTACAAAAAATATTTTTCTTCAGACTACAATAAAATGTTCAATTCAAAAGAAACCGGTTCATACTCAGGATATGTAAAAGCCTTTAATTATCATTATGAAAAAAGCAGAAGAGGATGCAGCAAACAAAAACGTGAAGATTTATATAAAGAAATTAAAAATAAACTTAAAACTGTTGACACTGAAGATAGGGATATAGCATATATCCTTACTGAAATTGAAAATGAGACATTTCTTCCGAAACAGCTTACTTTTGAAAACGGCATTATACCAAATCAGGTTCATTTAATGGAAATAAAAAAGATTTTGTCCAATGCCGAACCATACATGCCTTTTCTTCTTGAAAAAGATGAATCCGGTCTTACGGTATCCGAACGAATAATCGAATTATTCAGATTTCAGATTCCGTATTATATCGGCCCGGTAACAGAAAGAAGCAATAAAAACGGCGGTAACGGCTGGGTAATAAGAAAAGATTCAGGAAAAGAATCCGGACAGATTCTGCCATGGAATATTGAAGATAAAATAGATGCCGATAAGACATCAGAAAAATTCATTGAACGTTTAATCCGCAGATGCACATATCTTAATAATGAAAAAGTATTGCCAAAGGCATCCCTTGAATATGAGGCCTTTAAAGTACTTAATGAGATTAATAATTTACGCATAGACGGAATTCGTATAGACGTATCCTTAAAACAGGATATTTACAATGAACTGTTTAAAACAGGCAAAAAAATCACTCGAAAAAAGATATGTGAATATCTGGTTAATCGAGGAATAATAACATCTGATGCGCAGATTTCCGGTATTGATATTATGGTTAATAATTCTTTATCATCATACGGGAAATTTAAGGGAATTTTTAACGACTCAGCAGATAATGATAATGTTAAAGCAATGACGGAAGAAATTATTAAGCTTGCAACAATTTACGGAGATTCAAAAGATCTTCTGAAGAAAAGAATAGAAGCCGCTTATGGAGACACATTAACGCCTGAACAGATAAAACGTATTCTCGGTTTCAAATTTAAAGATTGGGGGAATTTATCAAAAGAATTTTTAGAATTAAAAGGATATGATAAATCAAAGGCAGACGGAGAAGAAATTTCCCTTATCCGTGCCATGTGGAATAATAATCTCAATATGATGGAGCTTATTAACAGTGATATGTTTACATTTAAAGAAAGGCTGCAGAAGAGTCAGAATACAGCCATTAAAACCCTGACAGAATTCAAGGCTGAAGATCTTGATGATTATTACTTTTCTGCACCTGTTAAAAGAATGGTATGGCAGACAGTGTTAATCATAAGAGAATTAGTTAATATTCTTGGAAACGAACCTAAAAAAATATTTATAGAAATGACAAGAAAACCGGAGGATGTAAAGAAAAGGACACAGACGAGAAAGCAGAAATTCCTTGAATTATATAAAAATATCAAAGATAGTGATATCGACTGGAAAAAAGAAATAGAAAAAGCTGATGAAAATGGCACAATAAGAAGTAAAAAAATGTATCTGTATCTGACTCAGATGGGTAAATGTATGTATACCGGCAGAGACATAGCTTTAAGTGATTTATTCAATGACAATCTATATGATATTGACCATATATATCCGAGACATTTTATAAAGGATGATAATATAGATAATAATCTTGTACTTGTCTGTAAAGAAATAAATAATCACAAGCAGGATACTTATCCTCTGGAACCGGGAATATTTTCAGATTGTAAAGATTATTGGCGTATGCTTAAAGAAGGCAAATTTATAACCGATGAAAAATATAACCGTCTTATTGGAAGAAACGAACTCACGGATGAACAAAAAGCAGGATTCATTGCACGTCAGCTTGTAGAAACAAGTCAGGGTACCAAGGGTATAGCTGATATCATAAAAAGCCTGCTTCCGGATACAACCATTGTATATTCAAAGGCATCCACTGTATCAGATTTCAGGCAGAAATACGACCTGCCTAAAAGCCGTCTGTTAAATGAATTTCATCATGCAAATGACGCCTATCTGAATATTGTTGTCGGAAATGTATATCGTGTTAAATTTACCGACAATCCACTTAATTTTATAAAAAATGAATATAATAACGATATGCAGAAAAACCATTATAATCTTGATAAAATGTATAATTGGGATGTAATGCGCAACGGAGAAACCGCATGGATTGCCGGTAATAACGGAACAATTGCAAAAGTAAAAAACACATTAAATAAAAACACGCCCCTACTTACACGTTACAGCTTTACCGGACATGGTCAGATTGCAGACGAAACTTTATATTCAAAAGAAGCTGCCGGAAAAAAACCTGAAAATTACATACCTTTAAAATCAGGCGACTTACGGATGCACGATATGTCAAAATACGGAGGGTTCAGTTCTTTAACCACTGCATATTTCTTCCTTGTTGAACACAGAATTAAGAATAAAACAGTACGTACTCTTGAAACCGTGCCTGTTGTTTTAAAAGATATTATAGAAGCGACACCTTCCAAACTTGAAGAATATTGCGAAAAAAATTTGGGTCTGACTGATTTTTCAATACGCATAAGAAAAATTAAGCTTCATTCACTTATAAAGATTAACGGATATTTTCTTTATTTAACGGGAAAAACAGGTGTACAACTATCAGTAAGCAACGCAACAAGTCTCATACTTGAAAAAAAATGGACAGGCTATGTTAGGAAGCTTGAAAAATATAACGAGACAAAAATCCTTGATGATATGATATGTACAGAAAAAAATATTGAATTATATGATATTCTTCAAGAAAAATATTTAAACGGCATATTCAGCAGAAGGCCAAATCCTATTGGAGAAAAATTAAGCAACCGTAATGAACTTTTTAAAACGCTTAAGTTGGAAGAACAGAGTCGTGTATTATATAATATATTGAAATCTGCTTCCATTACCGGTAATAATACTGATCTATCATTGATTAATGGTAATAAAATTGACGGAAATATGGCACCAAACAAAAAAATTTCTTTAAACGCTTCTTTTTATTTAATTGACCGGTCTGTAACGGGCGTTATGGAAAGAGTCACAGATTTATTAAAAATATGAGCTGGCGTACGGTAGTTATTACTAAAAGTGCCAAATTAGACTATCAGATGGGATATATGGTTATAAGAACTGATGACGTTGTTAAGATTCATACCAGTGAAATATCCATTGTTATAATTGAAACAACGTCAGTCTCACTGACAGCGGCACTTTTATGTGAATTAAGCAAAAAGAAAGTAAAAATAATATTCTGTGATGAAAAGAGAAATCCGTCCTCTGAGCTTATACCATATTACGGAAGTCATGATACAAGCATTAAGATAAAAAAACAGATATCATGGACAGAAGATGTCAAAACTGCCGCTTGGACGGAAATTGTGTCTGAAAAAATCAGAAATCAGGCTGAAGTATTATATATATGGAGTAAACCTGAAAGTGAAAAACTGTTACAATATGTTTCAGAAATGCAATTTGGTGATGTTACAAACAGGGAAGGTCATGCAGCAAAAGTATATTTTAATGCTTTATTTGGCATGGATTTTACCAGAACCGATGAAAACAGCATAAATGCAGCATTAAATTATGGATACAGCCTTTTATTATCCGTCTGCAACAGAGAAATAACCGCAAACGGATACCTAACCCAGTTAGGATTATTTCATGATAATATGTTTAACCAGTTTAATCTCGGTTCTGACTTAATGGAACCTTTCAGACCACTTGTAGACAATCTTGTTAAATCCATGATGCCTGCACAATTTGAATCAGATGAAAAAAGAGAAATTTTAATGCTTCTGCAAAAAGAAATATTTATATCCGGAAGAAAGGAAATATTAAACAATGCAATAAAAATTTACTGTAAAAGTATTTTTGATGCATTGAACGACAATGATATGTCGTTAATAAAATTTTACAGAAATGAGTTATAGATATATGCGTATTATTGTTTTCTTTGATTTACCTGTTTTAACAGAAAAAAACCGCAGGGATTACAGAAATTTCAGAAAATTTCTCATAAAATCCGGATTTTTAATGCTGCAGGAGTCCGTGTACTGTAAATTGGTTCCAAACAGTAATATAGGTGAAATTGTTGTCAGCAGCATAAAAAAGAACAAGCCTGATAATGGCTTAGTCCAGGTCCTTTCCGTAACCGAAAAACAATTTTCAAAAATCGAATATATTGTAGGAGAGAGCAAAAATAAAGTTCTTAACAGTGCTGAGAGGCTGGTGATTATATGAGAATTGTAAATACATATTATAATTGGGAATTTAAAAAAGCAGAAAATGAAATTCTTGTAATTACCATTGAAAACTCTTCGGCATATTCACACATACTTAATGATTTATGGCTACAGTATGAGGGTGGAGACGGTTCCTTTATTTTATCAGATGATGACTGTAAGGAAATAAAATTATCCGTTAAAACCGAGTGCATATATAATCCGTTTTCAATTAATTTTAATAGCAGAAAAATTATTACAAAGCTTTACAATGAACTTAATATCCAAAGCGAAACATTCGTCATTGAAGATACCACCCGTATAAAGAGAAATCTTATTGAATATATGGATAAACTGACAGAATCAATGCCATATAACATTGCGGAGGTGACAAATATTATTAAAGCATTTGATGTAAAAATTGATTATTCGTATGATAATTTTCTTGAAAAAATGATTAATTACATAAAAATTGTTTCCTCACTCTGCAATATTAACATTTTTATATTCAATGACATAAAGAAATATTTTTCTCCGGAAGAAATACCTTATTTGTATGAATATACAATATATAACAAATTACATTTTCTTATTTTTGAGCCGGTGCAGTCATACAAAAATAAGAATGAAAAACGCTGGATTATTGATAATGATTTATGTATAATAGAGGTATAGCTTTTACTTGTGAATTAGCAAGCGTATTCGCAGTACGTAATGCCCGGTGATAACCTTAATTCAATTTGAGGTTTGAGAGCTTTGTTAATTCAATAAGGAGTAAAACACGAACCTGAACCAAGTATAGGATTTGCATAGTTTGAGAGCTTTGTTAATTCAATAAGGAGTAAAACAAGTAGATATTTTGATCCGGAAGCTTTGAGTTTGAGAGCTTTGTTAATTCAATAAGGAGTAAAACACAAGCAACCGAGGCCGTCAATCATCTTGCGTTTGAGAGCTTTGTTAATTCAATAAGGAGTAAAACTGAATTATGTTGTTGAATATAATCCTATTGGTTTGAGAGCTTTGTTAATTCAATAAGGAGTAAAACCATCATACGCAGAAAAAAGGCACGGCGAAGTTTGAGAGCTTTGTTAATTCAATAAGGAGTAAAACAGTAAATATATATATAATAATAACGGTGTGTTTGAGAGCTTTGTTAATTCAATAAGGAGTAAAACTATTATCTGCGTAATCCATATAACTTGTCGTTTGAGAGCTTTGTTAATTCAATAAGGAGTAAAACCGAGAAAGAGTGCACGGAATACGAGGCGGGTTTGAGAGCTTTGTTAATTCAATAAGGAGTAAAACACCTTGTTCAGCTTTGGTAGTATCTTCATGTTTGAGAGCTTTGTTAATTCAATAAGGAGTAAAACTTATTATATGTCTTTAAGTGACCAATATAAGTTTGAGAGCTTTGTTAATTCAATAAGGAGTAAAACAGCAATCTTGCCCTTTTGCACTGTACATTGGTTTGAGAGCTTTGTTAATTCAATAAGGAGTAAAACGATATATAACCGTCTGAAAGAAGAAGGTCAGTTTGAGAGCTTTGTTAATTCAATAAGGAGTAAAATCATAGAAATAAAGAGGAATTTACCATGAAAAAAACAGCAATTATTGCAGACAGCACCTGTGATTTATCACCGGAATTAATCGAACAGTTTAATATTACAATAATACCATTACATGTACATTTGAATGAAGAAGAATATCGAGATGGTATTGACATAACACCTGACAGAATTTTTTCATGGTCTGACAGTAATAAATTAACCCCTAAAACGTCTGCATTTTCACCATATGAAGCAGAAGAGATGCTAAAAAAAATCATGAATGACAATGATGAAGTAATTGTATTCTGTATTTCAGAAGAAATGTCATCTGCAGTAAATGTAATGCGTATGACTGCCGGCCAGTCAGATTTTTCAGAGAAAATTCACGTGATTGACTCAAGAAATCTTTCAACAGGAATCGGATTACAGGTACTTGCAGCTGCAGATATGATTAATGAAGGATTAACTGCAGTTGAAATTGTTGATAATATTTTATCGATTCAGTCAAAAGTACGTGCAAGCTTTGTTGTTGATACGTTAACTTACCTGTATCGGGGCGGACGATGCAGCGGTCTTGCCGCATTAGCCGGCGGCACTTTAAAGCTTCATCCGCATATTTCAGTAATAAATGGAGTTATGCAGTCCGGCAAAAAATATCGTGGCAAAATGTCTAAAGTAATATACGATTACATACAGGATTTAAAACCTGATTTATTAAAAGCAAGAAAAGATCGTGTCTTTATAACACATTCATCATGTGAACCGGAATTAATAGAAATCGCAATAAATGAATTAAATGAATTAAATTACTTTGATAAAATTTTGGAAACAAATGCAGGATGTGTAGTTTCCAGTCATTGTGGACCTGGAACGCTGGGCGTATTATTTATATCAGAATAAACCAATAATAATTCACCGCCTTATGGGCGGTGTTTTCTTATACTTGACATTTGCTTTTTTTACTGATATAATTTCGTTAAACCTGAGTTTAGCGAAATTATATATTGCTTCTCTTTTAACAATCCGGAGGTACTTTTTATGCCTGAAATTACATATCATGAACAGAATAAAATAAATGCAACGTTAAAACTTCGTGAATTACAGAAAGGGCTTCCAGCCTTTCTCAGTGATTATTTTCGCGGAATTGAATATATTAATGCACCGCGTACAAGAATTGCATATGCCATTGATTTAAAGACTTTTTTTGAATTTCTGCATGAAAATAACAGTTCCTGTAAAAATCTTGACATTCATGATTTTCCTTTTTCAATTCTCAGCAGTTTAAAGTCATTTGATATAGAGGAATATCTCGATTATTTGAAATATTATGAAAAAGACGGTAAAAAATATACTAATGATGAACGTGCAATTAAAAGAAAACTTTCCGCACTCCGTTCAATGTATAATTATTTTCATAAGAATAAACTTATAGACGAAAACCCTGTTTTACAGGTTAATATGCCTAAAATACACTCCAAAGCAATAATTCGTCTTGATGCTGATGAAGTTGTTAATCTCCTTGATGAAGCAGAAAGCGGAAACGGATTAACTAAAAATCAGCAGATTATGCATGAAAAACTCAAGATACGTGATTTAGCAATTCTTACTCTTCTGCTTGGCACCGGAATCCGTATTTCCGAATGTATAGGACTTGACATAAAAGACGTGGATTTTCAAAATGAGCGTATCAAAATTGTAAGAAAAGGCGGAAATGAAGCATTTGTATATTTTGGTGATGAAGTCGCCGATGCACTTATGGATTATATGATTGAACGAAAGGCAAAAAATCCACTCGAGGGACATGAAAACGCACTGTTTCTTTCAAATCGCAATACCAGGATCACTGTGCGAAGTGTTGAACTAATGGTAAAAAAATATTCCCGTACTGCAGTACCATTAAAAAAAATCACTCCTCATAAGCTTAGAAGTACCTACGGAACATCACTTTATCAGGAAACAGGTGATATATATCTTGTAGCTGATGTACTCGGACACAACGACGTAAACACTACAAAAAAACATTATGCAGCCATTGAAGACAATCGCAGAATGATGGCAAGAAATAAAGTAAAACTGCGCGAAAAATAAATATACTCCCGTGCAGATTATTGAGCTGTTGTTTCTGCTGCAGCGGTTGCCTCAGGCTCAGGTTCATATTCGGTTTCCTCAATGGTAGTCTCAGACACTGAATCTGAATCTGACTCTGTTTCAAGTTCTGCAGATGTCACGGAATCTGATTTCGTTTCTAAGGATTCCGGCGTCTCCGTTTCCGTTCCGGACTGTGTTTCTGTCTCTGCAGGTACAACAACAACTGATATTTCGGCTTTTTTCACATTGCCTTTAATATCTGCTATCTGCACATATATATTGTATGTTCCCTGAACACTTATGTCATATGAATCCTGAATCCGTATATATTCCGAGATGTCTTTTCCATATATATCATATGCTTTCAGATATCTTATAAGTTCTGAACTGCCATGATTTTCTTCAATTTCTATTACTTCCGGAAATTGAATTGAACCTATTTCCGTAGGACACCATGGAGAATTACTTGAAATATCCGTAGGATCCCATGTAATATTATCCGGAATTTTAAAATATTCAAGTGCCTGTTTCCCGGTATCTTCATTGATAACACTTATTGTTGAATCCGATGAACAATTTTCATAAATCCATTTAGCATCCGCCGCCGCAAGCATTATCCCGTCAATTTCTGCAATTTTTCCAATCATATTATAATCTGTGGTTATAAGCGAATTTCTGTTATAAATTTCACTGTATCCCGCAGTATGAAATGTAAAACCATTACCGAAATCCGTATAGTAACGATAGTATCTGCCTGTATCAGTCTTTCTCCATGATACTCGTGTATCTCCCGTTGAAAGTATCCCGTCCTTCACTTCTGCTATTTCAGTTGAAACGGCTGCCGGCATACTGTATATGACATTTTCATGTGAATCCGTAACATATACCATACAATTATTAATATTGATTATAATTTCATATGTTCCTGACTTTATGGAAGTTGAAACATCCTGTGTATAATCACTGTCGTCATCAGTATATGCCGTATTGTCATTATCCGTTTCTCGAACCTGCCCGTTATCATTATTTTTTCTTATGGTTATAACTATTACAGCTGTAAATGCTGCAAAAATCAAAAAAACAGACAGATAAAATATGGTATTACGGCTTTTCCAGAAATCTTTAATACTGCGGCGGTGGGTTGTATATTGCATTTTCCCTTATCCCTCTTCCGGTCTTATTCCTGTTTTTAATTCAACATATTTTAATATAAGCTCCACAGAATTGTCAATACCAAGCCTGCTGCTGTCTATGCACAGGTCATAGCTTCTTGAATCAGCCCATTTTTTATTAGAATAGAAATTATAATAATTTGCCCTCTTCTTATCCGTTTTTATGATTACGTCCTTAGCCTTAACTTCCGAATAATCATATATTTTTCTTATTCTGTCAATTCTCGCCTGTATGTCTGCTTTTATAAATACAGAGCATACATTAGGCATTTCCTGTAAAACGTAATCCGCACATCTTCCTACTATAACACAGGATTCTGTTTCGGCAATTTTCTTAATGGTTTCATATTGTGCCATAAAAACCTTGTGATTTAAAGGCATATCAAGAAATGTGGATGTGGAATAACCCATGGAATATGATTCCATAACAAGAGAATAGAGAAAACTGTTGGTGGGCTTTTCATCATGTTCCTTCATAAAATCTTCAGACAATCCGCTTTCCTTAGCCGCTATTGATAAGAGTTCCTTATCATAACATCTGATACCAAGCCTGTCTGCAAGTTCCCGTCCGATTTCTCTTCCGCCGCTTCCGAATTCCCGTCCGATTGTTATAACAAATTTACCGTTCATAATAAGCCACCTCCATTTTTTTATAATAAAATTATATCATATATAATTCTTCTTTAACAGTGAATTTTATGCACTTTAAGGAACAAAAATACCGGTCCTCACATATATTGTGAGGACCGGTATATATATTTTAATCTTTAAGGAGTTCCGCTTTTTATCTGACCGTTTGAAACTGTATATGTTCCGGCCGTAAATGTATAATTTTTATTACCGTTATTATCCCATGTGTTATTACCATTATTGAAGCATGCCGTTACCTTATCGGCATTCGTCATATCAATGGTTATAACTGCATAATCCGCATTTAAATCATCCATCAGGATGCCCGGAACAGATGTCCAGCTTCCACTGCCTGCTTTATAATGAATATATGTCTTATCCCAGCTGTTTTTATAATAAATCGTAAGTGAAGCATCAGATGAACCATTGTCAGGCTTTGTTGCATGCCATTCACCGTCAGAATACCACCACTCACCGGCTGTAATGCTTAAATCCTTAGTCTGATTTGAACCATAATTAAATATGACATTAGCCTCAGATGCATTGGTAATTGTATATGTATACCATCCGTTTCCTTCTGAACTCATTGCTTTACCGGGCCACGTTGTGGATTTCATATCCGGCAGAACATTCCAATAATATACATTGGCACTGTCTGATTCAGAATAATAATGAAGAATTATATTACCTGCTGCTTCTGTTTCTGTCTCAGTTTCAGGTTCACCTGAAGAAACAATGCCTCCGTTTACCGTATAAGTTCCGGCTGCAAAAGAATAATTCTTATTGCCGTTATTATCCCATGTGTTATTTCCGTTATTAAAGCATGCTTCAACTGATGTTGCCGAACCCATATCAACAGTCAGCTTATATAAGCCTGATGATACCTGCTCCATTTTAACACCCGGCACTGATGTCCATGTGCCTGAACCAGTTCTGTAATGCATATATGCACTGCTCCATGATGTATTATAATATACGGTTAATACATTCTCTGCTACTGATGCAGATGTTTCAGTTTCAGTCTCCGGTTCCGTCTCAGTCTCAGTTTCAGGCTCTGTTGCGTTAACGGTAGTTTCAGGTTCAGTTTCTGCATTGGAAGGAGCTCCTGAAACAATCTTACCGCTTTCTACGGTATAAATTCCCGGTTCAAATACATAATTGCAGCTTCCGTTATTATCCCATGTTCCGGAGCCGTTGTTAAAGCATGCCGTTACCTTGGTATATCCGCCCATCTCTATTGTTACTTTATAATATCCTGATGAATCCTTCTCCATCTTCTCGCCCGGAGCGGTTGTCCATTCTCCTGAACCAATCTGATAATGAACATATGCATTACTCCAGCCTGTCTTATAATAAAGTGTCAGACTGTTATCTCCTGACGGCTCTGTTTCCTGTTCTCCCGTACTTCCTGTCGGTACCCATACCGAATTGGAACCGCCTTCTACAGAAAATACACCATATCCTGAATTATCGATTTTAACTGTTCCTGACTTATGTCCGGTAATATCATACCATGTTTCTCCTGCATGGGATGTTCCGACATACATTCTCTTGGTTCCGCCTGCTCCATCAGTAATGAGAGCAGCGAGCCCTGAATTTTTATGGGAAGAAGAACCTTCTCTTGTCCATCCTACGATATTACAGTCATCAAAATAATCGTGCTGGAAGCCGTATGCATAATCGGTTCTTGCCTTCATTAAGGCATCAATTTCAGTTTTAAATGATTTTCCGCCGGAAGCAAGTCCGTAATAATCAGCATAAAATACGCAAGGATATCCTTCCTGTCTCGTAAGAATAAGTGTATAAGCAAGCGGTTTAAACCAGTCAGCAACATATGACTGTAAAGACTGACCCGGCTGTGTATCATGATTATCGACAAACGTAACGGCATGTGATGAATCAACACTCACAAGCGTGTTATTAAGAATGTATCTCATATCATAATTACCGCCCGCATTGGATGCATTGTAAAGATTATTATGCAAAGGAACATCAAAAAGTGATGTTGTTCCGCCTGAAGCAGAAATATAATTTGTAAGCTTATTTACGTCATATGACCAGTATTCTCCGACTGAAAACAGTTCTTTTCCGGTTTTATTGCGGAGCGTTGTAAGCCAGTCACTGAAAAATGAGAATTTGATGTGTTTAACGGCATCAAGACGGAATCCGTCAAGATTTGCCATTGAAACATACCATTCGCCCCATGTCTTGAGCTCATCAACAACATATGTATTATCAAAATCAACATCAGCATACATGAGATAATCGTAGTTGCTGTTTTCCGTATCTACTTCCCAATCCCAGCTCTTATTGGTAAATCTGAATACTGCATTGGTTTTCTGTCTGTTATCATAGTCAACGCCATCGAAGCAGTCAGCATTCCACTTGAATGAAGAATATTTATTTCCTCTTCCCGAAAAATTAAAAACCGTCCATGCATCGATGTCATATGAACCGCTCTGGGTAATGTTTCTATTTCCGTACTGAACCTGGATGGCGTTTACCGTCTGGGTCGAATCAGCTCCTGCCTTATGATTAAGCACGATATCGGCATATACATCTATGCCGTTAGCATGAAGTGTATTGATGGCATTAAGATATTCATCCTTGGTTCCGTACTTGGTACGTACGGTGCCTTTCTGATTAAATTCTCCCAAATCGTATAAATCGTATGGTCCGTATCCAACATCGGCAGAAGAAGTTCCCTTGTATGCCGGTGGAAGCCATAATGCCGTAAATCCGGCAGAAGCAAGCTCATCTGCCTGGTCAGCAACCTTATTCCAGAGCTGTCCGTCATTGGCAAGATCCCACTCAAAATACTGCATGATTGTACCATTAATCTCATTCGTACCGTCACTTGCCGTAACATCATGTGACTTTCTGAAAACAAGAGCTGTTATCGCTGTAACGGCTATTGCCAGAACGGCAAGAGTGACTAACCATCCCCTATGTTTTTTGAAAAATTTCATAAAAACATAAACCTCCTTTTGAAAATAAAATAGTTTTATTACACCCTGAACACCCCTGTTCTAGGTCTACCCATAATCCAATCTAAATAAATAGTTTTAAATTGTCAACAAAATTTTTTTGGATTTATTTAAATTTTCTGTAAATTTCAACAAAAAAAGTCTGCATCCAAAAAAAATGCAGACTTTTATACCAGTTAAATTATATATTCTGTATAAAAAGTACTAATTTTTTAATTTAGTCAGAAGTTCATTAAAATACTCCGGCAAAGGTGCTTCAAATTCAACATATTCGCCGGTTGAAGGATGTCTGAATCCAAGAATACCAGCATGAAGCGTCTGCCCCTGAAGATGAAAAACATTCTTCGCATTGCAATATACATAATCTCCTACAAGAGGATGTGATATACTTGCCATATGCACCCTTATCTGGTGCGTGCGACCGGTTTCAAGCCGACACTTTATAAATGCTGCATTATTAAGGTTTTCAAGAACCTCATAATGTGTAACCGCATCCTTACCGTTTTTTATGTTTACCGCCATTTTTTTTCTCTCAAGAGGGTGTCTTCCTATCGGTGCATTGACAGTTCCCGATTCTTCCTTAAAACAATTATGACATATTGCATAATAATATCTTGTAATGGAATGCTCCTTAAGCTGGGCACTTATACTCAGATGTGCATTATCATTCTTACATGCCACCAGCACGCCGGTTGTATTCATATCTATCCTGTGTACAATGCCCGGTCTCATAACTCCGTTAATTCCCGACAGGTTTTTGCAGTGATATAACAGTGCATTAACCAATGTTCCGGAATAATGACCGGCTGAAGGATGAACAACCATCCCCTTAGGTTTGTTTACAAGAATAACATCTTCATCTTCATATATAATATCTATAGGTATGTTTTCCGGCTCTATGGTATATTCCTGTGGAAACGGAATCAGTATTTTAATTACATCATTTGATACAAGTTTATAATTGGCTTTAACGCTTGTCCCGTTTACAAGAACATTTCCGTCTGCTATCAGCTTCTGAAGATGCGAACGTGAATACAGCAGATTATCTGCGGAAAGTATGTCTGTCAGAAATTTATCTATGCGTTCTCCCGTCTGTTCTTCTAAAATTGCAAATTCTATGATATTTTCATAATCCGAACTGTTATACATTATTATGCTGCTCGCTCTCCCGGACATCATTCTGTTTTTTTATTTTTAAATAATCAAAATCATTGTCCTTATATTTAAATATAATAAGTAATACAAGTGTAATCATTGATATGCATACGCATATGTCTGCCACGTTAAATACCGGAAAATTAATTAAATAAAAATCTATAAAGTCGTCAACATAACCGTTTCTTATTCTGTCGACAAGATTTCCGACTGCACCGGCAGCAAGCACCGGCAGTATTATAAGCAGCGGGCGATATTTTTTTTCATAAGGCGTTCTTACATATACATATATCACAGCCGCCAGCATAACCGATGTCAGAATTATAAAAAACCATTGCTTTCCTGACATAATACCCCAGGCAGCACCGGTATTCTTTACATAATTAAACCTCAGAACCTTTTTTATTATATCAAAGGTTCTTCCATTGGTAAGACATGTCTTTGCAAAATATTTTGTAAGCTGGTCACCGATTACAAGAATCACAAAAATTATTATTCCCATTATACGGGCTGATTTCTTTTTCATATTACTTTCTCCAGGAAATAAACTAAATAAATTTATGAATTAATATCATGAATCTTTCTTTTTTTGTCTCGGAAATAATATAGGCAAATCTGATTTTCCCGAGACCTCTTATGGAAATAATGTCTTTTTCCTTCACCGGAAATGCGTTACCGGTAATTATTTTACCGTTAACCGATGTCTTACCTTCTTCTATATATGTTATGATGCGGCTTCTCGAGCATCTGAATCCGAGTGCAGTAACCGCATCCAGTCTGAGTGAGGCAACGGTTCCCCGGATTTCTTCATATGAAGGTTCATAATCAAAATTTTCACCGGCAATTATCTCCGTTCTGACATGCGTGTGTCTTATACGGGTAACATTATCCGTAAGAAAATCTGAAATTCCACAGGTACAAAACAGAATCGCAGAATCCTCCATAACCGTAATATCCCCTATTTTATCCCTTGATATCCCAAGATTCAATATTGCGCCAAGATAATCCCTATGAGTAAGCTTCTCGGCAAATTTTGCCTGAACCGGCACGATTCTTATGATTGAATAGGGTAATGTGGCAGGATATCCGTCATAAGGCAGAAAATGAATAATCTTTCTTTCCGCCAAATCATAACCACCCATTACCTTATAGGAAACGGGTGGCAGTTCTTTGATAATTGATTGAAACAGAGCCTGTCCGTGCAAATCAAGGAAATCCGTTGCTACCGGAATATTCCGGTTATAGCATTTATCAGCTGCTTCCCTGAATCTGTTACAAATTAATCGCTCATCAGTATTCATCAGAAATCGTTTCCTGATGGGATATTAAAACTGTTGGTAAAATTTTCCTGATAGTCACCGGATATTTCGACGGTTTCAGGTGCTACAACAAAAATATAATTTGAAATATTTTCCAATTTTCCATTCATTGAATATACAACACCGGATGTAAAGTCAATTATTCTCTGGGCAACCGATATATCCAGTCCTTCAAGATTAAGAATTACTGCCTTGCCTGCCGACAGTGTGTCAGAAATGCTTCTTCCTTCATCAACATTCTTAGGTCTGAAAATATGTACACCCATTCCGCTTCCATACGACTTTCTCATGCTGACAACCTTATTGGATACCTGTTTTGAAACCGGCGCAGGTGTTTTCTGCCTGGCCTGCTTAATGGCAGGCTGTTCTTCATGCCTGTCTTCAAAAATCTCGTCCGTACCTGATTTCCTGTTCTTACGTGATGATGTTTTCTCTTCGTAATCATCTTCGTCCGTATCATAGTCATCGTCATAATCTTCATAAGATGATAAATTCATCTTATCCAGAAATTTATCAAAAACTTTCATACAGTCAATCTCCTTACTTTTTACTTAAAATAATTTCTTTCACCAAAAATGGCAGTCCCGACTCTTATATGTGTTGCACCTTCTTCTATTGCAACTTCAAAATCTCCGGTCATGCCCATTGATAAAAAATCCATACTTGTATTATCAATGTTTTTGCTCTTTAAGTCAACACATAATTGTCTTAAATACTTAAAATATTGTCTGTTATTCTCTGCTTCATCCGTATACGGAGCACTTGTCATAAGTCCTCTTACCGTTATTCCGGGTAATAGGGCAATATTTTTAAGAGCTTCCTCCGTCTCTTCTGCCATGAATCCGTATTTTGATTCTTCTTTCGCAACATTTACCTCAAGAAGAATTTCTGCGTGTATATTCTGTTTTACAGCTTCACGGCTTATCTGTTCGGCAAGTCTGACAGAATCCACGGAATGAATAAGTTTTGCTCTGCTGATGACATTTTTTACCTTGTTTCTCTGCAGATGTCCTATCATATGCCAATGAATATCTTCCGGAAGTTCTTCTGATTTCTGACAAATTTCCTGAACTTTATTTTCACCAAATTCCCGGATTCCGCAGTCATATATTTCCCGGACACTGCCTGCAGGCTTAGTTTTGCTGACTGCAATGAGCGTAATTTCTTCCGGATTCCTTCCGCTCCGTTCCGCTGCTTCCCGTATGCGGTGCATCACGTCATTTAAATTATCCGATAACATATATCCTCCTAATTGACCAGTTCATTTTCTTCAACCGTTTTATGGTCAAGCACAATATGGTCATATATATTCAACCCGTTGCTGCTTCCTTTTTCAATGATGTAATACTCATTATTTTTATCTATGATATTAATACGCTTAAAAACAGCATATCCTCTGTTAACACAATATACTCCCATAAGCTCTCCCATGGTTCCTACTACATAACGTTCTCCCGTATCGGCTTCCGCTATAATGTCACCGCTGTTAAAATCATCCATGGAAACATAGTAATAATTTTCATCCGAATGGTAGATGGTTGTCTCTATATTTTCCATTTTAATTTCTCCGGATGATGTATACGAAATTCGTATAAAACTGTCAGAATCCGTTTTGAAACTCTTAGGTATGGTATAGAAGCTTTTACTTAGAACTGATGATACCGGAATCTTCAGACCGGTTACCGCTTTTTCGGTAAGCTCGATTCTGACATACCTCTTATCAGCAAAATTAATCATATATTTTGATAAGGATATTTTACCGTAAATCATGTCACCGGTTCTTATTATTTCAAAATCTGCTTCCGCAGTAAGTCCGTTATCCATAAATCTTATGTTAACACCGTCTGCGTCTGCCAGTTCTTCTGCTTCTGATTTGTTAAGCTGAATAATTATATACCATTTGTCGGAGTTAATCAGCCTGTATATATCATCACCGCGGTTAATTATGGTATTATTACACAGATTTTCCGATTTATAAGCTGATGTATCAAAAATCCCGGAATTAATCATATCCTCAGTCATGTACTCATATCCGTCAACCGTCATCATGATTATTCCCGGATGCTCTGCATGAAGCTTGTGAAACAGGGTTGTATTGCCAGACTCTTCCATAAGCCTGTCCAGGTCATCAAGGATTATGTCATAATACGATCTGCTCAGGTTGCTGATTATATTATCCTTAACGGCATATATGCTGCTAAAATTTTTATCCGAATAAGATACGGTATATTCTGACAATGCATCCTTAACGGATTTAACATCGCTGTCTTTCAGTGTAGTATCCGAAAATTTCTTAAGCAGCTCAGATACATGTCCTGATTCGTCTATGGAGCATATGACTGATGATGCATCTGCCTTGTCTCCGTTGCTTACATAATAATCTATTGTACCGGAATATTCTGCCTTAACAATCTCTTCATCCCGTATTATAAAGCCTTCATAAATATTTTCAAGAGCAAGCGAGCCGGTATTAACCTGATATATGGTTATTGCTGTATCAGTAAGATACATAACAACAGATATTATAAGATAAAGAATGACAACCATAAAAACCAGATAGCCTGCGTTAAAATTAAAGCGGTGCGGCATCCTTATCACGTTACTGCTTTTCTTCATTTAAACCTCTCCAGACAACTTAACTTAACTTTTTCATTTTATCATTTATTACATAAAAATACCATTATATTTTTCTTAAAACAGAAAATTATAATAATATAATATTTTTAAGGAGGTAAACAGATGGATTCAAGAATATTTGACTATTCATGCCTTATACTGGTGCTGATTGGTGCGATAAACTGGGGGCTTATCGGTTTTTTTAAATTTGATCTGGTTGAAGCAATATTCGGTGATATGACAATTATATCAAGAATTATTTATGCCCTGGTCGGTATTGCCGGAATATATCTGTTAAGTCTGTTCGGCCGAATCAAAGGTTTTGGCGACAGCCGGCAGTAATCCATATGATTTAAAACAGGCTGCCTTTTAGGACAGCCTGTGTATCATTTGTTATCAGCGTAAGCATCATCTTTTACCGGTATTCTGTTAAGCAGATACGTAAGGTCTTCATACATCTCTGCCGTAGTATCACATCTCATGGTAATAAGTATATACTGATGTCCTCCTGCCTCTGCAAGCATCACATAGCTTCTTCTTGCAAGCTCGGTATATCCCGCTTTTCCGCCTATTACAGTTATGCCGTAAGGGGTAGGAATGTCCCCTGTCACATACTGGTTCGAGTTGGAATACGTGCAGTTAATTGTATATTCTCCGTATGAGGTTTTTCTGATAAACGAATTCGTATACTTTTTGCACGAAATCGTATCAACAAATTTATCATATTTTATTGCTTCATTAAATATAAGATATAAATCATATGCAGTTGTATAATGATTTTCATCATACAATCCGTGCGGATTTACAAAATGCGAATTAGTGGCTCCAATTGCCGCAGCTTCCTTATTCATAAGCTCTGCAAAATCATCAAGACTGTCTGCCGCAAATAATGCAAGTACAGCCGCCGCATCATTTCCCGACATCATGAGAGAACCGTGAAGTGCTATGTCTAACGGTATCATATCTCCCATCCTGTAATCACACAATATTACATTGGATTCATTGATAATGACCTCATTTCCCACCTTCCTGACGGCTTCTGCATCCGCATACTTCAATGCTATAATCGAAGTAAGAACTTTAGTAGTGCTTGCCGGATATTGCTTTTTATGCGGATTTTTTGAAAATAACACGTTTCCTGTTGTAGCATCAATAAGCAGAGCGGATTCTGAATGAAGCTCTTCACTTCCGGCCGTATCAGCAGCATTTTCACCGATTACGGCTATATCCGAGGCAAAACCGTCCGTATATGTCAGCGGTACATCTGAATATATGTCATTTCCGGTGTTAATGACCGCATTATATTTATTGGCAAGGCTTTCTTCTTTTCTGCCACATCCCGTAAATACGGAAAATACAAGAATAAAAGAAAGCATTATATTTGTTATCTTTTTCATAAACTGACTCCTGATATTTCTTTTAGAAGCACAAATACCTTTTATCTGAAAACATCTCTCCATTCAAGGTCTCCCCTGTCAAGGGCTTTTATAAGCAACTCAGCCGTTGCAAGATTGGTTGCAAGCGGAATGTTATGAATGTCACAGAGCTGGAGTATGTTGATTACATCAGGCTCATGTGAGCGCCTTGTGAGAGGATCCCTTAAAAAGATAACCATATCAAGCTCATTGGTTTCTATCTGTGAACCGAGCTGCTGTTCACCCCCAAGGTGTCCGGCAAGATATTTTCTTACCGTAAGATTGGTTACCTCTTCTATGAGTCTGCCGGTGGTTCCTGTTGCATACAAATCATGCTTACTGAGTATTCCTCTGTAAGCAATGCAGAAATTTTGCATAAGTTTTTTCTTGGAATCATGTGCAATTAAACCTATGTTCATTCATTGCCTCCTCTAATGACAGTTTTTTTGACATTCTTACACTCATAACAAGTCCCATTCCGGAAAACATCGCCACAAGCGAACTCATTCCGTAACTTACAAAGGGTAAAGGAATACCCGTATTTGGAAGCAGTGACGTTACTACACCGATATTAATGAAAGTCTGGAAGGTTGTTATTGCCGCAACACCGAAGCATATTATTTTACCTGCCGTATCGGGTGCCCTGCTTCCTGTAATAATGCTTTCAAGAGTTATAAGCAAAAGAAGACCGATGACAATACTGCTTCCGATAAATCCCATTTCTTCTCCGACAATCGCAAAAATAAAATCCGTCTGCGGTTCTGCAATATAATTACCGTTTTTTACCGAGTCAGCACTGTCATTATAGAGTCCTTTGCCGTACAGCTGTCCGGAACCTATTGCCATCTCGGCATTATCCTGCTGATATCTCAAATCGTCATATTCATCCGGATTAAGGAATGCCATTATTCTGTTGTACTGATATCCCTTAAGAAGCTTCTGCCCCGGCGTCTGGATATAGACAATCGCGGCTATCATTACGGGAACAAGTATTCCGATAATTATTCCGAATTTTTTATAGCTGAAGCCTGCCATGAAAAGTGCAGTTACAAATAACACACAGGTCAGTATTGTAGTTGACAGATCCGGTTCTTTCACAATAAGAAGAAGCGGTATGAGTGTCAGCGGAAGCGTAATAAAAAAATTCTTCCATTTTTTAACATTATCAGGATTGTTACCGTAAAGCCATGCCCAGAAAAGAATCATCAGAATTTTGGCAAATTCTGAAGGCTGGATATTAATGCTTTTCGTAATCTTAATCCACCTTCTTGCACCATTTACTTCTTTTCCAAGGCCGGGTAAAAGCACAGCCAGCAAAAGCATTACACATACGCCGTATTCTACCCAGTGAAGCTTAAGCAGAATCCTGTAATCAATAACCGTCAATACAATCATTACAATTATTCCAAGACACATACCGACCAGCTGTTTGACTGCATATCCTTCTCCGGGTGCGGCACTTCCTATTACGACAACCCCTAAAAGGGTAAGTGCCATTATCCAGAACAGAAGTCTGAAATTTAGATATTTAAATTTAAACCGAAATACTTTTATTTTATTCATATCAACCGGCTTAGTGCGTGCTTCTGCCCTTCATATCCTTAATCGGAATATTGGCAAACAGGGCAGGTACGGTTCCGTTATTTCCTTCTGATTCAGTCTGTGTAATCTGTATATCAAGTCCCTGGACATCAATATCCATGTACTTTGAAATAACATTAATAATATCATTCTTAATCTGTTCCATTATGTCAGGTGAACAGTTGGCCCTGTCAGATACAAGAAGAAGCTTCAGTCTGTCTTTTGCAACACTTCCGGTATTTTTTTTCTTGAACATTTCAAATAATCCCATATCCGTATTCCCCCTTATTTGCTTTTCTTAAACAGCTTGGCAAAAAATCCTGATTTTCCGTTCAAATCCATCAACGGTACATCTTCTCCGATGATTCTTCTGCATATGTTCATATATGCCTTTCCTGCCATCGTATCACTGCCTACAAGAGGTTCACCCTGATTGGTTGAAATAACAATATTCTCATCATCAGGCACCGCGCCGATGAGGTCAATGGATAAAATGTCCACTACATCTTCTATTGACATCATGTCGCCCTTCTTAACCATATCCATTCTTATTCTGTTTACAATAAGATCGCTTCTCTTAATCTCATTAGCTTCAAGAAGTCCTATAATTCTGTCAGCATCACGGATAGCAGATACTTCCGGTGTTGTTACCACAAGGGCTCTGTCTGCTCCTGCTATGGCATTCTTGAATCCCTGTTCTATTCCTGCAGGACAGTCAAGAATTATGTAATCAAATTCTTCCTTAAGCTCGGCAATAAGCTTCTGCATCTGTTCAGGTGTAACTGAGGTTTTGTCCCTTGTCTGTGCAGACGGAAGGAGATACAGGTTGGAATATCTCTTGTCCTTGATAAGAGCCTGCTTAATTCTGCAATTACCTTCAACAACATCAACAAGATTGTATACTATTCTGTTTTCAAGACCCATGACAACGTCAAGATTTCTTAATCCTATATCTGTATCAATTAATATTACCTTCTTATTTAATTTAGCCAGACCGGTTCCTACGTTTGCAGATGTGGTAGTTTTACCTACACCGCCTTTTCCGGATGTAATAACAATTACTTCACTCATTCTGAATATTCCTCCAAATAAATAATACTATACTATTATGCAAGTTTTTTTCCTTGAAATCAACAAAAAAATTAATTTTTTTGTTATTTTACAGTCTTATGTCGTCAAGCGTACATTTATCAAGTTTTTCAATGTAAATATTACCGTCATCGACATATGCTATCATCGTTCCCGGACCTATTTTTTCAGGCTTGCCTGACGTTCCGTTGCTTCTTGCTATCGTATCTCCTATCCTTATCTGTATCGGTGCCATCTCAAGTGCAACTACAAAGGAATCCTCGTTGCCGTTGGCACCTGCATAGACATTTCCTTTCAGTGAACCGAGAATTATGACATTACCTCTTGCTATAACCTTTGCTCCGGGATTAACGTCTCCGAGTATTATGATGCTGCTCTCGGATTCTAACATCTGTCCTGAACGGAGTGTTCCCTTGTAAAACTGCCCGGTCTGTGATGACAGCTCCTCAAGTTTTTCCTCGACAGCTTTTTTGAAATATTTTTCCTTCATCTCGTCATTATCAATCACGCAGACTATGTTTAAATCGGAATTTTCAGATATAAGACTGAGAATTTCCTTTTCTTCCTGTGTGGATAATTTTCGTCCTTCAAATGATATTGCCATATTTGCCTTATCAAAAAATTTTGAAGCACTTTTAAATTTTTCGGCGAGGTCCTCCTTTAACTGCATAAAAGGTACATCCTTGTCCATCACAACAACAATACCATATTTATTTCCTTTTATTACAACCGAATTATCCAATTTCTGTTTCCTCCTATTCGTTGATTATAACATTGGTATCCGTATCAAAGTATACTTCGGCAGGTACATCAATTCCATAATAACATGAAAGTGCATAATATGTCATTATACCCGCATTGGCTGCCGCATATGCATACGGAAGCATTACCGACGTCACAATATCGGCTTCTCCATTTTCATCCTGCGTGAACATTATATAACAGGCATGGTTTCCTCTTGTCTTGTCCTCCTGTGCGGTTCCGGACTTTGCCGACACCTTGACCGGAAGTCTGTTTAAAAGGACATTCAATGCACCTTCTGATGCAACCCTCGCCATTCCGTTCTGTACGGTTGTCCATGTAACATCAGATACCTCATCTGCCGTTCCTGCTACAACCGGAGCATTTTCTTCAGCATTACCGCCGTCTGAATCTGTAATTTTCAAAACAAGATTTGAATTGTATACGGTTCCTTTATTCGCTATCGTTGAAGCATACCGTGCAAGGTTGAGTGATGTATATGCATTGGTACCCTGCCCAATGGACGACGATACGGCATCATAATCAGAAGCATGCGGAGTTGTTTCCGGAACCTGTATTCCCGTTTTGGTTGAAAGTCCGAGAAGTTCAGCGTAATATTCGAGTTTTGAAAGTCCGTAATCATGATTCATTTTTCCGTTTTCCGTAAAACTCAGTCGGTAGCCTAATTCACAGAAAAAGGCATTACATGAAATTTCAAGTGCTTTTTCTGTATCTATGCTTCCATGCTCGGCAGGATAACACCAGCACTTTATGTTAGGTACAACCTCTTCAAAAATTCCTGAACAGTACAGACAGCTTCCCGATGTAATTATTCCTTCAGTAAGTGCCGCTATTGCGGTAAGCGGTTTAAAGGTAGACCCCGGTGCTATTTTTGTATGTGTCGCCCTGTTGACAAGCGGTGTAGACTTATCATTAAGCAGCTGTCTGTAATATGTCGGATCAATGGAGCCCGAAAACAGATTTATGTCATAGCTCGGATATGATACCATTGCAAGTATTTCTCCCGTATCAGGGTCTTCCACAACACACGAGCCTGAACACGGGTCAAGTGCCAGCTGTGCCGGAGTTATGTCAAGATTAAGTATCTTTCCCTTAATCCATTCATACGGCGACGCACCATTCCTTATTGATACATACTCTGATTCCGTATAATTAACCTCGCCCTGTTCCATTAGGATAAGGCATATATGCTTTCCCGATATTATACGGTTAAGTATAAGATTCCCGTATATAAGCTTGTCAAGTGCATCATCATTCCGTATTTCTTCCATTGCAAGTCCGGTAACCACGCTGATAACTTCATCCGTGGTAGGATAATCAATACTCACATCCAGATTGTTAATGTTAATCCACTCATTGTTAATTGCCCCCTCAATGTACTCACGGATTGATATTTCGCCGTTGCTCCACTGCTTTGACAGTTCATCCGATGATGAAATCTTATCACTGTCAATTATATCAAGTTCAATAAGCAGTGAACGTATTCTTTTTACATAATCCTTCATTTCATCCGAAAGCATACCATATGCGGTGCCGTTAAGCAGTTCCTGCTCAAGGCTGTTCATCACTTCTTCTTTTTTATTGGAAAAAATCGAATATACATATATGCCTGACTCTGTTTCGGATGATGCAATTTTTTCCATGCTTATGGTATTATTGTCAATAAGTGCAAAATAAACCTTCGTTATCGGCATTACAACGTCATTTGACAATCCTGCATGTGTCTCATCGCCTTCAACCGTATTGGTAATAAGTATCTCGGCAAGCCGCCTTTCAAGCATATTATATATTTTTTCCTGTAATTCCGCATCTATTGTCAGATACACATCCCTGCCTACCTGAGATTCAACGACACCGGTTACTTCCTGTACACGCCCGACATTATCAACAAGCATGGTCCGATATCCTTTTTTCCCTGCAAGAACCGTTTCATACGCTGATTCTATTCCTGCCTTGCCCACAATGTCATTTGCCGAATATATTTCCTCTTCCCTGTTAAGCTTTTCAAGTTCTGTTTCGTTGATTTTTCCGGTATAACCTATAATATGTGCAAGATATGTGCTGTAATTGTACTTTCTCACGGATTCTTCCGCCATCTCAACACCCGGAAGCTCTGCCGCCGCTTCAAGTATCGCTGCCATCGTTTCCTTGGAAACGTCCTGTGCTATTGTAAAAGGAATATACCTTTTGTAGGAATTTGCAGCAAGGTTATATCTGATGTATATAATTTTCAATACCATGCTTTTGCTGTATTCGTCCGATATCTGATACCTTTTTTTTAAATATCCGACAACATCATCCGCAGTGGAATTTTTTTCTTCATCCGTAAGCCCGCTTATTGACTGTTTTCCATATATGTCTCGTAAAAAACGCAGCAGTTCATTGCCTGAATACGTAAAACCGTAAACATTATATGATGAACACTCCAACGGGAAATCATAATTGACCGTATCGCCGTTGGCTTCTATAATGCTTATGGTTTTATATATAATAGAATTAAGCGTTGCATGCTTTACTTTGGTAGACTCATAATAACCGCAGTCTTCTATTACAACAGAATAGGCAAGTTCACTGTATGCTATCAGTTTTCCGTTTCTGTCATATATATTGCCTCTTGTTCCCTGTATTGTTTCCTCACGCTGTGCTTTCATGGTATAACCGTTTGTATATGATTCTCCGCGAATTATCTGCAGATAAAACAGCCTGTAAATCATTACCGCAAATAAAATTATGGCAACCATTGCAAAGGGTATTATTCTTGATGTTATTGTTCTTTTGAGAAACCCGCCGGCTTCCCTGAAAAAATCAGATATTTTTCTTAACGGCATCTGCTGCTTTCCTTTTCCTTCCTGATGTATCAAGCTTTCTGTTGATATAATATACCGCAATATATGCAAAAATGGTAAGAACTGACGTATATACGGTTTCCGGCAGTATTACGTGTACAAGATAATATCCGAAATCCAGCCTGTTCCTTACAAGAAATCCCGTAATATATTTCATTATTCCGAAAAGCAGGCTGCATAATGCACATATGCTTATCGGAAATACAAGCTGCTCCTTGACATATTCCTTGTGATACAGTCCGTTAAAAAAACCTGCCGCCATAAAAGTCAAGGCTGTAAATCCTATTATTTCACCCTGCATTATGTCAATAAGCAGTCCGCCGAAAAACCCGGTAAACAGTCCTGACGTTCTTCCGCGCATATATCCCACTATGCAGGTAAACATAAGCACAAGATTCGGGGTTATTCCCCCTATACTGAATATGCCTGAAAAAAGGGTACACTGCATTACATATAAAATAATAATTGAAAAAAAACATATAATAAAGCGTCTCAATATTCTGTTTCCTTTTTTACTTAACGTCATCAGATGTTATTTTTTTATCCGTAATTACAAGGACTTTCTGGATATGCTTAAAATCAACTGCCGGAACAAGATATCCGGACTGTGTCAGATTATTGGCATCCAGTGTAACATCCTTGGCATAACCTATAAGTATTCCCGGAAGGAATTTATTGCTTATGCTTGACGTAACGATTCTGTCACCGTCTTTAATGACAACATCAGCATCAAGATAATTCAGCCGTACATATCCGCTGTCCATAAGCTTCAAATCTCCGCTTACCGCACATATGTCGGAGGTATTGATAAGCATGGCACTAACCCTGCTCTCATCATCAATAATACTCCTTACAAGTGAATAATTCTCTGAAACCTGATAAACAATACCGACAAGTCCGTTGCCGGAAATGACATTCATGTCTGTTTCTATTCCGTCGCGTGAGCCCTTATCTATGGTAAACGTGCTATACCAGTTATCCGAATTTCTGCCGATTACGTTGGCACCTACCTTGTTATATGACGAATATACGTTATCAAGCTTGTATAAATCCCTGAGATAATTAAGCTCAACCTGTTCTTCCTGATACTTCAGATTCTCCTGTTTTAAATTTTCCAGTTCTTCTCTGAGTTCGTCATTTTCTTCCTGCAGATTCTCAATTGTGTTAAACATGTCTTTCTTGTCGGTTAACCATAATCCTATTCCGTTAACCCCCTTCTGGAGAGGAATAATAACAGAGGATGTTATCTTCTGCAAAGGTCTTGTCAGAACGTCGGTAAAAAAGGTTATCCCTATCAGAAGACAGCACACTATGGCAAGTATCGTAAACCATGTTTTCGGAGGGAGAAAAAATTTAAATTTTTTTTTCATAAATTAAAACTTCCTAACTATTTAATCAATCAGTCTGTCCTTAGGTATATATGCTATATCAGCATATTCAGGCTTTTCAATAATGGTCTTAATTCCCCTTACAACACATTCTGACGGATTTTCTGCTATTTTAACGTTAAGCTCCGTTTCATCATTAATAAGCTGCCCGAGCCCCCTTACCGAGGACGAGCCTCCCGTAAGATATATGCCCGTGTCAATAATATCAGCTGATAATTCCGGAGGTGTACGCTCAAGTATTGACTTAATTGAGTCAACTATCTGGTTTATGAAATCAATCATGCACTCGTATACAACATCAGATGAAATACTGCATCTTGTAGGAAGTCCGGTAACGACATGCCTTCCGTATACGCTTACCGTACTTTCCTTCTGTCTTATTGCACTTCCAAGTTCAAATTTAACATATTCCGCAGTTTTAGCACCAATAACAAGATTATAATGCTTTCTTACGGCATTAATTATCTGTGCATCAAGCTTATTGCCTCCAAACTTGACTGCCCTGCTCAGTACGATTCCTCCGAGTGACAGTACGGAAATTTCCGTGGTATCCGCTCCTATGTTGACAATCATTATTCCCTTGGCATTATTGACATCAATTCCTGCTCCTATGGCATCTGCAACCGGTTTGTTTATTACATAAATCTTTCTTGCATGAACCTTGGAATCCTTGGCAAGCTCAAGAAATGCCCTTTTTTCCACTTCGGTTATGTCAGTGGGAACCGCAATATAATAATCTGCCGGTGAAATTTTTTTATTTTCACGGCTTATCTTTTTGATAAATTCCACAAAAAGGGTCTGCATATTATCAAAATCAGCAATAACTCCGTATTTAACAGGAAACGACACCCTGATTGATGCAGGGGCCTTTTCATGCATTTCAAACGCTTCATCGCCGTATGCATATACCTCTGTTTTGTTGAGAATTGCTATTATATTCTTCTCATTAAGAAAAATGTCTTTTCCTTTGAAATAAATCTTGATGTTGCTTGTCCCGATATCAAGTCCGTAAATATCTCTGCCCATTATTATTCCTTTCCAATCTGCATCCGTAATATATTATTATCCATAAAGCTCGTATATCTGTTATCTCCGATTATAATATGGTCAACAATGCTTATTCCTATAATCTCACCCGCTTCAATAAGCCTCCGTGTGGTTTCAATATCTTCCCTGCTCGGCTGCGGATCTCCGCTCGGGTGATTATGAACAATTATAATGTTGACGGCTCCGTAACTCAACGCATACCTGAATACTTCTCTCGGTGATATACAGGTGAAGTTAACGGTGCCGATGGAAATAATTCTTTCGTGTATCAGTTCACATTTGTTATTCAGAAATAAAACCAGAAATCTTTCATTTTCATAATGCCGCATAAATTCCATGCAATAAGCCGCGGCTTCGGCAGAACTTTTAAAACGCACTCTTTCAGCTGCGCTTGCCCTTGATATTCTTGCCGAGAGTTCGCCTACACACTGAAGCATGATTGCCTTAACATTGCCGATGCCCCTGATATTACGGTAATCACTGTACGTCAGGTGCTTCAGTCCGAGTATTCCGAAGCTGCCTGACCTTCTGAGTATGTCTTCTGCCACCTTGATACAGCTTGAATCTCTTGTTCCGCTCCTTATTATTACCGCTAAAAGCTCAGTGTCCGAAAGTGTCTCCACTCCGAATCTCAAACATTTCTCATATGGAAGCATTCCCTGCTCTGCTTCTTTTAACATATTCATAACGGCTCCTTTCGCCTCAAAAGAGCCTCTGTAATGAAAAATTCCTATTGTTTATCTTACCACATACAAAAAATAATGTATATATTTTAACAAAAAATTAAAATTTGCCGTTTTTCTCATATAACTTCTGAAGGCTCATCATTATACCGAATTTTGCATGATTCCATGTAAGTCCACCCTGAAAAAATGCCGTATACGGCGGTCTGAGCGGTCCGTCCGCGGAAAGTTCTATTGAAGAGCCGGACACAAAAGCACCCGCAGCCATTATAACCTTGGAGTCATATCCTGGCATATCCCACGGTTCAGGAACAACATGACTGTCAACCGGTGCTGCAGCTTGTATTCCTTTGCAGAATGCGATTAAATTTTCAGGTGAGTTAAGCTCCACTGCCTGAATTATATCATATCTTTCTTCGTTTCCTCCCGGAATTACCCTGTAACCAAGCTTTTCATACAGACATGCGGCAAAAATTGCCCCTTTCAGCGCTCCTGCCGTAACCGTCGGTGCGAGGAAAAAGCCCTGAAAAAATGACGGATTGATTCCAAGCGAGGCTCCGAGTTCTCTGCCGAGTCCCGGAGATGTAAGTCTGTATGCCGCATTATCAACATACTCTTTTTTTCCGCATATATAACCTCCCGCCGGAGCCAGTCCTCCTCCGGGGTTCTTTATAAGTGAACCCACAACTAAGTCGGCACCGACGTCTGACGGTTCAATGGTTTCAACAAATTCGCCGTAACAGTTGTCAACCATGCATATAACATCCGGTTTGATTTTTTTTACGAAAGCAATAAGCTCTCCTATCTGCCGAACGGAATATGACGGCCTTCCGGCATAACCTTTGGAACGCTGTATCGTACAGAGTCTTGTTCTTTCATTAATTCCTCTCTTTATCGATTCATAGTCAAAGCTGCCGTCCGGCTTAAGCTCTGCCTGACTGTATGTAATTCCGTATTCTCCCAGATTTCCCTTTTCATTTCTTATTCCTATCACTCCCTGAAGCGTATCATAAGGCAGCCCTACAGGAGAAAAAAGCTCATCCCCCGGTCTCAGATTACCGGCAAGTGCAACCGTAAGTGCATGTGTTCCGCAGGTAATCTGTGCCCTGACAAGTGCCGCCTCAGTATGGAACACATCTGCATATACATCCTCAAGCGTATCCCGTCCGATATCATTATATCCGTATCCCGTTGATGTACCGAGATGCGCCTCGCTTACATGATTTTTCTGCAATGCGGAAAGAACCTTAAGCTGGTTATACTCTGCCGTCTCATCTATTTTCGCAAAACGCTCCTTAAGTGAATCAAGTATTTCTTCCGATATGGCGAGCACTTCTTCCGATATGCCCTGCTTTCTGTATAAATCGTATAATTGTCTGTCCATTATATTATTTCCTTTTCTTTCATGCATTTCATCATATATTCAAGAATTTTTTCCTGATTGTAATCAAATTCATCAACATTAATCATTTCAACACTTTTTTCACGCCGGAACCATGTCAGCTGCCTTTTGGCAAAGTGTCTCGTATCAATCTTAATGCTTTCCCTGACATCATCATGTTCTTCAAAAAATTCCCTGTAACCGATAGCCTTCATGGAAGTCATGTCAGGTGTACATCCCATTTTTTCAAGCATTTCAACTTCTGCCTCAAGCCCGTTTTCAAACATCATATCCACACGTCTGTTAATTCTTGAATACAGTTTCTCCCTGTTATCATTAATTACAAAATATGCAAAATTATACGGTGACACATTCTGACTCTGTTCGTCATTATGCTCTGATATGGCTTTTCCGGTCTGGCGATTGTATTCAAGTGCCCTTATAACACGTTTCAGATTATTATGATGTATCTGTTCTGCCGCTTTTGCATCTGCTTTTTTTAAAAGCCCGTGCACGTACAGACTTCCTTTTTCTCCAGCCAGTCTGTACATTTCCTCTCTGTATGCGGTATCAGATACGGTATCATCAAATTTCACATCATATAAGAGTGCCTGTATGTAAAACCCCGTACCTCCTGCAATGATGGGAATACTGCCTCTTTCATATATTTCTTCCATTGCCTTTTCTGCCATTTTCTTAAAAAGATATACGTTAAATTCTTCGTCAGGATTAAGGACATCTATAAGATGATGCTTTATGCCTTCCATTTCTTCCGGTGTAATTTTCGCCGTTCCGACATTCATATGTCTGTATACCTGCATTGAATCCGCACTTATTATCTCCCCGTTTATTTTTTTCGCAAGCTTTACCGACAGTGCCGTCTTACCGGCAGCGGTAGGACCTGTAATTATTATCAATGGTTTATTCATATTATTCTTTTAAATTTCTTTTCCAGTTCATATTTTGACATTGTTATCATCGTAGGTCTGCCGTGAGGACAGTTATACGGATTTTCAAGATTCATCAATTCGCTTATAAGTCTTTCCGCTTCCGCATGGCTTAATCTGTTATTGCCTTTTACTGCCGCCTTGCAGGACATGGTTGCAATACGGTTTTTCACCGATTCTGCCGTTTCTCTTAAATACTCCTCCGGAAACGAATCAATTATTTCCATTACAAGTTCTCCCGGATCGGTATGCGAAAAGGCTGCCGGTATACCTCTCACGGCATATTCATTTCCTCCGAATTCTTCAATTTCATAACCTGTTTCCTTAAAATAATCCATGCATCTTTTCAGATTAATCTGTTCCCCGGCAGACAATGTCAGAATTACCGGCGGACTGATATTCTGTACATTGATTTTTTGTTCTTTATACAGCTTCATGAATCTTTCATAAAGAACCTTTTCATGTGCCGCGTGCTGGTCGATTATATACATGTTATTTTCAAATTCTATTATCCAGTATGTATCAAATATCTGTCCCGTAATTTTTATTTTAGCGGTATTTTCTTCCTTTAACAGCTCCGGTCTTTCAAAAAGCTCCAGCTGAGCGTATTCGCTTCCGACCTTTTTTTCAATGTTTTCCTTAAACTCTTCAGACCTTTTTTTTTCAAAAGGCTCCGGCGGTAATTCCCTTACAAAGCTCCTGACTGACGGTGTATCGACGGCATAATTTTTTACAGGCGGTATTTCTCTGACGGTTTCAGGTGTTTTTACCGAAAATTCCGGAATCATTTCTTTATGCGTAAGTGCTTCTTTTATACATTCTGATATTCCGTCATATATTTCCTGCTCATTTGAAAATCTCAGCTCCATTTTTGAAGGATGAACATTTACATCCAGCAGTTCGGGTTTTATTGTTATATGAAATGCGGTAAAAGGATATTTATGCTGCATTATAAAAGGGGCATAGGCGTCTTCAACGGCTTTGGAAATGATTTTATTTTTTATATATCTTCCGTTTATGAAATAATTTTCATAATTTCTGTTTCCTCTTGATATAAAAGGTTTTCCTATATATCCGCTTACCGTAAAATTTTCATTTTCATAATTCACTTCAAGAAGATTGCCTGCAATTTCCCTTCCGTAAACGGCATAAATCACATCCTTTAATTTATTGTTTCCTGCCGTTACAAGCTGTGTACGGTTATTATTTATGAACTTAACGGATATTTCCGGATGTGAAAGACATAAATTCTCCACCAGTGAGCTTATATATCCTCCCTCAGTGGATGACGATTTCAAAAATTTGCGTCTCGCCGGCGTATTATAAAATAAATTTCTGATTATGAATGTTGTTCCGTCCGGTGCTCCTACCTCTTCATAACTTTTTTCTGTTCCGCCGTCCGTACAGTATCTTATTCCTGTCAGCTCTTCGGGTGACTTGGTTATAAGCTCTACCTGTGAAACAGCACATATGCTTGAAAGAGCTTCTCCGCGAAATCCCAGCGATGAAATACCTGTAAGATCCTCCGCACTTTTTATTTTACTTGTTGAATGTCTGCAAAAAGCAAGTCTTATGTCTTCTTTCCGTATACCGCATCCGTTATCCGTGATTCTTATCATGGATGTTCCGCCATCCTTAATTTCAATGGTAATTGAACCTGCTCCTGCATCAATGGCATTTTCCACAAGCTCTTTTACGACTGATGACGGTCTGTCCACCACTTCTCCGGCTGCTATTTTATTGATTGTATTCTCATCAAGAAGATTTATTGCCATACGTTACCACCTGTTTTTTATTTTATCCTGTATTCCGAACAACACGTTTAAAGCTTCAATGGGGGTCATTCCCGTAAGGTCAAGCTCTTTTATTTCCTCAATAATATCATCATTGTTTACCGTATCAAACAGTGACATCTGCACATATTCGTCCTTACCGACTTTTTCAGGGATTTTTAATGCTTCCTTAGTCACACCGAGTCTTGCAATTTCTCTTGCCTTCAATGAAATGTCATTATCTGCCAGTTCCATGGCAATTTCCTTAGCTCTTGCAATAACTCCTTCAGGAACACCGGCAAGCTTTGCCACCTGTATTCCGTAACTCTTGTCTGCACCGCCTTTTACTATCTTTCTGAGAAAAACAATGTCATCTCCCTGTTCCTTAACCGCAATACAGTAATTGTTTACGGCATCCATTGAGCCTTCAAGCTCAGTCAGTTCATGGTAATGTGTTGCAAACAGTGTCTTTGCACCTATAAGCTTCGGATTATTGATATGCTCAACTACAGCCCATGCAATTGACAGTCCGTCAAAGGTACTGGTTCCCCTTCCTATTTCATCAAGAATAAGAAGACTGTCTGCCGTTGCGTTTCTTAATATGTTCGCAACCTCAGTCATTTCCACCATAAACGTACTTTTACCGCTTGCAAGGTCATCTGATGCACCTACTCTTGTAAAAATACGGTCTACGATTCCGATGTTGCCCGCTTTTGCCGGTATGTATGAACCGATCTGTGCCATTAATACTATAAGTGCGGTCTGTCTCATGTAGGTTGATTTACCTGCCATGTTAGGTCCGGTTATAATGGAAATCCTGTTTTTTCCATTATCAAGGAGTGTATCATTTTCAACAAACATGCCGTTGCTTATCATTTTTTCCACAACCGGATGTCTTCCGCCCGTTATGCTTATCATTCCTTTTTCATTAATTTCAGGACATACATAATTATTAACCGATGCGACAAGTGCAAGGGAAGCATATACATCTGCTCCTGCCACTGCCTTAGCCGTAGTCTGTATACGTGTAACTGCATGTGATATTTTGTCCCGTACATCCGAAAACAGCTCATATTCAAGTGAAAACAGTTTATCCTCCGCTCCCATAATTACATCTTCAAGCTCCTTCAGCTTAGGGAGTGTATATCTCTCGGCATTGGTAAGTGTCTGTTTCCTGATATAATCATCCGGCACCATATCTTTGAATGAATTTGTCACTTCAATATAATATCCGAAAACCTTGTTATATTTTATTCTCAGATTCTTTATTCCCGTTCTTTCACGTTCCTCGGATTCAAGAGCTGCAAGCCAGTTTTTTCCTTCCGTTTTAGCCTGTCTCAGCCTGTCAACCTCTTCACTGTATCCGTCCTTAATCAGACCTCCGTCCTTTATTGAAACGGGAGGCTCATCAACAATTGCTGAATCAATAAGTGAATACAAATCTTCAAGCGTATCCATACCGTCATATATATTTTTTAAAAGAATACTTTTACACTGACCCAACAGTTCCCTGATGTGCGGAAGCATTTCAAGCGATGTCTTAAATGCTGTTAAATCTCTCGGTGACGCTGTTTTAGTACTTATTCTTCCCATAAGTCTTTCAAGATCATATACCGGATTTAAGTATTCCCTTAATTCTTCCCTGATAAAGAAATTATCAAGCAGTTCCGTAACGGCTGCCTGTCTTTTAAGAATATCATCCTTCACAATAAGCGGCTGCTCTATCATATTTCTCAATAATCTTGCACCCATCGCCGTTTTGGTCTTATCAAGAACCCATAACAGGGAACCTTTTTTATTTTTTTCACGCATGGTTTCCACCAATTCAAGATTTCTCCTTGTGGAGCTGTCTATAACCATGTATTTTCCGGCAGAATACGGAACAATTCCCGTTATGTGCGGAAGTGAATTTTTCTGGGTTTCGTAGAGATAATTCAGCAGTGCTCCTGCCGCAATTTCTGCCGCCGGATAATCTGAAATTCCCAGTCCCTCCGTCGTCATAACCTTAAAATGCTCTTTGAGCACCGCTTTCGTCTTACTGTCGTCAAAATACCACGGTTCAAGCTCATACATAGCAAAACCCATGCGGTTTTTCAAATCCGTCAAATCGATTCCGCTTATGTTAAATGCCTCATTACATATTATTTCGGAGGGAGAAAATCTGTTTATTTCATCAACAAGCTCCCTGCCGCTTTTAACCTCCGTAACCTGAAATTCGCCGGTTGTTATGTCCGAAGCCGCAATACCCGTATAATTACTGAAATACGCAATGCACATGATATAGTTATTCCGTGATTCATCCAGTGCAGAAGGATTGAAATTGGTTCCGGGTGTTACGACCTTGATAACCTCTCTTTTTACAAGTCCTTTTGCTGTCTGCGGGTCTTCCATCTGCTCACAGATTGCCACCTTATATCCTTTTTCAATCAGTCTGTTAATATATGTCTCTGCAGCATGATAAGGCACTCCGCACATGGGTGCCCTTTCTTCCTGCCCGCAGCTTTTCCCGGTAAGCGTAAGTTCAAGTTCCTTTGAAACATTTACCGCATCCTCGAAAAACATTTCATAAAAATCACCCAGTCTGTAAAAAAGAATACAGTCTTTATATTTTTCCTTTGTTTCCAAATAATTCTGCATCATCGGTGAAAACTGTGTCATGACATACCGTCCTTATTCTGATTTTGTTAATTCTTCTGCTCTCTTTAACGCGGCATCTATATTCCGGCAGAAATTTTCCTGTCCCACTTCCTCATCAAATCCTGCTTTTTTCATCATTTTCATCGGCTGTTCATTAACATGAGAAAGAATCAGCGTAATATTGTTATTTTTACAGGTTGCCAGTATTTCCCTGAAAACAATCAGTGCACTTGCATCTATTGCCGGTACCGCTCTCATTCTTAGAATAAGGACATCCTCCGTGGTATCCTTTACAAGCTCCATTACCTTATCCGTCATTGCAAAAAACAACGGTCCGTTTATTTCATATACAGCCGTGCCTGATGGTACCTTTTTCAATGATATGTGTTCAGAATCATTTTCCTCATCCGTATCTTCTTCGTATTTCCATCCCTTAATACTTGCAGTATCAGACATTCTTTTAAGAAAAAGTGCCGCTGCGACTATAAGTCCGATTTCTATTGCAACCACAAGATCAAAAAATATGGTAAGCAGAAAAGTAAGTGCAAACACTATAATATCACTTTTCGGGGCACGTCTGCACAGTCTTATGCATTTTCCGATTCCTGCCATGTTATATGCAACCATTATCAGAATTGCACCAAGCACCGGCATCGGTATCAGTGAAGCGTAAGGCATGAGTACCAGAAGCACGATAAGAAGCGTAACCGAGTGTACAATTCCCGCTATCGGTGTTCGTCCTCCGTTCTTTACGTTTGCCGCAGTCCTCGCAATGGCTCCGGTTGCGGGTATTCCGCCGAAAAGTCCGGACATTATGTTACCTACGCCCTGACCTATCAGCTCGGCATTTGACTTATGACGGCTTCCTATCATTCCGTCTGAAACAACTGCTGAAAGCAGAGACTCTATACTTGCAAGAATGGCAATGGTAAATGCCGGACTGATTAAGTCTCTAATCATTCCTATGGATATTTTCGGAAAAGCAAACCTGGGAAGTGCCGATATTCCGCTTAAATCCGATACCTGAGGATATGAACTGCCTATGGTTTTTACGGCATGCTGCCCTTCCGTGAGTCCTCCTGCCTGAACAATCAGCGTGCATATTATTATTGCTATGAGTGAACCCGGTATTGCTTTTATGTATTTTAATTTTTCCGGAAGCTTTGACATTAATTTAGGCCAGAAAATCTGTATGACAAGTGCAGTTATTCCGATAATGAAAGCCACATAATTCCATTTTCCGAAATTTTTAAATATTGCAGCTATTTTATCCGTAAATTCTGAAGGCAATGCTCCCATATCAATCCCGAAAAAGTCCTTGAACTGACCTGCCACCAGTGTTACGGCTATTCCTGCAGTAAATCCGGTTGTAATCGTGTAAGGTATGTACCTGATGAGATTTCCTGCCCTTACAAGTCCGAATACAATCATGATTACTCCGGCAAGTATGGTTGCAACAACAAGTCCGGTATAAGAATATTGCTCTATTATACCACATATGATTACAACAAATGCAGCCGTCGGTCCTCCAATCTGGACACGGCTGCCTCCCAACAGTGCAATGAAAAATCCTGCAATTATTGCAGTGTATATTCCCTGCTCCGGACTGACCCCTGACGCTATGGCAAGTGCTATCGATAGAGGCAGTGCAATAATTGCCACTATTATTCCGGATATAAGATCCTTTACAAACTGATCCTTTGTATAATTTTTCATTACTGAAAATAATTTTGGTTTTAAATCCCGCATTTTCTTTTTCTTCTTTCCTATTGTATTTCTCCTATATAATAAAAGCCCTTGCTTTCATTAAGCTTTACGCTTACAATCTTCCCTATTAATGACGCATCTCCCGGGAAATGCACAAGCGTGTTATTTTCCAGACGTCCCGTAAGCAGCTCTTCATTCTGTTCGTTAACATTCTCCACAAGTACTTTAAGGACCTTTCCCACATCTCTGCCGCATCTTGATGCGGCTGCTTCACTCACTGCTGCAAGAAGTCTGTCAAACCTCTTTTTGGTTATTTCCTCCGGAATCTGATTATCCATTGCAGCAGCCGGTGTACCGGTTCTTTTTGAATAAATAAAGGTAAAGGCACTGTCAAATTCAGACTGTCTTACGACATCAAGCGTGTCTTCAAAATCCTCTTCGGTTTCCCCCGGAAATCCTACTATTATATCAGTAGTGATTGCCGCATCCGGCATTTTTTCCCTAATCTTTCTGACAAGTTCAATATAATCTTCTTTTGTATAATGCCTGTTCATTGCTTTTAAAATTCTTGAACTTCCCGACTGCAGCGGAAGATGCACATGATGACATATCTTTGGCGTAACTGCCATAACATCAATCAGTTCATCAGACAGGTCTTTCGGATGAGGTGTCATAAACCTGATTCTTTCAAGCCCTTCAATTTTGCTTATTTCGACCAGCAGTTCTGCAAAGCTTAACGGTCTGTCCAGATTCTTTCCATAAGAATTAACGTTTTGCCCTAAAAGCATAACTTCTTTTACGCCTTCCGAAACAAACCGTTCAATTTCTCTTATGATATCCTTTGGTTCACGGCTTCTCTCACGGCCTCTTACATAAGGAACTATACAATAGCTGCAGAAATTATTGCATCCGTACATGATATTGACACCCGATTTAAATGAAAATTTACGAACATCCGGTAAATCCTCAACAATCCTGTCAGTATCCTTCCATATGTCAATTATCATTCCATCAGACATCAGTCTGTCATATATCAGCTCTGCAAACTTAAATATATTATGTGTTCCGAACACGATATCAACAAAACTATATGTGTTTTTAATTTTTTCAATCTCATCCGGTTCCTGCATCATACATCCGCACATGGCGATAAGCATATCACGGTTTCTTTTTTTCAGAACATTAAGCCTGCCAAGTCTTCCGTATACCCTTGTATTGGCATTTTCCCTTACCGAGCAGGTATTATATATTACAAAATCCGCTTCTTCGGATTCATTTTCAATAAATCCTGCTTTTTCAAGAATCCCTGCCAGCTTTTCCGAATCTCTTGCATTCATCTGACATCCGAAGGTCTGTATATTATATGTCAGTTTTCTTCCTTTTTCAGCTGCTTTGTTATCAATAAGCTCTTTAAGTCTGTTAATAAAATAATATTGTCTTTCCGGTTCCGTAATGGGAACACTTCCGTTTTTCGTACTCTTTTCAATCATATTCTCTTGTCCTACCGTATCTGACCGTTTCCGTATACAATGTATTTGATGGTTGTAAGCTCTTTAAGACCCATAGGTCCCCTTGCATGAAGCTTCTGTGTGCTTATCCCTATTTCCGCACCGAATCCGAATTCAAAACCATCCGTAAAACGTGTTGATGCGTTTACATAAACAGCTGCGGCATCAACCTCATCAAGAAATTTCTGTGCCGTTTCATAATCCTTCGTAACAATGGCTTCGGAATGTCCCGTGTTATACTTGTTGATATGCTCTATTGCCTCATCTGCGGAACCGACTGTTTTAAGCGATACGATATAATCAAGATATTCCGTTCCGTAATCTTCTTCCGTAGCCGCCTTAAATTCAGGAACCAGCAGTTTCGATTTTTCATCTCCGCGTATCTCTACATCATGCTTAAAAAGCCTTTTTGCAAGAAGCGGTATAAATTCATCTGCTATTGCAGAATGTACGAGCAGTGATTCACAGGCATTGCATACTCCCGTTCTCTGTGTCTTTGCGTTTTCTATAATATCAAGCGCCATATCAAAATCAGCCGTTTCATCCACATATACATGACAGTTACCCGTTCCGGTTTCTATTACCGGAATCGTAGCATTATTTACCACTGCCCTTATAAGGCCTGAACCTCCCCGGGGTATCAGAACGTCAACATAACGGTTAAGGTGCATGAGCTCATTGGTAACTTCTCTGTCCGTGCTTTCTATCAGATTTATGCAGTCCGGCGTTATGCCCTTAGCCTGAAGCGCTCCTTTAATGACACTTACTATTGCCTTATTGGAATTAATTGCATCGCTTCCGCCCTTTAAAATTACGGAATTTCCGGCCTTAAAGCATAATCCGAAGGCATCAAGCGTAACATTCGGTCTTGATTCGTATATGATTCCTATTACGCCAAGTGGAACCCTTTTCTGTCCGATTTTAAGGCCGTTAGGTCTTTCCCACATGGATAAAACCTCACCCACGGGGTCAGGAAGTGATATAATCTGTCTTATGCCTTCTGCCATTCCTTCTATTCTGTCAACAGTAAGGCGTAAACGGTCTAAAAGACTCTGTTTCATCCCTCCTGTGATACCCGCTTCAACATCTTTATCATTTTCACTGATGATATATCCGGCTTCTTTAACAATTCTGTCCGCTATTTCTTTCAGAGCTTCATTTTTTTCGATAATTTTAAGTTTTGCCGTAATTCTTGATGCAGCAGCAGTCTTTTCACCGAGTTTTTCAAGTTCTGTCATAATATTCCTCTTTTCATGCATTTTATTATTTTCTGTTCTGTTATTATATAATCAAGCGGTTCATCCCATGTATCCGGCTCAAATTCATCAAAAACCTGAAAAGAATAAGCGATACCTGCTCTGACAAGGTGCTTATGTTCCGCAAGATACCTGTCATAAAATCCCTTTCCGTATCCTGCCCTGTTGCCGTATAAGTCAAAAGCAAGTCCTGGAATTATAATTATTCCGCTGTCATTATCCACAAGCATATTTTCCGCAGCTTCCGGCTCAGGGATATTCATATATCCTTTTTTCATGCTTTTCTGCCCGTCTGCACCGTAAAAGTTCATGGTACTGCCGCTTACAACGGGATATGCGGTTATTTTGCCGTTTTTTTGAGCTTCATTCTTTATATATTCAGTGGGGACTTCATTTCTTACCGGGCAATACAGATATACTGTTTCCGCATCCTTAAACTCCCTGAGTCCGGCCAGTAATCCGGCTGCTTTCCTTCCATATTCTTCCATTGTTGCGGCATCAAGCCTTTTTCGTAAGCTGCCGGCATACAGCCTTGCCTGTTTTTTGTCAGTCATCAGTATCCGAATTCTCCATTCACGGACTCATCATTATCAATCCAGTCCCGTACATTGATTTCACGATAATTATTTCTGTCATCCCTTATTACCACACATGATATTCCTGCATTAATTATCGTTCTTTTGCACATTGAACAGCAGCAGGCATTCTCCACATAAGTTCCGTCCGGAATATTAAGTCCGACCAGAAAAAGTGTACTGTCAATCATTTTATCCCTTGATGCACTGATTATGGCGTTGGCTTCGGCATGGACGCTTCTGCACAATTCATATCTTTCACCCCTCGGAATGTTAAGTCTGTTTCTTATGCAGTATCCCAGATCAGAACAGTTTTTTCTTCCTCTCGGTGCTCCTACATAGCCTGTGGAAATAATTTCATCATTCTTGACTATGACGGCACCATATAACTTTCTGAGGCAGGTTCCTCTCTGGGATACTGCCTCGGCAATGTCAAGATAATAATTATATTTATCTCTTCTTTCCATTATGTACCTCTCTTACTTAAAGATAACTGCCGATGTCAAAATCTTCTTTTCTGTCTGCAATAAATAAAGTGCCTGATTTTTCACCGTTTAATATGTCAAGAATAATTCCCACATCCCTGCTGTTTGCAATAACCATATCCGCTCCGGATTCCGTTGCTATTTCCGCCGCATTAATTTTGGCAGCCATTCCGCCCGTTCCAACCGTGCTTGCGGAGCCTTTTCCCATTGCACGGAGATTATCATCTATTTTATATACTGTATCGATAAATTCTGCATCAGGATTACTGTTTGGATCATCCGTAAAAAGCCCGTCTATGTCTGACAGAAGAATAAGCAAATCCGCACCTATAAGCCCTGTTACAAGTGCTGACAGTCTGTCATTGTCACCAAATTCAATTTCATATGTGGACACCGTATCATTTTCATTGACAACCGGTATCGCTCCCAGCTTAAACAGTTCTTCAAACGTATTCCTTGCATTATTACAGCTTTCTTCGTTCTGCATTGTATACTTCGTAATAAGAACCTGTGCTGCCGTCTGATTGTATTCTGAAAAAAGCTTCTGGTATGTCATCATGAGTCTGCATTGCCCTATTGCGGCGCATGCCTGCTTTTCAGCAAGAATATCCGTTTTATTCTTTATGCCGACTGTCTGCCGTCCGACTGCAATGGCTCCGGAGGATACCAGAACGACATCCTTTCCCATATTTTTAATGTCACACAGTATCCTTACAAGCTTTTCAAGCTTGGTATAATTGATATTTCCGGTATTTTCATGAGTTATGGATGATGAGCCGATTTTTACTACAATCTTTTTCCTGTCTTTTAATAATTCTCTGAAATTCATATATATTTTCCTTCTGTTCTATGCCATGGCTGCCGCCTCGGCAGTTTTTATGCCGTCCACGGCTGCTGATGTTATGCCTCCCGCATATCCTGCACCTTCACCGCATGGATAAATGCCTTTTATTCCGGTACTTTCAAGTCGCTCATTTCTCAATATTCTTACGGGTGATGACGTTCTGCTTTCAACTCCCGAGAAAACCGCATCAGGCATATTAAACCCTTGTATTATTTTATCAAAAGATTTCATTCCGTCAATAACTGATTTGGAAATAACCTCAGGAATTACCTCCCTTAAATCAGCAAATGAATATTTTCCCTTAATTTCGGGAACCACACTTCCGGCGGATACGGATTTTATTCCCCGGACAAAATCTTCATTCAGCTGGCACGGAACATTTCCACCACCTGCCCGGTACGCCAGCCTTTCAAGCTTTCTCTGAAATTCCACGCCTGAAAGAACATCCTTACCCGAAAAATCATCCGCCCCTACGGTAACAATAATTGCACTGTTGGAATTACTTCCGTTTCTTCCGGAATAACTCATTCCGTTCACACACAGCATGCCCTCCTCAGATGATGCATTAACCACATATCCGCCCGGACACATACAAAAGGAGTACACGCCTCTTCCGTTTTCTGCCGTTGCCGTAACCTTGTATTCTCCTGCCGGGAATCCGCCCCTGTCACTTTTTCCGTATACATAGCCGTCTATCAGACTTTGCGGATGTTCAATTCTCATTCCCACGGCAAAAGGTTTCCTTTCCATGGGAACACCCCTGTCCCGCAGCATTACAAAAGTATCTCTTGCACTGTGCCCCGGTGCAAGAATCAGAGTGTCAGTCTCGACATCATATTCATCATTAATTCTTATGGCTTTAATATATCCGTCTGAAACATGTATGTCAGATACAAGTGAATTAAAATGAACTTTTCCGCCAAGTCTTATTATTTCATTCCGTATACCTTCAACAACCCCTGTGAGTACATCTGTTCCCACATGGGGTTTTGCATCATAAAGAATATTCTCCGGTGCACCAAATTCAACGAATGTTTCAAGAACCTTTCTTATCCTCCCGTTTTTTTCCTTAATTGCAGAATTAAGCTTTCCGTCAGAAAAGGTTCCGGCACCGCCTTCACCAAACTGGACATTGGTTGATGTATCAAGTTTTCCGGTCTCCCAGAACACATTCACAATCCCTGTTCTTTCATGAACTGATGAGCCTCTTTCAAAAATTTCGGGCTTAAAACCCGCACGGGCAAGAAACAGTCCTGCAAACAGTCCTGCCGGTCCCAGACCGGCAATGGTTATTTTTTTATTCTTCCTGCTGACTGCGGGAAATTTATAACCCTGTATATCAATTAACATAATATCTTTACTGTTAATCTTTTTTATAACTTCCTTCTCATTCATACCGGGCAGTTCAACCGCAACGCTGTATATATACATCAGACAGTTCTTTTTACGTGCATCCAGGGATTTATGCAGTATTGTATAATGCATTTCCGTATTCACGTTAATTTTAAGAAATTTTCTTATTTTTGTTTCAAGAACGTCTTCCGTTACGTTAATGTCCGTTTTTATCTGATTTATTTTAATCATAGTATTCCTTCCGCAGCACTGTTTCCGGCAAGCCGTCCGCTTGCAAATGCCCAGTGCAGATTGTATCCTCCGCATTTTCCGTCAACATCAAGTATTTCTCCGGCAAAATATAGATTTTTGCATAATCTTGATTCCATGGTACCCATATCCACCTGTGTGAGATCAACTCCTCCTGCACATACCTGTGCATTTTCAAAACCGTTGGTATCAACGGGTGTAACCCTGTAATCCGTTATTATTTCGGAAATTATATCAATATCAGACGAAGAAACGGTTCTGCATGGACGGTTTATGTCAATGCCGGCTTTTTTTAAAATTGCGGCAGATAATTTCTTGTTGAGAATCCCGTTTAGTGAATACTGTACTTCAAGCACCGGATTATGCTTAACTAAGGAAGCAATCATTCCGGTAAGCTCTTCTCTTCCGAATTGCGGCATAAAATTAATACGTACCGCCGGTTTTTCGTTCCTGTCAACCGACCTTTTTATGTATCTGCTTATCTGAAAAACAGGAATACCTGAAATACCGTAATCGGTAAGCTGTAATTCTCCCCTGTCACTTATTATATCCCTGCCGTTTACAATAAGCGTAACGGTTGCTTCCGTCCTTACACCTGCTATTTCCCTGAAAACCTTTTCTTTACACCGTATCTGTACAAGTGCCGGAACCGGTGTTATTATCCTGTGTCCCATTGATGAAGCAAGTGCATAACCTGAGCCGTCTGAACCTGTCTTTGAAGCACATTTTGAACCGCAGGCAATTATCAACGCTTTTGATTTCACTGTTCCCTTATCCGTACGAATCACATAACCATCTTCAGCCGATTTCACTTCCGTCCCAGTCATTACATGTATGCCAAGCCTTGCAAGCTCATGTCTCAGCACGTCAAGCACGGCTGATGCCTGTTCTGAAAACGGATATACATATCCGTTTTTTTCTTTTGTAACAAGACCTGCTTTATAAAAAAATTCACGAAGCTCTCCTGGTGAAAAGGATTCTGCAACATGAAAATAAGCTTCTTCCGATTCACTTCTGTAACATTCAGGTGTCATGACCATATTGGTAAGATTACATTTTCCGTTCCCGGTAGAGAGTATTTTTTTACCTATACGGTCCATATGTTCGATTATGCAGACCACTGCACCTTTTTCTGCCGCATGTATAGCGGACATTATGCCTGCAGGGCCTCCTCCGATTACAACAATATCGTATTTCATTTTATTTTCCTTAAGATGAGTAATTTTTCAAAATCCGGTAAAGGTGCTCTGCCGAATCTGCCATATAGCCGTTAAGAACCTTTATCTGCAGCTCCCGCGGCAGTTCCGAAAGTCTGATTCCCGTTATATCATACAGTTCTCCGTTTTCTTCATACACAACAAGTATTCCGTTTTCCGCCCTGATTATAAATTTCGTATATACGGCATATTCTTCCGTGGAAACGGTATGCGGATGAAGCACAGGTTTTGGAGGTTCCGCCCTGCTTACCATAATAACAAAGCCCGTAGTGTATGCCGTTGTACCAAAAAGTATTAATAACAGTCCTATAATGATATATTTTTTCATAATGAACCATTATTGACCATTTTTTTTATTTTATACATTCTGATGTAAAGGCATATGGCATAAGCTCCGAAAATTTTATTTCTTTTATTCCTTCGTTTCCGTCTTCAAGTATTACAACGGCATCCTCCGTCATAAATTCCGATAAAAACTGTCTGCAGATTCCGCATGGATATGTGAAACATCCTGATGAACCCGTTATTGCAATTTTTGTAAACCTATTATGCCCTTCGCTTACGGCTTTTACGGCCGCCGTACGTTCACCGCATACAGTGGCTCCGTATGAGGCATTTTCAACGTTGCATCCTGTATATATGTGTCCGTCTTCAGTAGCAACTGCCGCTCCGACTCCGAAGCCCGAATAAGGGCTGTATGTTTTTTTCATTGCTTCACGTGCCATGTCGAGCATATCAATATTATTCATAATTATCTTCCTATTCCGAGTATATTAAGAATATCTTCCTGCCTGCGTTCCATCTCCTGTGCATCATCCGGCTCCATATGATCATAGCCCATAAGGTGAAGCATGCTGTGCGTTATAAGGAAGGCATACTCTCTCAGGCAGGTATGTCCGTACTCTTCTGCCTGACTCTTTACCCTGTCAAGCGAGATAACTATGTCTCCCAACATCAGTTCACCACTTTCCGGATTAAAATATTCCTCTTCATTCTCAAGAAAATCAAAATCTGACGGTGAAGTATAATCTACCATAGGAAAAGAAAGTACATCCGTGGGACGGTCTGTCTGTCTGAATTCCCTGTTGATTTCCCGTATACCTCCGTCATCCGTCAGTGTGATGCTTATTTCAGTTTCATAAGGGCAGTTTTCATAATCGAGCGCCGCATTAATGACCTTTTCTGCCACATTCTCATAATCCACTCCCAATTCCATGTCATGTTCTTTTTCAAAAATAATTGTCATATTCTTTTTTTACCGTCTCCCGTATGTCTGTTTTCGTAATCATCATATGCCTTAACTATCTTCTGCACCAGAGGATGTCTCACAACGTCCTGTCCGGTCATTGTACATATTCCGATTTCGTCTATATTCTTTAATACCTTGAGGGCTGTGTCAAGACCCGACACAACATCCTTCGGAAGATCCTTTTGCGTTCTGTCACCCGTTACGACAACCTTGGAGCCGAAGCCTATCCTTGTCAGAAACATCTTCATCTGTGCCGGAGTGGTATTTTGTGCTTCATCAAGAATTATGAACGCATTGTCAAGTGTTCTTCCTCTCATGTATGCAAGTGGTGCAACTTCAATCAGACCTTTTTCCATATTGTGCATAAAGCTGTCCGGTCCCATAATCTGATGAAGTGCATCATAAAGCGGTCTCAGATAAGGGTCAACCTTACTTTGCAGATCGCCCGGAAGAAATCCCAACTTCTCACCGGCTTCTATGGCAGGTCTTGTAAGAATAATTCTGTTTACCTCGTTATTCTTAAATGCCTGTATAGCCATTGCCATTGCCAGATATGTCTTACCCGTTCCTGCAGGTCCGATTCCGAATACAATCATCTTACTCTTTATTATGTCCGTATACTTCTTCTGTCCGACAGTTTTAGGCTTGATTGGCTTACCTGCTACGGTTCTTGCAATTACATCCCTGTCAATTTCAGTCATTGCGTCCAGACTGTCTTCCATGGATAATGCTATGGCATAATCTACATTCTGCTCCGTAATCGTATTGCCGCGTCGGGATAACTCCACAAGCTGCCCGATTACCCCGGATGCCCTGACGGCAGAATTTCCGCCTCCTATTATCTTAAGTTCACCATCACGCATCACAATGGTAACTTTAAGTGCTTTTTCAATTTTTCTGATATGGCTGTCACAGCTTCCGAACACATTTGACATATGTTCAGCCGGTACATCCATGACATTCTCGGTAATGCTCATTTATGTCTCCGTTTCATCATCTTTCTCCGGTATACCGGTGATATAAGCCGGTTCGATAGTCGTTATTGTTCCCGATATAACCGCCGACTCACCATATACATGTATATTAACACTTTTTTCACCTGTTTGAATACCCTTTTCTTCTAAATTGTGAAGATAGTCATTCATTTTTTCCCCCGCACGTTCTTTAAGTTCATCATCCGAATACTCTTTTTCTACAAGCCTGTATTCCCTGTATGTCTGAAAATAATACGTCACCGGAAAACCATACATGTCATATTGTACTTTTTCATATACGGTTTCAACGTCATACCGTTCAAATTCGCATTGCCCGTTTCCGTCATCCATGTACATATTGAATAATTTTATGCCTTTTATCTTTATAATTCTGCCGGTATATTCTTTTATCTCATATTTTCTGTTCACTGTTTCATAATAATCATTTATACATTTTATTTTTATATCCGCATCTGAATGTACATAACGGCATCCGAAATTTTCTCCATAAAAGCCGGTATATTCTACTTTTGATGACACAAGTACTTTTCCTTTTTCTACCATGTCGCCTTTTTTTACCATGGGTGTACCTGTCCTCACGATTATTTCATATACTTCACCGTCCTTTTCCGCAATAAGGTCACACGGTTCTTCATCATAATCCGGAATAACAGCATTTTCTTCTTCTTTTATGCTTACATTCAGTCGGCTTCCTTCGGTATTAACGGAAATCCAGCTGATTTCCGGAAACCTTTTTCTTAATTCATCTTCTAAAAACGAACAATTTATGTTCTTTGTATGCTTTCCGTATTCAACTCCCACAGTCTGAAGGAACTCATATATTTCCCTGTCAGAGTAATATGTATTTCCCGTAATGCTTATTTTATAAATCCTGTCTGACAATAATATGTTAGCTGCTATGAAAACCAGCAAACCTGCAGCAAAAAAATAACGCTTCCTGTTTCTGAAAAAAAAGAAGCCCATACCCTGCTTCCGCATTATCTTCGTTCTTACTCCCGTAATCCTTACGGCTTCTTTAATTTTCCTGTAATCAACGGTATTTAATTTTACGTATGTACCTTCATCACGTTTTTTTACATTGTACAGTTTTATGTCATTCTGAACCAGTATATTTATAAACCGTTCTGTTTTTAATCCGGTAACCATCAGTTGAACATATGATAAAGCACTTTTCACGCCGGTGCCTCCGTATGCTTAATATTTTCGATTATTCCGCATACTTTTATTTCATCTTTGCTCATATATTCGATTACAAAGCCGCATCCAGAAATTTCAATCATTTCCTGTTCCCCCTTTATTTTCATTATTCCGGCACCGAAATCAAGTATTTTGGAATAATTTTCTATATACAGTTCCCTGTTACCGTGCAGTGTCAATATAATATAATTTTCCTTCATAATATATAATTATGCAAAAAAAAGGAACACAATACATGTGTTCCTTCAAATGGTAAATTAATTATATTTACGTTTTCTTGCAGCCTCTGATTTCTTCTTGCGTCTAACGCTTGGCTTCTCATAATGTTCTCTCTTACGAATTTCCTGCTGGATACCTGCTTTAGCACAGTTTCTCTTGAATCTGCGTAATGCACTATCCAATGATTCGTTTTCTTTAACGATTACATTTGACATTTCACACCTGACCTCCCTCCAGTTGCAGATTGTGCAAAACAACTGTCTGGGTATTGTTATTGCAGACATATTCCATTCCGTGTCTGCCGTTTGCACAAACATGATTATACCATATTATCCCGATTCGTCAACCAAAAAATTAATTTTTGTGTTTTTTTGCGTTATTCAAGCTCAAATGCACCCGTATACAGCTGATAATATGTGCCTTTCTGCTTAACAAGCTCATCATGCGTACCACGTTCAATTATGCTTCCGTGGTCAAGAACCATTATTACATCAGAATTTTTTACTGTAGAAAGTCTGTGTGCTATTACAAACACTGTTCTTCCTTCCATAAGCTTATCCATACCCTGCTGCACTATCTGCTCGGTTCTTGTATCTATTGATGATGTTGCTTCATCCAGTATCATAACCGGTGGATCACATATCGCAGCTCTTGCTATGGCTATAAGCTGACGCTGTCCCTGACTTAGATTCTCCCCGTTATTCGTTATCATTGTATCATAACCCTTAGGAAGCCTTGATATAAAATCATGTGCACCCGCAAGCACTGCTGCAGCCTTTACTTCTTCATCAGTGGCATCGTTTTTTCCATAGCATATGTTTTCTTTTACCGTTCCCGTAAAAAGATTTGTTTCCTGAAGAACAAGTCCAAGTGAACGTCTTAAATCATTTTTTCTTATTTTATTGATATTAATGCCGTCATATCTTATTTTTCCGTCTTCAATATCATAAAATCTGTTAAAAAGATTGGTAATGGTTGTCTTACCTGCACCGGTAGCTCCCACAAAAGCAATTTTCTGTCCCGGTTTGGCATATACACTTATGTTCTTCAGAACCTGCTTACCTTCCACATATGAGAAATCAACATCCGTCATTGTTATCTCACCGTTAAGTCTTGTATACGTAACCGTTCCATCCTCCCTGTGCGGATGCTTCCATGCCCACACTCCCGTTCTCTTGCTGCTTTCCCGTATTCTTCCTTCTCTGTCGGTTTCTGCATTTACAAGCGTAACGTAACCGTCATCAACCTCAGGTTCTGCATCAAGAAGCGAAAAGATTCTTTCAGCACCTGCACCTGCCATTGCTATGGCATTAATCTGCTGCGAAAGCTGGTTAATATTACCGGTAAACTGCTTGGTCATATTGAGAAACGGTATCGCAATGTCTATCGTTATTATTCCGGCACCCGTAATAAGGTTGGAAATTGAAATGTTTGGTACCTCTGCAAGGAGTAATATTCCTCCCGCAACAGCTATTATTACATACAGTATGTTTCCTATGTTTCCTATTACCGGTCCGAGCACGTTGGCATACGCATTAGCCTTGAAGCTGTCCTCATAAAGGGTCCTGTTAATATCGGCAAATTCCTCTGAACATTCACTTTCCCTGTTAAATACCTTAACAACCTTCTGTCCGTTCATCATTTCCTGAATATATGCCTCTGATTTACCCAGGGATATCTGCTGCTTCATGAAAAATTTTGCGGAACCGCCGCCGAATTTTCCGCTTACATACAGCATTACCGCAACACCGGCAATCACAATCACCGTAAGCCATACACTGTAATAAAGCATTATTCCCAATACGGATACAATTATTATTCCGGCTCTGATGAATGTCGGTACCGCCTGCGAAATAAGCTGTCTTATGGTATCAATGTCATTGGTATAACGGCTCATTATATCACCGTGCTTGTTGGTATCAAAATATGATATCGGCAGATTCTGCATCTTTTCAAACATTCTGCACCGCAGCCTGTTAAGATAACCGTGTGTTATGTATGCCATAAGCTGCGTATATGCAATTATTGCAAGCAGGGATATAACATACATTACGGCAAGGACAGCCACCTTGGGAATTATAACACCTGAAGCTGTTTTCCAATCCCCCAAAGCCACGTATTTTTCGATATCTGCAAGTATCTGCTGTTGAAAAACAGCCGGTACCGCAGCCGTCACCGACGATATTACAATACATATGATCACAATAATCATAAGCTTCGGATACTCCGTAAAGAGGCTCTTAAGTACCCTCTTTAATGAGGAAAATTTATATGCATTATTCTTCATCATTTTTTCCTCCCATCTGCTCCTCATATATTTCACTGTATATATTGCATCTCTGCATCAGTTCATCATGTCTGCCGTAATCTGATATATGTCCGTTATCCATTACAATTATCACATCCGCATCCTGAACCGATGATATTCTCTGCGCAATAATAAATTTTGTCGTATCCGGAATATATTCTCTGAAAGCACGTCTGATAAGTGCATCCGTTTTGGTATCCACCGCACTTGTTGAATCATCAAGAATAAGTATCTTAGGCTTTTTCAAAAAAGCCCTGGCAATACATATTCTCTGCTTCTGTCCTCCTGAAACATTGCTTCCGCCCTGTTCAATATATGTGTCATATTCTTTCGGGAAGGTGCTTATAAATTCATCCGCCTGGGCAAAACGGCATGCTTCCTTTATTTCCTCATCAGTTGCATTTTTATTTCCCCATTTAAGGTTTTCCCTGATTGTCCCGGAAAAAAGCTGGTTCTTCTGGAGAACCATTGCCACACCGTCACGAAGTGTTTTCAGATCGTAATCCCTGACATTTAATCCTCCCACATAAATCTCACCCTCCGTTACATCATACAGTCTCGGTATGAGCTGCACAAAGGTCGATTTACTTGAACCAGTTCCGCCGATTATACCTACGGTCATACCGGATTTTACCGTTATGCTAACATTTTCAAGTGCAAATTTTTCTGATTCTGCCGAATATTTATAGCTGGCATTTCTGAATTCAACGGAACCGTCCTTAATTTCATATACAGGATTTTCTCCATTGACAATAACCGGTTTCTCTTCAAGGACTTCACAGATTCTTTTCACGGATTCCAACGACATTGAAATCATGACATAAATAATTGACAGCATCATAAGTGACATAAGGATCTGCATTCCGTATGTGAGTATTGCTGAAATATGTCCTACGTCAAGATCAAGGCCGAAGCTTGAAATCACCATGTATGAACCGAATGACAGTGCAAAAACCATTATTATGTACAGACACACCTGCATAATCGGCTGGTTAAATGCAACAATCCTCTCTGCCTTTGTAAAATCAGTACATATATCCGTTGCGGCAGTCCTGAATTTCTCTTTTTCATGATCTTCCCTGGCAAAACCTTTTACAACCCTCATTCCGCGGACATTCTCTTCTATTGATTCATTCAGTTTATCATACTTTTTAAAAACACGCTGAAATGCCGGCATCGCTTTTTTACTTACCATTACAAGTCCGAATACAATTATCGGAACAGCAATAACAAACACCGATGCAAGCTTTCCTCCCATTATGTAGGACATTATTATTGAAAATATAAACATGAATGGTGCCCTGATTGCCGTTCTTATACACATCATGAAAGACATCTGAACATTCACTACATCAGTTGTCATTCTTGTTACAAGTGAGGATGATGCAAATTTATCAACATTTTCAAATGAAAAAGCCTGTATTCTTTCAAACAGGTCATTTCTAAGATTCATTGCAAATCCCGAAGACGCCCTGGCACTGGTATAACCTGCCGTTCCTCCGAATGTAAGTGACAAAAGTGCCATGAACACAAGCAGACCTCCCGTAATGAGAAGTCTCTTCATATCGATTCCGGCTTTAATATCATTCATAAGATTTGCCGTTATAAACGGTATCAGGCATTCCATGACGGCTTCTCCTATCATCAGAAAAAATGTGAGAATCGTCAGTTTTTTAAATTCTCTTACCGAACCCAGTAATTTTTTTATCATTTTCAGTCTCTCCTTACTTTTTACAATGAAACATTTTAACAGTCCGGGTTTAAAAAATCAAGTGGTCTGCCAATGCAAAAAAACAGTCATCCGAACATTCGGATGACTGTCCTTTTATTCCTTTATAACAGTATTGAGCTGTCCTGACAGCTCTTTTATCTGTTCAACCATTGCAGCAAGTCTGCACGTTCCTTCCGTATTTTTCTGTGTATCGGATGTAACCCGTTCAACAGCTTCACAATTTTGTCTCGTATTGGCATTAATCATTTTCATTCCGCCTGAAATCTCATCACTTTTTTCCCTTATAATTTTTGCGGTATAGTCTATGTCATGAATTTTTTCAATAAGCTCTTCATTATAAGATGTTATAAGTGATGTTGATTCATTCACCTTCTTTATGTCATCGCTTCCTTTTACGGCATATATCTCATTTTTTTCTATTGCACTAACCGCGGCTTCGGTATAATTCATGACAACTGAAACAATTCTTCCTATATTGTCCACTGCTGTTCTTGTCTCTTCCGCAAGCTTCTGTATTTCGCCTGCAACCACCGCAAATCCTTTTCCATCTTCTCCTGCCCTTGCGGCTTCTATTGAAGCATTAAGTGCAAGAATATTGGTCTGCCCGGATATTGATGTAATTGTCTTAACAATGCCGATTATTTCTTTTGATTTTTCTCCAAGTCTGGTTATTATGTCACGACATTCATCCGTACATATGTGTATATCTTCCATACTGCGGGTTGCATCGTTCATTCTTTTCTGATTTTCCGCCGTATTCTTTCCAATGTCCTCTGTAAGAAGTGCCGTTCTGTGATTCATTTCGCTGAGTTCAACAAGTTCAGAAGCGATGTCACTTATGCGGATTTCTGCATTTTCAACCGATATCCTGTTTGCGTCGGAGCCTGATGAAAGATTTTTAGCTTCTTCCTCTATTCTCTGATTTGCCTGCAGTGAAGTCTCTGTTATTTCAGAAAGCTCCCTTACCATATCGAGCATTTTTTCTGATGTTGCCGCCGCACTCGCCTTCATCTTCTTCATTTTCTTAATCATATGCTTCTGTTCTTCGGCACCCATCAGATTGGATAAAAGCGACGCTGTTCTGCTGCTCAGCATCGTAAATATTGCCGCCACCGCAATGACAACCAATGCTCTGGGAACAATTCCGTAAATAATTGCTTTTTTTAATATGGTAAAATTATCGTCAATGGTTGTTTTCAATATAAATGCAGCATATTGTCCTGCCGAAGTACATACAACGGTAAGCACCGTTGCGATTATGTTAAGCCGCTTTGAAAAATAAAGTCCTGCAATCGCTATCGGATATACATACAGTGCCACAACATGAAAATTCAGCGTTATACACAAAAGCATCACAAATACGGATGCACAGGCTACATTTATATACTTAACACAGGGTGCTTCCTTCTTCTCCGTGATATGTGCCAAAACCGTCGGGAGCATAAGCAGTATGCTTCCTCCTATATATGCTATCGTCATAATGGTATTTTTTACAACGAAAATACCTGCAATGTTCAAAATATATACAATGGTAAAAATAATGAGCGTCACCCTCATAACCTTTGCAACTATTTTATCTGCCTGTTTTTCATTTTCTTTTAAAATTCCGCTTCTGTTATCCATTGGAAGACCTCCGTCATATCAGTATTAAAATCATATGTTCTAAATTATTTATTTTAGAATATACATTTTATTATATTGACACAACGGCTTTTTGTCAACATTTTAGCCTGCAGTTAATTCATTTGTTTATTTCCGTAAGCCATATATCCTACACATCCCGGAGCAGCACAAAACACGATTAAGACTTACGTTATAATTGTTTTGAGCAGGACTTACCGAAAATAAAATATCTTCCTGTTTTCTTTTTGTACTCTGTGTATGTATCTCCGAACGTTGCTGTCAGAAATTTTTCTTCCTGCAAAATCTGCAGATGCAGCATTATTACCGCATAAAGTACAAATATCAAATGCAGATAATTAAAAAATGCAGCCAGTATACCCGTATACATCAGGTCGAAGCCGAGAAAAGCCGGGTTACGGCTGAAACGGTATATTCCGTCTGTTACAAGTCCGGTTTTATCCTTTTCCGGTATGCCTGCCCTCCAGCTGTCCCGCATCGTTACCATGGCTATGATAAAAATACTCACGCCAAGAGCTGCAACTCCTATGCCTGTCCAGGCATAAGAAGATTTCCACATACGAAAATACATTATAATACTGACCAACTCTACAACCACAACAGAATATGTTGCTGTTTTCATCAGTATCTCGATCACAAGCGTCTTCCGGGGCTTGCCGCCTTTGCCAATCTGATCGGTTTGTATACCCTTGCGATACTGAAGAAACTTTTTTGTAAAGTATGCGATATAAAATACTGCAATCACTAAAATCGCCGCTATTTGTACAGGTTTCATTTTATTTCCGCTCCTTCTGAAATTTCTTTATATCATATAATTGCGACTTTTCTGTCAGTTTAGAATCAAACAATACCTGTGACTGCTTTAGATTTCAAATCCGGATTATACATATACTTTTCATAATCTTTGACATAATATCGTTTATTTTTCCTTCCTTTTACAATAATCGTATGTCCTTCTGCCTCCAACCTTTTCATCTGTGCTTCAATACCGCCCGGATACTTTGCATTCAGTTCCCCGTCAGTTTTTAAAGTTCTCCAATATGGTGTTTTATCTTCCTGCCGTTGCTCACTTGCCCACGCAGCAATCGAAACAAAAATACCTGCTGTCATAGGTTCAGTAAAATCCGCACCGCTTAATTCTGCAAAATATTCTCTGATTTTACCGACGGTAATTACTCTGCCGCACGGAATAACTTTCATTATCCGGTCATAATCAGCCGGTGGTGCAAAATACATTCTGTTCCCGCCATATTTCTCAATACTTTTTTCATCCGTAATTATCTGTATCTTGGGCATATCCCTGTTATCATACAGCATGGCATTAAAATCCTTTTTCACAGTCAGTTTTACCTCTTCTGTTTCAAATATTGAAATATTACAGTACATTTTGTAATTCCTGTAAAAATTTTATCATACGGAGAATATTTTGCAATATGTATTACATACGTTAATTTGCATTTCCACGTCAAAAAAGTGTGCGATTTTCTTTTTCATGAAAACCGCACACCTGACAGATGTTCTTAACCCTCCATTAACATATCGGTATCTGTTCCGGATTTAAGTCCGTCCATATACTCGTATGCTTCGGCAAGCTTCATTTCTGATATTCCAAGCATCGATGCTATTTCAGGATATGTCATTCCCCTTCTTTCCATGCCCTCTGCGGCACGTACTATGACACGGTATTCGCCATTCTTTTTTCCTTCCTTAAGTCCTGCTTCTTTGCCTTCCTTAAGTCCTGCTTCTTTGCCTTCCTTAAGTCCTGCTTCTTTGCCCTCCTTAAGTCCTTCCCTGAGTCCTTCCGCTTTCCCCTGTCTGAGACCTTCATTGA
>CAYONC010000005.1:0-157712 GCA_964405265.1 uncultured Butyrivibrio sp.
TAGTTCGTTCTGTCAAGATTCGTAACTATGGTTTCGTATGAATTCTCCGAAATCATCAAAAAGTTGCGTTGAAGAAATACTTCGATAATGATTTTTATCTTTAAAAAGCTCTTTGACAGCATTTGTTTTCTTTCTTGTAAGCTTTAAAGAAATATCTAGGTCAAAACTGTTCGTATCTGGCAAATCCAACCCTTTTATAATACCATTAATCCCATCTTTAACACGAATAAGAAAGAACCATCCTTTTTCTTGAATGTGAGCCATACTGTTAAAAGACTCATATCCTCGATCTGCTATTACAAGTGCTTTAGCTATTTTTGAACGGTCTACCATTTCCTGTAACGCTTTATGTTCATTTGCTTCTTTCGATTTCTGAATAATAACATCAGGATAAATATGATGACTTATATCATACAGTGCGTTGATATGCAGAAGATTATAAGCTTTTCGATTATTTGTTTCAGAATAAAATGATGCCAAATCCTCTGGATTGGTAGGAATCTGTACATCAGAACCATCAACAGCTATTATGGGCATATTTTCCGTAAATTCTGTCATAAGCTTATGTGAAAAACCAGAAAATATAGATTCAAAAGCCTCTGGTCTTATCTTGTTTCTTTGCTGAATAAAAGCAGAAGCAGTTGGTGTATCTGCAGAAGCATCAAATAGATCTAATAACTCATTAGTAAGACTTCCGCTTCCCATTCCAATGATTCCAGCCAAAACTTTCTCCATAGATAGTTTTCGCTTACGAGTAAAATCATTGTCAGGATTAAAACAATAGTCCTGTGGATTATCAGCAACATTCTTAATCTCGGTCAACAAAAGTTTTTTTACATGTTCAGATTTCATGTGTTTTCTCCTTGCAATCAATTTTTTCTTAACTACAAGGGGCGCTCTCGCTACTTCTTTAATTAATCAGTAGCGAGAGCACCCGCACACATTTCTGCTTTTGTCAACTGTTTTTTATAAAAAAAGACCCCTATACCCTTTAATTGGTATAGAGATCTCATTTCATCAGCTTAACTTAATGACATTGCCTGAAAGGCTGCGTTCATTTTGCAGTTCTTATTTGTGAAGTGAAATGGAATTCATGTCATAATTGTTGAGATTCTCAATAATGGTACGTCTGTCGGCAGAAGATATCATTGTATCACGGTCACGTTTTGACAGAAGCTGGTCTTTATATGAACTCGGACCTCCGACACAGCCTCCCTCACAAGCCATTCCTTCAATGAAATCCTCAGGAAGACGATTGTTTTTAAGGAGCAGAAGTGCCTTTTTGCATTCGGAAGCACCATTTGCTTTACATATTGAAGGATTGCAGTCCAGTCCTTTTTCCTTCATATATTCCATAATTGCAGCTGTCACGCCGCCGGCGTTGCCGTATCTCTTACCGAATACGGAAGCTTCCTGACTTACTTCTTCCACAGGTTCAAAAGCTACCTCTCTGGCTCTCATAATGGCACGAAGCTCACTGAAGGCGAGTACGGCATCTGCATTTCCTTCTATCTTCTGGTCAATGACCTCTGATTTTTTTGCAGTACACGGTCCTATGAAAACGGTATATGCGTCAGGATGTTTTGCCTTAATCATTCTTGACGTCATGCACATAGGAGAAACCGTTGTGGAAATACGGTCAGAAAGTTCGGGAAAATGATTATTTATCATGTTAACAAATGCAGGACAGCAGGAAGTGGTCTTCTTCTCACCTGCGGCATATGCTTCTGACCATTCTTCAGCTTCACTCATGGTTGTCATGTCTGCACCTGATGCAACCTCATACATATCGGTAAATCCCAGCTTTTTCATTGCCTGTCTCCAGCTTGCCATGGTTATGTCAGGACCGAACTGTCCCTCTGCAGCGGGAGCTACCATTGCATATACGGGTCTGCCGGATTTAATCTGTTCTATTACCTGTACGATGAAGGTCTTGGCACCTATTGCACCGAACGGACACTTGTGAAGGCACAGACCGCACTTGATGCATTTATTGTTATCTATTACTGAAATACCATATTCGTCATATGTAATTGCATCTACGGGACAGCTGAACTTACACGGACGCTTCAGATGTGCTATTGCATTATATGGACATGCCTTTGCACACATTCCGCATTCCTTGCATTTGCTTGGATCTATTCTTGAATGATGGTCTCCGGTTGAAATGGCTCCGAATTTACATGCATTGATACATGCCTTACCAGGACAATTCTGGCAGTTGTCGGTTACCGTGTAGCTGGATATCGGACAGTCCTCGCAGGCTGCGGTAATTACCTGAATGATATTGCCGTCATCCGATGCACCGGGAGCCTTACCCTCCGCAAGGCGGATTCGCTGTCTTACGATTTCACGCTCCTTATATATACAACAGTAAAAATTAGGCTTGGGACCTTTAACAAGACGGTATGGAAGGAGATCCCTCTCCTTGTCAAGAGTTCCTTCAAATGCCATCTTGGCTACATGATATAATATTTCATGCTTAAAATGTAGTATGTTCTTATCTGCATGCATGAGTGATTGTCTCCTTAAATTTGCTAACTAAATCTTAGACCAAAAAATAAGATATGTCAATGATACTTGCAAACATGTCAATTTCTGTTAAAATAAGAAATACGTGAAAAAAGTAAGAAAGGGATGCTTATGAAAGAAATTAACGGAAGGCTGCTTCCGCCGTGCATGGTGGGAACATGGGCATGGGGAAGCGGAATGAACGGTTCGGGAATGATATTCGGAAAACATTACGATACGGAACAGTTAAGGGCGGCTTTTGAAACTGCCGCTGACGGAGGACTGACCATGTGGGATACCGCGGAAGTGTACGGAATGGGCAGGGCGGAAATCCTTCTTGGAGAGTTTATTAAAGACAGGAATGATATAATTATCTCGACCAAGCATATGCCTTCAAAGAGATATAAAAAGGGAAGTGTCAGAAAATCGGTAACAGGAAGCCTTGAAAGGCTCGGACGGGATGTTATAGATTTGTATTGGCTTCATGAACCGTTTAATTATAAGGCTAATCTGGATGAAATGGCGGAATGCATGGACGAAGGACTGATAAAGAGCATAGGACTGTCAAATTTTAATGAAGAAGATTTGAGTAAAGCTGATGAATATCTGAAGTCTAAGGGATATAAGCTTACGGCGGTTCAGAATCATTACAGCCTGCTGTCCATGGAGAGACAGGACGGAGTACGCAGGTACTGCATGGATAATGATATTCTGTTTTACGGATATATGGTTCTTGAACAGGGAGCACTGTCAGGACATTATGATGCTTCCCATACCTTTAAGAAGCTGTCTTTAAGGGGACTGTCCTTTGGAAAAGGAAAATTCAGGAAAATTAACGGGCTCATAGAATATATAAGGGAGCTCGGAAGAAAGTATGATACGGATTCTTCAAGAATACCGGTGGCATGGGCTGTTGGCAGGGGAATTACTCCGATAGTCGGAATAACCGGGCAGGTACAGGCACAGGCTCTTGTTGACGGTCTGTCTGTTGAGCTGACGGAGGAAGAGATGAATATGCTTGAAAAAATGGCGCTTGAATCCGGGGTGCGAGCAAGAGGAATATGGGAAACCAATAAATAAAAAAACGGGATATGCCACAAATTTAAGGCATATCCCGTAATCTTTTTATTGATAAACTGCAGCTTTTTCAGCTCCGGTCATAACTCTTAAACCACCCTGGGCAAGGGCAAGAAGCTCATCTTCTCCCGGATATACCGTAAAAGGAGCAATCCATCCACATTTTTCCTTTAATTCGTCTACAAGCTCAGCATTATAGGCTATACCGCCCGTAACGATTATGCGGTCAACCTTTCCGTTAAGTACTGTTGCCATTGCACCTACGTTTTTTGCAATATTGTAGATAAAAGCTTCACGCACGGCAGCAGCTTTTTCATCTCCGGCAGCAATCATTTTATTGACCTCACGCATGTCATTGGTACCGAGATAGGCATTGAAGCCGCCGTTACCCACTAATTTCTTCATAATTTCTTTTTCGGTATATTTTCCTGAAAAACATAACTTCACGAGTGCACCGCTCGGAACGGAACCGGCTCTCTCAGGCGAAAAAGCTCCGTCTCCGTCAAGGGCGTTGAATATATCCACGATTTTTCCTTTTTTATGAGGACCAACGGAAACACCGCCTCCGAGATGAATTACGATAAGGTTGAGGTCTTCGTATTTCTGACCTGACTCTTTTGCATAACGCTTGGCAACTGCCTTCTGGTTGAGAGCGTGGAATATGCTGGTTCTTGGAAGCTCAGGCAGTCCGGAATAACGTGCAACAGGCTCCATTTCGTCTACGACAACGGGATCCACAATATATGCAGGTACATTAATTGAGTCGGCTATTTCTTTTGCAAGTATGCCTCCTAAGTTGGAAGCGTGCTGACCCTGTACACCGGAACGGAGATCCTCAAGAAGTCTGTCATTCACCTCGTATGTGCCGCTTGGAATAGGCTTGAGGAGTCCTCCTCTTCCTACAACGACGTTAAGTGAATTTATGTCAAAATTCTTTTCTTTAAGGAAGGAAATGATTATATCCTTACGGAAATCTTTCTGGTCTATGATGGTTGCGTATTTGGAAATTTCTTCCGTAGGATGTCTTAATGTCTCATCAAAGAGAAGCGTTTCATCTTCAAATACACCGATTTTGGTTGATGTGGAACCCGGGTTAATAATTAAACTTAAAACTGACATGTCTGTATATCCTTTCTTATTTATTTTTCATTGCTTCAGCGACAACTGCTCCGAGTGCAAGAGAGTTCACCTTGACTTCAAAGGAGTCTGAACGTGATGTAAGAATAACCGGAGCGGCTGTTCCGGTAATGAGGTTGCCGTTTACCACGTCTGCGGTGTGAACCATTGCTTTGTAGCATATGTTGCCGGCATGGATGTCAGGGAAAAGAATGACATCGGCATCTCCGACGATTTTTCTTCCGGTGCATCCTTTGTGCGTTGCCGCCTCAGGACAGATGGCAAGATCCATTGAAAGAGGTCCGTCTACTATGCATCCGGTAATAATGCCTTCATCATTCATCCTTGTAAGCTCTGCTGCATCAACGGTTGCAGGCATCTTAGGGTTAACAACCTCTACCGCTGCAACCGGTGCAACCTTAGGATTGTCAATTCCGCAGGCTTTACATATCTCTACCGTATTATGGATAATGTTAATCTTGTCTTCAAGCGTAGGATAAGGAATAAATGCCACGTCAGAGAGAAACAGAAGCTTGTCAACACCTTTTACGTCAAATACGCATACGTGTGACAGCGGCTTGCCCGTTCTGAGTCCGACTTCCTTGTCAAGAATACTCTTTAAGAAGCCCTTGGTATCTATAAGACCCTTCATATACATATCGGCTTTACCATCATGCACAAGCTTAACGGCAGTAAGGGCGGCTTCGGTGACATCCTTGACATCTATAACCTCGTAATCATTTAAATCCATGGAAATGGAAGCAGCAATTTCTCTGATAAGGTCTGCATCACCTACAAGTATCGAGTCTGCAATACCGCGTTCCTTTGCAGCCCTGCAGGCTTCAAGAACGGCTTCATCCTGTGCAACCGCTACGGAAACCTTCTTCATGCCGCATTCTTTTACCTTGGATAATATGTCGTCAAAACTTTTTATCATCACTGAATCTCCTTTGTTTATAAAAAATCTAATAAGAATATTAGCACTTCCTTATCTAAAGGTCAACGGAAATTCTGTTGACACGGTAATACAAAAATGATAGTATATGAAAATGCAAACAGGTTGCAAAAAGGCGGTGGAACATGTCATCAAGAAACTATTCAACGGTGAGCCATAATAAGATAATGAATTTTTTTGCCGAAAACAGTGAAAAAATCGTAACGGCGGCAGATATAGGAAATTATTTAAGAAATTCCGGAATAGAGGTCAATACCTCAACCGTATACAGGCACTTAAACAGACTGTGCAGGGAAGGAACCGTAATGAAATATGTTGCGGAGAAAGGTGAAATGTCTACATACCAGTATGCGGGAGATGCAGGAAGAAACTGCAGAAACCACCTGCATTTAAGATGTACGGGATGTGACAGGATAATTCACCTTGAATGTGAATTTATGGACGAGTTATATGCACACATAATGAACCATCACGGATTTTCACTGTGTTGTGAAACCTCCGTGCTGAACGGATTATGCAGTGAATGCAGGGAGAAAAAAGCATGACTAAAAAAATGACGGCACTGCTTGTGCCGCTGCTGTGTATGTGTATAATTATGACCGGATGCGGAATGAAGCAGCAGGAAAATGATGGAAAAATTAAAATCGTTACGACGGTATTCGCATCATATGATTTTGCAAGACAGGCAGCAGGGGACTTGGCAGAGGTAACACTTCTCTTAAAACCGGGAGCAGAATCTCATTCTTATGAGCCTTCACCGAAGGACATCATTGAGATGGAGGAATGTGACCTGTTCATATATACAGGCGGTGAAAGTGACACCTGGATTGATTATATTCTGGACAGGATTGATAATTCGGGCATGAAGGTCATAAAGATGCTTGACCTTGTTGACAGATATGAAGAAGAGCACGTAGAGGGAATGGAAGGACATCATCATCACGAACATGATGATGAAGAAGATGAAGAAACCGAATGGGATGAGCATGTGTGGACTGATCCGCTTAATGCTTTGAAGATAACGGAAGCCGTAAGGGATGCACTTATTGAAACGGATCCTGACAATGAGAAAACGTACAGGGATAATTATGACCGGTTTGAACTTGAAATAAAAGAGCTTGATGAAGGCTTCAGGGAGCTTACCGAAAATGCCGAAAGAAAAGAAATCGTATTTGGGGACAGATTCCCGCTCCGGTATTTTGCGGAAGCATACGGATTGGAATATTATGCGGCATTCCCGGGATGTGCGGCTCAGAGTGAGCCGAGCGCCGCAACGGTTGCGTTCCTGATAGATAAAGTTAAAGAAGACTGTATACCGGTAGTTTTTAAAATAGAACTCAGCAGCGGAAATATTGCGGATGCCATAGCGGCAGATACGGGAGCAAAGGTGCTTACGTTTTATTCCTGCCACAATATAAGCCGTGACGACTTTGAAAATGGAATCACTTATATAGATTTTATGAAAAAAAATCTTGAATCACTCAGGGAGGCGTTGAACTGATGGCTTTGATAAAATGTACCGGACTGAAGTTAGGATATGAAGGACGGGCAATACTGGACAATATAGATTTTGAGCTTGCAGGAGGAGAATACCTGTGCATAATAGGCGAAAACGGCGTGGGGAAAAGCACACTGATAAAAGCACTTCTGCGTCTTAAAAAGCCAATGGACGGAAGCATTGTGACGGGAGACGGACTGAAAGCTAAGGAAATCGGATACCTGCCGCAGCAGACAGCGGCACAAAAGGATTTTCCTGCAAGCGTATATGAGGTTGTTCTGTCGGGAAGACTTAATAATCTGTCCTTTCATCCGTTTTACACAAAGGCGGACAAAGAAGACGCATATGATAAAATGCGTCTTATGGGAATTGAAAACCTTAAAGACAGATGTTACCATGACCTGTCCGGCGGACAGCAGCAGAGAACGCTGCTTGCAAGGGCAATGTGTGCAACGAAAAAACTGATTCTTCTTGATGAGCCGGCAACCGGACTTGACCCGGCAGCAACCTCGGAATTTTATGAGCTGATATACCACATTAACAGAAAGATGGGAATAACGGTAATAATGGTATCACATGATATGGAGGCAACACTCAGGTATGCAACGCATATCCTGCAGCTGTCCCATAAGGGATATTTTTTCGGAACAAAAGAAGAATATGTGAAATATTCATCAACAGAAGGAGCTGTTACAGGTGATTGATTTAATTAAGACAATGTTTTCATATGACTTTATGAGGCAGGCAGTGGTTGTGGGACTGCTTGTAACGGTGTGTGCATCACTTCTTGGCGTAAGTATGGTTTTAAAAAGATATTCCATGATAGGTGACGGGCTTTCCCATGTGGGCTTTGCAGCACTTGCACTTGCGTCGGCACTGAATATTGCACCGCTTAAGCTTGCAGTACCCGTATGCATTGCGGCAGCGTTCCTGCTACTGCGCCTGAGCTCCAACAGCAGGATAAAAGGTGACCAGGCACTTGCAATACTGTGCAGCGGTTCACTTGCAGTCGGTGTAATGATTGTATCATTATCATCCGGTATGAATACGGATATCAATAATTATATGTTCGGAAGCATACTTTCAATAAGCGGCGAGGATGCGCTGATAGCAAAAATTACGGCTGCCGTCGTACTTGTAATGTTTGTTGTGTTTTATAACAGGATATTTGCGGTTACGTTTGATGAAAATTTTGCGAAGGCAACGGGAACCGCAGCAGGCACATACAATATGATTCTTGCGGTGCTTACGGCGGTCATTGTGGTTATAGGAATGAGACTTATGGGAGCACTCCTGATTTCAAGCCTCATCATATTTCCAAGCCTTACCTCAATGAGGATAAGCAGAACGTACAGAGGCGTGGTAATAATATCGGTAATAACGGCAGTTATAAGCTTTATGGCAGGAATTACAATATCATTCGGCTGCTCAACACCGGCGGGAGCAAGCGTGGTATGCGTGAATCTTGTGTTATTCGCCGCAGCATGTGCCGCAGGTTTTTTTAAGCAGTTTTTTCGCAGAAAAAATTAGTATCCGGAAGGAATACTGCTTTTTCTGTACAGGCTTGGAGTAACACCGTATTTCTTTTTGAAAATCCGGTTAAAATATGACAGATTTTCATATCCGCAGTCAGCGGCCACATCGATTATGTTGTCATCGGAAGACAGAAGAAGCCTTGCAGCCATGGACAGTCTGTAATCATTAAGATATGACGTAAATGAGCTTCCCATTGAATTTTTGAAAAATTTCATGAAATGGGAGCTCGAAAAACCACACACGTCAGCAATTTTTTCTATTGTTATATCACTTCTGTAATTATTCTCTATATAATTGAGTATTGTCTTAATACGGTCAATATTCTTGTTGGACTTAGGAGCTGCGGCTTCCTCTGAAGCTGAGAAAAGAATATAAAAAAATTCGTAAAGACAGCTTTTTATCATGAGCTTATAGCCTTTTGGAAATGTCCGGCATATGTTGTCGGCTCTGTTAAGACATCCGGCAAGTGGCTGATATATGTCATCATCATGGGTTACAAGCCTGCGAATGGTTACATTGCCGGCAAGAAGAGGAATGAATATTTCCGATTCTACCGTATCCGAAATTTTGGAAATCAGCATATCTGTTGAAAAAATAATGTTTTCATATTCCATATTGTAATTTTCAAGCTGGCATATGCTGTGAAGCTGTCCGGGTATGACCGTTACGATGTCACCAGCCTCAACATACAGGTTCTCCATGTCAATGGATACGATTCCCCTGCCTTTTTTGATATATATTATTTCCATTTCATTGTGCCAGTGGTTAGGTACCTCGTAAAAATCCAAAGGAATGGAACACAGATACGTGTTATACGGAAAAAGTGTATCTGCATGGTTTTTCTTCTCATGATAAAACTCATATTCGGGAATATTCATGTAAAATCTCCTTAAATTAACAATGCATGATAGGATTGTACCATATTTTAATGGTATACTACAAGAAGTATTTGAAATTAAAAGAGTATAATACATTCGTAAAGCTTTGAGAAAGGAATAATACACAATGGGAAAAGAACTTGAGAGAGGTGCAGGTATATTACTGCCGATAAGCAGTCTGCCTTCACCGTACGGCATAGGTACACTGGGTGCTGCTGCTTACGAGTTTGTTGATCTTTTAAGAGCATCCGGACAGAAGTACTGGCAGGTGCTTCCTGTGGGACCTACGAGCTTCGGAGACAGTCCGTACCAGTCATTTTCTGCTTTTGCAGGCAACCCGTATTTTATAGATTTGGATGTCCTTGCGGAGGAAGGACTTCTTGACAGGGAAGAACTCCGTAATATTAACTGGGGAAGCAATCCGGAATTTATAGAATATGACATTATTTATAATGAGAGATTTAAGGTACTGCGGAAGGCATATGAGGCTTCGGGACACAGAGATACGGATGAATATAAGAAATTCTTTGAAGATAATGAATTCTGGATACATGATTATGCACTGTTTATGGCAATTAAGGCTGATCATGACAATAAGGAATGGCTCAGCTGGGAGGCTGACATAAGATTCCGCAAGCCGGCGGCGGTCGCACGTTATGAGAAGAAGCTTGCACAGGAAATTGATTTTTATGTGTTTATGCAGTATAAGTTCTACGAACAGTGGACACGCCTTAAAAAATATGCCAACAGAAAGGGCATAAGCATAATTGGAGACATACCTATATATGTGGCACTTGACAGTGCGGATGTATGGACGAATCATACACAGTTCCTTCTTGATAAGGATTGGAAGCCGGTCAACGTTGCAGGATGTCCTCCGGATATGTTCTCCTCATACGGACAGAAATGGGGTAATCCTATTTATGACTGGAAGGCAATGGAAAAGGACGGTTTTGCATGGTGGAAGAAGAGAATGGCTGCGTCTGCAGAGCTGTATGACGTGACAAGAATTGACCACTTTATCGGAATCGTACGATATTATAACATACCGGCAGAAGGAGATCCTAAAGACGGATTTTATGCCGAGGGACCGGGAATCAGGCTCATTAATGCCATTGACAGTGTAATGGGTGATGCCAAGGTGATAGCGGAAGATCTTGGTGTCGTGGTGCCGGAAGTGACGGAGCTGATTAAGAAGTCGGGATATCCGGGAATGAAGGTTCTCCAGTTTTCATTTGACGGCAGTGCTGACAACGAACATGCACTTCATAATCATGCAAAGAATTATGTTGAATATATAGGAACCCATGATAATGACACCATTATCGGATTCTTTGATACCATGGATGAGGGTACCAGGGAATACATGATGAAGTATCTCGGAATCGATGATATGTACAAGGGTGCCAGCGAACTTATAAGAATGGCATATATGAGTGTGGCTGATACGGTAATCATTCAGATGCAGGATCTTTTGTATAAGGATGCAAGTGCAAGAATGAACGTGCCGTCAACACTTGGAACCAACTGGAAGTGGAGACTTCAGAAGGGCGAATTTACAAAAGAACTCAGAAACAGACTCCGTGAGCTTACCAAAGTATACGGACGAGGCAGAAATAAAAAATATTTTAACAGGGAGGATTATATGTTATCCAATATTTGTGAAAAGAATTACAACAAAGCAATTAAGGACTGCAGCAATGAAGAAATTTATTTTGCACTCCTTGAAATGACGAAGGAGCTTGCCGGTGGCAGGGAAAGCAATGAAGGTAAGAAGAAGGTATATTACATTTCTGCAGAATTTCTTATCGGAAAGCTTTTATCCAACAATCTTATTAATCTTGGAATTTTCGAGGATGTTAAGAAGGAGCTTGAAGAAAACGGCAAGAGCATTTATGAAATCGAAGAAGTTGAACCGGAACCGTCACTCGGTAACGGCGGTCTTGGAAGACTTGCAGCCTGCTTCATAGATTCAATGGCATCAATCGGACTTAACGGTGACGGAATCGGACTTAATTATCATATGGGTCTTTTCAAGCAGGTATTTGAAAACAATTTCCAGAAGGAAACTCCTAATCCGTGGATTGAAGAAAAAGGCTGGCTCACTAAGACGGATGTCGTATATGATGTACAGTTTAACGGATTTTCCGTTAAATCAAGACTCTATGACATTGATGTAACAGGATATAACAACAGAACGAACAAGCTCCATTTGTTTGACATTGAAAGCGTTGATGACGGACTTGTACGGAATGACAGCATTAATTTTGACAAGAATGATGTATATAAGAACCTTACACTTTTCCTTTATCCGGATGACAGTGATGAAGCAGGTAACTTATTAAGAATTTATCAGCAGTACCTCATGGTATCAAGCGGTGCAAGACTTATCCTTGACGAATGCAGGGCTAAGGGCTCTAATCTGCATGATCTTTATGAATATGCAGCAATTCAGATTAATGATACACATCCGTCAATGGTAATTCCTGAATTAATCCGACTTCTCACGGCAGAAGGAATCGGAATGGATGAAGCGGTTGATATCGTATCCAAGACATGTGCATATACCAACCATACAATTCTTGCTGAAGCATTGGAAAAATGGCCTGTATCATACCTTGAAAGAGTTGTACCGCACCTTGTTCCTATCATCAGGGATCTTGACAGAAGAGTAAGAGAAAAATTCTCTGATCCTTCAGTATATATCATTGATGATTCAGGAAGGGTTCATATGGCACATATGGACATCCATTACGGATACAGCGTAAACGGTGTTGCATATCTTCATACTGAAATACTGAAGAATTCAGAATTGAACAATTTTTACAGAATTTATCCTGAGAAGTTCAATAATAAGACAAATGGTATTACATTCAGAAGATGGCTTCTTCACTGCAATGAGGAACTGGCAGCATTAATCCGTGAATTAATCGGTGATGAATTTATGAAGGATGCCGATAAGCTGGAAGACCTTCAGAAATATCTGGATGATGAAAAGGTTCTTGCAAAACTTGATGAAATTAAGCTCAATAATAAGAAGACGTTTAAGCAGTTCATTAAGGCTACGCAGAATATTGACATTGATGAAAACTCAATTTTTGATATTCAGGTTAAGAGACTTCATGAGTACAAGCGTCAGCAGATGAATGTGCTCTGGGTTATTTACAAATACCTTGAAATTAAAGCCGGCAACCTTCCGAAGAGACCTGTAACGGTAATATTCGGGGCAAAGGCAGCTCCTGCTTATGTGATTGCAAAGGACATCATTCATTTAATTCTTTGTTTACAGGAAGTTATAAATAATGATCCTGAAGTAAGTAAGTACCTTAAGGTTGTAATGGTAGAAAACTACAATGTATCAAAGGCAGCGAAGATTATTCCTGCATGTGATATTTCTGAACAGATTTCTCTTGCTTCTAAAGAAGCCTCAGGAACCGGTAACATGAAGTTCATGCTTAACGGAGCGCTTACACTGGGAACTAAAGACGGCGCTAACGTGGAAATCGGACAGCTTGTGGGTGAAGACAACATTTACTTCTTCGGTGAGAGCAGTGAACAGGTAATCGAGCATTATGCCAAGGCAGATTACAGTGCAAGGGATTACTATATAAATGATGCTAAGATTAAAGAACTTGTTGACTTTATTATAAGCGCGGAAGTAATGAAGGTAGGAAATGCAGAAACACTCCTTGAGCTTCATGCAGAGCTTATCAAGAAAGACTGGTTCATGACACTCCTTGACATTAAGGATTATATCAGGGTTAAGGAACAGGCACTTGCCGATTATGAAGACAGAAAGACATGGACGAAGAAAGCACTTATTAACATCAGTAAAGCAGGATTCTTCTCATCAGACAGAACAATCGCCGAATATAACAAAGATATTTGGAAACTTAACTGATAATGCTCATACGGCCGGAACACGGAATGTGTTCCGGCATTTGAGATTAAATGAAATCCTTAAAAAGGGAGTTTATAAGGAATGTATAAAATTTTAATAGTAGATGATGAAAAAATTGAAAGAAACGGTATTAAGCTTCTGCTGCGTCAGCTTGGTTACGGATTTGACATCAGTGAAGCGGAAAACGGACTTTCTGCATATAAAATGATACAGGATAATGAATACGACATTCTTCTTACGGATATTAAAATGCCGTTTATGGATGGAATGGAGCTTATTGAAAAGGCATATGAAGTCAGACCGTGCATGAAATGTATAATTTTCAGCGGATACGGAGATTTTGCATATGCAAAACAGGCTGTACGGTTAGGTGTTTCCGACTACATACTGAAGCCGGTTGACATTAATGAATTTAAGAATACGCTTAACAGGGTGGTATCACAGCTCGACGAAGGAAAAAACGAGGAAAAGCTTAAAACACGAAGTGCGGAATTTATAATAGAACATCTTCTGATGATGGCTGTAAACGGAGCACCGGTTGAGAAGACGGAAGAATATGCGGGAGGACTTGTTTCTTCTGATTTCCTTAACGGCTTCAGATGTATGATGCTGATAGATTTTGATTCCTACTTTTATGGCGGTAAGGGTATGGATTTTAAGGAACATCTTAATGACCTTAATACCGGAATGAGCCATTATCTTAACCTTAGTCCGCAGCAGTCGCTTTTGTTTTTCTCTGATGAAAATGTGTCTTATGAAGAAACGGCACGGAAAATTTCTGATTATGTAACGGAGAGCTATGGTGAGAAATGCTTTATTGCCATATCAGAGAAAGCAAAAGGATATGACGGGATAGCTGCAGCAATGGAGGAGCTGGATAATCTGATGGAAAATAAATTTTATCATCAGACGAAGAATGTTTTTTCACACAACATGGAGGGTGAAGAAACGGAAGTTATCCAGATTGATGACGATACCATAATGAAACAGATGAAACAGGATATTAAAATGAAAGACATCGGGATGCTCAGGGAACATTTTGGGCGTTTTTGTGAGAAATACGGCAATAAGCGAGATTTTTCACAGGTTTACATAAAATTCCTGTTTTCCAATCTCCTCAAGGAGTTTTATGCCAATATACCCAATACGGATGAAAAAGAACTTAACGAAGAGATTGAAACATTGTATATGTCCGGCGATTTTAACAAGGTAATAGCCATTGTTGAACGCAATGTTGACAGGCTGGAAGCTGCGTTCGCACAGAATCCTTCAATGAACCATAAGGAAATAGAAGTTGTTAAAAAGTATGTGATTGAGCATTTTAATGAGGACCTGAGCGTGGAATCACTCGGAAAAATGGTATATATGGCACCGAGTTATTTGAGCTCCATATTCAAGAAGGAAACAGGACAGAATCTTAACAGATATATCAAGGCGTACAGAATGGAACGTGCTAAGGATATGCTTGAGAATACCATGGCAAAAATTGTGGATATAAGTAATGAATGCGGCTATGCCAACGTATCCTATTTCTGCTCATCATTCAGGGAATATTTTGGCGTGAGTCCGCAGAAATACAGAGAAACCGGTGATGAAATTGAGTAAAAGAACCCACAGAAAAAATATGAAACTTACAAGTAAGCTTGCATTGGTATATATCCTTGCAGGCTTTCTTCCTGTGCTTATAATTCTTGCGGTGAATTTTTTTGAAATGAGGTCCATGTTCAGAGAAGAGGACAGGGCAAAAAACGAAGTCTACCTGGACAGAATTTCGGGCCTTGTTGACAATGAATTTGAAAAAGGAAACATTATAGCGGATTATATCGTGGATGATGAGGGCTCTTATGAAAGTGCGGCAGAAGCCGCAGAGTTTTTGAATTCACTTACCGGGAACACCATTAAGCTGTATGCTGACATTGAAAATTCTGAAAATGCGGAATATTTGGATAATATTTCATCCGTAAAGAATACGGAATGGTATGATAAGGTCACCATGAGCTCGGAAAATGCGTGGCATATGGCATATGACGGAGAAAAGATGATTTTTTTGAAAAAAGCGGAGTCACGCCGCGGAAGGAAGCTTCTCGGAATAATCCGTATGGAAACGGATATCGGAAAACTTATCGCAAATGCTGCGAATTCCTCCGTACACAATTATGGGATTAAAATAACGGATGCAGCAGGAAATGTAATTTATGAATATGATTCTTTTGATGAAAAGAACAGAAAATATATTGTTGCCGCGGATGAGCTTGCAAAGCTTGACGAAGACGATTATACGGTTCTTGGCACTGTTATGAACAGTACCGGTTGGAAGATATGGATGTATCAGCCGGTAAACATTATGATATCCAAGATAACACCGGTAAACCTTATAACGATAACAGGCATAGTTACCTGTATGGTGGCGGCTTTCTTCTGCATAAGATTCAATGCGGTGTTTGTTACGGGAAGAATTAAAAAACTCCAGCAGATAACGGACTCTGTTGAGCAGGGAAATTTTACGGTGGAAATAACCAATAACAATGATGATGAAATAGGGCTTCTGGTAGACAGCTTTTCTAAAATGATTGCCAGACTTAACTATCTCATTAACGAAGTGTATCAGAGTAAAATAAAAGAAAAAGAATATGAGATGACGGCACTTCAGGCACAGATTAACCCGCATTTTCTGTATAATACACTTTCAATGATTAACTGGAAGGCGATAGCTGCGGAACAGCCTGACATAAGCAGGATAACGCTTGCACTTTCTGCATTTTACAGAACTTCACTTAATAAGGGGAAAAACGAGACCGATATCAAAGGGGAAATAGAGAACATACGCTCATACCTCGATATACAGCTCATGCTTCATGATGACGGCTTTGACCTTGTTATGGATGTGGATGAAGAAACACTGCAGTATAAAATACCTAACCTAATCCTGCAGCCTCTTGTGGAAAATGCAATAGAACACGGCATTGACGTTATGACGGAAGGAAGGGGAATACTGACCGTAAGATGCAAAAACGGCGGTGATGTGATAAAACTTTCGGTGAAAGATAACGGAGTGGGAATGACGGAGGAACAGGCGGAGTCAATACTCACCGGAGAATCCAGGGGCTATGGCGTAAGAAACGTTAATGAAAGAATAAAACTTTATTATGGAGCGGAGTATGGAATTAAAGTAAACGGCACACCGGGCATGGGAACAAATGTTCTTATTATTATACCTAAAAAACCCTATATCTAAGAAAAACAATACAATTCAAAAATTTTTAATATATACTTAAAAAGTTGTCTCACTTATAATTAAAATATCGTCAGTGTCGTGTGAATGAGAACACTGGTGAACACTTAAAAAGTGTGAATAAAGAAGGAGGAATTTACAACAATGAAATTCAAAAAAGTAGCAGCTTTATTATTAGCTGGAACGATGTGTGCAGCGGCTGTTGCAGGCTGTGCTAAGGAAGATAATTCTAAGGCAACAACACCTGCAACAACAACACCTGTCGCAAGTAATCCACAGGAGGTTAAGCTCACGGTATGGTCACCTGCTGAAGATCAGAATGAGGATCAGGGAGCATGGCTTAAGGCAACATGTGAAGCATTTGCTGAAGCTCATCCTGAATACAAGATTACATTTGAATACGGAGTATGCGGCGAATCAGATGCAGCTACTAACGTAACTAAGGACCCTACGGCAGCAGCAGATGTTTTCATGTATGCTAATGACCAGATTAACAAGCTTCTTGATGCAGGCGCTCTTGCAAGACTTGGCGGAGAGACAGAAACTTACATTAAGAATACTAACTCAGAAGCAGTTGTTAACTCAGTAACAATTGACGGAGCTATATATGGTATTCCTTATACAACCAATACATGGTTCATGTATTACAATACTGATGTATTTACTGAAGATGATATCAAGAATCTTGATACAATGCTTTCTAAGGCTAAGGTATCATTCCCGCTTACTAACTCATGGTATACACCTGCTTTCTATGTTGGTAACGGATGCACATATTTCGGAGATACAACAGATGAATCAAAGGGTGTTGATTACGAAGGAGATAAGGCAACTGCAGTAACCAACTACCTTGTAGATTTAGTAGCTAATGCTAATTATGTACTTGATGCAGACGGATCAGGTATTGCCGGAATGAAGGACGGAACAATCAGCGCAATGTTCTCAGGTTCATGGGATTACGCAGAACTTAAGGAAAGTCTTGGAGATAAGCTTGGTATAGCAGCACTTCCTACATATACGATTGATGGCAAGGAAGTTCAGATGTATGCATTCGCAGGAACCAAGGCAATCGGTGTTAACAAGAACTCTGCTAACCTTAAGGTTGCAACAGAACTTGCTCTTTTCCTTGCGAACAAGGATTCACAGCTTACACACTTCCAGACAAGAACTATCGTTCCATGTAACACGGAACTTCTTGCAACTACAGAGGTTAAGGCAAATGCGCTTTGCGTAGCACAGAATGCAACATATGATACAACATCATATCCACAGCCATTCGTAGCTGCAATGGCAGACTGCTGGACACCAATGGAGAACATGGGTAAGTCAATCAATGCCGGAATTGTTACACATGACAATGCTGCAGCACAGACAGCTGACATGAATGAGGCATTCAATAAGAATATTGAAAAATAATGCAGAGCTGTACAGCTAAATAGTTGATTTTTATGCTTCGGGTACCGTATTGCTCGGTAACCGAAGCATTTATAAAAATAAGGAGGCTTGCAAATGCTGGGCAACAGACCTAAAAAGTTTAAAAAGAAAAAAATGAAAGAGTTTTCCTCTACATATTCATTAAAGAATGCATTTGTAAAAGGCGACATTTTCACGAAGTTATCAGCTGTGGTTATGGGTCTCGGTAATATTGTTCGCGGACAGGTTATTAAGGGATTACTGTTTTTTGCCGTTGAGGCAGCATATATATTCTATATGATTAAGACCGGTATCGGATGTCTTGCCAATCTTAAGCTTGGCGGTGTTAATGCTGAAGAAATATGGGATGATGCACAGGGTATATATGTGTACACACATCAGGACAGAACGATATTGTTCCTGTTGTATGGTGTCGTTGTTATTTTAATTACGGTATTCTTTATTATTTTATGGGCTAATTCGGTTACAAGTGCATACAAAGCACAATGTATGAAGGAAGAAGGAAAGAGACCGGATGGTTTCAAAAAAGAATTCAAGTCACTTTTTGACAAGAATCTTCACAGATTCCTTTTGGCACTTCCTATATTGGGTGTAGTGGTATTTACAATATTACCGCTGATATTTATGATTTCAATGGCCTTTACTGATTATTCATATGAGAATCCTCTCGTGTTTAACTGGAACGGGCTTAAGAATTTTGCAGAAACATTAAATTTGAAAGATTCAATCGGACAGGAATTCTGGCCGGTACTCGGTTGGACGTTATGCTGGGCTGTTGCCGCAACATTCTCCAACTATATACTCGGAACGATTCTTGCCATTATTATTAACAGAAAAGAAACAAGATTTAAGCCGATGTGGAGATTTAACTTCTTGCTTTCGGCTGCAATACCTCAGTTTGTATCATTACTTCTCATGAGAACGATGTTTAATGACAACGGTATCATCAATACAATGTTCGGTACTAACATATCATTCTGGAATTCGACCTTCTGGGCAAGATTCCTTGTAATAATGATAAATGTATGGATTGGTGTTCCGTTTACAATGCTGCAGGTTACGGGTGTTCTTCAGAACATTCCGTCAGAGCTTTATGAAGCTGCCAAGGTTGACGGTGCAGGACCGGTTAAGGTGTTCTTCAACATTACGCTGCCGTATCTCCTCTTCGTTACCAGCCCGTATCTTATTACCTCATTTACAGGTAATATTAATAACTTTAACGTTATATTCCTTCTTTCAGGCGGTAACCCACCACAGAATCTGGCTTCAACATCAGGAAAAACGGACCTTCTTGTTACGTGGCTGTATAAGCTGACAATAGGTACTGACAGACCAAGATATAATATTGCTGCCGTTATCGGTATCCTTACATTCGTGGTGCTGGCAAGCGTGTCACTTATAACATACCACAGAACAGGATCATATAAGAACGAGGAGGGATTCCAATAATGAATAAACTGACATCATCAGCAAAAGTTAGAAAAGGCGTCGCAAACGTTTTCGTTCATGCTCTGCTTACGGTGTTATCCGTAATATGGCTTTTCCCGATTGTATGGATTATTGTAATTTCATTTAAGAAGGAAAAGGGATTGTATATGTCAACCTTATTCCCTAAGGAATATACCCTTGACAATTATAAGAAACTTTTTACTGACAGAAATATTTTTGACTTCCCTCAGATGTTTCTTAATACATTGATTATAGCAATATTTGTATGTATTATTTCTACATTCTTTGTACTTGCGGTATCTTACTGTATGTCAAGAATGAGATTCAGAATGAGAAAGCCGTTCATGAATGTGGCACTTATTTTGGGAATGTTCCCGGGATTCATGTCTATGATTGCGACATACTACATTCTGAAAGCTCTCAATCTTACCGAAGGAAACATGATAAGGGTATCACTGATACTTGTATATTCAGGTGGTGCAGGTTTAGGATTTTATATCGCCAAAGGTTTCTTCGACACAATACCTAAGAGTGTGGATGAAGCTGCATATATTGACGGTGCCAGCCGCTGGCAGGTATTTACAAGAATAACAATACCTCTCAGCAAACCTATTATCGTGTATACGGTATTGAACTCATTCATGGGACCTTGGCTTGACTTTATCTTTGCAAAGGTTATCTGTGGAGTTAACAAGGATTATTATACGGTTGCAATCGGATTGTGGAACATGCTTGAAAAGGAATATATTACCAACTGGTTTAACTGTTTCACTGCCGGAGCGGTATGTATTTCAATTCCGATAGCAATATTATTCTTAGTAATGCAGAAATTCTATCAGGAAGGTGTATCAGGAGCTGTTAAGGGCTGATGCAGCTGCATTATGTGACAATCAAATTAGTACACCCGGCATGACGGATTAACCGCTGTGCCGGGTGTATGTTTCATAAACAACTAAACGGAGAATTATTTATGAAGAAAATGAAGAGATTATTATCGCTGCTTTTTGCAATAATCCTTTCACTTGGTATTTTTACGGGATGCGGTAACGGCGGAAGCGGCAATGACGAAACAACACCGGACAATACGAAGCCGGCTGAATTAGTGGCGGTTGACATGGATGACAAGTATGGCGCCTGTTATCAGGTATTCCTGTATTCATTCTGTGACAGTAACGGTGACGGAATAGGTGATATCAACGGACTTATATCAAAACTTGATTATATCAAGGATCTTGGCTTTGACAGCATATGGCTTCTGCCCTTCCATCAGTCATCAACATATCACAAATATGATGTAATTGATTATTATTCGATTGACAAAGATTATGGAACCATGGAGGATTTTGACAATCTCATGGCAGCATGCAAGGAAAAAGGCCTTGATGTATACATGGATTTTGTAATCAACCATTCGTCAGCAAAATGTACATGGTTTACGGAAGCTAAGAAATACATTCAGAGTCTCGGAGAAAATGATGAACCGGATGTTAACGAATGTAAATATGTAGAATATTATAATTTCTATAAAGCTGATAAGAGACCGAGCGGATGCAACAGGGTACCGAATACCGCCAACTGGTATTATGAATGCGTATTCTGGGATCAGATGCCGGATCTGAATCTTAATTCAGAAGCTGTAAGACAGGAAATCGAAGAAATTGCAAAATTCTGGATTGACAAAGGAATCAGGGGCTTCAGACTTGATGCGGCACTTCATTATTTTGAAGGAGACATTAAGGGCAGTACGGATGCATTGAAATGGTTCTGCGATTATGTATATTCTGTGGACCCTACACTTTACATAGTTGCCGAAGTGTGGTCTGACATGTCTACAATAGAAGACTTTTACGAGAGCGGAATTGACAGCATCTTTAATTTCCCGAATGCAACCGGAGAAGGACTTTTTGTCAAGACGGTTAACCGTTCGGGTGATGGAAGCTCCGGAGCATCACTTGCTGCATCAATTGTAAAACAGTATACGAATTTCAAAACAATCAATGACAAGATAATCGACGGAGTGTTCCTTGCAAATCACGATACGGGAAGAGCAGCAGGATTTCTGCATTATAACAAGATGAACGTCAAGTTCGGTGCGGCATTACAGCTGTTTACGCCGGGTAAGGCATTTGTATATTATGGAGACGAGCTTGGAATGACCGGATCGGGTGACAAGGATGAGGACAAGAGAGCTCCTATGTACTGGACGGACGGGGATTCGGAAGAGATGACGGACGGACCTAAGGGAATGAATGTGCAGGAACACAGATTCGGAGCCTATGATGTCCAGAAAGATGACCCGGATTCAATTTACAATTATTACAAAAAAGCACTTCTGATAAGAAATGCCTTCCCTTCCATTGCAAGAGGCATTCCTGCCGTAATGGAAGATGTTGCTGCTGAAAACGGCAATGTGTATGCAACTTCAAGAACATATAACGATGAAACGGTATATGTATTAATGAATGCGGACAATGCATATCCTGCAACCGTTACTGTTTCTAAGGAAAAGTACGGATATTCGGGAATCGCCGCAACACTTAACGTAGGAACGGAGGATGCCGTTCTTTCAGGAGAACAGCTGACCATTCCTGCATTCGGATGCGTAATATTAAAATAACCTGATATAAGGATTATAATGAAATCCCCTGCATAAATTTATCTGTGCAGGGGATTAATTAATTGACATCAGAGAGCGTGCGTGTTATTATGTTTTGGTAGATGAAATTAACCTCTATAAGTTTACGGACACATTGTTACTTTTTTAACAATGTTATAAGGAGAACTAATGAAAGCAGTATATCCCGGAAGCTTTGATCCGGTAACCTACGGACATCTTGATATTATAACGAGAGTGTCAGCAATAGTCGATGAACTGGTGGTAGGCATACTTATTAACAATAAGAAAAAGCCTATGTTTACCATGGAAGAACGGCTTGAGATGTTGAGTGAATCCGTTAAGGACCTTTCTAATGTCACGGTCCGTACATTTGAAGGCATGACAATTGATTTTGCAAGGCAGAGCGGTGCCAAGGTGATTATACGAGGACTCAGGGTTATTTCCGATTATGAAACGGAAATGCAGATTGCACAGACTAACCGCAGTATTGCACCTGAAATAGAGACTCTTTTTTTATCGACGGGTCTTGAATATTCTTTTTTGAGTTCTACCATTGCCAAGGAAGTTGCATTTTATGATGCAGGTGTGGAGAAGCTGGTTCCGCCGGTAGTTGTCAGAAAATTCAGAGAAAAATACAATAATTAATTTTTTTAAGGAGGATTTTTTTAATGGCTAAGAAAATCGTTTTAGCAGGCGCCTGTCGTACTGCAATCGGAACAATGGGAGGAGCATTAAGTACCGTTCCTGCTGTTGACTTAGGAGCAATAGTAATTAAGGAAGCACTTAACAGAGCGGGTGTACCGGCTGATAAGGTTGACCATGTATATATGGGATGCGTTATTCAGGCAGGACTCGGACAGAATGTTGCACGTCAGGCCACGATTAAGGCAGGACTTCCGATTGAGACAACGGCAGTAACCGTTAATGTTGTATGCGGTTCAGGTCTTAACTGTGTCAATATGGCAGCACAGATGATAGAAGCAGGTGATGCAGATATTGTTGTTGCCGGCGGAATGGAGAGTATGTCAAGAGCACCTTATGCACTTCCTAATGCGAGATTCGGTTACAGAATGAACAACGGAACTCTTGTTGATACAATGGTTAATGATGCACTTTGGGATGCATTCAATAACTATCATATGATTAAGACCGCAGATAATATCTGCGAACAGTGGGGACTTACAAGGGAAGAACTTGATGAGTTTGCGGTTAACAGTCAGGCTAAGGCTGCCAAGGCTCAGGAATCGGGAAGATTTAAGGATGAAATAGTTCCGGTTGAAGTTAAGGTTAAAAAGAATACGGTTATTGTTGATACTGATGAAGGACCTCGTCCGGGAACAACAATGGAAGGACTTGCCAAGCTCCGTGCAATTAATCCTGACGGATTTGTTACTGCAGGAAACGCATCGGGTATTAATGACGGTGCAGCGGCAGTTGTTGTAATGTCAGAGGAAAAGGCTAAGGAACTTGGTATAACACCTATGGCAACATGGGTAGCAGGAGCACTTGGCGGAGTTGACCCTTCAATCATGGGAATAGGACCTGTTGCATCAACTAAGAAAGTTCTTGCCAAGACCGGTATGTCGATAGATGATTTTGATCTTATTGAGGCCAATGAAGCATTTGCAGCACAGTCAATTGCAGTAGGCAGGGAGCTTGGATTTGATACCGATAAGCTCAATGTTAACGGAGGTGCAATCGCACTCGGTCATCCGGTAGGAGCATCAGGATGCCGTATACTTGTTACGCTGCTTCATGAGATGCAGAAGAGAGATGCCAAGAAGGGTCTTGCAACACTCTGTATCGGCGGCGGCATGGGCTGCTCAACTGTTGTTGAACGCGATTAATCATAATACATATAACTGTCATTCGTAAGAGTGGCAGTTATTGTTGTGTAAATATTATCCGGAAGGAGAGAACATAATGGAATTCGTTACATACGAAACAGAGGGCTATGTCGGAATAATAACGATTAACAGACCCAAAGCACTTAATGCACTTAACAGTCAGGTTCTTGATGAACTTGATGCAACATTCAGGGCAGTGAATACAGATGAAATCAGGTGTCTTATACTGACCGGAGCAGGTGAAAAATCTTTTGTTGCGGGTGCAGATATCGGAGAGATGAGTACGCTGACTAAGGCAGAGGGAGAAGCATTCGGCAAAAAGGGTAATGATGTATTCAGAATGATAGAAACATTCCCGATTCCGGTAATTGCAGCCATTAACGGATTTGCACTTGGCGGCGGATGTGAAATATCAATGAGCTGTGATATCAGAATATGTTCTGATAATGCAGTTTTCGGACAGCCTGAAGCAGGGCTCGGAATAACGCCGGGATTTGGCGGAACACAGAGACTTGCAAGGATTATCAGTGTCGGTAAGGCCAAGGAAATGATTTACGGCGGACGCAATATCAAAGCTGACGAGGCATACAGAATAGGACTTGTCAATAACGTATATACACTTGAGGAACTTATGCCGGCAGCGAAGAAGCTTGCACAGACAATAGCCGCTAATGCACCTATTGCCGTGCGCAACTGCAAGAAGGCAATCAATGAAGGACTTCAGACTGATATGGATAAAGCAATCGTCATAGAAGAGAGGTTATTCGGAGACTGTTTTGAAACAGAAGACCAGAGAGCAGGAATGGGCAATTTCCTTGAAAAAGACAAGGAGAAAAAGCTTAAGACGGTTCCTTTCAAAAACTGCTGATAATTAAAAATAATATATATAGGAGGACTGACATGAAGGTTGGTATTATCGGTGCCGGAACAATGGGTTCCGGAATTGCACAGGCATTTGCCATGACAGACGGATATGAAGTTTGTCTCTGTGACATCAAGGAAGAGTATGCTGAAGGCGGAAAGGCTAAGATTCAGAAGAATATGAATTTCCTTGTAGGCAAGGAGAAGATTTCTCAGGAAAAAGCAGATGAAATCATGGGAAAAATTACTACGGGTCTTAACGGAATCTGTACGGATTGTGATTTAATCGTTGAAGTTGCACTTGAAAATCTTGAAATCAAAAAGAACATATTCAAAGAATTAATGGGTATTGTTAAGAAAGACTGTATGTTTGCATCCAATACATCATCTCTTTCAATTACGAAGATTGGAGAGGGACTTGACCGTCCTATGATAGGAATGCATTTCTTCAATCCTGCTGACAGAATGAAGCTTGTTGAAGTAATCAAGGGTGAGAATACTCCTGATGAAATGGTAGAGAAGGTTAAGGCAATCGCTGTTGAAATCGGCAAGACACCTGTTGAAGTTAAAGAAGCTCCGGGCTTTGTTGTTAACAGAATTCTTATTCCTATGATTAATGAGGCTGTTAACGTGCTTGACGCAGGTACGGCATCAGCGGAGGATATTGATGTAGCAATGCAGTTGGGTGCATCTCATCCTATGGGACCTCTTCATCTTGGAGATTTAATCGGACTTGATATATGTCTTGCAATTATGGAAGTGCTTTACAATGAAACAAAGGATGCCAAGTATGCACCGGCTCCGCTTCTCAAGAAGATGGTAGAGGAAAAGAAGCTTGGCAAGAAGACAGGTATAGGTTTCTTTGATTACAGCAAATAAATATAAATTAATGGAGGAAGTTTAATCATGGATTTTGCATTAGATAAAAAACATGAGATGGCGAGAACTCTTTTCAGAGAATTCGCACAGAACGAAGTAAAACCTCTGGCTCAGGAAGTGGATGAGACAGAAGAATTCCCTATGGAGACGCTTAAAAAAATGCAGAAGCTCGGATTCATGGGTATTCCGGTACCAAAGGAATATGGCGGACAGGGCTGTGATCCTTTGACATACGCAATGTGTGTTGAAGAGTTATCCAAGGTATGCGGTACGACAGGCGTTGTTGTATCAGCACATACATCACTCTGCGTTGATCCTATCATGACATATGGTACGGAAGAACAGAAACAGAAATATGTAAGACCGCTTGCTTCAGGTGAGAAGCTTGGTGCCTTCGGTCTGACTGAACCGGGTGCCGGAACGGATGCACAGGGAGTTCAGACCAAGGCTGTTCTTGACGGTGATGAATGGGTGCTCAACGGATCAAAATGTTTTATTACGAACGGTAAAGTAGCTGATATATATATTATCATTGCCGTTACTGACATTGTTGAAGACAAGAAGGGCAGAAAGAAAAAATTGTTCTCTGCATTTATCGTTGAAAAAGGAACGCCGGGATTCTCATTCGGAACCAAGGAGAAGAAAATGGGTATCCGCGGATCCGCTACATATGAGCTTATATTCCAGGACTGCAGAATACCTAAGGAAAACCTCTTAGGCCAGCAGGGTAAGGGCTTCCCTATTGCCATGCATACACTTGACGGCGGCCGTATAGGTATAGCTGCACAGGCTCTCGGTATTGCAGAAGGTGCACTTGAGACAACAATTGCATATGTAAAAGAGAGAAAACAGTTTGGACGCTCAATAGCTGCACAGCAGAATACACAGTTTATGCTTGCCGACATGGCTACCAAGGTTGAGGCTGCACAGATGCTTGTATACAAAGCTGCAATGGCAAAGGCAACACAGAAGGTATATTCCGTTGAAGCTGCAATGGCAAAATTATATGCGGCAGAAGTTGCAATGGAAGTAACGACCAAGGCAGTACAGCTTCACGGCGGATACGGATACATCAGGGAATATGATGTGGAACGTATGATGCGTGATGCCAAGATTACGGAAATTTACGAAGGAACGTCTGAAGTTCAGAGAATGGTAATTTCCGCAGATTTATTAAAATAAGCTATTAAGGAGTGTATGACTGTGAAAATCGTAGTATGTATTAAACAGGTTCCTGATACCAAGGGCGGAGTTAAATTCAACCCTGACGGAACACTTGACAGAGCTGCCATGCTTACAATTATGAATCCGGATGACAAAGCCGGTCTTGAAGCAGCACTTAGATTAAAAGACCAGTATGGTGCAGAAGTAACCGTACTTACAATGGGACTTCCAAAGGCAGAAGATGTGCTTCGTGAAGCCATTGCCATGGGAGCCGACAAAGGTATCCTTGTAACTGACAGGGTTCTCGGAGGTGCCGACACATGGGCAACATCAACAACTCTTGCCGGAGCATTAAGAAATCTTGAATATGATCTTATTATTACCGGACGTCAGGCAATTGACGGTGATACGGCACAGGTAGGACCGCAGATTTCAGAACATTTAGGACTTCCTGTAATATCTTATGCACAGGATATTAAGATTGATGGAGACAGCGTGATTGTAGAACGCCAGTTTGAAGACAGATATCATGTTTTAAAAGCTAAAATGCCATGTCTTGTAACTGCACTTGCAGAATTAAACGTACCGCGTTATATGACTCCGGGCGGAATTTTCGATGCGTGTGAAGCAGAAATTACCGTATGGGGAAGAGCAGACCTTAAGGACGTTGATGATTCAAATCTCGGACTTAAAGGTTCTCCTACCAAAATTGCAAAAGCATCTGATAAAGTAAGAAAAGGTGCCGGAGAAAAGGTTGCTTTTGATTCAGCTGATGAATCGGTTGATTACATCATGGGCAAGTTAAAGGAAAAACACGTAATCTAATTAAAAAGGAAATGTGGTGAAAAAGATGGCTTTAGAAGAATTTAAAGGTGTATATATCTACGCAGAACAGGTAGATAATCAGATAAGCAGCATCGCTTTAGAATTACTCGGCAAAGCGAAGGATTTAGCAAAAGACTTAAATACTGACGTAACGGCAGTATTAATCGGTTCGGATGTAAAGGGTCTTGCAGACAGCCTTGCAGTATATGGTGCAGACCATGTTATTGTTGTGGATGATCCTGAATTGAAGGATTACAGAACCGAGCCTTATACACATGCACTCGCATCTGTAATTAAAGAATACAAGCCGGAAATAATGTTAGTAGGAGCAACGGCAATCGGACGAGACCTTGGTCCGCGCGTATCTGCAAGAGTTGAAACAGGTCTTACGGCAGACTGTACATTACTTGAAATCGGTGATTTCCCACTGGTTGCAGTTCCTAACCAGGAACAGCTTCATAACCAGCTGTTAATGACACGTCCTGCATTTGGCGGTAATACGATAGCGACAATTGCCTGCCCATATAACAGGCCGCAGATGGCAACCGTACGTCCGGGCGTTATGCAGAAGATTGCTCCGATTGAAGGAGCCAAGGCAGACGTGATTGAATTTAATCCTGGATTTACTCCGGATAACAAATATGTTGAAATTCTTGAAATCGTTAAGTCGGTTGCAGAAACGGTAGACATATCAGAAGCCAAGATACTTGTATCAGGCGGACGTGGTGTAGGCAGTGCCGAGAACTTTAAGCTCCTTGAAGAGCTTGCAGAGGTTATCGGCGGCACGGTTTCATGTTCAAGGGCAGTTGTTGATAACGGCTGGCTTCCAAAAGACCTTCAGGTAGGACAGACCGGCAAAACGGTTCGCCCTAATGTATATTTTGCAATCGGTATTTCAGGTGCCATTCAGCATACGGCAGGTATGGAAGAGTCTGATATCATAATTGCAATCAATAAAGATGAAACAGCACCTATATTTGATGTTGCTGATTACGGAATTGTCGGAGACCTTAATAAGATTGTTCCGGCACTTACGGCTCAGCTCAAAGCTGAATTAAACAAATAATACAGAAATCATGATACCGCTCCGTTAACAGGGGCGGTATCTTTTTCAACGGATAATTGCGGGGTGCGGAATTTGGAATACATTATTTTAAATGATGAAAATAAAAAATGCTATATTGATACTGTTGAAAAATGGAATGAAATAATAAAAAAGACTGATTTATACGGTATATTTGATTTTGAAAAAAGAAAAAATGACAGATATGAATTTGCGGGATATTTTTTTAACGTGAATGATATCAAAAAAATGAAAGTAACCGATACGGGTTCATATATACAGCTGTACATGAGACATCCGGAGCCTGTATTGAAAAACGGTAACACGGAGGAACTGGTTGATGAAATAATCGGATGCATATATGACAGAACAGCATTAAAATGGGATTTTACGGACTGCATCCTGAGTATTGACAGCCCTGAGGCAAAATTAAAATATCTGGAAATAATCGAGAGTACCGATATAGCAGAGGTGCCTGATGAAATATATGATAAGCTCACGGATATAGCGCTTTATGCAAAGTACCGCAACATAAAAATTATTAATGATATTTTTTCTGATGACAGATTTAAGATGCCGGAAAATCCGGATATGGACAGGCTCTCAGAAGCAGATGCTGATAAAAAAGTACATTATCTGAATAACGTACGTCAGATTAAGGAGATTTTTGAAAAATGCGGAGATACAATGGATAAATTTCTGTCTTTGCATAATATATATACGAAGCCTGTTACCGCAGCACTTACGGATATCAATCCTGTATTATATATTACCGAACCTGAAATCAAAAAAATTAATTTCGCACAGCTTGCGGAAAATTATATGACAGAGAATCAGCCGGAAACAGGAATGAAGGCAGGCTATCTCCACAGGGAGAGGGCGGGAGATGCCGTTATAAGGGAACTCGGATGCCTTACGGATGAAATTATACAGGCTGGATTTGAAGATATTATTCCGGACAGCCGTAAATTAGAAAAATGTCATACGGAACTTATGGAACTGTGCGGACGTATAGCAACGGGAATAATGAATGTTCCGGATATATTTTCGGATTCAGAGTGCAGGAAGATACCTGAACTGCTTCAGGGTATAATAAAATGTCCGGGTTTCAGGAATGAAGCTGCGGAATACCTTAATAAAATCATATCTGCATATAACTGTGGTATATATGACAGGATGGAGCTGTCTGATATATTTTCCGGCTGGGTTGAAGGATATTCAACTGAATTCAGAAGATGTGTAAAATATATATCAGAAGATAATATTGAATTTATATCACGCTTTCTTTCTGAAAAGGAGATAAAGGTGCTGCATGAATGTATGTAAATAAAAAATCCGGGCAGGGTCCCGGATTTTTTTGATTATAATTTTATTCTGTTCTTAATGCTTCAACAGGGTCTTTTCTGGAAGCTACCCCTGCCGGAATAAGACCTGCAATGAGCGTAAGGCATACACTTATTATTACAAGTATGACCGCACCCTGTGCCGGAAGTACGGAACGTATTGAAAGACCGGTTGCTGTCTTTAAAATAATGTTAATCGGAATATTGATGAGCATTGTTATGCCGATTCCGAGCAGACCCGAAATAAGTCCTACAATCATTGTCTCTGCATTAAACACTCTTGATATATCGTGCTTTGATGCACCGATACTTCTTAATATTCCTATTTCCTTGGTTCTTTCCAAAACAGAAATATATGTTATTATTCCAATCATTATTGAGGATACAACAAGTGATATCGACACAAAGGCAATGAGTACATATGATATTGCTTTAATTACCGTGCTTATTGATGACATCATCAATCCGATGTAATCAGTATAGGATATTACAAGGCTGTCCATGCCTTCTGCCGTCATTTTGTCATTATATCCGTCGATAATGTCCGATATGCTGTCTTTTGAAGCAAAATCTCTGGCATATATGTTAATGGAAGACGGAACCGACTTATCTGCATATCCGAGTTTTTCGAGATTATCTTCCAGTGTTGATGAGCTTGCCTGCAAGACTTTTGACTGGAACATTTCGATTATCATTTCTTCCGTCATATTCTGTATGTATGACTGAATCATCTGCTGCTGTTCATCAGGAAGGGTTGCTATGTAAGCTTTTATGTCATCGATTGAAAGCTCTGTTACGTCGTTTGAAAACGGAAGCGACGTAAATACATCCGTATCAGGATTGTTAAGCTGATTTTTAACAATATCGGTTTCGGCAGTTTTTTCAATTATATAATCAACAAGTGCCGATGTATATCCGACTGAGCCGGTTATTGATGTTGCAACGGCATTTTCATTGGCTACGACGATACCTGACACCTTTAACTCTATTCCGTTGTCGATAAGCTCTTTCACATAAGCTTCACTTCCCGACATATCCGTATATGTACCGGTTTCCTCATTGTACTGGTAATAAGATGAAGGAAGTACAAGTCTGAACGTAAGGTTTAAAAGGTCATCATATGAGTAGCTTGTCGGCTTATCGTCAAGGATGCTTGAGGCATCCATGTTAATGAGCAGATTTTTAAGCTCTGATGAGTTCCTGATGCCGAGTGCATACAGTGCAAGGTCGGTTATCTGGTAATTCTTGTCAGCTACAATGACAATTTCGTTATAGGCTTCCGGCCAGCTGCCTGCAACGACATAATACTGTGACTCCAGAAGTTCACGGTTATCAATCATCTGTGTCCACATGTCAGTGTTGCCGAATGTGGTTCCGAGGGTGGAAGACATGGTGTCTTCGGTAATCCCAAGGACATCCTGATAAAAAGTGCTCGGATTTACCTTGTTAATGCCATCTGAATAATCAGGGGCATATATATTGAGCGGTACATCATACTGATACTGTATGTCAAGCACATAATCATTAATGTTGCAGTCGCTGCTTTCAAAGTAATCCTTAAGCTCTTTAAGGCTGTTTGTCTTAACCTCCGTAAGCATCGTGTTGAGAAGCTGGCTGATTATCGGGCTTGCATAGATTTTGCCATCTTCCCTGCCTTCTATTGTGGGAGTCTTGCCCATCATGCTTTCCATCATGCTTGAAAAATCAATGCTTTCGTTCTCTATGGTAATTGGATAGGTTGATACCGTATCCTCCTGTACGCGGTTGATGTAATTCTGGAAACCGGTGGACAGCGAGAGAATTAGAGCTATACCTATTATTCCTATGCTGCCTGCAAATGAAGTAAGGAACGTTCTTCCTTTTTTTGTAAGAAGATTTTTAAAGCTCAGTGACAGGGCGGTAAAAAATGACATTGATACACGTTCTTTTTTTACCTTTACGGGTTTTGCAGCCGCTGTACTATTTTGTAATGCTGTTTCTTCATTGTGATATGGGTTGGAATCGTCCGTTACCTTTCCGTCCAGAAGTCTGATGATTCTGCCGGAATATTCTTCTGCAAGCTCCGCATTATGCGTAACCATTATTATTAGCTTGTCCGATGATATCTTTTTTAAAATTTTCATTATCTGGACACTTGTTTCGGAATCCAGTGCACCTGTAGGTTCATCGGCAAGAATTATATCAGGGTCATTGACAAGCGCTCTTGCAATTGCCACACGCTGCATCTGTCCGCCGGACATCTGATTTGGCTTTTTGTGAAGCTGATCACCGAGACCTACATTTTCAAGCGCTTCAATGGCACGTTTCCTTCTCTCTGTCCTGGATACGCCGGACAATGTAAGTGCAAGTTCCACATTGGCAAGAACGGTCTGATGAGGAATAAGGTTATAGCTTTGGAATACGAAGCCTATTTTATGATTGCGGTATGAATCCCAGTCGCGTGCTTTGAATTCCCGTGTAGAACGTCCGGAAATTATCAGATCACCTTCTGTATATCTGTCAAGTCCGCCAATTATGTTAAGCATGGTAGTCTTTCCGCAGCCTGACTGTCCGAGAATGGATACAAATTCATGTTCACGGAATTCTATGCTTATGCCCTTTAGGGCATTGACGGTTGTATCACCGGAGGAATAATTCTTGGTGATATTTTTTAATTCTAACATTTTAAGCCTCCTCGTATTGAAATTCAGTTCATTGTATCATATATTACATCCAAAAAAAATTAAATATTTATAAAATAAATAAAATTTTCTTCTAATATCATTTTTTGTGTGCTATAATATTGTTGCGTTTGTTGTATGAATTGTGAAAGGACATGTGCGATGAACAGTGACGAGGATAAGATTTCCGCGCAGGATGCAAGAAGAAAAAGGATTAATCTGTATAAGAAGATAATTATATATACGGTAGTGACAATGATACTGCTTCCGACAGTTTTGTGTATAATACTTTTCTGCCGCGTCAACAGAATGTCTGACGAAATTTCTGAACTTAAGAGTATGATTACGGCAATGGAGAAGACATCAGACACAGCTGATAATGTTACGGAACCCGTGATGGAAGAGCAGTCTGATAAGGAGAACGAGGCAGAGACGGATGGAACAATGTATGTGCGTCCGATAGAATCGAGACCGGCTGAGCAGGAGACTACATCCGGCGAAGGCAGTATGGAGCGTATCCTTGTTCAGAATGCCGTTGCAGAAGGCAGGAAGGTTGTATATCTTACAATAGATGACGGACCGAGTGCCAATACGGACCGTCTGCTTGACGTACTTAAGAAATATGACGTGAAGGTAACTTTTTTTGTGATATCCAATCCTAAGTATGAGGCTGCATATTCCCGGATAGTGAGTGAAGGGCATACACTCGCAATGCACACGTTTTCTCATGATTATGAGACCGTATACGGCAGTCTTGATAATTTTATTGATGAAGTTGAGAAACTGAGAACCTATCTTAAAGACGTTACGGGAGTAACTCCGTACATATTCCGTTTTCCCGGAGGCTCAAGCAACAGCATGACGAAGCTGCCGATTACTACATTTATTAAGTATCTTGATAAATCGGATACGGTTTACTACGACTGGAATGTGTCTTCCGGCGACGGAGGAAGTATGCAATTGACATCTGAGCAGATTTATAATAATGTAATCAGTGGAATTGAAAAAAATCAGGTGTCGGTTGTTCTTATGCATGATTCAGAATACAAGGAGACGACACTTGAAGCAATACCGGCAATAATAGAGAAGCTGCAGGAAATGAATGCACTGATATTGCCGATTACGTCAGGTACAGAACCCGTACATCACAATATTTAATCAGGAGGATTAAGACAAATGGGCTTTTTTAAGGAATTTAAACAGGATTTATCCCAGGCGGTTAACGAACTTACGGAGGATGCTGCCAGAATGACCGTTCCGGATGATGATGTTATGGTTGATACATTGAATGAAGAACCGGAGGAGTCTGTTATGGAGGAAGAGATGAATTCAATAATAGACAGCCTCAATGGAATTGGAACGGCAGGACAGGAAGAACAGCCTGAAATTAAGCAGCCGGAAGAAGCAGCACAGCCGGAAGAAGCAGCACAGCCGGAAAAAGCGGCACAGCCGGAGGTTAAGAAACCGGTCAGAAAGGAGAAGAAGGAAACCGTGAAAGAGGAACAGGTTAAGGAATCTGATGAATCTACACCAGATGAGACTACAATAATAACGAAAGGACTTAAGATAAACGGTAATGTTGAATCTGATGGTTCAATAGAGCTTCTCGGTTCAGTGGAAGGTAATGTTACATGTAAGGGCAAGCTTGTTATCAGCGGTATTGTTACGGGTAACACGGAATCAGCAGAATTTTTCTCAAATAATGCAAGAATTAACGGAGATGTTAAGTGCAAGGGTTCGGTTAAGGTCGGCTCCGGCACTGTAATTATAGGCAATCTTTCTGCAACATCCGCAGTTATTGCAGGTGCCGTTAAAGGCAATATTGATGTTCACGGACCGGTACTTATTGATTCAACGGCAATACTTTTGGGAGACATAAAATCCGAATATGTGCAGATTAACCGGGGTGCAGCTCTTGAAGGTGTTGTATCACAGTGCTATTCTGACAATGACCCTACAAAATGGTTTGGAGCACTTAAATAATGAAAGAAAAGAGAATTTTACTTAAACTCAGCGGTGAGGCACTTGCCGGTGACAGAAAAACAGGATATGATGAAGCAACGGTGCTTGGAATAGCGGCACAGGTTAAGAATATTCATGAAAACGGTGCAGAAATAGGAATCGTTATCGGAGGGGGCAATTTCTGGAGAGGACGATCCAGTGAGAACATGGACAGAACCAAGGCAGATCAGATAGGCATGCTTGCAACGGTGATGAACTGTATTTATGTATCGGAGATTTTCAGAAGCGTGGGACTTGATACGGCAATACTTACGCCTTTTGTATGCGGAACGGTAACAGAACAGTTCTCCAAGGATCTTGCCAATTCGTATTTTGCCGGCGGAAAGGTTGTATTTTTTGCAGGCGGTACGGGACATCCTTATTTTTCAACGGATACCGGTATTGTATTAAGGGCTGTTGAGATGGATGCGGATGCAATATATCTTGCCAAGGCGATAGACGGTGTATATGACAGTGATCCTAAGGTTAATCCGGATGCAGTCAGATATGATGAGATATCAATAGATGAGGTAATTGAGAAGAAGCTGGCTGTCATAGACATGACCGCCTCGGTAATGTGCATGGAGCACAGGATGCCTCTGATAGTTTTCGGGCTTAATGAGGAAAACAGTATCATTAACACATATAACGGTAAGCTTAACGGTACTAAGGTTACAGTATGAATATCTAACCGGAAGGAGAAGAATTATGAGTGAAACAGCTAAATTATACGAAGATAAAATGTCAAAATCATGTGATGCACTTGCGGAGGATTTTGCGGCAATAAGGGCAGGAAGAGCCAATCCGCATATTCTTGACAAGCTCAGGGTTGATTATTACGGTACTCCTACACCTTTCCAGCAGGTTGCGAACGTATCGGTTCCGGAGCCGCGAATGATTCAGATTCAGCCATGGGAATCATCACTTGTTAAGGATATTGAAAAAGCAATACTTGTATCGGACCTGGGCCTTACGCCTACCAATGACGGTAAGGTGATAAGACTTGTATTCCCTGAACTTACGGAAGACAGAAGAAAAGAACTCGTTAAGGACATTAAGAAGAAGGGCGAGAATACCAAGGTGGCAATCAGGAACATCAGAAGGGATGCAAATGATGCCATTAAGAAGAACGGCACCGATATGTCAGAGGATGATGTCAAGAAAGCAGAAGAAGATATTCAGAAGCTTACTGACAGATATGTTGCAATGGTTGACAGGATGGTCGAAGATAAGTCTAAAGAAATCATGACTATATAATTTTACTCCCCTTGGGCAGGTCCCGAGGGGAATATTCTAATTAAGGAACAAAATTGACATGGACAATTTTAATGAAAAGCTTAATCTTAACATTCCGGAGCATGTGGGTATAATACTTGACGGGAACGGAAGATGGGCAAAGAAGAAGCTGCTTCCGCGTAATTTAGGACATCTTCAGGGAAGCAGGGTATTGGAAAAAATATGTGATGATGCTTATGAAATAGGAATAAAGTATCTTACCGTTTATGTCTTTTCAACGGAAAACTGGTCGAGACCGGAATCAGAGGTAGAAGGTCTCATGAATATACTCAGGGATTATCTGAAGAACTGTATAAAAAGGGCACAAAAGAATAATATGAAAGTCAGGTTACTCGGCAAAAAGGACAGACTGGATGAAGATATAATTTCCAAAATGGAGGAACTTGAACATGCCACGGAAAATAATACGGGACTTGTATTTCAGGTGGCACTTAATTACGGCGGCAGGGATGAGATTATAAGGGCAATGCGCCGTATAATGAAGGATGTAATTGAAGGAAACATGAATCCTGATGACATAGATGAGAAACTGTTTTCAAAATATCTTGATACATGTGATGCACCGGATCCTGATTTAATTATAAGAACGAGCGGAGAAAAGAGAATTTCAAATTTTCTCCTGTGGCAGAGTGCATATTCGGAATTTGATTTTCCTGAAATTCTGTGGCCTGATTTTAACAGAAAAAAGCTTATTGAAGCCATTGAGAGGTATAATAAAAGGGACAGACGTTTCGGTGGTGTGAAGGAGGAATAGTATATGCGGACAAGAATTATCAGCGGAGCCGTGCTTACGGTAATACTTGTGGGAGCTGTTGCCGGCGGAGGCATTACAATGTTCATCCTCGCGGCTTTAATTACGGGAATGGGACTTTTTGAACTGTACAGGGTTGTCGGTATTCATAAAAATGCACTCGGAATAACGGGCTATGCCATGTCGGCATGCTTTTATGCAATGCTCTGGTTTGAAAAACTTAACTATCTTGATTATTTCTGTGTTGCATCAGGAATCCTTTTTATGTTCGTATATGTATGCACCTTCAGAACATCAACCGCAAAACAGGCGGCATTCGGACTGCTTGGAATATATTATGTGGCTGTTCCGATATCTTATATATACAGAATAAGAATCATGGAAAAAGGAATATATATATTTATACTGGTATTTGTATGCTCATGGATAGCTGATACATGTGCATATTTTACGGGCGTAACCATAGGAAAACATAAGCTCTGTCCTCATTTAAGCCCTAAGAAATCCGTAGAAGGTGCAATAGGAGGAATACTCGGTGCAACGGCAATAGGTACTGTATACGGGATTATACTCGGAAATATAATCGGAGAGGTGCTTGCACCGGCTTTTGCAATTATATGTGCGGCAGGTTCATTTATATCCATATTCGGTGATTTGGCAGCCTCTGCAATTAAGAGAAATTATGATGTGAAGGATTACAGCAACCTTATACCGGGGCATGGAGGAATACTGGACAGATTCGACAGCATGATATTTGTTGCACCGATTGTATATACCGGGGCAGCATTGTTAATACCAATATTGTAATAAGGAACATTTATGAAAAAAATATCAATTTTAGGCTCAACCGGCTCAATAGGAACCCAGACGCTTGATGTTGTGCGTGCCAATGGTGACATTGAAGTTACGGCACTTGCAGCAGGAAAGAACATAAAAGTCCTCGCAGAACAGATAAGAGAATTCAGACCTAAGCTTGTCTGTGTGGCAGAAGAAAGCAGTATCAGGGAGCTGAGGCTGCTTACGGCAGATATTGAATACGAAATGTGTTACGGCATGGATGGACTTGTGAGAACGGCAGTAATGGATGATACTGACATTACGGTTACGGCTGTTGTGGGAATGATGGGCATAGTGCCTACCATAGAAGCCATAAAAACAGGGCATGACATTGCACTTGCCAACAAGGAAACCCTTGTGACGGCCGGACATATAATTATGCCTCTTGCAAAGGAGCATAATGTAAGAATATTGCCTGTGGACAGCGAACACAGTGCGATTTTTCAGTCTCTTAACGGTGAAGATGTATCTAAAGCAGACAAAATACTTCTTACGGCATCCGGAGGTCCGTTCAGGGGATTTACAAGAGAACAGATGAGGAACGTAAAGCCTGAGGATGCATTGAAGCATCCTAACTGGGCGATGGGTAAAAAGATTACGATTGATTCGTCAACAATGGTCAATAAAGGACTTGAAGTTATGGAAGCAAAATGGCTTTTCGGGGTTGACATTGATGATGTTCAGGTGGTTATACAGCCTCAGAGTATAATTCATTCGATGGTGCAGTTTATTGACGGAAGCATCATTGCACAGCTCGGCTGTCCGGATATGAGACTGCCGATACAGTATGCCTTATATTATCCTGAAAGAAGGAAAATGAATAATAAAAAGCTTGATTTTTATGATTTAAAATCAATTACTTTTGAAAAACCGGACATGAACGAATTTGCAGGATTAAGACTTGCATATGAAGCAGGAAGAAGGGGCGGTAATATGCCTACGGTCTTTAATGCTGCCAATGAGTATGCGGTTGCACGGTTCCTTGCCGGAAAAATCGGTTTCCTTACAATAACCGATATGATAGAACATGCCATGAACAGCATACAATATACAGATGAACCGGATGTGGAAGACATACTTGCAACTGAAAAAATGACGTATGAATTATTAAGGACAATGAAGGAATATTAAAAATGAAATATTTGCTTGCTTTTTTAGTACTTAGCATAATTATTATAGTACATGAATTCGGACATTATATTGTTGCCAAAACCAGCGGGGTGAAGGTGGTTGAATTTTCACTCGGCATGGGTCCGAGGCTTTTTAAATTTACGAAAAACGGAACAATGTACAGCCTTAAGCTGTTTTTGTTCGGCGGCTCGTGTATGATGTTAGGTGAAGACGGAGAAAGTGATGAGGAAGGCTCATTTGCCAAAGCCTCACTGTGGAAGAGAATAGCAATAATTGCAGCAGGTCCCCTGTTTAATTTTATTCTTGCATTTGTATGCGCAATTATTTTTATCGGTATGGCAGGATATGATCCGGTAATATTGGGAAGCGTGACGAAAAATTCACCGGCATATGAAGCAGGTCTGCGGGAAGGAGACAGAATAACCGGGGTAAACGGCAAAAATATGGTATTTTACGGTGATTATACACTGTATATGTACGATCATGACGGAAGTACGCTTGATATTGAATATGAAAGAAACGGAAAAAAATACAACACCACGGTGGTTCCGGAACACGTTAAGGGGGAATTTTATCAGCTGGGAGTGTATTTTAATGCTGAAGATACAACAATTGTAAGGGTAAGCGAAGATTCTCCGGCATACAGTGCCGGTCTGCTTGCGGAAGACGTGATTCTGTCCATAGACGGAACATCCGTTGAAGAATACGAGGATATATCGCCGCTGATACAGGCATCAGGGGGGAATGAAATAACACTTGTGGTTAGCCGTGAAGGCAAAAATGTTGAAATTAAAATGGTACCGCAGACCGTTACGAAGGATTATTATAATTATGGGTTTTACCTGTCGGGAGAGAGAATTAAATGTTCACCGGCGGGAACGGTAAAATATGCGTTTAAGGATGTGGGATACTGGATAAAAGCCGTATTTAAGAGCCTGAAGCTTTTAGTTACGGGTAATGTCTCCATGGATGATGTGTCAGGACCGGTTGGAATTGTTTCGGCAATAGGAGATGTTGTGGAAGAATCCAAGAGTGACGGCGTACTGTACGTGTTCCTGAATATCATAAACTGGTGCATAATGCTGAGTGCCAACCTTGGAATCATGAATCTCCTTCCATTGCCGGCACTTGACGGAGGAAGACTTGTATTTTTGGGAATTGAAGGAATAAGAAAAAAACCGGTTCCAAAAGAAAAAGAAGGAATGGTGCATTTTGTCGGTATCGTGCTTCTCATGATACTTATGGTAGTTGTGCTTTTTAATGATGTATCCAAGTTATTCAGATGACATCCGGAGGAATTTATATAAGATGTACAGAGACAATACAAAGACGGTAAAAATCGGAAACAGAGTCATAGGCGGCGGAAATCCGGTGCTTATACAGTCGATGACCAATACGAAAACTGATGATGTACAGGCAACCGTCAGCCAGATACACAGACTTGAAGAAGCGGGCTGTGACATAGTGAGATGTACTGTACCTGATGAGAATGCGGCAAGAGCAATTAAGGACATTAAGAAAGAAATAAGTATTCCGCTCGTAGCGGACATTCATTTTGATTACAGAATGGCTGTACTTGCAATGGAATACGGGGCAGACAAGATAAGGATTAATCCGGGCAACATCGGTGGACATGATAAAATAAAAATCGTGACAGACTGTGCCAGGGAGAAGAATATCCCGATAAGGATAGGTGTAAACAGCGGTTCCCTGGAGAAAGAAATTCTTGACAGACACAACGGACGCGTAACGGCGGAAGGAATTGTCGAAAGTGCCATGGATAAAGTAAGGATGATTGAAGCTCTTAACTATGACAATATTGTTGTAAGTATTAAGTCATCTGATGTCATGACGTGCATAAAGGCTCATGAAATTATATCCGGAATATGCAGGTATCCGCTTCATGTGGGAATTACGGAATCCGGAACGCTGTATTCAGGTAACATAAAATCTTCAGTCGGTCTCGGTATTATACTTAATAAGGGGATTGGAGATACAATAAGGGTGTCGCTTACGGGAGACCCTGTGGAAGAAATAAGGACCGCAAAGCTTATCCTTAAGACGCTGGGATTAAGAAAGGGTGGTATTGAAGTAGTGTCATGTCCTACATGCGGAAGAACGAAGATAGATCTTATTTCGCTTGCAGGAGAAGTTGAAAAAATGGCATCGGAATATCCGCTTGACATAAAACTTGCGGTAATGGGGTGTGTCGTAAACGGACCCGGAGAAGCGAGGGAAGCAGATTTGGGAATAGCAGGAGGAAACGGAGAAGGAATAATAATCCGCCGGGGTGAAATAATTAAAAAGGTGCCGGAAGAAAAACTGTTAGAGGCACTTAAAGAGGAACTTGATAAAATGATATAGGGAAAGTGGGATAAAATTGGGAAATAAAAAATTTTTTGAAACATTTCCAACACTGAAACTTCCAAAGAAAATTTCGGGTATGCTTGAAGATGCGGAAGTCATGCATCTGTCGGTTAATTCATTAAAGACCCGGATCAAAATATATTTACGTTTTTACAGGCTTATGGGACGCGAGGATATTTCCGTAATTGAAAGGGAAATAAAGCGTCAGATTAAGCCTTTTTCAGATATGCAGATAATAATTCTGGAAAGATTTGAGCTTTCTAAGGTATACACGGCAGAAAAAATAATGGACGAGTACAGAGACAGTCTGCTGTATGAACTTGGTAAGAGCAACAGAATATCTGAACAGCTTCTCAGATATGCGGATATGTCATTTGCGGATGAAACTCACATAATAATGACAACGTCGGATAATTTTATATCAAAACAGCGTTCTCCTGAAATTGCAGAACTTATAAAAGAGGTTTATGAAAATAAATTCGGTATACAGGTCACGATAGACAACCGTTATGAAAAAAGAGACGGCACAAGACATATGCAGGAAGCTGAATATAAGGTTGAACGAATTGTGGAGGAAATATCGGACAGGCTGAAAAAGGAAACGGACGCACCGCCTGCGCAGACGGAGAAAGAACAGGCTAAGGATTTCAAACGTCCTGTAAAGCATTCCGATAATCCGGATGTAATCTACGGACGGGATTTTACCGACAGCCCGGTTGCTTTGGAAAATGTTGTGGATGAAATGGGTGAAATAACAATCCGGGGGCAGATAATTTCCGTAGATGAAAAAAATATAAAAAATGAAAAGATTATACTGATATTTGTTGTTACGGATTTTACAGACAGCATTACGGTTAAACTTTTTCTTAGGAAGCACCAGTATGAGGAATTGTCGGGGGACATCAGAAAAAATGCATTTGTCATGGTTAAGGGTGTTACGACGATAGACAGATTCTCAGGAGAACTTACAATAGGTTCAGTGTCGGGAATAATGAAAACGTCTGATTTCAGAACCAAAAGGATGGACATGTCACTTGAAAAGAGGGTTGAACTTCACTGTCATACCAAAATGAGCGATCTTGACGGTGTGTCTGAGCCGGGTGACATAATAAGCCGTGCCATAGAATGGGGACATCCGGCACTTGCCATTACGGATCACGGTGACGTACAGGCGTTTACTGATGCATATCATAAGCTGCGGGATCTTAAAAATAAAGATTTTAAGGTGATATATGGTGTTGAAGCATATCTGGTGGATGATTTGAATAAAATCATTTTTAATCCTAAAGGACAGAACTTTGAAGACACCTATGTGGTATTTGACCTTGAGACAACGGGACTGTCGCCGGTTAATGATTCCATAATTGAAATAGGAGCTGTTAAAATATCGGGCAGGAAAATAACGGACAGATTCTCATGCTTTGTTAATCCGCTTGTACCGATACCTTTTAACATTGAAAAACTTACGGGTATCAATGATTCCATGGTGGAAAATGCGGATACCATAGAGAAGGTTCTTCCGGAATTTCTTGAGTTTTGCAAAGATGCGGTAATGGTAGCACACAATGCTTCATTTGATGTAAGTTTTATCAGGGAAAAAGCAGAAAAAATACTTGGAAAAAGCCCTGAATTTACCGTGGCGGATACTGTTGCACTTTCGAGGGCACTGCTTCCGTCTCTTGGTAAGTATACGCTTGACCACATTGCAAAAACACTTTCCGTTACCCTTAATAATCATCACAGGGCAGTTGATGATGCCGAATGCTGTGCAGAGATTTTTATGGCATTAACCGAAAAAATTGAAGCAAGGGGAATATACAGTCTTGATGAAATTAATGAAATAGAAGAATTTAATATTAATTCGGTCAGAAAGGCAAAGACATACCATGCGATAATACTTGCCAATTCCGAGCAGGGAAGGGTTAATTTATACAGACTTATTTCCATGTCACATCTTACATATTTTAACAGGCGTCCGCGAATACCTAAGAGCGAGCTTGAAAAACACAGGGACGGTCTGATTGTAGGCTCCGCCTGTGAAGCCGGAGAACTGTATCAGGCGATTTTAGGCGGGGCAACCCATGAAGAAATTTCAAGGCTTGCAGGATACTATGATTACCTTGAAATACAGCCTCTTGGAAATAACAGGTTTATGATTGATTCGGACAGATATCCGGATATTAAATCAGATGATGACCTTATTGAGATTAATAAGAAAATAATTAATCTTGGAGAAAAATTCAACAAGCCGGTTGTTGCCACCTGTGATGTTCATTTTCTTGATCCCGAGGATGAGATATACAGACGTATAATAATGAAGGGTCAGGGTTTTGATGATGCAGACAACCAGGCACCGCTTTACCTGAGAACCACGCAGGAGATGCTTGATGAATTTTCATATCTGCCTGAGGAAAAAGCATATGAAATTGTTGTAAGCAACACGAGGCTTATAGCAGATATGTGTGAATACATTGAACCAGTAAGACCGGATAAGTGTCCTCCTGTAATTGAGAACAGTGATGAGACCCTCAGAAAAATCTGCCATGACAAGGCACATGAAATCTATGGACCAAACCTTCCTGAGATTGTAAGCACAAGATTGGAAAAAGAACTTAACTCCATTATCTCCAACGGTTATTCCGTTATGTACATAATTGCACAGAAGCTGGTATGGAAATCCAATGAAGACGGATATCTTGTAGGTTCAAGAGGCTCCGTCGGTTCATCGTTTGTCGCCACGATGTCAGGAATTACTGAAGTTAATCCTCTCAGCCCGCATTATCTGTGTCCGGAATGCTATTATTCGGATTTTGACTCAGATGAGGTAAAGGCATATGCCGGAGGTGCAGGATGTGATATGCCGGACAAAAACTGCCCTAAATGCGGTCATAAGCTTAACAAGCTGGGATTTGACATACCATTTGAAACTTTTTTGGGATTTAACGGGGATAAGGAACCGGATATAGACCTTAATTTTTCCGGAGAGTATCAGGCAAAGGCTCATGCCTATACGGAAGTTATATTCGGAGAAGGACAGACATTTAAGGCAGGCACGGTAGGAACCCTTGCAGACAAAACGGTATATGGTTATGTAAAAAAATATTATGAAGAAAAAAAAGAACGCAAAAGAGACTGCGAAATTAACAGAATCGTAGCCGGCGGTATTGGGGTAAAGCGCTCAACAGGACAGCATCCCGGAGGAATTATAGTTCTTCCTTACGGAGAGGAAATCCATTCATTTACGCCGATACAGCATCCTGCAAATGATATGGGTACAAATATCATAACGACCCACTTCGATTACCACAGTATTGACCACAATCTCTTAAAGCTGGATATACTGGGACATGATGATCCCACAATGATAAGGATGCTCCAGGATCTTACACATATGAATCCTACGGATATTCCGCTTGACAGTCCGGAGGTTATGAGCCTGTTCAAAAGTACTGAGGCGTTGAATATTAAGCCGGAGGATATAGGCGGAACTGCACTCGGATGTCTTGGAATACCGGAGTTCGGCACTGATTTTGCCATGCAGATGCTTATTGATACCAAACCGGAACACTTTTCGGATCTTGTCCGTATTGCAGGACTTTCGCACGGAACGGATGTATGGCTCGGAAATGCGCAGACGCTCATAGAAAAAGGTATTGCAACGATTTCAACAGCGATATGTACCCGTGATGACATAATGACATACCTTATCGGCATGGGTATAGAAGCCGGTGTTTCATTTAAGATAATGGAATCGGTCCGTAAAGGAAAAGGGCTTTCTGCCGAGTGGGAAAAAATCATGACGGATGCAGGTGTTCCTGAATGGTATATCTGGTCATGTAAAAAAATTAAATACATGTTTCCTAAGGCACATGCGGCTGCCTATGTAATGATGGCATGGAGAATCGCATACTGCAAAGTGTTTTTTCCTCTTGAATATTATGCGTCTTATTTCAGCATAAGGGCGGATGATTTTTCGTATGAGCTTATGTGTTTTGGAAAGACTGTACTTGATAAGTACATTGAGGAATACAAAAATAACGAAAAACTCAGTAATAAACAGCAGGGGCAGCTTAAAGACATGAGAATAGTCCAGGAAATGTATGCAAGAGGTTTTGAATTTCTTCCCATTGACCTGTACCGTTCACATTCAAGAAATTTTATGATTGTTGACGGAAAATTGCTTCCGCCTTTTAAATCCATTGACGGGCTGGGCGAAACGGCGGCTGACGGAATATATGAAGCGGCACAAAAGGGAAAATTTTTGTCAATAGAAGATTTTATTAATAAATCAAAAGTACCCAGAACGAGTGCGGCACTTATGTCTGATTTGGGAATACTGACGGGACTGTCTGAAAGGAACCAGCTGTCGCTGTTTGATATATTCGGATAAATCGGCATTTAAACTTACAGGGCTTTTTTATTTGACAGGTTATCCTGTCAAATAAAAAAATGCTCAAAATCTTATATTAAGATTCTCAGCATCATTCAGGGTTGGGCTGTTATATTATAATAACAATAGCTCGTAGGGGAATCGAACCCCTGTTTCCGCCGTGAGAGGGCGGCGTCTTAACCGCTTGACCAACGAGCCATAACTGTCGTACCTGCTTATTCTATTACAAGATGAAAAAAAAAGCAAGTAATTTTTTTGAAAAAATATAATTAATTACTTTATACAATCATAAAATCAGTTATAAAAAAGCTTTTTCTTCTATGAAATAGTACTTTTGGCAATGAGAAATAGTACTTCATTGTCGGTTTTAGCCTATTGCAGAGATTGTATTTTTGTGGTAATATTTATTAATACATAGGATATATAAATGGAGGTATACCATATGGTTTGTCCAAGATGTGGAACACAGCTTATAAATGGCTCCCGTATCTGTATGGCCTGCGGTCAGAATGTCGCATTTTTAACAAATTCAAATCCGGCTTCTACAAAACCGGCAAGTCCTACGCCAACACCGGTAAGACCGGCAGCACCGACGCCAACACCGGTAAGACCGGCAGCACCGACACCGACACCGGTAAGACCGGCAGCAGCGACACCAACTCCGGCACAGCCGGCTTATAATAATACGACACCGGTAAGACCGGCAGCAGCGACACCAACTCCGGCACAGCCGGCTTATAATAATACGGCACCGGTAAGACCGGCAGCAGCGACACCGGTACAGCCATCGTACAATAATCAGGCACCGGTAAGACCGGCAGCAGCGACACCGGTACAGCCGTCATACAATAATCAGGCACCGGTAAGACCGGCAGCACCGTCACCGACACCGACGCCTGCACCTGCTCCCGTACCGGCAGCGGCACCGGAGACACCGGTTCAGTCAGCGGTCGATTCAATGGTCAAGAATGCAAGGACTAAGGAGGAAATTGAGGAACTTGCAAGAATTAAGACCGGATATCCGGATAAATTCATCAAGAAATACAATGCTTACTGGGGAGCATTGGCAAGTAAGCTTAATGACGGTGAATCATATGAATTTGTATTCGGAGCGGTAGCCAATCTTGACGGAGATGATGACAGAATTGCAGGATGCGGAATTACCAAGGATAGAATAATTGTGACAACAACACAGGGTACCGTATCATATACATATGACAAGACTAAGAGTGTCACAAGCACCAAGAGTCTTATAGGAGCAATGATTATCATCGAAATTCCAAGAAGTAAGGTTAAGCTTTCGGTTGATAAGTCATTCCTGGATAATATTCTCAAGGCAGTTGATACTGCAATTAAGAAATATCGTATTTGAATATAATTAGCGAAAGAACTGCTGTTTAACAGATGCTATGTCTGTCAGACGGCAGTTCTTTTATACAATGGGAATTCGGAGTCTTATTATATAAAAGCGTTCGGTGCAGTATGCGTACTTCGCGAAAAAAATTAATCGCGAGCGATTACGCTCGGACACGGTGATTCTCTCTTTGCGGGATTCCCTGTTATTTTAATGTTATATATAAGAAGGATAACAGAAATGAAATAGCGGAAGCTGACAGTCTGCCGGCAATGTACTTTTTTCTGCTTAATACATCAGGGTCTGCAGTACCCATTGTCTGACACATACCGCAGATACCTCCAAAGGACTGGAGTGACATAATGACAGGCAGTAAAAAAGCAGATTCTGCCAATACTGTTCTTACAGAGGCAGAACCGGTGGTAACTTCGATAATGCTGCACAGCCATGGTGCGGCTTTCCCTGTATAAGCGGCAGCATATGCAGATATTACGGAGAATATAACTATGTAACCGCCTAATTTTATTATGGCAGTCATTGCCTGACTTACCGGATTACCGTATCCTGCAGCTTTATTTTCAGCAATGTAAGTAACTTCCGCTTCTGAAACAGAACTGCTTTTTCTGAAAAGTATATAACGGACAAAAAAACTGTTAATAATAACCGTAAGAAAATGAATTGAGGGTACAATATACATAAATTCGTTGTTTTTTAATATGGATATACATACATATCCGGTAAGGTATGCAGGACTGACACTGTTAAATGAACAGATACATATATCAGCCGTACGGGAATTTATAAGACCGCTCTTATGCATGGAGGATGCCGTTGACGCACATGAAGGGCAACCGAAAAATAATCCTGAGAGAATACAGTATCCAGAAGCCTGTTCAAGCTTCAGAATACGGGTAAGCGGTTTGAAAAGTATGGCTGCGGTTTCTGTCATACCATATTGTATTATGACATTGCTTATAATCATGTATGGAAGAAGTGCAGGGATAAGTGCCTGATACCACAGAGCTAATCCGGCTGCAGTACCCTTAACCGTTATCGGCGTGTTACACATCAGGAAGCCCAAAATTATAAATACGGATACTTTTAGATATTTTTTTTTCATATATATAATCTATGTGTATGGATTGATTTTTAGGCACAAATATGTCATTATATATTATGGGGAGAGAAGGGATTTTTTTTATGAAAAGAATACTTGAAAATATCATGCCGGAAGAGGTGTTCGGATACTTTGAGGATATATGCGGCATACCTCATGTGTCGCACCATACCGGTGAACTAAGGGATTACATTGAAAATTTTGCAATACGTAACAGACTTAAATATGTTAAGGATGATAACGGAAATATTGTAGTATATAAGAATGCTTCCGCAGGATATGAAGGGCATGAACCGGTTATTCTGCAGGGACATATTGATATGGTGGGAGCGGTGCGCGAAGGCGTTGAGCATGATTTTTTGAAGACGCCGCTTAAACTGTATGTTGATGAGGATGGAGGATATGTCAGGGCGTACGGAACGACGCTTGGGGCAGATGACGGAATAGCGGCAGCATATATGCTTGCAATATTAGGTGATACAACGTTGCGGCATCCTCCGATTGAAGCAGTTTTTACGACGGACGAAGAGACGGGGATGACGGGTGCGGCGGCATTTGACTGCACGATTTTAAAAGGTAAAAGGATTATTAATCTTGATTCGGAAGAGGAAGGAATATTCCTTATGGGATGTGCCGGAGGGATGAGATGCGACATTACTGTTCCTTTGAAAAAAAGCGTGGTACACGGTACGGAAGTTGTAATAACGGTTGAAGGATTAACCGGAGGACATTCAGGAGACAGGATAGGCACGGGAAGACCTTCCGCCAATATACTGATGGGAAGAATACTTGAAGGAATGTACCGGAAAAGCATATTTTCCATTAAGGACATTTCAGGCGGTGTTGTTGACAATGCCATATGCACAAAATGTATATCAGGGGTGGTATGCACGTGCGAACCGGATGCTGTAACGGAATATGTAAAAAAGGCCGAAAAAGAACTGAAACAGGAATATTCAGGCATTGACGATAATATAACTGTCTTTGTGGAATTCAGGGCGGAAGCGGATTATGATGCCGCAGACGAAAGTGAAACCCGTAAATTAATAAGCTTATTAAGGTCTGTGCCGCAGGGGGTAATCATGAGGAATCCGGATAATCCCGAAATGATTGAAACCTCGCTTAATCTCGGCATACTTAAAGTGAATGAAGAATCCGCATATATGGGGTATTCGCTGAGAAGCTCCCATGAAAGTGCAATCGAGGACCTGAAAAACAGACTGCGTACGATAGCGGAGTATTACGGCGGCAGTGTGGAGACATACGGAAAATATCCGGCATGGACTCCTAATCCGGAATCATATCTTGGAAAGCTGGCCGGAAGTCAGTATACCGGACTGACGGGGAAAAAGCCGGAATACAGGGTTATTCACGCAGGTCTTGAGTGCGGATTGTTTTATAAAAAAATTCCGGGAGCGGATATTATTTCTTACGGACCGGATATTTATGATATACACACATATAATGAAAGACTGAGTATAGAGTCGGCACGGAGGGTGTATGTGCTGACGGTAAGATTATTGGAAAAATTATAAGTGAGGATTACGAAGGTATGGAAATTCAGTTATGGAAAGAAATTTTGACGCCGTATGACCTGGCAGTGAAGGAACTTCTGGTAAAACTAAACCACATAATAATGGAATACAAGTCAAGGGATATGTATTCGCCGATTGAGGCAGTAAACGGCAGGGTTAAGAGTATATCGAGCATACTTGAAAAATGCCGCAAGAAAAACATTGCACTTGAAAATGTTACCGAAAAGGTTGAAGATATTGCGGGAATAAGAATTATATGTCAGTTTGTTGAAGATATATATAAGGTTGTCGAAATAATTAAGCAGAGAAAAGACATGACGGTGGTTCAGGAAAAGGACTATATCAAGAATGTTAAACCGAGCGGGTACAGAAGCTATCATCTTATTGTAAAATATGATGTTGAGACCATGGAAGGAACGAAAACCATATTTGTGGAAATACAGATAAGAACCCTTGCCATGAATTTCTGGGCAACGATAGAACATTCCCTTCAATACAAGTACCGGAGAAACATACCGGACAGAATAAGAGAAAGACTTAATGCTTCTGCTGAAGCAATTCTTAAATTAGACCGTGAAATGTCATCAATACATGATGAGATAATGGATGCACAAAGTTCGTTTGTAATGCACGCAAATATTGTATCGGGAATACTTAATAACATACAGAACCTGTATAAGGTTGCCAACAAAAAAGAGGTTATTAAGATACAGGATGAATTTTTTGAAATATACAAAAAAAATAATCTTGTTGAGCTGAGGAGCTTTGCAAGACAGCTTGACATCATGGCAGAGGGATACAGGGCACAGAATTTATAACTACGGAGACTTACGATGCAATTACCTGAAAAATACGTTGATAACATGAAAACACTGCTTGGAAATGAATTTGATGATTATGTTTCAAGCTTTAAGGAACCGAGACTCTACGGATTGAGAGTTAATACTTCAAAGATTTCAACAGAAGAATTTTTAAAAATATCACCATTCAGACTTACGCCGGTACCATGGATTCCGAACGGCTTTTATTATTCGGAAGATGATAAACCGGCAAAGCATCCGTATTACTTTGCCGGGCTGTATTATCTTCAGGAACCGAGTGCCATGACACCGGCTCATGTACTGCCTGTTGAGCCGGGAGACAGAATACTTGATTTGTGTGCCGCACCGGGAGGAAAGAGTACGGAGCTTGGTGCCAGACTTAACGGAACAGGTCTGCTTGTATCCAATGACATTAGTGCCTCAAGAGCCAAAGCATTATTAAAAAATATTGAAGTATTCGGTATAGGCAATGTTATTGTGACATGCGAATATCCGGAAAAATTAAAGGAAAAGTTTTACGGCTTTTTTGACAAAATACTTGTAGATGCCCCATGCTCGGGAGAAGGAATGTTCAGAAAAGACGGTAAGCTGATAAAAAGCTGGGAAACCCAGGGACCGGAATTTTTTGCACCCGTGCAGAGAGGAATACTTCGCGAAGCAGCAGATATGCTTAAACCGGGCGGAAGTATTTTATATTCAACATGTACATTTTCAAAATCCGAGGATGAGGATAATATGGAATGGTTCCTGCGTGAGCATAAAGATTTTGAGCCGGAATATATATATGATTATGAAGGATTTGTAAGGGCATACGGAATGGAGGAGGCTGTGAGACTGTTTCCCCACAGACTTAAAGGTGAAGGACATTTTGTGGCACTTCTTCATAAAAAAGGGAATCTTGAAAAGAATATTCCGGAAGCGGTAACGGGATGCAAGAAGCTTCCTGATGAAATTACGGAATTTCTTGGAGAATATGATAAAAAGACCGATACCGGCAGACTGGAAATATCAGGGGATAAGGTGTATATCATGCCGGAAGGAACAGAACGGCTGCGGGGACTGAGGATTCTGAGATCGGGACTTCTTTTAGGAGAATTGAAAAAAAACAGATTTGAACCGAGTCAGGCATTTGCAATGACGGTTGAACCTGATAAATATTCAACGGTTGCATACCTGAAAAGTGATGATATAAATGTAATCAAATACCTTAAAGGTGAGACCATAGAAGTCAGAGAGAGTGAACTAAAAGGAAGTGCAAAAAACGTGCTGGTGTGTGTTGACGGTTTTCCGCTTGGCTGGGGTAAACTGAACGGTACGACGGTAAAGAATAAATACCTTCCGGGCTGGAGATGGATGTGATGAATTTACGGATTGACAAATACCTTGCAGACATGGGATTAGGGACACGTTCGGAAATAAAGAATGCGGTACGTAAAAAGCAGATATGCGTAAACGGTGAAGTAGTAAGGACGCCGGATATGAGGGTTGACACGGAAAAGGATACGGTAACATTTAAGGGCAGTAAAATCAAGTATTGTGAATATGAATATTTTATACTCAACAAACCGGCAGGAGTATTGTCAGCCACAAGGGACGGAAAACAGAAAACAGTGCTTGACCTGATAAAGGAAGGCAGAAGAAAAGACCTGTTTCCCGTAGGAAGGCTTGACAAGGATACGGAAGGGCTGTTAATCATAACCAATGACGGAGCGATGGCACATGAACTTTTATCGCCGTCGAAGCATGTTGATAAAACGTATTATGTCCGTACTGACGGAATGCTTACATCAGAACATACGGATATGTTCAAAAAAGGTGTCGTAATAGATGAAAATTTTACGGCAATGCCTGCTGAGCTTATAATAAAAGCGGCATCCTCCGGCGGTTCGGAAGCACTGGTAACAATTAAGGAGGGCAAATATCATCAGATAAAAAGAATGATGGAAGCGGCAGGCAACAGGGTTGTATATCTGAAACGCATAAGTATGGGAGGCCTTGACCTTCCAAATAATTTGAAAACCGGAGAATACAGACATATGACGGAAGAAGAAATCAATATGTTGAAGGGAATTAAATAATGTTTGAAAATATAAAAGCAGTAATGTTTGACATGGATGGAACAATAGTTGACTCGCTATGGATGTGGAAACAGATAGACAGGGAATTTCTGGGAATAAGGAATATTGAACTTCCGGAGAAGCTTCAGCAGAATATAGACGGGATGAGTTTTTCGGAAACGGCCCATTATTTTAAAAAGCAGTTCTGCTTAAAGGAGTCGGAGGAAGAAATTAAAACCATATGGAATGAAATGGCAATGGATAAGTACAGATATGAGGTCAGCTTAAAGGATGGTGTCATGGAATTCCTTGAAATACTGAAGCGTAAAGGGTATAAAATGGGTATAGCGACAAGTAATTCGAGGGAGCTTGCAATGTGCTGTCTTGATTCACTCGGAATAACGGATTATTTTGATTCCGTGGTTACGGCGTGTGATGTGGGAGCGGGGAAGCCTGCACCGGATATTTATCTTAAAAGTGCAGACAGCTGCAGTGTCAGACCTGAAGAATGTATCGTTTTTGAAGATATTGTGCAGGGGATTGAAGCAGGGCATAATGCAGGAATGAAGGTATGTGCCGTTTATGACAGATATTCCGAGCATGCGGATGATGAGAAGCGTGAAAAGGCAGACTATTACATAAAAGACTATAAAGAAATTGCAGGAAAGGTGACTGACATAAAATGAAAATAGCAGTTGTTACGGGAGCATCATCCGGAATAGGAAGGGAATTTGCAAGGCAGATATCCCAGAGATACGGCAAAATGGACGAAATATGGATTATTGCAAGACGTAAGGAGAGACTTGAAGAGCTTGAAAAAGAGCTGAGACTTAATACAAGAATTTTTGCGATGGATTTGACGGACTCCGCAGATATGCATCAGTTTGAGGAATATCTTAAAAAATCCGTACCGGACATAAAACTTCTTGTGAATTGTGCGGGTTATGGAAAAGTAGGAAAATTTGAAGAGCTTGACCTTGAAGAACAGTGCGGCATAATAGATATCAACTGCAGGGCACTGACAATGTTTACCGGAATGTGTATTCCTTATATATCATCACACAGCAGAATCATTAATGTGGCAAGTGCTGCCGCATTCTGTCCGCAGCCGAGATTTAATGTATATGCGGCAAGTAAGGCTTATGTGTTAAGCTTCTCAAGGGCACTGAACTGTGAATTAAAAGAACGGAAAATAACGGTTACGGCTGTATGTCCGGGACCGGTTGATACGGAATTTTTTGATACTGCAGGAGACAACGGCAGTGAATTTAAGAAAAAAATGAGGGTGCCGGCAGAAAAGGTTGTGGAAAAGGCAATAAAGGATGCTGCACTCGGCAACGAAATGAGCGTATACGGTTCGGTAATGAAAACAGCTGAACTCGGAAGCAAAATCGTGCCGCATAACATTCTGATGAAATTATTCAAATAAAAGGAGTATTCCAATGAAAAAGGTTATAAAAAAAGGAGAACCCGGATACACAAAATACAGAAAAAAAAGACTGCTTGCAGGTTCTGTTTCAGGATTTATGCTGATGCTGCTTTTTTTTGTAACAGGATATGTGATATATGGTACACCAAAAAATCTTGTTACCATAGCAGCCGTAATAGTAGTACTTCCGACGGTTAAGATTTATGTGCAGTATCATATGCTCTCATGGAAAAATAATGCTGATACGGAATATTTTGAGAGACTTAAGAAGGAAAATCCGAGTCTCGGAATATATTGTGAGCTTCAGATGACGGGGGCGGAAAAAAATTATGAGGTTATGTATCTTGCCGTAAGTAAAGATAAGGATGTAGCCGCATATTCACACAATCCTGCCACGGATTGTGCAAAATTTGAAAAGTCGGTGGTTAATTTCCTGAATTATTATAACTGGGATACCAAGGCAAAAATGTATCTTGACCTTCAGGAATTTGAACGCCATGTAAAAAGCCTGTCTGAAAAGGAAAACGGAATAACAGAGGAACAGAGACGGGAAATTGAAACCATATTTGAAAAAATATCCATTATGAGCATATAACATGAGAAAATTTATTATTGGAAAAATTAACGACGGTCAGAGACTTGACAGATATCTTCTGAAACTGTTTAAAAATGCACCGGGAGGAATTATATACAAGCAAATCAGAAACAGGAATATCACGCTTAACGGCAGAAAAGCTAAGGAGACTGAAATACTCCGTGAGAATGATGAATTAAGGGTATTCATGTCAGATGATACCATTGATACATTCATGGGAAGCATTAAAAACGAAGCTGTTACGGATAATGAAAAATTCAAAGTGGTATATGAAGATGATAATGTAATTATTGCCGACAAACCTCAGGGAATATTGTCACAGAAGGCAGCAGAAAATGATATCTCCATGAATGAATATCTTGTTGATTACATGTTAAGAAACGGCATGGATAAGCATACGCTTTCCGTATTCAGACCTGCTTTCTGCAACCGGCTTGACAGAAATACGGGCGGACTGCTGATTGGAGGCAAAACCCTTGCAGGACTCCGTAAGATGTCTGAAATAATTAAGAACAGAACGGTAAGGAAATTTTATCTTGCCATAGTAAAGGGGAGAATCAGTGAAAAAAGACATACGGAAGGATATCTGTATAAGGATGAAATACATAACAGGGTAACCGTTTCCACAGCTGAAATGCCGGATTCACAGCTTATAATAACGGAATATGAGCCGGTGTCATATAAGGAAGGCATGACATTGTTGAAGGTTGAGCTTTTTACCGGTAAAACACATCAGATAAGGGCGCAGCTTGCTTCGGAGGGACATCCTGTTCTTGGAGATTCAAAATACGGGGATAGAACTTTTAACCGCAATCATAATGCAGGGATGCAGTTCCTCCATGCATATGAGCTGGTATTTCCTGATATGGACGGTGAATTTTCGGGACTGTCGGGAAAAACCGTAAAGACGGAATATCCTGAGAAATTCAAAAGATTTTTTAAGGAGACAGATATATGGCACAGTCAAGGGGCCTTAGGGGCTCACTTCTTGAAGAGATGATTAACATGAGCAACGAAATATACAGAAAAAACGGACTTGCACTCATTCAGAAGGTTCCGACACCAATAACGCCGATTAACATTGATAAGGAAACAAGACATATAACACTTGCATATTTTGAACAGAAAAGTACGGTTGATTATATAGGGGCAGTCCAGGGAATACCTGTCTGTTTTGATGCCAAGGAGTGCAAAACGGACACTTTTTCGCTTCAGAACCTGCACGACCATCAGTATGAATTCATGAAGGATTTCGAACATCAGGGCGGAATATCCTTCCTTCTTGTATATTTTACCGGCAGGGATGAAAAATACTACATTCCGTTCAGACTTGTACAAAAATTTGTTGAAAGAAAAAATTCCGGAGGGAAAAAACATTTCAAATACGAAGAAATCGATAAAGAATACATAATCGGAAGACAGGGAGGAGTTCTTGTACATTATCTGGAACAGCTTCAGATGGATTTGGATTCGAGATGTTGACAGGTATAAATAAATATGTTATATTTTCATAAGTTATCAGAGTAACGCACTACTATGATAAAGCAAGAAAGGAATGATGACATGCAGCTATTACATACACCGGAAGGCGTACGCGACATATATAACGGAGAGTGTGAAGAAAGACTTTACATTCAGAAATGCATACATGAGGTTTTTAAAAATTACGGATACAGTGACATTATTACACCGTCTTTTGAATTTTTTGACGTGTTCAGCAGAGATCGCGGAACAGTTTCTGCCAATAATATGTACAAGTTTTTTGACAGGGATAACAATACCATGGTTATGCGTCCGGACATAACGCCCGGAATAGCAAGATGTGCCGCTAAATATTTTGAAAACGAAGATAATCCGTTAAGATTGTGCTATACAGGGAATACATTTATTAACAGTTCAAAGTATCAGGGAAGATTACGGGAAAGCACTCAGGCAGGCTGTGAATTAATCGGAGATTCCACTCCGTTTGCCGATGCAGAAATGATAGCCCTGCTTATTGACTCACTGTTAAGTACCGGGCTTAAGGATTTTCAGGTGGAAGTAGGCCATGTCGGATTTTTTGACGGAATTGCCTCTGAAGCAGGACTTACGAATGAAGCCGCTGTCAGGATGAAGGAAATCATAAGGAACAAGAATCTGTTTTCCATTGATATGCTGCTTGACGAAGAATGTATTGATGAAAGATATATAGAAATTTTTCACCGGCTGCCGCAGATGTTCGGTGATGCCGGAATACTTGAAGAGGCGTCGGAAATGACAGAAAACGGACAGGCTCTTTCAGCCATAGGCCATCTCAGAAAAATATATGAGCTTCTTACCGTTTACGGTTTTGAAAAATATGTCACATTTGATTTGGGAGTTTTAAGTGAGCTTGATTATTATACCGGTGTGATATTTAAGGCTTATACATATGAAGTCGGTGAGCCTGTTGCCAACGGAGGAAGGTATGACGGACTTATAGGTCAGTTTGGTTCGGAAAAAGCATCAATAGGTTTTGCGGTTACCATTGATTTACTTCATCTTGCCATAATGAGGCAGGGAATCGAGCCCGTCGGCAGAAATGGTGGAAAGCTTATTGTATACAATGATGAGACGATGACCGGGGCAGTAAAGCTTGCCTCACATCTCAGAAGTCTCGGAATGAAAATCACATTGTCAGACAGAATTTATCTGCCGGAGAATTTTGAAGAAATCATACAGGCCGGAGAAGAAGTTTTTGAAAGGTACGGTATAAGTTAATGAGATATATTACATTTGCACTTGCCAAGGGAAGGCTTGCAAAAAAAGCCATGGAAATAATGGAAAAGACAGGTATCACCTGCGAGGAAATGAAAGATGATAAGACAAGAAAGCTTATTTTTGTCAATGAGGAGCTTAGATTAAAATTTTTCCTTGCCAAGGCATCAGATGTGCCTACATATGTTGAATACGGTGCTGCCGATATAGGAATTGTGGGAAGAGACACACTGTTAGAGGAAGGCAGGAAGCTGTACGAGGTATATGACCTCGGAATAGGAAAGTGCAAAATGTGTGTGTGCGGACCGGAAAGTGCCGGAAAGCTTTTAAAAAACCATGAGCTTATCCGTGTGGCATCAAAGTATCCGCATATTGCCAAGGATTATTTTTATAACGTAAAGCATCAGACGGTTGAAATTATCAAGCTAAACGGCTCTGTCGAGTTGGCACCGATAGTAGGACTTTCCGAGGTTATAGTGGACATAGTGGAGACCGGTGCAACACTCAGGGAAAACGGGCTTGAGGTGCTTGAAGAAATATGTGATTTATCGGCAAGAATGGTGGTAAACCAGGTCAGCATGAAAATGGAAAACAGAAGAATTTCCGAAATCATAGATAAACTCAGAAAACTTGAAGGTTAAAGGTGATAAAGAATGAGAATTTTAAAATTAAATGAGGATACCAGAAAAGACATTCTGAACAGTCTTTTAAAAAGAAGTCCCAACAGTTATGGCGAATATGAGGGAAGGGTTGCAGAAATAGTCAGCAGCGTAAAAACAGAAGGCGACAGGGCACTGTTTAGTTATACGGAGAAATTTGACGGATATGCACTTAATGCAGATAATATCCTTGTAACGGAAGAAGAAATAAAAAAAGCGTATGAGGAAATTGACGGCCGCATCGTGGAAATTATACGCAGGGCACTGGTCAACATCAGAAACTATCATGAAAAGCAGAAGAGAAACAGCTGGTTTGATTCATCGGAAAAAGGAATTATTTTAGGACAGAAGATAACACCGCTTGAAAGGGTTGGAGTGTATGTTCCGGGCGGAAAGGCAGCATATCCGTCTTCTGTTCTTATGAATGTTGTTCCGGCGAGGGTAGCCGGAGTTGATGAAGTAATAATGCTTACTCCTCCGGGAAAAGACGGAAAGATATACTGCGGAACACTTGTTGCGGCAAAGGAGGCCGGAGTTGATAAGATATATAAGGCAGGAGGAGCACAGGCAATAGCGGCAATGGCATACGGAACTGAAAGCGTTCCTAAGGTGGATAAAATTGTAGGACCGGGAAATATATATGTTGCCCTTGCAAAAAAAGCCGTTTATGGTATGACGGGAATTGATTCAATAGCAGGACCGAGTGAAATAATGGTACTGGCTGATGAAACCGCAAATCCGGCATATGTTGCGGCTGATATGCTGTCACAGGCTGAGCATGACGAAATGGCATCTGCAATTCTTGTGACAACCTCAGAGAAGCTTGCACATGAAGTATCTGATAAAATTGATGAATACAGGGTAATGCTGTCACGAAAAAGCATAATTGAAAAATCATTGGAAAATTACGGCTATATTCTTGTAGCAGACAATATGGAAGATGCAATAAAAACAGTAAATGACATCGCATCGGAGCACCTTGAAATTGTGACAAAGGAACCTTTTTCAACAATGACAAGGATAAGAAATGCAGGAGCGATTTTCCTTGGAGAATATTCATCAGAGCCGCTTGGAGATTATTTTGCAGGGCCGAATCACGTACTTCCTACGAACGGAACCGCAAGATTCTTTTCACCTCTTGAGGTGGATGATTTTATTAAAAAATCAAGCATCATTTCATATTCAAGGGAAGCATTAATGGAAATACATAAGGACGTGGAAGCTTTTGCGGAGGCGGAAGGCCTTACGGCTCATGCCAATTCAATAAAAGTAAGATTTGAATAGGGAGATGACAAAATGGAAAGATGTGCCTCAATAACAAGAAAAACATCCGAAACGGATATAGATATGTCAATTAATCTGGACGGAAGCGGAAAAGCCGATGTGGATACCGGAATAGGTTTTTTTGATCATATGCTTAAAAGCTTTGCCAAACACGGACTTTTTGACATTCGTCTCAGGGTTCGCGGTGACCTTGAGGTGGACTGTCATCATACAATAGAGGATACCGGAATCGTACTCGGAGAGGCAATAAAAAAAGCACTTGGTGAAAAAAAATCAATAAAAAGGTATGGCTCATCCATGCTTCCGATGGATGAAAGCCTTGTAATGTGTGTAATTGATTTATCCGGAAGACCGTATCTGGTGTTTGACGGTGAATTTGCAACGGAACGCGTAGGATATTTTGATACGGAGATGGTCAGGGAGTTTTTTCATGCCGTGGCATATTCCTCAGGCATGAACCTGCATATTAAAAAAATGTACGGAAGCAACAGTCATCATATTATTGAAGCCATGTTTAAAGGCTTTGCAAGAGCACTCGATGAAGCGTCCGGGACGGATGAAAGAGTGAAGGGGATACCTTCAACGAAAGGAGCTTTATAATGAAATTATATCCTGCAATAGATTTAAAGGGCGGAAAATGCGTACGTTTAAAACAGGGCGGTTTTGATGATGTTACGGTATATTCCGATGAACCTTATAAGGTTGCCGAATATTTTGAAAGGAACGGAGCATCTTTCATTCATCTTGTAGACCTTGACGGAGCATTGAAAGGACATTCCGTAAACAGTGAAGCAGTTAAAAAAATTGTTTCATCCGTAAATATACCATGTGAGCTTGGCGGTGGGATAAGAAGCATGGAGGACATCGAAAGAGTACTTTCATATGGAATTTACAGGGTTATAATCGGAACGAAGGCTGCACAGAATCCGGAATTTGTCAGGGAAGCGGTTGAACGTTTTGGTGCAGAGCGTATTGTGGCAGGAGTTGATGCAAAAGACGGTATGGTTGCAACAGAGGGATGGGGACGGTTGTCGGATAAAACGGCCGTGTCACTCTGTCTTAAAATGAAGGAAGCCGGAGTAAGGCATATAATTTATACGGATATATCAAAAGACGGAATGCTCATGGGACCGAATGTTGAAATGACTAAGGAACTCATGGAAAAAACCGGACTTGACATAATTGCGTCAGGCGGAGTGTCAGGAATGCAGGATTTGGAAAATCTGAAAAATGCCGGAATAAAGGGCGCAATAATCGGAAAAGCGATTTATGAGAAAAAAATCAGCATTAAGGAAGCAGTAGAAAAGACAGAAACAGTGTATATTCCTTTTTCAGAATTAAAGTTTAACGGTGACGGGCTAATACCGGCAGTGGTTCAGGATTACAGAACCGGTGAAGTGCTTATGCTTGCATATATGAATGAAGAGGCGTACAATCTTACCGTCGAAACGGGCAGAATGACATATTTCAGCAGAAGCAGAAACGAATTGTGGGTTAAAGGTCTTACATCAGGACATTTTCAGTATGTAAAAAGTCTTTATGCAGACTGTGACAGTGATACACTGCTTGCAAGGGTGGAGCAGGTTGGAAATGCGTGCCATACGGGAGAATATTCCTGCTTTTACAGGCGTATAAGGTAGGTAATTAATGAAGACGGCGCTGGTAACGAAATATGATAACAAAATACTTTATATGCTTTTTGAGAATAAACGGGAAGTTGAAATAGATGCCTTTGATGAGGATAAAATTCCGGAGCTTGGCAATATATATGTTGCGAGGGTAAGGGATACGGTACCGTCAATAAACAGTGCATTTGTTGAAACTGCACCCGGAAGGATATGCTATTTAAATACAGACGAAAAAAACGTTATTTTTTTAAATAAGAAAAATAACGATAAAGTATGTCAGGGCGATCTTCTTCTTGTACAGGTATCAGGTGAGGCTGTAAAAACCAAGGCACCTTCCGTTACGTGTGAATTGAACCTTCACGGAAGATATGTTGTGCTTGACACAAAAACGGGCAGATTTGCGGGTGTTTCAAAAAAAATAAAAAACAGGAAGCGTGCCGGGGAACTGAAAAATCTTGCATTTTCCCATGCAACTGAAGAATACGGCTTTATAATCAGAACGGATGCCGAAACGGCAGCGGATGATGAGGTTTTGTCCGAAATGGAAAAGCTTGCCGGAGAATACAGGGAATTGATGAAAAAAGCGATGACAAGAAATGCTTTTACGCTTATAAGAAAGTCTGAGCATCCGGTAATAACCTGTATTCATAATGCACATATGTCTGACGGAGACGAAATAATAACGGATGATGCCGGACTATATGATGAGCTGAACAATGCAAAAATCCGTGCCGGTATAAAATTTTATGATGATGCGGAAATAAGTCTTGCAAGACTGTATTCCGTTGAAGAACGGATTAAAAAAGCACTTTCTCCGCAGGTGTGGCTGAAAAGCGGAGGATATCTCGTTATAGAACCGACGGAGGCACTTACCGTCATTGATGTCAATACGGGTAAATATGACGGCAGGCATAAGGACAGTGAAGAAGTTTATTTAAAAATCAACATGGAAGCTGCGGATGAAATTGCAAGACAGCTGAGACTGAGAAACATATCAGGGATGGTAATAGTTGATTTTATTAATATGAAAGATAAATCGGATATGGCTGTTCTTGCCGCAGAATTAAAGCAGCAGATAAAAAAAGACGGAGTCCATACCGTGTTCGTGGATTTTACCGCACTTGGACTTGCAGAAATTACAAGACAGAAAAAAAAGCGTCCGCTGTATGAAATTTTTGGTTGACAAAACAGAATTATGCATTTATATTAATAGAGTATGCCGCACAACGAGGTTATAAGTACCGTATATACGGTCACCACAGTTGGCGAGTATTGATAATAGGAGGAAGCCAATATGTACGCAATTATTGCAACAGGTGGTAAGCAGTACAAAGTATCTGAAGGCGACATTATCAAGATTGAGAAGCTTGGAAAGGCAGAAGGCGAAGCCGTTACTTTCGACAAGGTTCTTCTCGTAAGTGATAAGGAGACAGTTGTCGGTAATCCAACTGTAGCCGGTGCAACAGTTACAGCGTCTGTTGTATGTGAAGGCAAGGATAAGAAGGTCATTGTCTACAAATACAAGAGAAAGACAGGATACCACAAGAAAAACGGTCACAGACAGTTATTCACCAAGGTTAAGATTGAGAAGATTAATGCTTAATCCGGAGACTGTTATATGACGAATATAACTTTTTATGTTAAATCCGATGATGCAATATGCGGATTTAAGTCAAAAGGTCATGCCGGATACGGCATAAGAGGAACGGATGTGGTATGTGCATCGGTTTCAATACTTCTTATTAATACGATTAATGCCATTGAGAAGCTTACGGCGGACAGATGCAGTTATAAGATTAATGACAGAAGAGCAACTATTGATTTCGGGATGGACAGCTGCGGAGAGCAGTCACAGATACTGCTTAAGGCACTGCGCCTTGGTATTGAAGGTATCGCAGGCGAATATCCCGGGAATGTTACAATAAAGATTGAGGAGGTGTAACACTCATGTTAAAACTTAACCTTCAGTTTTTCGCTCATAAAAAGGGCGTTGGTTCTACCAAGAACGGCAGGGATTCAGAATCTAAGAGATTAGGTGCAAAGAGAGCTGACGGACAGTTCGTATTAGCCGGCAATATTCTTTACAGACAGCGCGGAACTAAGATACTTCCGGGCGTTAATGTCGGACGCGGCGGTGATGATACTTTATTCGCAACCGTTGACGGCGTTGTAAGATTTGAGAGAAAGGGCAGAGACAAGAAACAGGTTTCTGTATACCCGGTAGCATCAGAACAGTAATAGGAACTAAGCTCCAAGTCATGATGATTTGGAGCTTTTCTTAAATATGCAGGAGGAGAACGGCAATGTTTGCGGATTATGCGAAAATTTTTATAAAATCAGGCAGGGGCGGAGACGGACACGTAAGCTTCAGAAGAGAACTTTTTGTTGCAGCAGGAGGTCCTGACGGCGGAGACGGCGGCAGGGGCGGTGATATTGTATTTGAAGTTGATAAAGGACTGAATACCCTGAATGAATATCGGCATGTCCGTAAATATGCCGCCGAAAACGGCGAAGAAGGGGGAAAAAGACTCTGCCACGGAAGGGACGGAGAAGATCTTGTCCTTAAAGTGCCGGAAGGAACGGTAATTAAAGATGATGAAACAGGCAGGGTAATTGCCGATATGTCCGGCGGTAACATACGGGAAGTAATATTGAAAGGCGGCAGAGGCGGTAAAGGCAATAAAAATTATGCTACTGCAACCATGCAGGTGCCAAAGTATGCCCAGCCCGGAGGAGAGCCAAGAGAATTATGGGTAAGGCTTGAGCTTAAGGTTATTGCGGACGTGGGACTTGTGGGATACCCTAACGTAGGAAAATCCACACTGCTTTCAAAGGTCAGCAATGCAAGACCTAAAATTGCAAATTACCATTTTACCACGCTCAATCCCAATCTTGGCGTTGTCGACCTTCCGGGAGCGGACGGATATGTTATAGCCGATATCCCCGGACTTATAGAAGGAGCATCGGACGGTGTCGGATTAGGACACAGATTTTTAAGACATATAGAGAGATGTAAAGTAATAATTCATATGGTTGACGCAGCTTCATCAGAAGGAAGAGACCCTGTTGAAGACATAAAAACCATAAATTCCGAGCTTATGGCATATAACCCTGAACTGCTGAAAAAGCCGCAGGTAATAGCTGCCAATAAAACAGATCTCGTTTTCTCTGAGGATGAAGATCCCGTTCAGAGAATAAGGGATGAGTTTGAAAACGGAGGGGTGAAGGTATTTCCGATTTCTGCCGCTACCGGAAAGGGGATACGTGAACTGCTGTATGCCGTAAGAAACATACTTGACACTCTTGATCCGGAACCGGTTGTATATGAAAAGGAATTTTTTACAGAGGAAATGTATGACCGGACTGAGCCTGTTGAGGTATATAAAGCAGATGAACACGCATTTGTAATTGAAGGACCTAAAGTGGACAGAATGCTTGGATATACCAACCTTGATGACGAAAAGGGATTTGCGTTCTTCCAGAAATTTATGAAGGAACAGGGAATAATTGACAGACTGGAAGAGCTTGGAATTGAAGAAGGAGATACCGTATATCTCGGAGAACTTGAATTTGATTATTACAGATAGGAGAGTAATACCATGACGACAAAACAGAGAGCATATCTTAAAAGCCTTGCCATGACGATGGAACCTGTTTTTCAGTGCGGAAAATCGTCGGTTACGCCTGATTTTATTCAGGCTGTGTCAGAGGCTCTTGAAAAAAGAGAGCTTGTAAAGATAAGCGTGCTTCAGAACTGCAGTGACGATCCGAAGGAACTGGGAATAATTATATCGGAAAGAACACGTTCACAGCTTGTACAGGTTATCGGCAAAAAAATTGTCATATACAAAGAAGCCAAAAATGAAAAGAACAGAAAAATCGTTCTTCCAAAGTCTGCAAAGAAGCAGAATAAGATATGATAACTGGTATATTCGGAGGAACCTTTGATCCGGTGCATAACGGGCACATAAGACTTGCAGAAACGGCATATGGGGAACTGGGACTTGACAGGGTAATATTTATACCTGCATATATTCCGCCGCATAAGAGCGACAGGAGTATAACGTCAGAGGTACACAGACTCGGTATGCTGAAGACTGCACTTGAAGATATTCCGTATATGGATGTGTCAGATATTGAAATATGCAGGAAAGGCAGATCGTATACGGCAGATACGCTTGCCATACTGAAAAAAACATATGAAAACATAATATTCATAATGGGAGCGGATTCGTTTATGGCACTTGAAGAATGGTACCGGCCTGAGCAGATATTTCGGCTTGCAAAAATTGCCTGTGCATACAGAGATGGTACCGGAAGGAAATTACTCCTCGAAAAAGCTTCATATTATGAAAAAAAATATGATGCGGAATGCTATGTGCTGCATATGCCTGATACGGATATCAGTTCATCGTCAATACGGGAAATAATAAAATCGCATAAAGACTTTTCGGGACTTGTACCGAAAAAGACAGCTGATTATATTAAGGAAAACGGGTTATATGGATTTTTATGATTTAGAACGGCTTGAAAAAAAAGTAAGCAGACATATTGATGAAAAAAGAATGGCACATTCCCTGTCCGTAAAGGATACGGCAGCATGCCTTGCAATGAAATACGGATATGAGGCGGGGCTGCGAGGGAGCGAACACGGTGATTTTATAAAAAGGGCGATGCTTGCCGGTATACTCCATGATAATGCCAAATGCATGAAGGACAACGAAATGCTGAAAGCCTGTGAAGAAGCACACATATATGTTAGCGCGTGCGAAAAAAATAATCCTTCACTTCTGCATGCAAAGCTTGGAGCATTTTATGCATCCGAAATATATGGAATAGGAGATAAAGAAGTAATTTCTGCCATAGAATGTCATACGACCGGGAAAGAAAATATGTCACTGCTTGAAAAAATACTTTTTGTTGCGGACTATATTGAACCGTTGAGGAGCAGGCAGCCGCGGCTTGATGAAGTAAGATGTCTTGCATTTACGGCTCTTGATGCCTGTGTATACAGAATACTTGAGGATACACTGGAATATCTTGAAAAAAACGGCACGGAGACGGATGTGACGACAATAAAAGTAAGGGATTATTACAGGAAGGCGGCGGATAAATATAATGAATAATGTACTGAAGAATATAGTTGATTCCGTAGAAGATAAAAAAGGTGAAAATATACGCATATTAGATGTATCGGAGATAACTTCCGTTACGGATTACATGATTATTGCATCCGGCAGCAGCCATAACCAGGTTCAGGCAATAGCAGACAATGTTACGGAAAATCTTCACAAGGCGGGAATAGTGCCGGGACATACCGAGGGATATCGTAACGGAGAATGGATTCTTATAGACTGTTCCTCATATGTGATTCATATTTTTGACAAAGAACAGAGGATGTTTTATAATATCGAAAGAATATGGAACGATGGCAAGGAAGTTGAAATATAATTAATGTCTGAAATTTTTGATTATCTTAATTCACTTAATTCATTAGGAAGCATACCGGGTCTTGACTCCGTTAAGGAACTTCTTGAAAGACTCGGCAATCCACAGAAACAGCTTAATATCATTCATATATCCGGGACTAACGGAAAAGGCTCCACGGGAGCCTTTATTGACGGAATACTTGTTGCAGCCGGATATAAAACGGGACGGTATTCGTCTCCGCCCGTCATGGACCCTCTGGAAATAATAAGAATTTCAGGGAAGAATATAGAAGAAAAAGAATATGCCGAAGCAGTTTTCAGAATAAAAGCAGTATGTGCTGAAATGGTAAATGACGGCTGGAGGCATCCGACAAGGTTTGAAGCGGAAACTGCCTGTGCATATCTTATTTTTAGAGAAAAAAGAGTCGATTATGCCGTAATTGAATGCGGAATGGGCGGAATGTATGATGCGACAAATGTCTCGGATACTGCCGTCTGTTCGGTTATTACGCCTGTTTCATGTGACCACACGGCTTTTCTCGGAAATACGGTTGAAGAAATTGCCATGCATAAAGCCGGCATAATTAAGAAAAACTGCATAACCGTAACGGCGGAACAGAATGAAGGAGTCATGGATGTGATACGGGGAACGTCACTACGGAACGGTTCGGAGCTCAGCGTTGCATACATGACGGATGTAACGGGTGTAAAATACATGAAAGAGGAAGGGAAAATCAGATTTTCATACAAGGAATTTGAAAATGTGGAAACAGGACTCATCGGAACTTACCAGATAAGCAACTGTATAACCGCACTTGAGACTGTCCGTGCCCTGAGAAAAAAAGAAATTAAAATAACGGAAGATGCGGTAAAAGAAGGTGTTCTGAATACGGTATGGCACGGAAGGTTTGAAAAGATACATTCGTTTCCTGATTTTATATTGGACGGAGCACATAATCCTGCGGGAGCAGCAGCTCTTGCGGACAGCCTTTCGGTGTACTATCCTGAGGGTAATATGATATTTCTCATGGGAATTTTTAAAGACAAGGATGTCAGGGGGATACTTGACAATACCATAAAGTATGCGGGAGAAGCTGTAATAATAGAAACTCCGGATAATGCCAGGGCACTTGCCGGGAGAGAGTTTTTATCCATAATAAAACAATATTATGACATTCCGGTAAGATCATTTGATGCAATACCGGAAGCTGTTGCATACTGCTTTAAAGCGGCTGCGGCAGGCAGAAACGGAATTGTGTCATTCGGTTCATTATCAAATATCAAAGAAATCAGGAAAGAGGTTGAAGAATATGATTGCAGGAGGGAAGGAATTTAATGACGGACATACCCATATAATGGGTATACTTAATGTGACACCGGATTCATTTTCGGATGGAGGAAAATACACGGAATCAGACAAAGCACTGATGCACGTGCTGGATATGATTAATGAGGGTGCGGACATTATTGATGTGGGTGGTGAATCGACTCGTCCCGGATATACGGAAATATCCGTTGAAGAAGAAATAGAACGTGTATGTCCCGTAATAGAAAGAATCAAGAAAGAAACCGGCATACCCGTGTCACTTGATACCTGTAAATCAGCTGTTGCGGCGGCAGGAATCAGGGCCGGTGCTGATATGATAAATGATATATGGGGGCTGAAGCATGACGACAAAATGGGAAAAATTATCGCAGAGGAAAAAACGGCATGCTGTCTCATGCATAACAGGAGGGAAGCGGTATATGATAATTTCATTGAAGATTATCTGAATGATATGAAAGAAATAATAGCTGCAGCCGGAAATTACGGAATTTCAGATGATAAAATAGTGATTGACCCCGGAGTGGGATTTGCAAAAAATTACCGTCAGAATCTTGAAGTAATCAGACATCTTGACAGACTTGCCATGCTTAATTATCCCATACTGCTTGGTACATCAAGAAAATCCGTGATAGGTACGGCACTCGGACTGCCTGCGGACAGCAGACTGGAGGGAACACTGGCAACATCGGTGATTGCGGCAATGAACAAATGTATGTTTGTAAGAGTACACGACGTAAAGGAAAATTATCGCGCGGTTAAAATGACGGAGGCTGTTTATGGATAAAATAGTAATTGAAAAATTAAAGGTATACGGAAGACATGGTGTATACAGTGAAGAAAAGGAAAAAGGGCAGAACTTTTACGTGTCTGCAGAAATATATATGAACACGCGTCGTGCCGGAAAAAGTGACAATTTGGAGGATACGGTCAATTATGCGGGATTATGCGAAGCAATAACGGATTTTATGGAAAACGGATGTTACAACCTTATAGAAGCTGCAGCGGAAAATCTTGCAGGACTTATTCTCAGGTACAGTTCGTTCATAAACGGCGTAAATCTTACCATAAGCAAACCGGAAGCACCTGTCGGACTTCCTTTTGAGGACATAAGAATCAGCATTAAAAGGCAGTGGAAAAAGGCTTATATATCTTTTGGTTCCAATATGGGTGACAGGATGGAACACATAAATAATTTTATCAAAAAGATGAACAGGTGTGACAACATAAGGATTCTTAAAACCTCTGACATAATCAATACAAAGCCGTACGGCGTTACCGGACAGAACGACTTTCTTAACGGCTGCCTTGAGATTGAGACATATATGGAACCGGAAGAGCTTCTTGACTATCTTAACGTACTTGAATATGAAGAGGGACGTGTAAGACTTGAACACTGGGGACCGAGAACTCTTGACCTTGATATAATTTTTTATGGAAATGAAATTATTCATACTGAAAGGCTGAATGTTCCGCATACGGATATGCATAACAGAGAGTTTGTTCTTGGACCTTTAAATGAGATTGCACCTTATGCATACCATCCTGAGCTGGGAAAAACTGTAAAACAGCTGTTTGACGGATTGCAATGATGCAAATACTGACAGTGCAGTTCTGGAATGTGCTGTCGAAATGTGTCAAAACAATTTTTACTATAACTGTTTTTTGTTATTGAATATAAAATTTCAGTAGTATATAATCATTTTGTCGTAAAAATAAGAAATAAATCGGAGGACGAGTAAATGGGGAAAATAACATGCGCGATTGCAGACGATAACGTAAGGATGTTACAGCTTATCAATGATGTGGTTTCAACTGACCCTACAATTGAAAATGTCGGAACGGCAAAGGATGGAGAAGAGCTTTTTTCAATAATAAAAAGTAAAATGCCGGATATAGTACTGCTGGACATCATAATGCCTAAAATGGACGGACTTACGGTGATGGAAAAGGTAAATCAGAACAAAAACATTCAGAAAAAGCCTGTATTCATAATCGTATCGGCTGTGGGGAATGAAGGCATTACTGAGGATGCTTTTAATCTTGGTGCCAATTATTATATCATGAAACCGTTTGACAATAACACGCTTTTAAACAGAATAAGGAGTATTAAGAACGGTATCGGAAAGAACAGCTCTGTTATGAAAACGGTAAGGCAGGCTGCCGTGGAACAGAGTACGGACAGGGAAAATAATCTTGAAAATGACATAACCTGCATAATTCATGAAATCGGTATACCTGCACATATCAAAGGGTATCAGTATCTGAGGGAAGCCATTAAAATGTCGGTCAATGACATGGATATGCTTAACTGCATTACCAAGGTGCTGTATCCTGAGATTGCAAAAACATTCCTGACAACCGCAAGCAGGGTTGAAAGAGCAATAAGACATGCCATTGAGGTTGCGTGGAGCAGAGGCAATGTTGAGGTAATAGATGAACTGTTCGGGTATACGGTCAATAACGGAAAAGGCAAACCGACCAATTCGGAGTTTATTGCACTGATTGCCGATAAAATACGTCTTGAGTACAAATTAAGATAAAATATAAGTTTAATTTATTACAGGCTTATGATATAATGAGTGTATATAAAGTGTTACGGAGGGAAACCGATGAAAAACGTATTATTTATCGCATCAGAAGCTGCACCTTTTATTAAGACGGGAGGACTTGCGGATGTTGTCGGAAGTCTGCCGAGATATTTTGATAAATCGGAATATGACGTAAGGGTAATGATACCGAAATACCGGTGCATTCCACAGCAGTATAAGGACAGAATGAAGTATATCACCAATTTCTATGTTGATCTTGCATGGAGAAGCCAGTACGTGGGAATCTTTGAGATGGAATATGAGGGTGTTATATTCTATTTTATTGACAATGAATTTTATTTTGACGGATTTAAGCCATACGGATATATTCATCAGGATATTGAAAAATTCGGTTTCTTCTGCAAAGCCTCGCTGTCCGCAATTCCGTTAACGGGATTTAAACCGGATATTATACACTGCCACGACTGGCAGACGGGGATTATACCTGTATATCTTAAAGAACGGTTTCATGAAGGAGAGTTTTTCCGTGACATGAAATCGGTCATGACCATACATAACCTTAAATTTCAAGGAATATATGACATGAAGACCATTAAGGATGTCACGGGTCTTCCTGATTCGTATTTTACGCCGGATAAGCTTGAAGCGTATGAAGATGCCAATTTCCTTAAAGGAGGTCTTGTGTATGCGGATAAGATTACTACGGTAAGCCGGAGCTATGCCGAGGAGATCAAGACGCCTTTTTACGGAGAGAAGCTTGACGGACTTATGAGGGCAAGATCACATGACCTCTGGGGAATTGTCAACGGTATTGACTATAATGAATTTAATCCTGAAACGGATGAGAGAATTGCATATAATTACAATCAGATTACATTCCGTAAGGAGAAGGTTAAGAATAAGACTGCCCTCCAGAAGGAACTTGGTCTTGAAGTTGATCCTCACAGGTTTATGATTGGAATCGTATCAAGGCTTACGGATCAGAAGGGCTTTGATCTTATTGCATATGTCATGGACGAGCTCTGCTCTGAAGATATGCAGCTTGTTGTGGTAGGAACGGGTGAAGAACGATACGAGAATATGTTCAGACATTTTGACTGGAAATATAATAACCGTGTTTCAGCCAATATATATTATTCAGAAAATATGTCACACAAGGTATATGCATCATGTGACGCTTTTCTTATGCCGTCCTTATTTGAACCGTGCGGGCTGAGCCAGCTTATGGCACTGCGGTATGGTACACTGCCTATAGTGAGGGAAACAGGCGGTCTCAGGGATACGGTGGAACCGTATAATGAATTTGAATCCGCGGGGACGGGATTTTCATTTTCAAATTATAATGCCCATGAGATGCTTAATACCGTCAGGTATGCCAAGCATATTTATTATGACAGAAAAAGAGAATGGAACAAGATGGTTGATCGTGCAATGCTTACCGATTTCTCATGGAAAGCTTCTGCACTTAAATATCAGGAGCTGTATAATTCGCTCTGACATTAAGATGGTACGGGCCGGATACGGATGAACATACAATCCGTATTCAGCCCTTGATTTTTTTGCGTAATATTATATACTGTATTTACCGGTATTTCTTATGTGCCTTCAGGCACATGATTTTTCTGAATTCATCCCGTGCGGGAATATTTCAAAAACATTTTGATAGTAATTTGCATGTACATAATATCGGACAGCGTCCGATGTATACTTTTGCGTGCAGGAAGGAGAAAATTATGAAAATCTTACTCAAATAATATTGACATGGAGGAATAAATGATTTATTATTACTTAATAACGAACAGATGTTCGCAGACAGAAGGAGAATTATTATGGCTAAGGAAGATAAACTGAAAGCGTTGGATGCAGCACTTTCAAGCATTGAGAGGAATTTTGGAAAGGGAGCGGTCATGAAGCTCGGAGACCCGGCTGCCGCAATGCAGGTTGAGACGGTACCTACCGGTTCTCTCAGCCTTGACATAGCATTGGGAATGGGAGGAGTTCCTAAAGGAAGAATTGTAGAGATTTACGGACCGGAATCAAGCGGTAAGACCACGGTGGCACTTCATATGGTTGCTGAAGTGCAGAAGCGGGGCGGAATAGCAGGCTTTATAGATGCTGAGCATGCCCTTGACCCTGTATATGCACGCAATATAGGTGTTAATATTGATGAATTATATATATCCCAGCCTGATAACGGAGAACAGGCACTGGAGATAACTGAGACCCTTGTCAGGTCCGGAGCGGTTGACATTATTATCGTGGATTCGGTTGCAGCACTTGTACCTAAGGCAGAAATTGACGGAGACATGGGAGATTCACACGTCGGACTTCAGGCACGGCTCATGTCACAGGCATTGAGAAAGCTTACGGCGGTTATCAGCAAGACCAACTGCATTGTAATATTTATTAATCAGCTTCGTGAAAAAGTGGGTGTCATGTTCGGTAATCCGGAGACAACCACCGGAGGCAGGGCACTTAAATTTTATTCATCCATAAGAATGGATGTAAGAAGAATAGAATCCATGAAGTCCAACGGAGAAGTAATAGGCAACAGGACAAGGGTTAAGGTTGTCAAGAATAAGATAGCACCACCTTTCAGGGAAGCAGAGTTTGACATTATGTTTGGACAGGGAATATCCAAGGCAGGAGATATTCTTGATCTTGCCGTAACATGCAATATTGTCCAGAAAAGCGGGGCATGGTTTGCCTATGAAGGCGATAAGATAGGTCAGGGAAGAGAGAATGCCAAGATATACCTGCAGGAGCATCCGGACATACTTGATACAATAGATTTAAGAGTAAGGGAATATTATGGTATACCGGCTGTTAAGCTGAATACGGCACAAGGGGAAGAGTGATGACCGTTGTCGGAATTATACCGTCCGGTTCCGGACGTTCGGTAATTCGTTTTGATAACGGATATACCATGCCTCTGTATGCCGGTGAATTAAGGGAATACCGCATTGCATCAGATGGGGTTGTTGATGAATATGCTTTTGCAGAGCTGAAGGAAATTGTCAGAAAGCGTATGTATAACAGAATATTATATCTTCTGGGAGAACGTGACAGAACCTCCGGTGATATACGCCTGAGACTTGTGAAATCAGGTTATTATGAAAAGGATGCCGAAGAAGCCGTTGAATATTTTGTACGGCAGGGATACATTGACGATGAGAGATTTATCCGCAATTATATAGAATCATCAATCAGGAACCGGAAGCACAGCCGGCAGGACATATTTAATCATCTGTACCGGTATCATGCAGATATAGGTATTGCAGAAGACATTTTGAAGGAATATGATTTTGATGAAAGCGATGCGATATGCGCATATATTGTCAGGAAGGGATATGTACCTGAGGAAGTGAAGGAACTTGACCATGACGTCAGGAACAGGCTCATACGCAGTCTTCTTGGAAGAGGATTTTCAATAGAGACTGTTATGAGAATCTGTTCATAATTCTGTATGATTTCAGACGTAAAATGGATGTTTTTACTTGACAGATTTGTTAAAAACGTATAAAATTAATCTGTTGTATTTGTACAATTAAAATTAAATAAGGAGGTGCCCTGTGCAGTATGTAATCCCAGTTTGTGTTACACTTTTGGTTACTGCTCCTATTACATGGCTTTTATGTACTTTTTATCGCAAGAAGATAGCTGAGAAGAAAATCGGCAGTGCAGAAGAAAAGGCCAGAGACATAATAGATGATGCACTTAAGACAGCGGAGACACGCAAGAAGGAAGTTCTTCTTGAAGCCAAGGAAGAGTCCATTAAGGCTAAGAATGATCTTGAAAAGGAGACAAGAGAACGCCGTGCGGAGGTTCAGAAATATGAACGCCGTGTTCTTGCCAAGGAAGAAGCTCTGGATAAGAAGCTGGAAGCTGTCGAGAAGCGTGACAGTGGCCTTAACCGTAAGGAAGAGGAACTTAACCGCAGAAAACAGGAAGTGGAAGCACTCAGTGCGAAACGTGTACAGGAACTTGAAAGAATCTCAGGACTTACCTCCATTCAGGCAAAAGAATATCTTTTAAAAACTGTCGAAGAAGAAGTTAAACATGAAACTGCAATCATGGTTAAGGAGATGGAAGCAAAAGCCAAGGAAGAAGCAGACAAGAAGGCTAAGGAATATATTATTAATGCCATTCAGAGATGTGCTGCTGACCATGTGGCTGAAGCAACGATATCCGTAGTTCAGCTTCCTAATGATGAAATGAAAGGCAGGATAATCGGAAGGGAAGGAAGAAATATCAGAACTCTTGAGACGATGACTGGTGTTGATCTGATCATTGATGATACTCCTGAAGCTGTCATTTTATCAGGCTTTGATCCGGTAAGGAGAGAAGTTGCAAGAATTGCTCTTGAAAAATTAATTATTGACGGACGTATACATCCGGCAAGGATTGAAGAAATGGTTGAGAAAGCCCAGAAAGAAGTCGAAGTGATGATTCGCGAAGAAGGTGAAGCTGCAGCACTTGAAACGGGAGTGCACGGTATTCATCCTGAACTTATTAAACTTTTGGGCAGAATGAAGTTTAGGACAAGTTATGGACAGAATGTTTTAAGACATTCCATTGAAGTATCTCTGCTTTGCGGACTTCTTGCATCAGAAATCGGTCTTGATGTGAGAGTTGCCAAGAGAGCAGGACTTTTACATGATATTGGAAAAGCAATTGACCATGAGACAGAGGGTTCTCATATACAGATTGGTGCAGATTTGTGCAGAAAGTACAAGGAATCTGAAGTAATCATCAATGCTGTGGAAGCTCATCATGGAGATGTGGAAGCTCAGACATTGATTGCATGTGTGGTTCAGGCAGCTGATGCGATTTCTGCAGCAAGACCGGGTGCGAGAAGAGAGACACTCGAGACGTATACCAACCGTTTAAAACAGTTAGAAGATATAACCAATGAGTTCGATGGCGTTGACAAGTCATTTGCAATTCAGGCAGGACGTGAGATTCGTATTATGGTAGTTCCTGAAGTTATCAGTGATTCTGATATGGTATTGCTTGCAAGGGATATTTCTAAAAAGATAGAAAGCGATTTGGAATATCCCGGACAGATTAAAGTAAATGTCATACGTGAATCGAGAGTAACAGATTATGCGAAATAAACTATAATAAAGCTGCAAGTACCCTTAAACATATATTGAATATCTGTTTAAGGGTTTTGCTTTGCTTGTATTCATACAACAGGGATGGAAGGAAAAATAATGGATGGAAATTCTAATATGCTGACGCCGTCAGAAATAATGCAGGCTAATATAAGGATGGAAGAAGCAAGAAGCAGGATGCCGTTTTGGAAAATGGTATTTCTTGGAATTTTTGCAGGAATGTTTATTGCGTGCGGGGCTCAGGCGAGCAGCGTGGCAATGCATGCAATATCCAATGTGGGCGTGGCAAGGCTTGCAGCCGGATGTGTATTTCCGATAGGACTTATGCTTATTGTATTTCTTGGAGGAGAGCTATTTACCGGAGACTGTCTTATAATATTGGGAGTACTTGATGGGAAGGTTAAGATTCTTACTGCCGTAAGGATACTTATAACGGTTTTTCTCAGTAATCTTATTGGTGCACTTATAATTGCACTGCTTGTATGTCTGAGCGGACAGCTTGGATACAGTGCGGATATGCTTGGCGCATTTACGATTAAAGTAGCCGTGGGAAAGACGGATATGAGCTTTATGTCTGCTTTTGCATCCGGAATTATGTGTAATATATTTGTGTGCGGAGCGGTGCTTATGGCAACGGCGGCAAAGAGCGCATCAGGAAAAATATGGGCGTGTTTTTTTCCGATTATGGCATTTGTCGTGAGCGGATTTGAACATTGCGTTGCCAATATGTACTATATTCCGGCAGGAATACTTGCTGCTAAGAATGAAACATATTATAATAAAGCGATTGAGCTTTACGGCTATACGGAAGAACAGCTTGAACGCCTTAATGTTAAATCTTTTCTTATTAACAGCTCAATTCCTGTAACATTGGGCAATATTGTGGGAGGTATGGTATTTGTAGGATTGATTTTGTGGCTGATTAACGGGAAAAAGTATGATAAAAAGGTGAAAAACTTGACCGATTAAAATAATTTATATATATTATATTAATAAAATATATGGAGGTAACTATGAGTCAGGAAAAAATAGACAAGAGAAAAAAGAGCAATGCAGAGGCATTGCATATTGCGAAAAAAAAGAATGGAATACTTACGCTTGCGGTTGTGGTTTTATTTGTCGCTGCAGCAGTTCTAAGCATTGTATTTAACAAATTGGGATATGATGACGGATATGAGAATGGCGAAAAATCCGGATATGCACAGGGATTCGTAGCCGGATATCAGGCAGGAATGGAGACTACGACAGCCGAGAAAGATACATCTGATGAAACCACGGAAGCCAAGGGCGATGATTCTAAGGAGACGACTGATGAACAGACTGAAGAATCGACTGAAGAATCTACTAAAGAGACATCAGAAAAATAATACATAATTGTATGAACACACAGGGAAAGCACTCCGGTATTAAGGACTTTCCCTGTTTTTTTATCTTATGAAATATTTTAATAACTTATTGCGTGAGATGTACAATAATTTCAGTGAAAGTAGAAAACGCATTGTTACACTTGCGGAAATGCAAAGCCGCAAAATATGAAATCTGAGGTGATATGTCAATAAGTAATGAAAGGATATGTGTGGTCAAAATAGATAAAGATTTTGCTGACATACATATGGAACAGGACGGCAGAAAAGTATGACGGGTATTCGGAATATTTCATTGAAAATGAAAAATTTGTATCAGTTTTGACACTTAGCGTTTCGGCTAAAAAAAGAAAAAATAATAGTACAAAAGTACCAAACGCATACCGAATTTTCCCATAAATCAACTATTTTTTCCCATTGCCCCACAAAATTGAAAAAAATTACTAAAATAGGAGTGTAAAAAATTTAAGGAGGACATCAAAGATGTTGAAAGGAAAATTTAACAAAAAATTAACGGAAGGTGTAAACTCAATTGCCAAAAAGATGGTAAAACGAAATGCTGATTCGGCATGCATATGGTTATCATATCAGCCGGTATTCCCAAGAGAAGCTGAGAAGCTGAAAAAGTCAGAGAATATTTAATAATGTCATTAAGATGTTGTCAAATATGACGGGAGATTTATCATATAGAAAGCATTAAGTTTACATGCAGGGATATGATTAGGCTGAAGGGAAATTATTTTTATGCCGGGTGCTGCCGGTTTTAACGGAATCACAGCATCCGGCATTTGCCTTAACAGTGAACTTGAATGAAGCGTGTGAAGTATGTCCGGAAAAATATAATTGATTTTTTGAAGAAAATTCGATAATCGGAAAGGAGGCATTTATATGCGGAAACAGTTCACATGTAACCATACAATGCCAAGGGAGTTAGTGAGTAATTCTAAGCATTGTATAATTAATTGGAAAGGAGAAATAACATGAAAGAAACAAGGAGAAAAGGTATCATTATCAACGCAATAGCAGCTGTAATATTAGTGCTTATCGTTACGGTTAATGCTGTGCATGCCGCAGTGATTACACAGACAATTTCACTGTCGGCAAATTATGGAGAGGCGGCAAGGTCTGCAACCCGCACGGGAGAGTATTCTTATGTAAGGGTAAAGTGTACGGCGGTATATCCTGATGAGGATGGCATTACGGATAACTATACTAAGATAAGAGTCAGGGTCAGATTCGTTGACAGAACGCCTCTGACGGATGTGAAAGTAATTGAGGAAAGCAAGGGATATTATTGCATTCACATCTATGAAGGACATCTTACCAAAAAGAATATTCAGTTTATTTTTACGGGAAACAGTGAAGTAAGTGCGAGAGCTGATGTAAGTTATGACCCGATGTAGGCACATGTTTTTGTATAAAACGGAAATATAGTAAATGCCTCCATATATTACAGAATTTAGGGAGAAAATTGTAATGAAAAAAAGATTAATTATAGTTATACCAACTGTGCTTGCCATTTGTGCTGCAGTTGCTGCAGGAATAATATTCAGGAATAATCACAGACGTATTGTTTCCGGAAATGAAGATAATTTACTTGGAGACACCTGTGTGGCCCAGTTGAGTGATGATGTTTTTTTTACGGAACTTGATTTATTCAAATCGTACAGAAATAATTCTGAATATATATTGAAAATAAGATGCAACAAAAATACACAGCTTAGATATCAGGCATGTCTTGAGTCGGGAGAAGTGCTTAAGGTATTTAAAAGCAACGGAGACATTGCAGAAGGCGATGAAATTGCTTTTAACAGAGTATCATACCAGCTGTTTACTCCGGAAGGAGGAAGCGTGGAAAGAGACTCTGCCAATCTCGGCTTTGTGAATTTTATGAAACAGGACAGGGAATATCTTGTTTTTTTGAAGGAGAAGATTGAATCTGAATTGTATGACTTCCCGATATATGTGCTTGACGGATTTGTGATTGCTCCGGTATTCTGCTATGAAGATTTTGGCAATGTAATCATTGAAGAGGATTCCCAGGTAGAATACTCACTCGTAAAGGATAATGAAGTTCTTGTCCAAAATGAAGAATTGGAAAAAATGTTCTATGATTTTAAACACAGAATACTCAGTGAAACGGATATCGAGTATTCGTTGAAAGGTGAAAACGGAGGTGAGTAATGTTTAATAATGTTAAAATGCAGGTTAAGAGTATTGTCAACAGGAAAATTGCCGTGATAATGGTATTCGTACTGACAGGAATGGTTCTTGCAAATTATTTCAGTAATTTGAAAACATATGACGGACTGCCGGTGGATACGCTTATTGACCCAATGAGAATTCTGATGCTGTCATCAGAGGGAAATGATACGTTGAACATTAAGTTTGTCTTTATGCAGCTTTTTCCTATTATTGCCATATTACCGGCGGCATTGTCCTATGCGGATGACAGATCCGGGTGCACAGATGTATTTCTTGTAACGAGAATGGGAAAAGCCGGTTACTTCATGAGTAAAATGATTGCTGTGTTTTTAGTAACTTTTCTTGTGTTTTTAATCCCGTTTCTGATAGAAATAATATTGTATAAAATAGCATTTCCGTCAGGTGCAGAAGGCCATATGTATTCCGGTGGAATTTATTCACAACAGTACATAGATAATATGGAAAATGTAATGTTTTTGGGAACATTTAAGATTTCATCCGTTATATATGCGATATTTTCCGTATGCCTGTATTCATTCGTATCGGGAGTACTTGCATTATTTGTGCTTGCAGTATCCATGTATGTGAACAGGTTCAAAGTGCTTCTGCTGTTTCCTTCATACATTCTTATGTATGGAATAGGTGCATTGTACAGCATAATTCCGGGAGCCGATGTGCACACAAGTCATTTTGAGTATTTTTCCCTGTTTGATTCCTCAAGCAAGAATCAGACATGGTTTCTGCTTATTGTTCTGATTATTTTTGTGATGTCCGTTATGGTAATAATCAGGCAGATACGGAGGGACAGGTATTGAAAAGACATATTGTAAAAGCTGTTATTCTCGCAATCTGTGTCGGTGTGTTTTTCGGGATTAATTTTCTGGGAAATCACGGTGATATTAATTTTTCACGGATAGTCACGGAATACTCTTTTAAATATTACCGGTTTTCTTATACTGACATTATATATATGACTACGAGAATGCTGCCGTATTTTCTTTTTATATTTATGTTTGGAACGTATATATACAGACATTTCATGGTGGCAGGTGTCTATGTATTTTCAAGATGTGAAAAAAGACTGAAATGGATTGTGGCTGAGGTGTCGAAGCTGTTTCTTTTTTGTATTATTTTTATATCTGTAATACCGCTCTCGGGCACGGCTGTTGCATGCATAACCAATAAGCCTGTGATTGAAGCGGCGGATGTTGAAATATATCTGTATTATGTTGCAATATATTCACTGTGGATTTTTATGTGTACCCTTACTGCGAATGTGCTTGCAATAAAACTTGGAGGAATGAGCGGATTTTCCATTGTGATAGGAGCTTTGTGCGTATTTATGGCTTTACTGGCATTATGGGATTCAGACAATGTCCTGTCGCTTGAAAATGAGTATAGGGAGATTGCTGACAGAAATGCTTTTCTGCTTAAATGGAATCCTGTATCGCATCTTGTCATGACGTGGCATTCTTCTATAAAGGAAACCGTAAATATGCGTATTGACCTGCTTGGCATAGATTTCAGCCTTATATGCTCAACGATTGTAATGGCGGGTCTGTCAGTGACGGCTGCAGCCGCATCAACAATATATCTGAACAGGGCTGATTTAATAATAATAGTAGGGCGGGAGGAAAATTGACCGTATGAAACTGAATGTAGAAAATATATCAAAAACCATTAAAGGAAAAATAATTCTTGAAAATATCAGCCTTAGTATGGAAAGCGGTAACGTGTACGGCTTTGTCGGAAGGAACGGATGCGGAAAAACAATGCTTTTCAGAGCAGTAAGCGGGCTTATCAATGTTGATGAAGGAAAAGTCGTTCTTGACGGCATGGAGCTTCACAAAGACACGAATATCCTGCCTGATATGGGTATTATTCTTGAAAACGCAGGCCTGTATTCTGAATATACGGGAAGAAAGAATCTTGAAATACTTTCTGAAATCAGAAAGAAGGCATTGGCAGAAGATATTGACGATGCAATAAGACGGGTGGGACTTGATCCTGATGACAGGAGAACCGTGAGGAAATATTCGCTGGGAATGAAACAGAGGATTGTAATTGCACAGGCAATAATGGAGCATCCTTCAATACTGATTCTGGATGAACCGACCAATGCCCTTGATGAGGATGGCGTTGAGAAGATAAGGAACATTATCAGGGAAGAAAAGGAACGGGGCTGTCTTATAATGATTGCCAGTCATAACAAGGAAGATATTGAACAGCTTGCAGATGAAGTATATTACATGGAAAACGGAAGAATTAAGGAAAATAAAAAATTTTCTTGACATTTCATGGAATATATGGTATTTTGTCTGTAACTTAATAATGTATGCATAAAGTGAGCTTGTCAGGAGCTCACTTTTTTGCTGGTAATAGTATAATGAAAGGTATATGATTACATGGGAAAGAGAGAAGATTATGAATTCAGGGCAACAGAGCTTATCATGCCGATAATTGAAGCCGGCGGATATGAGCTGGTGGATCTTGAGTATGTTAAGGAAGGCTCATCCAGGTATCTCAGGGCATATATTGACAAGCCGGGAGGCGTAACCGTAGAGGATTGTGCCAACGTGAGCAGACCGCTCAGCGACAGACTTGACGAGGCGGATTTTATAGATGAGGCGTACATTCTTGAAGTGAGTTCTCCGGGACTTGGAAGACCATTTAAGAAGGATAAGGATTATGAGAGAAATATTGGCGAGGAAGTGGAACTGAAGCTGTACGGGCAGGTTAACCACCTCAAGGATTATACGGGACTTTTGAGAGGCTTTGATGACAATACCGTTACGATAGAGCTTGAAACGGGAGAAACGACGGTGTTTGACAGACGCAACATTGCATTAATCAGACAGACAATATATTTTTAACGGAGGAATTAAAGAAAAGATGAACAGCGAATTAATGGAAGCACTTAATGTATTGGAGAAAGAAAAGAAAATCAGCAAGGAAGTTTTGATTGAAGCGATTGAAAATTCACTTCTTACGGCATGCAAGAGTAATTACGGAAGGTCAGACAATTTTACGATTACCATTGACAGAGAGACCGGAGATTATACAATGCTTGCGGCTAAGGAGGTTGTTGAAACCGTTGAGGATGACATAAAGCAGATAAGCCTTGAAGCAGCAAGAAGAATAAGTCCGAGCTATGATATAGGAGATATTGTGAATGTAGACATCAAAACGGCAGAGTTCGGAAGAATAGCCGTACAGACAGCCAAGAACGTAATAATCCAGAAAATCAAAGAAGAAGAGAGAAGAGTTCTTTTTGAAGATTATTACAGTAAGGAAAATGACATTGTTACGGGTGTCGTACAGCGTTATGCCGGCAGAAATCTCATTATTAATCTCGGAAGGGCTGATGCAATACTTAATGAGAATGAGATGGTTAAGGGCGAGAAGTATATGCCTAATGACAGAATTAAGGTGTATGTGGTTGAAGTCAGGGATGATAAAAAAGGACCGAGAATCCTTGTTTCAAGAACCCATCCTGACCTTGTTAAGAGGCTTTTTGAGGCAGAGGTTGCCGAAATCAGGGACGGCACAGTTGAAATAAAGAGTATTTCGAGAGAAGCAGGTTCAAGAACCAAGATAGCTGTATGGTCAAATAATCCGGATGTTGATCCGGTCGGAGCCTGTGTCGGAGTTAACGGAACAAGGGTCAATGCCATTGTCAGCGAGCTGAGAGGTGAGAAGATTGATATAATCAACTGGAGTGAGAATCCGGCAAATCTTATTGAAAATGCATTGAGTCCTGCTAAGGTTGTGCTTGTTGCAGCTGATGAAGAAGAAAATACCGCACAGGTAATAGTTCCTGATTACCAGCTTTCACTGGCAATAGGAAGAGAAGGTCAGAATGCAAGACTTGCGGCAAGGCTGACAGGATATAAGATTGACATAAAAAGTGAAACCCAGGCGAAGGAATGCGGACTTTTTGATGAGTTTGAATCTTATGCCGATGGAGATTATGAATATTCTGATGAAGAACAGGAATAAAATAGACAATTATGACAGGTGTTAAGAAAATACCGTTACGGCAGTGTACCGGATGCGGAGAAAATAAAAATAAAAAGAATATGATTCGTATCGTTAAGACCGCTGACGGTGACATAGTAGCGGATGAAACCGGAAGGATGAACGGCAGAGGCGCGTATATATGCAGAAACCGCGAATGCTTAAGCAGGGCGGTTAAGACGCGCGGGCTTGAAAGGTCGCTTAAATGTGCCGTGCCCGATGCCGTATATGAAAGGCTTATGAAGGAGATGACGGAAATTGAAACAGGATAGCATTTTGTCCATGCTCGGGCTTGCGAAGAAAGCAGGAAAAGCAGTCAGCGGAGAATTCTCCACGGAAAAAGCCGTAAAAGAGAAAAAAGCCATGCTGGTAATTGTAACAGAAGATGCATCACATAATACCGTAAAGCTTTTTACCAATAAATGTGCATATTATAACGTTCCGGTTATTTTTTACTCGGATAAGGAAAGCCTGGGGCACGCACTCGGGCAGACGATGCGGACATCGGCAGCAGTTACTGATGAAAATTTTGCATCGGCAATAATGGAAAAATATAACAAAGTCAGATAATAAAGCCCGTAATGAATGGGAATTTGGAGGTTTGGATCAGCTTAATGAGAGTTCATGAATTAGCAAAAGAATTAAATGTAAATACCAAGGAACTGTTTAAATTTCTTTCGGAGAAAAACGATAAGATTAAAACATCAAGTAATTCTGTTTCTGCAGAGGAAGCAGAAATGGCAAAAAAGCACTTTATGAAAAAAGAAGAGCCTGAGACCGACGTTAAGGCTGAAAAGCAGGAAAAGCAGGAAAAGCAGGAAAAACCTGAGAAAACGGAGACTCCGGTAAAAAAGAAGATTGTCGCCGTTTATAATCCTCAGAACAGCGGAAGAAAGGATATCCGTGACCAGCACAGAAGGAATGAAAGGGATAATGAGAGAAATAATGACAGGAATAAAAACCGTCAGCCGGTCAAACCGATAGACCGTCCTCAGGGAATCAGACCGCTTGAGAGACCTCAGGGTGCTATTCGTCCGAGTGACAGGGTGCATGTGACGGATACTCCGGACAGACCGCAGGGAGACCGTCCGCAGAGACCGCAGGGAGACCGCTCATACGGAGACCGTCCGCAGAGACCGCAGGGAGACCGCCCATACGGAGACCGTCCGCAGAGACCGCAGGGAGACCGTCCGCAGAGACCACAGGGAGACCGCCCATACGGAGACCGTCCGCAGAGGCCACAGGGAGAACGCCCGCAGAGACCGCAGGGAGACCGTCCGCAGAGGCCACAGGGAGAACGCTCATACGGAGACCGCCCGCAGAGACCGCAGGGAGACAGAAACAACCGTTTCCAGGCAGGAAGAAACGGTAAACCGGAGTTTAATAAGGATGATGCCGCAGGAAGACGTCCGGAAAAAAATCACTTTAAGAGGGATGATAAGAACGGAAGCGGTAATTTTGACGGCGGCGAAGCATTAAAAGACCGTGAGGCAAAGGAACAGAGAAACAGAGACCGCGAAAACCGTAAGAAAGATAATGCTTTCCGTGATAAAACGGAGAAGATGGAAAATACCAAGGCTCTTGAGAAGAATCTTATGAAGAATAAAAAGAAGGAAGAGGAAGAGGAGACAATCAGAACCTTAATTCTTCCGGATACCCTTACTATCAAGGAACTTGCCGATAAGATGAAGGTTCAGCCTTCCGCACTCGTAAAGAAGCTGTTTCTTAAAGGGCAGATTGTTACGATAAATCAGGACATTGATTTTGACATGGCAGAGGAGATAGCGCTTGAATATAACTGCATCTGCGAGCATGAGGTTAAGGTTGATGTTATTGAAGAGCTTCTGAGGGAAGAAGAAGAACCGGAGGATACACTGATACCGAGACCGCCTGTTGTATGCGTAATGGGGCATGTAGACCATGGTAAGACGTCCCTGCTTGATGCAATAAGGTCGTCGCATGTAACACAGAAAGAAGCAGGCGGAATTACCCAGCATATCGGAGCATATACCGTGGATGTCAACGGACAGAGGGTTACATTTCTGGATACACCGGGGCATGAAGCGTTTACGGCAATGAGACTCCGCGGAGCAAAATCAACGGATATAGCAATTTTGGTTGTTGCAGCGGATGACGGTGTAATGCCGCAGACGATAGAGGCAATTAACCATGCAAAAGCTGCAGGAATAGAAATTGTTGTTGCCATTAATAAAATAGATAAACCAAGTGCAAATGTGGAAAGGGTTAAACAGGAGCTTATTGAGCATGAGCTTGTTGCTGAAGACTGGGGCGGTTCTACCATATTCTGTCCGGTATCGGCGCATACCGGAGAAGGAATTGACAATCTTCTTGAAATGCTGCTGCTTACGGCAGAAATGCGTGAATTAAAGGCTAATCCGAACAGGTCGGCAAGAGGTCTTGTAATTGAAGCCAAGCTTGACAAGGGAAGAGGACCCGTTGCAACAATTCTTGTACAGAAGGGTACGCTTCATGTCGGAGATTTCATTGCCGTAGGTCCTTGTCATGGTAAAATAAGGGCAATGTTTGATGATAAGGGAAGAAGAATTACTGAAGCAGGACCGTCGATTCCGGCAGAGATAATAGGACTTAATGACGTTCCTAACGCAGGTGACATATTTATTTCACCTAAAACCGATAAGGAAGCGAGAACATTTGCAGAGACCTTTATTTCAGAAGGAAGGGTTAAACTTCTTGAAGAAACTAAGGCAAAAATGTCTCTTGATGATTTGTTCTCACAGATACAGGCAGGTAATCTTAAAGAACTTAACATTATTGTAAAAGCGGATGTTCAGGGCTCCGTTGAAGCTGTAAAACAGAGCCTTGTGAAGCTTTCAAACGAAGAAGTTATAGTCAAGGTAATACATTCGGGTGTCGGCGCAATTAACGAGTCGGATGTAATTCTGGCATCTGCATCAAATGCCATTATAATCGGATTTAACGTTAGACCGGATAACCAGGCAAGGGATGCGGCAGAAAGAGAAAATGTTGACTTAAGACTTTACAGGGTAATATATCAGGCAATAGAAGATGTTGAGGCTGCAATGAAAGGTATGCTTGACCCTAAATACGAAGAAAAAGTCATTGGTAAGATTGAGGTGCGCCAGACATATAAAGCATCAGGAATCGGAACAATTGCAGGTTCATATGTGCTTGAGGGAATGGTTACAAGAAATTCGTCTGTCCGTGTGACGAGAGATGACGAACTTATATATGAAGGCGCAATCGGCTCACTTAAGAGATTTAAGGATGATGCCAAGGAAGTTAAGGCAGGATATGAATGCGGTATCGTGCTGGATAAATTTAATGATTTGCGTGAAGGCGACATGATGGAAGCATACATCATGGTTGAAATTCCGAGATAGGAGGGATTGTATTGCGAAAAAACAGTATAAAAATTACAAGAATCAATAACGAAGTCATGAAAGAACTCAGCAATATAATCCGCACGGAAATCAAAGATCCGAGAATTAATCCCATGACCTCTGTTGTTGCGGTTGACGTTGCTCCTGATCTGAAAACCTGTAAGGCATATATAAGTGTACTGGGTGATGAAGAGGCGCAGCAGGATACGATTAAAGGACTCAGAAGCGGCGAGGGATATATCCGTATGCTGCTTGCCAGAAATCTTAATCTTAGGAATACGCCGGAGATTATATTTGTATCTGACAGGTCAATAGAATACGGAGTAAACATGTCTAAACTGATTGATGAGGTTAATGGTAATGATAAAATCAATTAATGATGTACTTAGTGGAGTGTACAGCGTGGGAATTACGGGGCATGTAAGGCCCGATGGTGACTGTGTCGGTGCAACGCTCGGACTGTATAATTATTTGATGGACAATTATCCGGAGATTAATGCAACAGTGTATCTTGAACCGTCAGAAAAACATTTTTCGTACATCAGCGGTTGGAATAAAATTATAAGCAGGGCTGAGGAAGGCATAAAGCATGATGTATTCATTATCCTTGACTGCGGTGACATTGAACGGACGGCATCATTTGTACGTCCAATGATAGCTGCAGCAGGCAAAACGGTATGCATAGACCACCACGTAAGCAATAAAGCATTTGCCGACATTAATCATGTACTGCCCGAAATAAGCTCTGCCTGTGAGGCACTGTATGAGCTTTTGGATGAAACCCTAATCAGCAGGAGAACGGCGGAAGCCATATATACCGGAATAATTCATGATACCGGTGTGCTTAAATACCGTTCCACGACAAAGAGAACCATGGAAATTGCCGGCATGCTTATAGACAAAGGAATTGATTTTACATCAATAATTGATGACACCTTTTTTAGAAAGACTTACATGCAGAACTACCTCTTAGGCATGGCACTTATGAACAGCAGACTTCATCTTGACGGAAGGATGATAAGTTCTTACATGCCGTATGAAATTCTGGAAAAATACGGAGTACCGGGAAGGGAACTTGGCGGAATAATAGATCAGCTCCGTTTTACGGAGGGTGTTGAGGTGGCATTATTCCTGTATGGACTTCCTGATAAAAGTATTAAGGGCAGTTTAAGGTCCGTAAATTATATAGACGTAAATGCCGTGGCAGGAGTGTATGGAGGCGGCGGACATGTAAGGGCGGCCGGATTTACTGCTTCAGACAGTGAAGAAGAGATAATCTCAAAAATTATTTCAGAAATAAAAAAACAGGATTGAATATATGTATAACGGAATAATTAATGTATATAAAGATGCCGGTTTTACATCCCACGATGTTGTAGCGAAACTTCGTGGGATTTTAAAACAGAAAAAAATAGGACATACCGGAACACTTGACCCGGATGCAACGGGAGTACTTCCGGTATGTCTCGGTAATGCGACCGGACTGTGCGACATGCTTACATCCAAAACCAAGGAATATGAAGCGGTCATGCTTCTTGGAACAATGACGGATACGGAAGATATTACAGGAAATGTAACGGAGATTCATGACGTAACGGTTACGGATGAAGAGATACGCAGTATCATGGATTCATTTAAGGGCGAATATGAACAGGTACCGCCGATGTATTCAGCATTGAAGGTTAACGGAAAGAAGCTGTGCGATCTTGCAAGGCAGGGTAAAACCGTTGAGAGGCGTGCGAGAACGGTAAATATTATCAATATTGTTACGGAGCACATTGAACTTCCGGAGGTAAAGTTTATCGTAGAATGTTCAAAGGGAACATATATAAGGTCTCTCTGCAGGGATATGGGAGAAAAGGCAGGCTGCGGAGCATGTATGAAGTCTCTTGTGAGAACAAGATCGGGTATTTTTGGAATTGAATCCGCACATACTCTTGATGACATTGAACATATGCAGAAGGAAGGAACTCTTGACAGAGTAATCGTTCCCACGGATACAATGTTTGCTGACTGTGAAAAGATAACGGTCAGCGGAAAAAATGAAAAACTGGTAAAAAACGGTAACCGTTTTTGCAGCGGTGAATGTATGTCCGAAAGAATAAGGGTTTATTTTGAAAACGGAAGTTTTGCCGGGATATATACGAGAGAAAATGAAGGTCCGTTTTACAGACCTGAAAAAATGTTTTTGAGCGGAAATGATTGAAATGGAATATTTTAAAACTGAAAACTTTACAATTAACATTCCGACGGTTGTGACTTTCGGAAAATTTGACGGAATACATACGGGACATAAAAAGCTTATTGACAAGGCTGTCAGAATTGCGTCAGAAGAAAAACTCAGCGTAATAATGTGTTCTTTTGACATGTCCGGGTGGAGCGGATATAACAGAGAGTATATTTCATCGGCAGACGAACGAAAAAAAATATGTCGGGAACTGGGTGTTGACATACTGATAGAATATCCCTTTAATAATGAAATCGCTTCAATGGAGCCGGCCCGTTTCATTAAAGAATTTATAAATGAAAAGCTTCATGCAAAATATGTTATAGCAGGTAATGACTGGCACTTCGGCAGAAACAGGGAAGGCAGCAATACCCTGCTTACGGAATTACAGGAAAAATACGGTTACAGGGCAGTGATAGAAGAAAAATGTATGCTTGACGGATATGAAATCAGCAGTACGAGGATAAGAAACGAAATAAAAAAAGGATGTATGGAAAAAGTATGTGAACTTCTGGGATACCCTTTCATGTTTTACGGGAAAATACAACATGGTAACAGAATCGGAAGGAAGCTGGGATTTCCGACCGTTAATATAATACCGGAGGAGGGCAAAATACTTCCGCCGTTCGGTGCTTATGCTTCAAAGATAACATACGGCAATGAGATTTTTTACGGAGTAACCAATGTGGGGAAAAAACCCACTGTTGCAGGAAAAGGCGGGATAACCGTTGAAACACATATCCTTAATTTCGACAGGAATGTATATGATGAAAGTATGCAGGTGTCACTTCTGCATTATATCAGACCGGAGCAAAAATTTTCGTCGCTTGATGAACTTAAGAAACAGCTTCAGAATGACATTGAAAAAAGTTTGACTTATCAGGATATATGTGATACTATATCAGAGGCTGATTAGCCAATCCGGTACCCGGGTACGGGACACTCCGACCTATACCTTAGTATCAGGTGATTATTAAAATATCAGGAGGAAATTATAATGATTTCTAAAGAAAAGAAGACACAGATTATTGCCGAATACGGCAGAAAGCAGGGAGATACAGGTTCTCCGGAAGTTCAGATAGCATTACTTACCGAGAGAATCAGGGAACTCACAGAGCATCTTAAGACCAATCAGAAAGATCATCATTCAAGAAGAGGACTCCTTAAGATGGTAGGACAGAGAAGAGGATTACTTGAATACCTGAAGAAGAATGATATTGAAGGATATCGTAATCTTATTGCTCGTTTAGGAATTAGAAAGTAATTTTTAAGATGGGGCGGACCTTCCGCCCCGTTTTTACTGTCAGACAATTAATATGAAGGATGTGCGGGACCACTGAAAAGGACATAACGCATGATATGTTTTTTTCAGTAGTTTCGGTATCTTTCATATAAAATAAAATATTGCCGAAGGCAAGAAGGAGAAAGATATGTATAAAAGTTTTAGTATGGAACTTGCCGGCAGAACACTGACCGTGGATGTCGGAAGGGTAGCAAAACAGGCAAATGGTGCAGCATTCATGCATTATGGGGATACGGTTGTATTATCAACGGCAACCGCATCAGAGAAACCGAGGGACGGAATTGACTTTTTCCCTCTCAGCGTGGAATATGAAGAGAAGTTATACGCAGTAGGTAAAATACCGGGCGGCTTTAACAAGAGAGAAGGAAAAGCATCTGAGAATGCAATACTTACATCACGCGTCATTGACAGACCGATGAGACCGTTATTTCCAAAAGATTACAGGAATGACGTAACGATTAATAACCTTGTAATGTCGGTTGATCCGGAATGCAGTCCGGAGCTTACGGCAATGCTCGGTTCGGCAATATCCGTTGCAATATCGGATATTCCGTTTGACGGACCGTGTGCAACAACACAGGTCGGACTTATTAACGGCGAATTTGTAATCAATCCGTCAGTAGAACAGATGACGGTTTCAGATCTTAAACTGACTGTTGCATCAACCCGTGAGAAGGTAATAATGATTGAGGCAGGAGCCAATGAAGTTCCGGAAGCACGCATGATTGAGGCAATTTACAGGGCACATGAGGTAAATCAGGAAATCATAGGCTTTATTGACAAAATTGTGGCAGAATGCGGTAAGGCAAAGCATGAATATACGAGCTGTGCCGTTCCTGAAGAGCTTTTTGCGGCAATTAAGGAAATTGTTACACCTGAACAGATGGAAGAGGCAGTATTTACGGATGAAAAGCAGGTGCGTGAAGAAAATATCAGACAGATCACTGCGAAGCTTGAAGAGGCTTTTGCAGATAAAGAGGAATGGCTTGTACTTCTTCCTGATGCAATATATCAGTATCAGAAAAAGACCGTGCGTAAGATGATTCTTAAAGACCATAAGAGACCGGATGGACGTGAAATCACGCAGATTCGTCCGCTTTCGGCAGAGGTGGATATAATACCGAGAGTTCACGGTTCAGCGATGTTTACAAGAGGACAGACTCAGATATGTAATGTATGTACGCTTGCTCCTCTCTCAGATGCACAGAGGATAGACGGACTTAACGAGCAGGAAACAAGCAAGAGATATATGCATCATTATAACTTCCCGTCATATTCGGTTGGAGAGACTAAGGTATCAAGAGGACCGGGACGTCGTGAAATCGGTCACGGAGCATTGGCAGAAAGAGCACTTTTGCCGGTACTTCCTTCAGAAGAAGAATTTCCGTATGCAATCAGAACCGTATCGGAGACATTTGAGTCGAACGGTTCAACATCCATGGCTTCAACATGTTCATCATGTATGTCACTTATGGCTGCGGGTGTACCGATTAAGAAGATGGTTGCCGGAATTTCATGCGGACTTGTTACCGGTGATACGGATGACGATTTTGTGCTCCTTACGGATATTCAGGGACTGGAAGATTTCTTTGGCGACATGGATTTCAAGGTTACCGGTACGGATGCGGGAATTACGGCAATACAGATGGATATCAAGATTCATGGTCTTACAAGGGCTATCGTTGAAGGGGCCATTGCAAGGTGCAGGGAAGCAAGAATGTTCATTATGGAGACCTGTATGAAGCCTGCCATTTCAGAACCGAGAAAAGAAGTAGGTAAGTATGCTCCTAAGATTATACAGATACAGATTGACCCTGCCAAAATCGGTGATGTTGTCGGACAGAGAGGTAAGACAATTAATGCAATTATTGAAGAGACCGGTGTTAAGATTGACATTACAGATGACGGTGCGGTATCGGTATGCGGTACTGATGCGGCAGCAATGGATAAAACGATAAAATACATTAAGACGATTGTTACGGATTACGAGGAAGGCGCAGTATTTGAGGGCAGGGTAACAAGTATTAAGGAATTCGGAGCATTTATTGAATTTGCACCGGGTAAAGAGGGAATGGTTCACATTTCAAAAATCTGTAAAGAAAGAATTGAACATGTAGAAGATGTTCTTACTCTTGGTGACGTGGTTAAATGCGTATGCATGGGTAAGGATAAAATGGGAAGATACAGCTTCAGCATTAAGGATTACAGACCAGAAGAAAAATAAATCCGGAGGTATATATGTCAGGACATTCAAAATTTGCCAATATTAAGCACAAAAAAGAAAAAAATGATGCGGCAAAGGGCAAGATTTTTACAAGACTCGGTAAGGAACTCATGGTAGCCGTTAAAGAGGGAGGAGCAGATCCTAACAATAACAGCAGGCTTCGTGACGTAATTGCCAAGGCCAAATCCAATAATATGCCGAATGATACGATTGAGAGAAGTATTAAGAAGGCGGCAGGAGATGCCAATGCGGCTGATTTTACCGCAATTACATATGAAGGATACGGACCTAACGGCAGTGCGATTATTGTTGAAGCATTAACGGATAATAAGAACAGAACGGCTTCCAATGTGAGAAATGCATTTACCAAGGGAGGCGGCAATGTCGGTACACCGGGATGCGTATCATTTATGTTTGATAAAAAGGGTCAGATACTTATAAGCAGGGAAGAATGCAAAATGGATTCTGACGGGCTTATGATGCTGGCACTTGAAGCAGGTGCTGAGGATTTCAGCGATGAAGATGACGAGGTATATGAAATTCTTACTGCTCCGGATGACTGCGGAACGGTAAGGGAAGCACTTGAGGCAGCGGGAATCGTGCCGGATCAGGCAGAGGTTACGATGATTCCCCAGACATGGGTTGAACTGAGTGATGCATCAGATGTGAAGCAGATGAATAAAATATTGGATCTTCTTGACGAAGATGATGATGTACAGGCAGTATATCATAACTGGGATATGCCTGAAGATTAAAAGACATGAGAAAGCCAAACGGTCAGTTTGTGCTTTCTCTTTTTATATATTCGGCAGGAATTATATTATGTGTGGGCATTTCGGTATTGCTTAAAATTCCTTTCAGGGAATTTACGGCAGTATTGCAGATTAATTCATTTCTCATATATATGCATGACACGGGTGGAACAGCGTATTCGGGCAGACATGAGCCGCTGCAGCATATAAGTTCTGAATCTCCCGGACACGAGATGCCGTTTTCATGGAAGTAACGCAGACACATCAGAGCGGTTAAGTCATTTGAGCATATGATGAGATTCGGGAAATTATTTTCAATGTACAATGTGTCAAGGAATTCCTTTACATGAATGTAGTCCCGGCATAAATGCATATGGCGTGCCTCCGGCTCGTTATTGCACAGCAACAGGGCATTTTTGTATGCATCAAGCAGCTCAATGGAATATGCGGACATATCACTGAAAAGAAAAAGCGGAAGAACATTTTTTTTTCTTAAATATGAATGTGTGACGTTCTGAAGCATTTCAGCCGTATTACATATTGTTGAGCTTACGTTGGGATGGCTGATGAATCCGTTGATAATCATAACGGGTGTTTTTTTTAATTCGCTTAAAAAGGTGTCACTGCCGGCTGCTGTATCAAGAAAGAAAGTACCGTCAATCATTATGGCATCAGCTTTCAGACTTAAAAATTTTTCAATGCATTTCCGGCGCATATGAATATCGGTATCGCACCGGGATATAATACATGAAAAATTATTTTTCTCAAGAAGGGTAACAAGAAGTTCAATATTACGCTCAACGGCAGGAATGCTGCCTGATGCTGCCATTATGCCGATAAGCCGTGATTTTATGCCATTTCTCGAATGCGATGGCACGAAACCGCTTTCACGTATTATTTTATTCACTTTTTCTCTTGTGTCGGAGCGTACCTTTCCGCTTTTATTAAGGACTCTTGATACCGTTGCTATTGAAACGTCTGCCATTCGGGCAATGTCATAAATGTTCACACTGTTACCTTCCTTACGTCTTTTAGTATGATTATCTGACAAAAAAATAAAAATTGCAAGATTAAGAGCTTTTTTTGAATTAAAGTGTTAAGATTGTACATGAACAAACCGATAAAAAATATAACTGTTATTATGCATTTTTCAGGAGGATTCACATGAAATTTCTCAATTATATAAAAAAACACTGGAAGACGGCATCGGCACTTGCGGCGATAATGATTGTCACGATAGTCGGTGTTGTAATAGTCAAGGCAAGCAGCGTATCAATAACCGTGAGCCTGACAAGCATTAATTTTGTGGAAGGGCAGGCATCACAGGCGGTTGAGGCTTCTGTATCGCTTAATCTTGATACAGGTACCGGAATTGTAGGATGGTCATGGACGATGTCGGATCCGGAGGTTGCTACCGTAAGCAATATGGAAGGAAGCGGACAGGTCAGCATTAAGGGAGCAGGCAAGACTAACCTCAACATTTCTTATTCACTGACTGATGGAACGAGTGCAACCAAATCCATACCGGTTACCGTGCCGGTTACAGTTAATTATGACAACGTCAAGGGAATTATGAGTTCGGGTGCTTATGGTACGGTTACCTGTAATGCGGCAACAACCAAAATGGTTGAATGGACCTCATCCAACAGCAGTATTGTTTCGGTATCCAAGGATGTGGGACAGGCAGTTAACGGAAGTGTTGCAACCGTTACCGCGGTAAGCGGCGGAACGGCAACAATAACCGCATCAATTCCATCTGATTCACTTGCATACAGCTTTCAGGTAACCGTCGGTGTATCGATTACGGATGATGAAATTACCGTAAATCAGAATGAAAGCAAGACAATAGCAACTAACAGTAATTCTGCCTCCAACGTATTCTGGTGGACGGAGAATCCTGATGTGGCAACCGTCGAAAACGGCATCGTAAAAGGTATATATGCAGGAACGACAACTGTATATGCAAGCTGTTTTGAAGGAGATTATACGGGTAATGCGGGAGATACAATTACCGTTAAGGTTCCTTATGTTGTGACGGAACCGGTAGGCACCGTTCTTGTAGGTGACAGGCTCAGTCTTCCTACGACAGCGAAACCGTCAGAGGTAACGTATGCATCAACCAATAATAATGTTGTATATTACGATCAGACAATAGGACAGTTCATTGCGGCAGGTACGGGAACGGCAGATATTTCCGTATCGTGGAGAGGTGATACCAAAACCATTCCAATCACGGTAATAGACGCACTTACACTCTCTACAACCTCGGTTTCAATGAATATAGGTGATACGCAGACCGTAACAGCAACTGTAACCAACAGGGAAATACCGGTGCACTGGTCAATAGCTGATCCGTCAGTGGCAGAAATTAATGTGTCGGAAGACGGACTTACCGTAACCGTTACAGCACTCTCGACGGGAGCAACAGGATATACGACACTTGTTGCATCGCAGGAAATTAACGGCGTAGTCAAGACATATACGTGCAGGGTGAATGTGCTTAATCCGGTATACAGTCTTACACTTATGTATAACGGAACGGAAATTAACAGGACAATAACCTTTGAAAAGGATACAAGTATATATATTACGGCATTCCTTAACTTTGGAGATTCAGTAGTGCCTGATAATACAAAGCTCAGCTGGGTGTCATCTGATGAAAGCGTAATACAGGTTATTCCGGCAACAACTTCAGGACAGCAGCAGCTTGCAGAAATAAAAGCCGTAGGCGGCGGAAATGCTACGATAACGGTTGTTTCGGATGACGGATTGTTTATTGCAACGGCTGATTTTTTCATAACGGAGGGTGTTACGGGAATACAGCTTGACAAGGAAACCGTTACGGCACAGATGTCACTCGGAAAGTACCAGCTTAAGGTAACGATTACGCCGGACAGTGACGGTGTTGATAAATCCGTTATATGGAAATCGCTTAATACGGACGTGGTTAAGGTTGACCAAAACGGTCTTGTAACCTTTGTGGCACCCGGAGAGACATATGTCAGTGTAACATCAGTGGCAGATTCAACGAAAGTTGCTTACTGTAATTTCATAATTACCCAGCAGGTTGAGGGTATTGAAATGGATTATGAAGAGCTTACAATGAATGTTGATGACGAAATTCGACTTACATATATACTTAAACCGGCCAATGCAACCAATAAAAACCTAATATGGTCATCTTCCAATGAAGATGTTGTTAAAGTTGATAAGACGGGCATGGTAAAAGCCATATCAAGCGGAAGTGCAACGGTAATTGTCCAGACGGAAGACGGTGGATTTATTGACATGACCAATATTACGGTTCTTCAGCCTGTTAAGGAAATTATCATGTCGCAGACGGAAATTTCCGTTAAGAAAGGGGCAATATTCTGGCTTAATGCCACCGTAATGCCGGAATCGTCGGATAACAAAGCCGTTACATGGACATCATCCGATACTTCGCTTGCAACGGTAACACAAAACGGAATGGTGACCGCACTTAAAGTGGGGACCGTTACAATATCGTGTGTCAGTGAGGATACAGGGGTTGTAGGATATTGTGTTGTGGAAATAACGGAACCGGTAACGGGTCTCACCTTAAATTCTTACTATGAAGAAATTGTTAAGGATACAAAGTTTGTTATTGTTCCGACGGTCATGCCTAATGATGCGATTAATAAAAATGTCACATACCTTTCAAGTGATACGGAAGTTGCCGTGGTTGATGAAAACGGCGTGGTAACCGGACTTAAGGGAGGAACGTGTGAAATTATAGTAACCACTGAAGAGAGCAGTCTTAAGGCTGTATGTACCATTGTCGTAAGAGAATATGTTTCATCAGTGGAAATTGAAGGCAGCAGGGAGCTCCTCAATGCAGGTGCACAGCTTCAGCTTAAGGCAGTCGTAAAAGAGGATTCTGCAACCAACAAGAGTATAATATGGTCTACAAGCAATGCATCCGTTGCAACGGTGGATCAGAACGGTAAGGTTACCGGAATAACACCGGGATATGTTGTCATTACGGCACTGGCAGCTGATGGAAGCGGAGAAGGAGACTCCGTTGCGATAAGGATTATTAACCCGGTTACGTCAATAACTCTTAGCGAAACCAAAATAACAATATATGTCGGAGACACATATAATCTTGTAGCCAAAGTTAATCCGGAAGATGCATCCATTAAAGACATCGTATGGACATCGGACAATGATGGTGTTGCCAAGGTATATTCTGACGGAGATGTTGTGGGTGTATCGGCAGGACGTACAATCGTATATGCAACCTCAACCGACAGTAATGATGTTGTGGCAAGATGCACGGTAATTGTTAAGCCGGTGATTCAGGCTTCATCAATAAAGATTAATTCATCAGAAATAGTAATGCTCAAAGGCAAGACAAGACAGCTCACTGCAAGGCTGTATCCGACCAATTCCAACGAATGGATAAAATGGCTTTCAACGGATACATCCGTTGTGCAGGTGGATGATAAGGGAAATATCGTAACGGTCGGTGCAGGTCAGTGTGAAGTCATTGCATACAGCAATGAAGGAACCGTGCAGGACAGTTGTACAATATATTCAATGGCGATGAGTAATACAACACTCCGTCTTGAACAGTATGATACATTTAATCTTTATGTGGACGGTGCACCTGAAAAGCCATCATGGAGAACTACCAATCCGAGAGTCGCAACCGTATCTGCAACCGGAAAAGTCACAGGACGTATGCCGGGAGAATGTGTCATAACCGGAACGGTTGACGGTAAGACCGTAAGCTGTTATGTACGCATACTTGCAGTACCTTCGGACAAGTTTATTAATACTTAATGACTGTAAGAGTTGATTTTAAAAAAACCATGTGATATATTAGTCCTATCTTTTTGAAACAGGAGAGAGAAAAATGAAGGATGAATTTGATTTTGAAGATGAGCTTGCTGAGTCGATTGCTCATATTATAGATGAAGAGACATCTTCAGCAGAGAGCATATATCGTGATGAACAGCATGATTCTGACGGTGATGAAGGTAATATTACCGACACGGACAGTGAAGAGGAAGAAGGCAGCAACGGCAATTCATCAAGAAACAGGCTGATTATCATAATTGCCTCGATAGTTGTTTTTATTGGGATAGTTGTAGGACTTGCAGTTTTCTTTATTAAGACTGCATTGAATAATTCAAAAAATAATTACGGATATTATCAGAATCTTGCATATAAGGCAATGGATGATGATAAGGACTATGTACAGGCCATTGAATATTTTAAAAAAGCAATGAAGTATAAAGATTCACTTCTTGAAGATGAGAATATAGACGTCAGCGGAATGATGGTATCGTCCAAGCTGATACTTGTTAAGGATCTGCTTAATATGTGCGACTGTTATGAAGAACTTCATATGTCTGATGAGAAAACGGATACCCTTAAAATGGTATTACAGTATGATTCGGACAATGAGAATGCTGTTTATTATCTCATTAAGGAATATGAGAAAACCGAGGATTATGCCGGAATAAAAGCAATATATGATAACCTGGGGGATGATGCGGAAAGTACGGTAACAGCCATGTTTTCAAAATACCTGTGTGCAGAACCTGTTATTGCCCCGGAAGCAGGTAAATACGGTAAGAAGCAGGAAATAGAATTTCTCAACAGGGATGGATGCAAGATATATTATACGGTTGACGGAAGTGATCCGGTTGAGAACGGAACGCTTTTTAATCAGGATTTTTTTATAGAGGAAGGCAAAACGACCGTCAGGTATTATATGGTTAATGAATTCGGATTCAAGAGTGAGGTATATACGGCTGAATACGAAATAGTATATAAAGCACCTGATATGCCGAAGGTATCGCCTCAAAGCGGTTCATATTCAACTTCATCAGAGCAGATGATTACAATAGGTAATATTCCTGGTAATGCCAAGGCATACTATGAGATTTCATACAGCGGAACACCTTCAAAACCTACAACATCAAGTAATGAGTATACGGCTCCGTTTGCAATGCCGGAGGGAAGCATAATTCTTTCTGTTATCATTATTGATGAAAACGGACTTTCAAGTGAAATTGTTACTAACAATTACACACTCAAGAAGGTTGACAAGTATTCGGATACCATGGCGGAAACACTTATCTGGTCTACGCTTGAGCTTCATAAAGCCGTTGACAAAAATCATATGACGGGGGACGGAAAAAAAGCAGAGCTTCTCTATTATTCAAGGAAAGAAATAGGAGAACAGACCGTGTGGATGTTCAGTGTTAATATTGAAGGCGAGACACAGGAATATTATTACGGATGTGATGCCGATACGGGTAAGGTTTATAAGATTACCACTGATAAAGACAAGAATGAATATATATTGAAGGAAATGAAATACTGACTTAAAAAAGAATGTGCCCGGCACATTCTTTTTCGTTTTATATAATTACAAAAAAATATTGCAAAAATCATTATAAATGTATACAATATTAAGGAAACTTTTTTTGGAGGTCTGATATGTACAAAATACTCAAAGCTGAAAAACTGGCTGAGAAAATATATCTTATGGATATTGAGGCTCCCCGTGTTGCTAAATCATGTGAGCCCGGACAGTTTATAATTGCAAAATTAGATGAAAAGGGTGAACGAATCCCGCTTACGATATGTGACTATAACAGAGAAGAAGGAACGGTTACGATAGTCTTTCAGGAAGTCGGAGCATCTACGGTTAAGATGGCTAAGCTTTCGGCAGGTGATTATCTTGAGGATTTTGTCGGACCGTTAGGCTGTCCTTCAGAGCTTATTAATGAAAATCCTTCAGAACTTAAATCAAAGAAAATATTATTTGTTGCGGGTGGTGTAGGAACGGCTCCTGTCTATCCGCAGGTAAAATGGCTTCATGAACATGGTATTGATGCAGATGTTATTGTGGGTTCTAAGACGAAGGAACTCCTTATTCTGGAGAAGGAAATGGAAAAGGTTGCCGGAAAGCTCTATGTAACCACGGATGATGGCAGCTATGGCAGAAGCGGAATGGTAACGGATACGATAAAATATCTTGTTAATGAACTTGGCAACAGATATGACCGTTGTGTTGCAATCGGTCCGATGATTATGATGAAGTTTGTATGTCTTCTTACCAAAGAGCTTAACATACCAACAATAGTCAGTCTTAATCCCATAATGGTTGACGGAACCGGTATGTGTGGTGCCTGCAGGGTACAGGTAGGCGATGAGATAAAATTTGCCTGCGTTGACGGACCGGAATTTGACGGACATCTTGTGGATTTTAATCAGGCAATGAAGAGACAGCAGATGTATAAAACAGAAGAAGGCAGGGCACTTTTACGGGCTGTTGAAGGTGATACCCATAAAAACGGCGGCTGTGGCTGCGGAGGTAATTAAGATGGATATGATGAAAAGAGTACCTGTGAGGGAACAGGAACCACAGGTCAGAGCGAAGAATTTTGAAGAAGTATGTCTCGGATATAATGAAGAAGAAGCAATGGCTGAGGCTTCAAGATGTCTGAACTGTAAAAATGCAATGTGTGTACAGGGATGTCCTGTTTCAATAAATATTCCTGCATTTATTCATGAAGTGAAGGAAGGAAATTTTGAAGAAGCATACAGGATAATAAGCCGTTCATCGGCACTTCCTGCCGTATGCGGACGTGTATGCCCACAGGAAACACAGTGTGAAGGCAAGTGCATCAGGGGAATTAAGGGTGAAGCCGTATCGATAGGCAAGCTTGAAAGATTTGTTGCTGACTGGGCAAGAGAGCATGGAATATCTCCGGATATGCCTCAGGAGAAAAACGGCAGAAAGGTTGCAGTGATCGGTTCAGGCCCTTCAGGACTTACTTGTGCAGGAGATCTTGCAAGACTCGGATATGACGTGACGATATTTGAAGCACTTCATAAAGCCGGAGGCGTTCTTGTATATGGTATTCCTGAATTCCGTCTTCCAAAAGAAAAGGTCGTACAGGCAGAAGTGGATAACGTTAAGAAGTTAGGAGTTAAAATTGAGACTAATGTTGTTGTAGGCAAGGCAGTAAGAGTAGACGAGCTTATGGAAGAAGGATATGAAGCCGTATTTATAGGCTCAGGAGCAGGACTTCCGAGATTTATGGGTATTCCGGGAGAAAATGCAAACGGAGTATTTTCAGCTAATGAGTATCTTACAAGAAGCAATCTCATGAAGGCTTTTCTTGATGAATATGATACGCCGATAGCGGCAGGAACCAGGGTCGCTGTTGTAGGCGGCGGTAATGTTGCGATGGATGCGGCAAGAACTGCATTGAGACTCGGTGCGGAAGTTCATATTGTATACAGAAGAAGTGAGGAAGAACTTCCGGCAAGAGTGGAAGAAGTTCATCATGCTAAGGAAGAAGGAATAATATTTGACCTTCTTACCAATCCTGTTGAGATTATAACTGACGAAAACGGATGGGTAAAGGGAATGAAATGTATCCGTATGGAACTCGGTGAGCCGGATGCATCCGGCAGACGAAGCCCGGTTGAAATACAGGGCTCTGAATTTGAAATGGAGCTTGATACAGTCATAATGTCGCTCGGAACATCACCTAATCCGCTTATAACGTCAACAACGGACGGACTCGAAACCAACAGGAGAAAGTGTATTGTGGCAGACGAAGCCAACGGTCAGACGTCCAAGCTTGGAGTATTTGCCGGTGGAGATGCCGTTACCGGTGCCGCTACGGTCATTCTTGCCATGGGTGCGGGAAAAGCTGCAGCGAAGGGCATTGATGAATATCTTAGAAATAAATAATTTTGTACGTCATACAGGAGAGAAACTATATAACAGGTATCTCTCCTGTGGTTTTACTTATGAAGATAAAGATAATATGTGTTGGAAAAATTAAGGAAAAATTTTACACCATGGCAGTGGAGGAATATGTAAAAAGGCTGTCAAGGTACTGCAAAACGGAGATTATAGAGGTTGCCGACGAAAAAACTCCCGACCATTGTCCGGACTCTGTTGAAAAAAGGATAAAATCAACTGAAGGAGAGCGGATTAGGAATGCAATACGTGGTGATGAATATGTGATTTCTCTTGCAATAGAAGGGAAAAAGCTGACTTCGGTTGATTTTTCAAGAAAATTGGAGCAGCTTGCTTTAAATGGCAAAAGCACCATTGCGTTTATTATAGGAGGTTCTCTCGGACTTGATGAAAGCATAACGGAAAACAGTGATTTTCTTCTGAGCTTTTCGGATATGACGTTCCCGCATCAGCTTATGAGAGTTATATTATGTGAACAGATATACAGATGCTTCAGAATCAGTAATAATGAACCATATCATAAATAAGTAATTCAGGGCTTATTATTGACTGACCATGAAAAAAATATTATAATATTACATTATAGTTACAATAGGAAGGAGAATGTGATATGAAGAAATTAATGGCATTTTTACTTGCTGCGTTACTTGCTGCTTCTGTTGCAGGCTGTTCGGGCAGCAACAATAACGGAGATAATGCAGCAGCCACACCTGAACAGACGGAGGATAAGGTGACTGACGGGGATAAGGATAATAATAAGGATGATGATGATAAGACTGCTGTTGCGGGAGAACGGAATTTTGGAACAAACAGCAGTAACTTCCGTGATTTTATAACTAATTGCAGGGTTCTGATATCTGATGCAAGTTCAGAACTCGTCGATAATTATTATGATGCAGATTTCTATGCTACGGAAGCAGCAAGTTATTTTAGTTCAAAATCTTCATTTGCACTGGATTTAGCTTGTGAGAGGGTTTTTTCCGGTGAGGTGGATAAGCTCATCAGTGACATGGAAAATTACATATATGTTACTGTTACAGAATATAATGTGGATGATGCTGCGGGTACTGCCATTATTAAGGGAACCAATTATGGTGAAGACGTGGTAGTAACGGTGGAATATGACGGAAGCTCTACCGCGCAGTGCATCGTAAGAAATGCTGACGGTGACATAATATGGTATGTATCGTACATGAAATGTGATGATTATGTTGCATATTCATATGCGGTTGAAGCAATAACTACAATTGAGATTAAGTTTAGCAACGGTGATAATTTATTTGTATTTGACAGAACCAATCCGCTTGGGGAGCCATACACGGTATACAATAATGACACAATAACCACTTCATATTTAACGGAGAACAATTTGTATTGCGGACTTGTAGACGGTGTATTTGTCAATAAGTCAGAATAGAATGTCTGAATAACCGGGCATGGAACCGCAGCCGGCAGCCGGCTGCCGGTTCCGTGACCCGGATTTTTTTGTAATGGGAAATATAAAACGCATCGCAAGGATGTACACAGATGCAGAACCTGTCCGTTTTGTTTTATATGTGTAAGAGCAGATTAAGGAGAAATTAATCAATGAGTTATATAGAATTAGAAGATGTACGAAAAACATACAGAATGGGAGAAGTTGACATACATGCCCTTTCAGGCGTGAACTTTTGTATAGACCGGGGCGAATTTGTAATAATTGCCGGCGCAAGCGGAGCGGGGAAGAGTACAATTCTTAATATTCTCGGAGGAATGGATTCCGTAACATCAGGAAGAGTGTGCGTTGACGGAAATGAGATAAGCTTATATAACTCAAAGCAGCTTACGGCATACAGAAGATACGATATAGGATTTGTGTTCCAGTTTTATAATCTTGTACAGAATCTTACCGTAAGAGAAAATGTTGAAATGGCAACGCAAATCTGTCGTGAACCGCTTGACATTGATGAAGTGATTGAATCAGTGGGACTTGGAGACAGAATGGAAAATTTTCCGGCACAGCTTTCAGGCGGTGAACAGCAGAGGGTGGCCATTGCAAGGGCACTTGCAAAGAATCCCAAGATACTTTTATGTGATGAACCTACGGGAGCACTTGATTATAATACCGGGAAATCAATTCTTAAATTATTATATGATACATGCAGGGAGCGAAACGTAACGGTTATAGTGATTACCCATAACCTTGCATTGACGGCAATGGGAGATAAAGTTATAAAGGTTAAAAACGGAATAATAGACAGTATGGAAATAAATGAAAATCCGATGCCGGTGGAAAGGATAGAATGGTAATGAAAACAGCGCTGGTTAAGGATACATTCAGGGAAATCAGAAAAACCATAGGGAGATTCATATCAATATTCGGTATAGTACTTGTAGGTGTTGCATTTCTTACCGGTGTAAAAGCCACATCACCGTATATGAAACGTTCGGCAGATGCCTATTTTGACAGAACGGAGTTTATGGATTTGAAAGTACTGTCAGACGGAGGACTGACGGATGAACTGATAGAGTATATATCGTCTGTTGAAGGTGTTAAAAAGGTTCAGGGAATTAAATCTGTGGAAGCAGAAGCCGTAATGAATAATTCGGAAACCGTTTTTCAGATATTTTCATATGATTTTGAAAATACGGACCTTAATCTTAATAAAATAGAACTTACCGAAGGGAGAATGCCGGAACATCCCGGAGAATGTGTTGTGAGGGATTATTCCATTAATACGGAACCGGCAGAATTAGGTACTGAAATAACCTTTAATACGGACAGCGGACTTTCAGAGGATACATATACCATTGTCGGAAGAGTCAGTACGCCGTATTATCTTTCATATCAGTACGATTCCACATCAGTCGGAAGCGGAAAAATAGGCAGTGTGATTTTTGTCCCGTCGAATGATTTAATAATGCCGGTATATACGGCAGCTTATGTTACGGTGGAAGGTGCATCAGAAGTAAACTGTTACGATGATGAATATTTTGACATAACTGACCCGGTCAGGGAAAAAATTGAAAAAATGGGGTTTTACGTGCTTGACAGAAACTCACACTTTTCATATGTGGATTACGGTAATTGCGGAGACAGAATGGACGCCATAGCCAGAGTTTTTCCGGTTTTCTTTTATATGGTTGCCGCACTTGTGTGCCTGACAACAATGACAAGAATGGTAGATGAACAGAGAAGCTTTATCGGAACAATGAAGGCCCTGGGATATAACAGAATAAGTATTTCGGCAAAGTACATAATCTATGCACTTTCGGCATCTCTGACGGGTGGGGTGGCAGGATGCCTGATAGGACTGAATACGCTTCCGAAAATTATTTTTGATACATGGAATATTGTATATACCGTTGACGGTCTTGTAAAGGAGCCCCAGACCGCATTGTGCATAACGGCGGTGCTTATTGCCGTTGCGGTTAATGTTGTGACAACCATCGCAGTGTGTGCAGGAGAACTGACGGAAACTCCGTCCATGCTGTTGAGACCAAAATCTCCAAAAAACGGAAAGAAAATATTTCTTGAATACATAACACCATTGTGGAAACGGTTTTCTTTTACACGTAAGGTTACGGCAAGAAATCTGTTTCGTTATAAAAAAAGATTTTTTATGACTGTTACCGGTATAGCAGGATGTACGGCACTGATACTGGCAGGCTTCGGAATAAAAAACAGTGTTACGGTAATAACAAAAGACCAGTACGGCAGTATATTTGCATATGATGTGCTTGGAAGATTTGGTGATGATTGCGACAGAACAGAATTTTACAACGAATATTCCGTAAATGATTTAATAGATGATATATATGTTTTATCCGTATATACCGGAAGCTGTTCGGCGGAAGAAAATAATGATACTCCGGATAAAAATATTACACTTGTAAGCGTGGATGATGCAGAAAGATATTCCGGATTTACCGGTCTTGTATCAGCAGATAACGGTAAGGAGCTTATAATACCTTATGATGGCGTCCTGATTACATATAAAATGGCAAAGGATTTCGGAATAAGTGAAGGCGGTTATGTATATGCGGACATCGGAGACGGAAAATATGCCCTGAAAGTAAAAGGCATTGTTAAAATGCACGTCGGTCAGTATGTATTTATGTGTGATGATTATTTTAAAAGCATATTCGGGCATGAAACGTATAAAAACAGCTTTATTGCCAATTTTTATACTGATGACGTAAAGAAACAGGAAGCAGTCGGAAATGCCATGTCAGACAGATATCCGATTGAAGGAATATCATATTATAATGAAATATCGGCTAATTTTAATAAGACAATTGCTTCGCTCAGCATTATTACGGTTGTTATGATTATATCGGCGTGTCTGCTTGCGTTTGTTGTATTGTATAACCTTATTACCGTAAATATATCTGAGAGAATAAGGGAAATTGCAACGATAAAGGTATTGGGATTTTATGATGGCGAAGTGTCGTCTTATGTATACAGGGAGAATGTCATTCTGAGTGTGATAGGAGCCGCGGCAGGGCTTCTGCTGGGTAAAATACTTCATGGTTACATAATGGATGTTATAGAAATGGATGATGTGATATTTCCTAAAGTGATAAACTGGCAGTCATATATATATGCAGTTATTATAACTGTTGTATTCGGAATATGCGTCAATCTGTCAATGAACAGAAAACTGAAAAACATACCAATGGTTGAATCACTTAAATCCGTTGAATAAAGAAAAGGGACTGTTGCAGTCCCTTTTATATTTTATTTTGTCTTTTTTGAAAAGAGGTATGTGAATCCACAGCATACCGTAAAAAGTAATACTCCTATAATAATCGTAAATGCATCAAAAACATCAGGCTCCATATTATAAAGAAGTGCAAATGGTGATGCAACAATAAGACCGAGTATTGCACAATATGTCACGGATTCAAACTTTTTAAGCATCCATGAAATTAATTTTGAAATAAGTATTATACCTAAGAGACATCCGATTCCGAATGGTACAAGCACAAGCACACAGTGTCCGAAATATGACCAGTCGAAATCCTTTAATGATGAAAAAATTCCGCTTATACAGTTCATAATACCCTTATAATATCCTAAAAGCATAAGAACGAGTGAACCGCTCACACCCGGTATTACCATTGTTGCCGCGGCTATGATTCCGATAATTACAAGCATCAGAAGTGTTTTAATATCAGTATTAATATATCCTGTTCCCGTATCACTGCCGTTCGCTACCGCCATCCATACCGCAATACCGAGTGTAATCAGAAAAGCGGTTATGTGTACGGGATTAATTTTTTTCTTTTCTTTTTTCAGCCCTTTTGAGGCATTTTCAATAATCTGAGGTATTCCTCCTACGATAAGACCGGTAAAACACATACATGTAGGAAATGCATAATTGGTAAGACAGTGAGGAATTATGAATGAAAAAAGACCGATACCGCCGACCATACCGATTGCAAGCGGAAGAATGGTAAAAAAGGACTTCTTAAATTCTTTAAAAACATTGGTGATGGCATTAATGAGCTTATCGTATATCCCCATCGATACAGCCATGGTTCCGCCGCTTACACCTGGAATTATATTGGCAATTCCTATAAATATTCCCTTAATAATGTCGATTATAAATTTCATGTAATTTTTCCTTTCACTCAATTATCTTCTATATTCTAATTTTTTTAATATATTATGTCAAGAAATAAAAAATCATACTTTATGATCGTTTATCATAATTATGGATAAAGGAGGTTTGACATGGAAGGATTAAACAATGCATATGAGTATCTTGCCATGCCTTTGAGAAAAATTCTCAGAGAGGCCGGAAAAAGAATGAAAATTATGGAAATAAGGCTCAGGGTTAGCAAACCGTTTGAAGTAAAAACGTCATACGGAAATCTGTACCTCAAGGATGACGGACAGGCCGGCGGTATGAATGAAGCATATATCGTAACGCCAAAAGACATAAAGGATACTTTGGAATATGTAAGTAATTTTTCGCTTTATGCTTATGAGGATGAAATTAAAAACGGATACATAACAATGAAAGGCGGCAACAGAATAGGACTTTGCGGGAAAGCAGTAACGGAAAGAGGAACGGTTAAGAATTTAAGAAACATTTCTTCCATGAATATCAGACTGGCACATGAATATCCGGGGTGTGCCGATGGTGTCATGAAATACATATATGATGAAAATAACGGTATACATAATACGCTGATAGTTTCTCCGCCGGGATGCGGTAAAACAACGCTCCTCAGGGATGTGATAAGACAGCTGTCAAATGGGGATGAAGTAAAAAAAGGCGTAAATGTTGGTGTTGTGGATGAAAGAAGCGAGATTGCGGCGTGCAGCTTTGGAATACCGCAGAATGATGTGGGAATAAGGACGGATGTGCTTGACGGCTGCCCCAAAACGGAAGGAATGATGATGCTTATAAGAAGCATGTCTCCGAGGGTTGTGGCAGTGGATGAAATAGGAAGCGTTGAAGATGGAAAAGCAGTATTACGGGCGGTTAATTCCGGATGTGTGATAATTGCTACCGTTCATGCAGGTTCGGCAGATGAATATATGAACAGATACAGCCTTACGGAGCTTGTTAAAAATCAGATATTTAAACGCATAATATGTCTTTGTGACAGAAAAGGACCCTGCACGATAGAGGGAATATATGATTCAAAGGGTGAAAGACTTATATGATTTTAAAAATAACGGGCATGATACTTATTGTTTCTGCTACGGGCATTTACGGAGCGGTTCTTGCATCGGATATGAGCAGGAGACTTATTGAGCTTAAGGAATTAAAGAGAATAATTTTTCTCTTAAAAAGCGAAACCGGTTATAATGCGGCACCATTAAAAGAAGCATTGTATAATATTTCGGGCAGAACGGAAGAAAAATACGGTAATATATTGAAAAAAATAGCGGAGTCGGATGAAACGGACGTATGCAGTGTCTGGAAGAATGAATGGGAAAAGGGTCTTGCAGGATTTCATCTGTCCGCTGATGAAAAAAAACGGATAATTGAACTTACCGATTCAATGGGGCTTGCGGACGCTGCTTCACAAAATGCACAATTAGATCTGTTTGCTGCAGAATTGGACAGCAGAATGAGTGAGCTGTCAGAAATAATTCCGAAAAAAAGCCGTGTATATCGGTGCGTGGGTATAGGCTGCGGTATTATTCTTGCAATAATTTTAATGTAAAGGGACCGATATGGAAGTAGGATTGATATTTAAAATTGCTGCGGTGGGCATAATTGTTTCGGTAATATCCCAGGTGTTAAAACACAGCGGAAGGGAAGAACAGGCATTTTTGACAAGCCTTGCAGGTCTTATTCTTGTTCTGTACTGGATTATTCCGTACATAAGTGAGCTGTTTCAGAATATAAAGGACATGTTTTCTATATAGGTATGCCAAATGGAAATAATTAAAATATCATTTATCGGAATTGCCGGTATAATCTGTGCCATGCTGTTAAAACAGTGGAAAAGTGAATATGCCGTATACGTGTCGGTTGCGACAGCGGTTATTATACTTGCCTTTGTTGCATCAAAACTCAGAATAATTGCAGAGTCGGTTGAAACATTCCGTAAATACATTGACGCAAAAGGCGAATATCTGCTGATTCTGTTAAAAATGACCGGAATAACCTATGTTGCGGAATTTTCATCATCAATATGTAAGGATTGTGGTTATGGCGCAATAGCAGCCCAGATTGAAATATTTGCAAAGATATCCCTTCTTGTGATTTCAATGCCTGTTGTTATTGCTCTTTTGGAAACCATCAGCGGATTATAGAATGAAATATATTGTTACCGTGATTTTTTTTACACTGTTTATTTCCGTGCGGGTATACGGAAGCGACGATTATACGGAACTGTCTTCTTATGATTTTACGGAAATTCAGGAAATACTGGACGAAGAAAATGATTTGAATTTTGAAGATACTGTCAGAATGATTATGAGCGGTAATTTATCTGAAAATTACGGAAGTGTGGGAGAATTAATACTGAATGTTTTTTTCTCAGAGCTTACGGCAGAAAAAAACCTTGTCGTAAAGATTCTTATAATAGGACTTGCTGCCGCTGTTTTTTCCAATATATCAGGAGCCGTTCTTTCAGGGAAAATATCCGGAACGGGTTTTTATATCACATATATCAGTCTTATTTCGGCACTTACTGCCGGTTACGGTATAATGGCGGATATGATAACGGAAACAATGGAAAGACTCGCGGAATTAATGAATGCCATAGTTCCGGTATATACCCTGTCTGTTGGCTTCTCGGCAGGACAGGCATCTGCAGGAGGCTTCTACAGGATAATAGTTATTATAATTTCAATAATAGAAAAAATTTTACTTCGTTTTGTAATACCTGTTATCTATGTATATATGATTGTCAACATAATAAATAATATTGCAGACGGAAGAATGTTTACAAAAGCCTGTGAATTAATCAGATCACTTGCCGAATGGCTTCTTAAAGGGCTGATGTCATTTGTGATAGGAATAAATCTGATACAGAGCCTTATAAATCCGATAGTTGATTCACTTAAAACAGGAACACTCGGAAAAGTTCTTTCAGGCATACCGGGAATCGGAGGAACTCTTAATTCCGTATCAGGTATAATATTTGCATCAGGCTCGCTGATAAAAAATTCCATTGGCATGGGCGGTGTGGCTGCCGTACTTACGGTATGTTTCATGCCTGTTGTAAAAATACTTGCTGTTTCGCTGATATATAAAGGTACAGGTGCCGTTTTGGAACCTGTTTCGGATAAGAGGGTTGTTAACTGTATTAACGGTACTTATACAAGCCTTGTAATGCTTATGAAAACCCTGCTGTATGCCGTTGTTTTTTTTGTTCTTACGATTGCGATAATATGCAGCTCTACAAACTATCATTCACTTTAGGAAGTGGTACATGGATTACATACTGGATATAATCAAAAAAATTTCCATATTTTATATAGCGGCGTATTTTCTTCTTAATCTCGTTAATGACGAAAAATACAGGCACTATATAAAAATGTTCATCGGAATTGCCATGATAATAATGACGATGAAGCCTGCTGCCGCCCTGTTAAATCTTGATGAAAGGTTTGAGAATTTTTATACATACGGTAAATCGGAAATAATGTCCGATGAGATGACGGAAAAAATAAAGGCAGCCGATGAAAGCCGTAAAAGTGTGGTTCTTCATGAATATTATAAAATAATAGAAGATGACATTGCAGATAAGCTTTCAGAATATGATACATATCTGAAAAATTTTGACATGAGTATAGAAGCTGATGAGGATGATGAAAATTTTGGAAATATAAATTATATATCATTTATCATAATCGGCGGCAGAGAAGAAAAGGTTAATGTTCCTGACATTGTAATCGGGGAAAATGAAGTAAAAACGAACCCTGTGGTAATAGAAATAAAAAAATATATTTCAGATGTATATAAAATTAATCCCGGAAATATATATGTAAATATATCTTTATAGCTGCAGGTGAATTATGAAAGGAAGCTGATTATGAAGTGGAAGATTCCTGAAAAATTTTTAAAGAAAGAGAAACTGATTCTCGTACTTTCGGCAGGGATTCTTCTTGTTGTAATTAATCTTCCTGTCAAAAAAAACAGTAAAACACAAAGCACACAGGCAGCTGCGGAAACCACGGCAGTAACGGAGGATTATGCCGCACGGATAGAAGAAAGTCTTGAAAATCTGCTGTCCAGGGTAAATGGGGTCGGGAAGGTAAGCGTGGCTGTTACCGTAAAAAATACGGGAGAAAATATTTTATATACTGAAAATAACAGCACTTCCGTAAAAGTCATGGAAAGTGATTCATCCGGAGGAAACCGTACTTCAGAGGAAAATTCCATGAAACAGTCCGTCATCTATACGGATGACGGTAAGTATCCCTATGTGGTGGATACCAGCCTTCCTGAGGTGGGCGGAGTGATAATCGTGGCTGAAGGTGCAGATGACATAAGGGTAGTGTCTGAGATAACGGATGCTGTAAGTGCATTGCTTGGCATTCCTGTCAACAGAATTAAAGTTTTAAAAATGGAGGCTTGATTTGAAGAAAATTTTCAGAAAAAATCAGATTATCATTACGGTTCTTGCACTGATAATTGCAGTTGCCGGATATATAAATTATTCGGATGCCGTACGGAACAAGAATAAGTCTGCCGTAAAGGAAGATAAAAACGATGCGGTAAGCGGAGATATTTTAAGCAACGATCTTGAAACAGGCGATGAGATTAAAGAACAGGAAACGGAAAAAGACAATCCCGGTGAAACTGTTTTTACATCAGGAAGCAATTCGGCGTTTATCATAAGTGCCAAACTTGAAAGGGAGCAGGTAAGGGCTTCCAATAAGGAACTTCTGCTTGAAATGATTAATAATACGAATCTTGCCGAGTCGGAAAAAGCAAATGCATCGGCACAGATGCTTGCAATAACCGATGCATCCCAGAAAGAGGCATCGGCAGAGCTTATGCTTGAGGCAAGAGGCTTTAAAAACGTAATTGTATCAATTCTCAACGGAAAAGCAGACATTGTAATAGAAAAAGCAGAACTGAGTGATACAGAGCTTGCACAGATAGAAGACATTGTGAAGAGAAAAACAGATATTTCCGTGGAAAACATAACGATTACGGCTGTAAAACCTGAAGCTGAATAGTAATTGCAAAATCTGCATTAATTTATTATAATGATATAAAATTATAAATGACGGTGACAGGAGGATAAAGCAATGGCAGAGATAAAGAGTACCGTGACATATGCATCCGATAATAATATCGGGAACATTCAGATTTCAGAGGAGGCTGTTGCCGTAATAGCAGGAATAGCCGCCACGGAAGCAGAAGAAGTTGTTTCACTTGTTGGAAATATAACCAATGAACTCGTAAGCAGAATGGGAATAACAAGTCTTTCCAAGGGGATTAAGGTAAAAATTACTGAAGATACCGTAATGGTAACGGCAACGGTTAATCTTGAATACGGATATCCGATAATTGCAGCCTGTCAGAAGGTTCAGGAGAAGATATCACAGGCTGTTGAGACGATGACAGGTCTTTCGGTTGCTGAGGTTAATGTATACGTTAATGATATTATAGTAAAAAAATAATTTTTTCCTTTTTAATTTTGTATATTTATTGTATAATTAGAGTGCTATGCTTATATGCAGGCACTCTTTTCAAATAGATAAAATATTTTTATATAGCGAGGTATAATTATGAATAGAGCCGCAATGAGAGAAACCCTGTTCAGGATACTTTTCAGGTATGAATTTCATGATAATGATGTTGAGTCATTCAGAAATCAGGTTAATCTGTTTTTTTCCGAATATCCGGAGAATAATGATGAAGATGATGACTGCTGGCCAGAGCTTGATGAAAAAGCAGTAATCGCGGTTACGGACAAGCTTACGGACATAATAAGCAGGATAGACATAATCGATAAGAGTATATCCGATAACAGCAGCGGCTGGCGTTTTGAACGGATTGGCAAAGTAGAGCTGTCCATTTTAAGAATTGCAGTATATGAAATTTTATATGAGAAAGGCACGGATAAAGCCGTTTCAATAAGTGAAGCAGTCAAGCTTTCCAAAAAATACTGTGACGAGAAGACGCATGCTTTTGTTAATGGTATTCTCGCAAAATTCAATAAATAATTTACCGGAGACAAAATGGCAAAAATATATTCTGTTTCACAAATTAACAATTATATAAAGAATATGTTTGATTCGGATTTTGTTCTGGAGAATGTTAACATAAGCGGTGAGGTAAGTAACTGCAGGTATCATACGTCGGGTCATGTATATTTTACCCTCAAGGACGGAGGAACGGCAATTTCTGCCATTATGTTTGCAGGCAGCCGTCCGTCCGGGTTGAAATTCAGAATGACGGATGGACAGCAGGTGGTTGTTACGGGTAAGGTTTCCGTATATGAAGCAGCCGGAACATATCAGATATATGCAAAATCAATAAGAGAGGCGGGAGCAGGAGAGCTGTATGAAAAGTACCTTAAGCTTAAGGAAGAACTTAAGGAAATGGGTATGTTTGAAGATATGTACAAAAAATCCCTGCCGGCATTTGTGAACAGACTGGGTGTTGTTACGGCAGAGACCGGTGCGGCGGTTCAGGATATTATTAACATTGCAACAAGAAGAAATCCTTACATCAGCATTATTCTATATCCGGCGAAGGTTCAGGGTGAAGGTGCGGCAGAAAGTATATGCAGGGGAATTGAAACACTTGACGGTTATGGCGTGGATGTTATTATTGCCGGAAGAGGCGGGGGTTCAATGGAGGATTTGTGGGCTTTTAATGAAGAATGTGTGGCGAGAACCGTCTTTAACTGCAGGACGCCCGTGATATCGGCAGTAGGGCATGAAACGGATTATACGATAATTGATTTTGTGGCAGATATGAGAGCACCTACGCCTTCTGCTGCCGCAGAGCTTGCAGTTACGGAATTTAATAAAATTACTGAAGAAATCAGCAACAGGATTGAAATGCTTACATCATCCATGAGACAGATAATTGACAGATACAGAACCATAACCGAAGGATATTCCGTAAGAATGAAATATCTTTCACCGGAAAATGTTCTGAATGACAGAAGACTGAAGCTTGATGACTTAACGGACAGAATTAATGCTGCCATGGATTTATGTGTAATGAACAGAAGAAATATGATTTCTGCTTTATGTGGAAGAATGAAAGCGGCATCACCGCTTACACGGCTTGAAAGCGGGTATGCATATGTTGCCGGAAATGACGGAACGGCAGTTACTTCAGTCGGGGATGTCAGTAAAAAAGACAGGATAAGCATATATTTAAAGGATGGAACGGTTACTGCGGTTGCGGAAGAAATCATGCATAAAGAGAGGCAGACATGAACATAGAAGAAACTTTTGAAACAATAGAAGGAATTTTAACAAAGCTTGAAGATAAAAATACTTCACTCGATGAAGCATTTAACGAATATGAAAAGGGAATGAAGCTTATTAAGGAATGCAGCGACAGTCTTGACAGGGTAGAAAAAAAGATACAGGTTATCAGGGAAGATTTAAGTACGGAAAGTGTGGACAAGGATGAACTTCGTAAATGAACTGGAAGAAAGAGCGGCACATGCGGAAGAAGTTATAAAGGAATATATGCCGGTTCCCGGAAAATATGATTCGCATATAATTGAAGTAATGAATTACAGTATTATGGCAGGCGGAAAAAGACTCAGACCGGTTCTGACGGAGTCGGTATACAGACTTTTCGGCGGCAGCGGCAATGAAGCAGAACCATGTATGGCTGCCATTGAGATGCTTCACAGTTATACACTTGTTCATGACGATCTGCCGGCACTGGATAATGATGATTACAGACGCGGAAGGTATACGGCACATAAAAAATACGGTGAAGCCGCTGCCATTCTTGCAGGTGACGGACTGCTTCATCTTGCCTATGAGACATTTATAAAACTTTTTGATTATGGCATTTCTGACAGATATGTGAAGGCACTCAGGATATTTGGAGAATGTACGGGTATTAACGGTATGCTCGGAGGACAGGCTGCAGACGTAATTAACAGCGGAAAGCCTGTTGAAGATGATTTGCTGTACTATATATATGAGAAAAAAACGGGGGCGCTTATTAAAGGCTCCATGATGATGGGTGCGGCACTTGCCGGTGCGGATGACACGGATATGGAAGCCGTGGAAAGAGCCGGTACACTTATAGGTCTTGCATTTCAGATAAAGGATGACATTCTGGATCTGACAGGCGACGAGAACATAACGGGTAAACCGGTTCACAGTGATGAAAAGAATAACAAAAAGACATATGTTTCAATAAATGGAATTGAAAAGTCCGAAAGGGACATTAAGGATTATTCTGCAGAGGCTGTCCGTATCATTAACGGAATCGGATGTAACCGGAAAGAAAGGAAATTTCTGACGGAGCTTACGGAATATCTTGTTAACAGAAATAAATAATCTTTTGCATCAGGCAGAAGGAATGGTGTTATATGATTTTAGAAAAAATAAATAAACCCAATGACATAAAGAAAACAGACAGCTCTGATTATCCTCTCCTTGCGTCGGAAATCAGGGAATGCATTATTAACGGTGTAAGCAGCAACGGCGGACATCTTTCATCAAGTCTCGGCGTGGTAGAACTTACAATGGCCCTTCATCTCACGATGAATCTTCCCAAGGATAAGATACTCTGGGATGTGGGACATCAGGCTTATGCACATAAGATTCTTACGGGAAGAAGAGAAGAATTTGCATCTTTAAGGCAGCACGGCGGAATAAGCGGATTTACCAACACAGAGGAAAGCGAATGTGACGGATTCTGTATGGGACACGCCTCCAATTCGCTGTCGGTTGCACTGGGATATGTTAAAGCAAGGGAGCTTTCGGGAGAAAAATATAATGTTGTATCTGTTATCGGTGACGGTGCACTTACCGGGGGAATGGCATATGAGGCAATGAACAATCTGAGTCTGCTGAAGAGTAACATGATTATCATTTTAAATGATAATGAAATGTCAATATCCCGTAATGTGGGAGGAGTATCCAAAATACTTAATAAAACAAGAACAAGCATTAAGTATAATGAATTTAAGGAGGCTGTAAAAAACGGACTTTCCAGAATCCCGGGCTGCGGAGAGGACCTTATAGGAACAATTCATAAGACAAAAAGCTCAATTAAGCAGCTTTTTGTGCCTGGAATGTTTTTTGAAGAGCTTGGAATAACGTATCTCGGACCTGTGGACGGACATAACATCCAAAAGTTAGTGAATACGATTAACATGGCAAAGAGGGTTAATCATGCCGTTCTTATACATGTCCATACAAAGAAGGGAAAAGGATATCCGTATGCGGAAAAGCATCCGTCTTTTTACCACGGGGTTGATCCTTTTTATGCAGATACCGGAAAACTCAGGTCAGATGTAAGAGTAAGGACATACTCAGACATATTTTCATCAACAATCTGCGGCATGGCGGAGAAGGATGATAAAATAACCGCGATAACAGCGGCAATGGGTGACGGAACCGGGTTGAGAAAATTTTCAAAAAGGTATCCGGAAAGATATTTTGATGTAGGAATTGCCGAAGAACATGCCGTAACATTTGCAGCAGGACTTGCTGCAGGCGGATATAAGCCGTATGTGGCAATTTATTCAACATTTATGCAAAGATCCTTTGATCAGATTATACATGACGTTTGTATTCAGAAGCTTCCGGTAAGATTTATTATTGAGAGGGCAGGGATAGTCGGAAGTGACGGAATGACGCATCAGGGTATTTTTGACATATCATATTTCAGCATGATTCCCGGAATGACGGTTATGGCACCAAAAAACGGACAGGAACTGAAAGACATGTTATTGTTTACCGCTGAGTTTGACGGCCCTGTTGCAATACGTTTCCCACGGGGTGAGGCTCCGGATGTATATGGTGACAGCAGACAGAAAATTGAACACGGAAAAAGTGAAATCATTAAAACAGGCAGAAGGGTTGCGATAATTGCAGCCGGTGCCTGTGTAAAGCTTGCCTGTGAGGTAGAGAAAAAACTGACGGATGCCGGAATATGCCCTGCTGTCATAAATGCAAGATTCATGAAACCCTTGGACGGAGATCTTATTGACAGGCTTTCAGGGGAATATGAACTTATCGTGACAATGGAGGAAAATGTCAGATGCGGGGGTTACGGCCAGGCTGTGCTTTCATATGTGAATGAAAAGGGATATGATACCGAAGTGATGAATGTGGCACTTCCGGATAAATTCATAGAACATGGTAAGGTAGATGAATTATGGAATATATACGGACTGGAACCGGTAAAAATTACGAAGGATATTTTAAAAAGGATTAAACAATAATGAAAGAAAGACTGGATGTATTGCTTGTTAACAGGAAGATGGCAGAGTCAAGGGAAAAGGCGAAAGCAGTAATAATGTCGGGAATAGTATATGTTAACGGACAGAAGGAAGATAAGGCAGGCTCAATGTTTGACATATATGCGGGAATTGAAATCAGAGGTTCTGCATTAAAATATGTCAGCAGGGGCGGTTTGAAGTTAGAAAAGGCAATGGAGAATTTCCCGATTATTCTTGAAAACAGGGTATGTATGGATGTCGGCGCGTCCACGGGAGGATTTACGGACTGTATGCTGATGAACGGAGCCGTCAGGGTATATGCAGTTGATGTCGGACACGGACAGCTTGCATGGAAGCTGAGACAGGATGAACGTGTTGTTGTGATGGAAAAGACTAATATAAGATATGTAAAGCCGGAAGATATCGGTGAACCAATAGATTTTTCAAGTATAGACGTGTCTTTTATTTCGCTGACCAAGGTACTTGTGCCTGTAAGAAATATTCTTTCTGCATCAGGTGAGGCAGTCTGTCTCATTAAGCCACAATTTGAAGCGGGCAGGGATAAAGTCGGAAAAAAAGGCGTGGTAAGGGATACTGCAGTTCACAGGGAAGTAATCAGCATGGTGCTTGAGTATGCAATGTCTGTCGGATTTGACGTAGAGGGACTTGATTACTCTCCTATAAAGGGACCGGAGGGTAATATAGAATATCTTGTTTATCTTCGGAAAACCCCGAATGAGACAGGTATCATGCACGATAGTATTGATATCGGTTATGTTGTGTCGGAATCACACAGAATACTGAATGAGGCGTAATATGAACAGGTTTTATGTAATAACAAATCACGATAAGGATGCAGAACTTGAATTAACACATCTTATATGTAATTATCTGAAGGAAAAAAACTGTATCTGTACATATATGGAGAATTATGCAGATAAAGAGGCTGTCCCGGAAGGAACCGAGTGTGTCATAGTACTCGGCGGGGACGGTACGCTTATTCAGGCTGCAAGGACGTTTTCAAGCCTGAATATGCCGGTACTTGGAGTGAATGCCGGAACTCTCGGTTATCTTACCGAAATTGACAGGGAACAGGTAATACCTGCACTTGATATGCTGATAGAAGATCGTTTTTTTACGGACAAACGCATGATGCTCCATGGCGAAGTCATAAGAGAAGGGAAAACCATATATTCGGGAACTGCCGTTAATGATATTGTTGTTAACAGGATGGGGCCGCTTCAGGTAATTGATTTTGATATATATGTGAACGGCGAATTTCTCATAACGTATCATGCAGACGGAGTGATTGCGGCAACACCTACCGGTTCCACGGCATACAATCTTTCCGCAGGAGGACCGATTGTCAAGCCGGGAACGGATATTATAGCGGTTACGCCGGTCTGTCCGCATATGCTGAACAAAAGCAGTATTATTTTCGGCGGGGAAGACCTTATTGAAATAAAAATGGGTAAATCAAGAAATCAAAATGAAGAGAGAGCAGTAACCTTTGACGGAGCAGATTATTTTAATCTTTTATCCGGAGACATAATTGCAATAAGAAAATCTGAATACAGTGTTAAGCTCATACATACGGGAAAACAGAATTTCCTTCAGATTTTAAGAAACAAAATGTCATAGGAGGATATATAAGTTGAAAACATACAGGCAGAAAAAAATTCTGGAAATCATATCCACCCGTATTATCAATACACAGGATGAAATCGTGGATTTACTTACTAAAGAAGGAATTAACGTTACGCAGGCAACTGTATCAAGAGATATCAGGGAATTAAATATTACCAAGGTCCTGGAAAAAGGAATATTCAGATATACGGCACCGAGTGTGCCGGAATGGGATCTTGAAAAAAAATATGACAGGGTTTTAAGAGACGGTTATGTATCAATGGATATGGCACAGAATATTCTTGTGATTAAAACCGTTGCGGGAATGGCAATGGCTGTTGCAGCTGCACTGGATGCGATGAAATGGAGTGAAATTGTGGGAACAATAGCGGGCGACGATACCATTATGTGTGCCATAAGAACAGTTGAAGATACGCATCGTCTTATGGAAAAAATACATAAAGCAGTAAAAAAATAAAAAAGGGGCGTGAAATATGCTGACTAATCTGTATGTAAAAAACCTTGCTTTGGTTGAAGAAGCACAAATAGCATTTACTCCGGGACTCAATATACTTACCGGAGAGACGGGTGCCGGAAAATCCGTGGTTTTGGGTGCGGTTAATCTTGCACTCGGTTCAAAAGCCGGTCCGGATGTTATAGGCAGATATGGTGAAAGTGCTTTTGTAGAGCTTGAATTCAGTGTGGATGAGGGTAAGACAAGGATGCTTGAGGAACATGATATTTTTCCCGAAAACGGCATAATAACAATATCGAGAAGAATTATGCCGGGGAGAAGCATAATAAAAATTAATGGTGAAAGCAGCAGTATGCATACCGTAAAATGTATAACGGAGTACCTGCTGGATATACACGGGCAGCATGAGCACCAGTCGCTTCTGTATAAAGCGAAGCATCTTGAAATTCTTGACAGGTTTGCCAGAAATGAACTCGAACCGTTAAAATCCGAGCTTGCCGGAGTGTATCGTGAATACAGGGAATCGGAAAAAGAACTTGCAGAATATACCGTTAGCAGCGAAGAACGTGAAAGAAACATTTCTTTTCTGAAATTTGAAACGGATGAAATATCAGGCTCGGGTATACGCATTGGAGAAGACGAAGAGGTTGAAGGATTGTATCGCAGAATCCTTAACTCAAGAAAGATCATGGAGCAGCTTGAGACGGTTGAAAATCATATCAGCCGCGGAAATAACAATGTGTCTGACATGGTTTCACGTTCAATACAGTCAATATCCATGATAACAGAATATGATGATGCATTAAAGCCTCTTTATGATGAACTTGCAGATATAGAAAATCTTTTAAATGATTTTAACAGGGATATGTCATCTTATGTCAGTTCATTTGAATTTGATGAAAAAACGTTTTCAGAGACAGAAAAACGGCTTAATCTTATAAACGGACTCAAAGCAAAATACGGCGGAACAATAGAAAAAATACTTGAATATCATGATAAAGCCATTAAAAAACTGGAATTCTATGACAGATATGAAGAAAACCGCATTGCAGCAGAAAAAAGACGTGATGATCTGCAGCGTATAATTTATGAGCTGTGCGGAAAAATAACAGATATAAGAAAACGCGAAGCAGAAAAGCTTTCAGAAAGAATAACTGCAGCACTGACGGATCTTAATTTCACACAGGTACATTTTGAAACAGAAGTCAGAAATACCGGCACTCCCGGACCGACAGGAATGGATGAAGCAGAATTTATGATTTCACTTAATGCCGGCGAGAATATAAAACCGCTTGCAGGAATTGCTTCCGGAGGTGAACTTTCAAGAATTATGCTGGGAATTAAATCTGTGCTTGCAGATCGTGATGAAACGGATACACTGATATTTGATGAAATTGATACCGGAATCAGCGGACGTACGGCACAGCGTGTATCGGAGAAAATGGCATATATTGCCGGAAATCACCAGATTATATGCATTACACACCTGCCTCAGATTGCAGCAATGGCTGATACCCATTTTTTGATTGAAAAAAACGTGGTTGACGGACACTCGAAAACAATTATTCATCCGATTGAGGGTGACGGAATAACTGAAGAGCTTTCAAGAATGTTAAGCGGTTCGGAAATTACCGATATAGTGAGGAATAATGCAATTCAGATGAAAGAAATGGCGGATGAATTGAAAAAACTGTAAGTGTGAAAATTACATATCGAAACATAATAAGAGCAAAGGATTTTGCTCTTATTTTCGTTGAAGGGGGGAATGGTTATGACAAGAAAAAAATACAGGGTTATTTTGTGGACAATGCTTATGACGGCTGTTGTATTTTCTATTGTTTTTTATGTGGGATATGTGAAGGATAATATACCTGATGATATATACGTTGAACCTTATTCAACGGAACAGATTAAAATAGATATTCCTTTCGTGGGGACCTTCAGTGCATATGATGAACGCGGAGAGGTGGCAGCAGCATCCGTCAATCTTATGGATGTTCTCGAAATAAGCTCTGCGGATAAAATGTCTTACGAAATGGAAGTCAGACTGTTTGGTATTTTTAATATAAAAAACGTAAATATTACTGTTAAGGAGCCGGAATCCGTTATAGCCTGCGGAATACCGGTTGGTATATACCTTGAGACAGAGGGAGTGCTTGTTGTGGATGTGGGAAGTGTTAAAACATCCAACGGAATATCTGAGGCACCGGCTAACGGTATTCTTATGGGCGGAGATTATATTACGGCAGTAAACGGAAAGTATATATCAGATAAAAATGAGCTTGTAAATTATATACAGAATTCAGGGGGAGAATACATTGTATTTACTATAATAAGAAATGATGAAGAAACGGATGTAAAGATTAAGCCGGTTAGGGACAAGGACGGATATTACAGGATTGGCGTATGGATAAGGGATGACTGTCAGGGGCTTGGCACGCTGACTTATATTAACGGTGATAATGAATTTGGAGCACTGGGACATGCAATATGTGAGGAAAATTCCGGAGAAAAGATAAAACTTAAGGAAGGCAAAATTTATACCGCAAAAATCTGGTCAATCATTAAAAGCGAAAAAGGAAATCCGGGCGAGGTTATCGGATCAATAAATTATGGAAACGGAAACTGTCTCGGTACCGTAACATCTAATGAAACAATAGGCGTATATGGCGAAGGTAATGAGAGCATTTATGCCTATGCGGATAAGATTTATCTCAAAACGGCGTACAAGCAGGACGTAAAAACCGGAGCTGCAACAGTAAGAACATATGTGGGAGGAGAAGTTAAGGATTATGATATTTGTATTGAGGAACTCTCATATTCTGAGAAAAAAAGAAATAAGGGAATAGTATTTTCGGTGACAGATGAAGAACTTCTTGGGATAACCAACGGTATAGTGCAGGGAATGAGCGGTTCTCCGATTATTCAGGATGGTAAAGTGGTAGGTGCCGTAACACATGTTCTTGTGGATGAGCCGGAAAAAGGATACGGCATATTTATTGAGAATATGTTGGAGCATTGAGCCAAACACCGAGGATAGCGAAGCTTTTCGAGGTGGCTTGGACGATGATGCCATGAAAAAATTAAATAAAGATATAAACAATCGAATTTACACAGGAGACTTATTTTAATAGGATATAATGAAAAAAGTGGAATTAAAAATATAGAGAAACATTGGATTAACAGTGATATGGAACTAATTCACTTATCAACTGTTAGCTGACGGATTCCGGGGTGCATACGTACAAATCCCGTCTGATTTCTAACAGAAAGTCAGACGGGATTTTTTATCTTACAACGAATAACTTGCGATAAATTCGTCGTTGCTTTCTTGGATAGTATACCACGACATTTGAAAATATCACGTAGACTCCAAAAAGTTAAAAATAAAGTTATAACAAAAATGACGCAAGTTCGGTGTGAGAACAATCTTATATCCTGTCCGTGATGACATAGACAATGAAATGTTTCCGTTTCAGTTTGGAGATACGTTATACTGTTTATGGCACTCCCACAGATCGAGAAGCAGACCGAACGGCATCAGCCATACTTCGCCCTGCGGCAGATGAAGGTGGGTCTGCATCTTCAAAATGTATTTGTAAAGGGACACATTTTTGATGTATGCAGGACACAGGAAATTTTTTAAAAAAATAGTACAAAAGTACTAAAGGCATACCGAATTTTCCCAAAAATCAACTATTTTTTCCCATTGCCACACAAAATTTAAAAAAATTGTTAGAATTATAAAAAAAACAAGGAGGCAATAATTTATGAAATTATTGAAAAAATTAATTCTGACAGCAGGGAACAACGGTAGCATTAACCGATGATGCACCTGACGGATTATATTATCCGTATTTGTGCTTTCCGTGTTATGAAACAAAATTTAAGGTACAAAGATGTGTGACAAGCAGTCATACAGGCTGGACAACACTGTATGAAAAAACACTGGATTATGCACCTTTAATCAACAAATCATATGTAGACCTTATAAAGGCATAAAGAAAGGAAAAAATTTATGAAAAAGATAATAATAATCTCTTTGGTAATAATATCACTGCTTACCGGATGCTCCGGTAAGCAGCCGGACGTGAAGGATAATGAGCGAAAATATTTTACGAATATGCCTTCTTTCCTTGAAGATGACGAATGTATTGTTGCAGCAACCAGACATAACGGAGTAATTGCTAAAGGTCTCAGCATTGTATCCCTGTACACCTTCTGGATTATAAGTGCAGAAGAAATTGAGGACAAGGACATTGATGTGAAAATAGATGGTATTAAAACAGAATATACACTTCTTCGAGGACAGTCGGAATTATATGATGAAGAGTTTTTTTGTAAAACCATAATGGCATATAACGGGATGGACGAAGATGAGATTGATGCACTTCAATTTAGCCTTGATATAGAGGAAAGAAAAAAATACGAAGAAATTTATAAAGAATATTACAGTATCGGTAAGGATGAATATCCTCAGTTTTATGTAAGGGAACTTAATATACAGTTTAATATGCCGAGATATTCAGATATGGAAGATGAAACCGTAAATAAAATGACTCTTATCATAAAAGGAAAGGAATATAATGAAGATATAGGAAATCTGGTTCTGAGATACAAAGAAACAGATAAGACATACGAATATGACAAGGAAAATAATCTTATGTTCAGTTCAGGAGGAAGGTATGGATATGGTTTTGACCGGAACAAAGAAGGGATTATACTGATACCTGAATATTCATGCGAGGCACTAAAAGATCTGACATTAAAAGAAATAAAACTGATTTACGGGGATGAAGACAGAAGTGTGTCATCCGCGGCTATAACCATAACAATTGATGGAAAATCAAGTGATCTGAAGTGGAAAAGCGGCAGTGAAATTTTTATACCCGAGGGCTCTGATGTTAAAATAACGCCCTACATAAGGGATAAAAAACTTGCAGAAAATTTGTTTTATGGAACAAATATTTATATGGAATTCTGTTATGAACTTGATGGGGAAATGAAAGAAGTAATAAATCAGACACACGGAACAACTTTTTTTAATTATGATGAAATGTATGCCGTAGCAAAAGACGGCATAGATTTAAGACCTTATTATGATTAAATGTGCAGGTGATTACACATGAAGAAAAAAATTATTAAAATACTGGTGGGAGTAATATTTCTTGCATTGTTTACGGCACCGTTGGTAATGATGTTAAAAATGTCACAAAAAGAAATGGGAGACGTAATTCAGAACAGTGAATATTTTTTTGAAGAGATGGCTTACGGTATGCCGATTGCAGCATATAGAACCGATATGGAACATTATGTTAAAACGGAAGGTATTGTAACAAGCAGTACATATTCCTTTATAGAAATCAATGCAGAATCACCGTCAGGTATACGGATCATAACAGATACAGATAATGAAGTACATAAAGGAGAGATTGTCGGATATGCAGAAGGAGTTCCGGTAATAAGTAACTATGACGGAATTGTTACAGAGATATGTACGGATAATGGAGGATATATTAAGTTGCAGACATTTGATAATCCTGTTATATCGTGTTATGTGTCTGAAAGAAATATCGAGATGATGAAAAAAGCCGAAAGACTTGAGGATGATGAGGGGAACATATTAACAATAGAAAAAATATCAAATATCTGCAGTGAAGAAGGCATTGAAGTTCTTTTAAAATGTAAGGATGATATATATCAGTATGGAGCAGTCATTCCGGATCTTAAAATTTATACAGGAATTGTATTTACGGATATTCTGGTTGTTGATAAGAGCTGTGTATACAAGAGAAGTAAGAATGGTGTAAGTTATGTAAGACTTGTGGATGAAGACAGACATTTCATAAGGGAAATATCAGTAGAAACAGGATATGAGAATGAAAATGTTGTCAGTGTAAGCAATATCACGGAAGGGGCATTATGCGATTCCGGATATAAGAAAATAGTAGATTTCAGTGGCGGGTCGGACTATGATTAAAGAATTAAATATTGAACTGAAAAATATATCAAAAGAATATGACAGGCAGGTTCTTAAAGACATTAATCTTAAAATTACCAATGACAGTTATGTTACGATTGTAGGAAAATCCGGGTCAGGAAAATCAACACTTATGAATATAATAGGAATGATTGAAGAGTATGACGGCGGTAACTATTCATTTAATGGAAAAAACATAAAAAAGGGAAAGGATTATGCAAATATCAGGTCAGATTATATAGGATTTATATTTCAGTCATATAATTTGATTCCGACAATGACATGTCTTGAGAATATTATGCTTCCTCTTCAATATAGCAAAAAAACTGATGCGGATCCTGAAAAGCTTATTGAACAGTTACAAATCGGAAAGCTGCTTTCCAAACCGGTGGTATATTTAAGCGGAGGAGAAAGACAGAGGGTTGCCATAGCGAGGGCACTTATCCTTAATCCTTCGCTTATTATTGCGGATGAGCCGACGGGAAATCTTGATCCGGAAAACAGAAATATAGTACTGGATATTATTGATGAAGAACACAGGAAGGGAAGAGCCGTGGTAATGATTACACACGATCTTAAGACAGCGGAAAGATCAGGAAAAGTATATATTTTACGGGAAGGAATTTTGTATGAAGATAAAAAAGAATAATTTTTTTGTACATGCCGTCCGGATGGTCATAAAAAACTTAAAAACATATATGATGCTGTCGGTTACTGTAGTTCTGTCATTTTCCGTGCTGTTAGGATATCTGGTTATATCTGACTCTTCAACATATAACGAATATAGTGAAATTATGGGAGCAGATGAACACATATTTCTGTGTAATGATACATATTCAAAAATAAGTACGTCTGACATTGAAAAAGTTACCGGGCAGCTTGATAAAATGACAGACACGGAATATTATATTGCAAATAAATATGATGATATAAGTAAGCCTGAAAACTGCACCACTGTGTACATAATGCCGGAATATGTGTGGGGCGTATTTGAAATAGATGAATATAACGGCATAGCCGAAAATAAACGCCGTACCGTGAACGGTGAATACAGCTTCTATATTGAATCGGATGAAATAATAGTTCCGCAGGCAGTTTACGAAGCCGGTGAAGATAAAGAAATTACCATTGAATATGTAGGAAAAACAGGGTCGGAATCAAAAAAATATAAAATCGGAGGATATCATGATTTTGAGGAAAATATTTTTATGGTATCAATAAATTCCGTAAAAGAAATTGAACTGAATGTTTCAAACTTTCAAATGTGCATTTATTCTGAACATGTTGAAACTGTTGCAGAACTTCTTACCAGAAATGATTTTGCCCACGTAAATACGGGTCAGGATGTGGAAAGGGCACAAATCGAGAAAAAAGCCGCAACAAATACGAAGTATACGATAGGAATGGTGTTGTTTATTCTGTTGGGTATAAATCTTTACAGTGCTTTTGAGAATGCCCTGAGTGACAGAAAATTTGAAATCGGCGTTAAACGGGCGATCGGCGCAGGGAAAAAGGATATAATGCTCCAATTCCTTACGGAAGGACTTATGGTTATGATTGTCAATATAATAATATCAATGGTAATAGTTATGAATGTCATGCTTTCATATAAATTGTTTAACAGGACATATACCATTGTATTTAACGGATATTCCATGATTTTATTCTTCGTATGCACTATATCGCTGTCCGTTTTGTTCAGTATGATATTTGCTTATAAAACAACGGAAATAGAAGTTATAAAATATCTGAAAGAAGAATAAGACGAGGAGTGTTGTATATTAAGTAAAAATACAATATTAATCAGTATTTTTTATTGATAAATTGCATAGGATAGAGTATACTAAAGACATCAGATACATAAGTTGCCTGGGATGTCCGACAACTCCTGTTATTTTGATCCTACATTTGACTAAAGGGACTCCTATATTTTTAAGTGGATGTCAGGCCTCCTTTGCAGTGGAAGGCAGAAGCTTAATTGCGGTAACCCACCTGGCTGCGGCTAGGCGTCAGAAAAGCAGGAACCGGCATTTTGGGACTTATGAAAAAATAGACCTCACTGAGGTCTATTTTTTTGTCCCTTCTAATAAAATTAAGAAGGACTAACCATCAGGAGGGCAGAATGAAAAAAAAGAAAAAAAATATAATTGCAATATGTATGCTGATTATAATTTTGTCTCTGGGACTGATTATAATTTTTTTTGTAAGGGATAAAAGCAGAAATTATATATCCATAGCCAGCGCTTCAAAAATGCTCTCATTGTTAGAGGCAGACAAGACAAGGATAGCCGAATCAAAAAGCTGCTTTAACGGTAAAAATTCCATGTGGTACGAAAAATACATTAATTATATGACAGAAAAAAATTATATTGATGAATCTGAAATTAAAAACGGATTTTATAATAAAAAATTTGACTATGAACATCTTGTAAGATATCTTGATGAAAAAGGCGTCAGGATAAAGGACGTTGAGGAGGCAACGGGAGTTTCGATATCAGACAGAAAAGGGAAAAAGGCCGTTGAGAAAAAAGATTTTAGGAAAATATATGAATATCTGACGGCCCTGTTCGGTTCGGATGAGGGAGTGCATAAGGAGGAACTTATAATAGCGGGAACACCATCCAATACTGAAGGAACGGGCAGGTGGCAGGTATATACCGAAAAAGGCAGCTACGGCTTTGAAGGACTTGCCCTTGACTGTTATATTGACAATAAAATTGTTGTATATGTCAGAGGAAGTGAAATTATAGATGTTGTGGTCAGACTGTCCGATAAGATAATATACGAAAATGTATGGCTTGAAAAAGGTGAGAATAGCAGAATATCTGCATATATAGGCAGCCTGAAAAGAGAATTTACAGTTGCACCGCTTGAAAAGAACTTTGAAAATGTAATGGGCGATATAGAGATTGAAAACGGGACCGTGGTTAATATAAGACTGAAAAATGATGCCATAAACGGCAAGGTACTGATGATAGATGAGGAAAAGGCAGAAATACAGGGCTATGGAACACTTATGCTTGATGAGAATTTTAAAGCATACAGAACATATGGAATCATTGAGGAGGTTTCAACGGAAGATATTCTTGTGGGGTACAGCATAACGGATTTTATTGTAACGGGAGATAAAATATGCGGGGCAGTGATTTCAGAAAATATGGTTGCGGACAATATAAGGGTGATGGTAATGGCAACCGGATTTACTTCAATATTTCATGAACGCGTATCAGTGAGAGGAACGGGGGATTATATTATAAAATACGGAGAAATCGAAGAAATACATAAGGCTGATGAAATTACGGATATTTATTCGGGGTCGGAATATCTTTCCATGGGCAGAATAAGCATCTGTCCGGTCAATAAAGATGATAAAATTACAATACTGAGTGTGCAGAAATCATACGGAGCACCGTCATACCGGGGTGTTGTGGAGATTGCAGAATATGAAGAAGGACTTGTTATAGTAAATGATGTTCCGATTGAAACATATCTTTATGCAGTGGTTCCGAGTGAAATGCCTGACAGATTCGGTGTTGAAGCATTGAAGGTTCAGGCCGTGTGTGCAAGAAGCTACGCATACAGACAGCTTCTTAACAGTTCTTATGGCAGGTATGGTGCGCATGTGGATGACAGTGTTAATTTTCAGGTATATAATAATGTTGTTGAAAAAGCGGATTCCATTCAGGCGGTCAGAGAAACCTATGGTCAGGTTATGGCGTATAACGGAAGTCCGATAACAACATATTATTATTCAACCTCATGCGGGCATACGTCAGATATATCCGTGTGGGGCAGTAATCCTGACGGAGCACCTTATCTCAAAGCGAAGGAAGTTAATAAAAGTGCTGAGAAGACAGATTTATCAGATGAAGCTGCATTTGCGGAATTTATCGGAAAGACGAATGAAGAAGATTATGATTACGGATTCGGATATTACAGGTGGTATGTCAATATGACCATGAATGAGCTTACGGAAAGCATCAACGAAAATCTGTATGCAAGGTATTGCGCCAATCCTGCCTGTATAAAAGTCAAAAGGAACGGGACATGGGTGTCGGAAGAAGTACGTAATATAGGTACACTGACAGAAATTCAGGTAGTAAACAGAACCATGGGAGGGGCTTTATCGTCAATAATAATTAAGGGAACTGATGAAGAGATACTCGTAAATAATGAATTGAACATAAGATACCTGTTGAGTCCGAGAAGTAATCCGATAACGCTTCTTATGGGTGATACAACAACTTTTTATATTCTTCCGAGTGCATTCTGTCTTTTTGAAAAAAACGAAAACGGATACTGCATAAGGGGCGGAGGATACGGACACGGAATAGGGATGAGCCAGAACAGTGTTTATAACATGGTATGTTCAGGAATGACATATGAACAGATATTGAAGTTTTATTATGAAGGAGCAGAAATAATTAATGTTTATGGGTAATATCGGTTGCCTTTTCAACGGCTGAACCGGTATACCACTGCTCAACATACAGATTAACTTCTGCACCCACCAGGAATATATACATGCACACATAAAGCCACAGAATTACGCAGACAATGGTTGTAAGACTGCCATAAAGGCTGAACAGCTTTGGTGAGTAATTTACATAAAGCGAGAAAAAGAATGAGAATCCGGTCCAGCCCACCGCAGAAAACAGTGCTCCCGGAATCTGACGGCTTATTTTGGTATGACGGTTAGGAATTGCTACATATAAAAAAGTAAAAAGTATGGTAAGCAGAAGTATTACAATAAGCGAACGGAACTGAAGAATCATATCAAAAACCCTGCCGATAAAAGGAACTTTTAACGAGAAAAAATTTTTGAGCCTGTATCCGAGGACATATATTATTATACATGTAACAATTATTACGAGAAAGATTAATGTATATAAAATTGCATAAAGACGTATTTTAATCCAGTTACGGTTTTCCTTAATGTCGAATACCGCATTGAGTCCGTCAATCAGTGAAACAAAACCTTTACCTGCTGCCCATATAACAGAAAATACAGTCAGAAAAAAGGCAGTATGACTTACACTTCCGTATATGTCGCTTACCATGCGCGATATTGAAGGAATAAAAGCCTTAGGGGCAAAATCATTTACCGCATTAAGAACCATCGCTTCCGTAAGAGGGGTATATTTTACGAGAAGCATGAGCAGGATAATGAAAGGAACAAAGCTCACGATTATAAACAGTGCTGCTTCTGCTGCAAATGCATTCAGTTTATCATGTTTTACCTTGTTGCTGATAACGGCTATTGACGCAAATAATTTCATTTTATATTCCTCAAAAACATATTGTTATATAATTATACGCAAAAAACATCAATATATCAATGGAAAAAGATAAATGAATCTGTTACAATCGCATTATCAGTGATGAAACGGAGACTCATAATGAAGAAAACGGATTTTACGGAATATATAATAACCACGGACAGATTCCCTGAAAAATTCAGCGGATTCAGGTTCATCATGCTGAGTGACCTGCATAATAACGTATATGGAACAGATCTTCATGAGGTGAATAAAAGAATAACAAAATATTCACCGGATGCAGTATTGATAGCAGGAGACATGTTTAACAGGAATCCCGGTGACAACACGGCACGGACGATAAGATTCATATCAGCGCTTGCAAAGCATTATCCGGTATTTTATGCCCTTGGTAATCATGAGTACGGGCTTGACCTTGCAGGAGGATTTGACCGTATATACGGAAGACTTCAGAGAGCCGGCGTGTGCTTTTTAAGGGATGAAACGGTATATCTTGAAAAAGAAAAGGTAACGGCTGCACTGTCCGGAGCAGAGATAGACACTGTTTTTTACAAAATGAGACATCCGGTGATGGGAAGCGGACTTATGGAAAAACATCTTGGACCGGCAGCGAAAGAAATGTATAATATACTGCTTGCACATAATCCGGAATATTTTCATAATTATGCTGAATGGGGAGCGGATCTTGTGCTTTCGGGACATGTTCACGGCGGAATAGTGAGACTTCCGTACGTCGGCGGAATAATTTCAACCACGAAAAGAATTCTGCCTTATTATGATTACGGACTGTATCGCACCGCGCATAACAGGAAAATGATTATAGGAAGGGGACTTGGAACGCACACCGTTAATGTAAGGATTAATAACAGACCGGAAATTGTTGCTGTTAAAATCCTTGCAAAGATGAAGACTAAAGGTTACAATAAGGGGTAAACTATAATAACAGGCGGTATAATATGTCAATAGAAGTAAAACTTGAAGTGTTTGAAGGTCCGCTTGATTTACTGCTGCACCTGATTGACAGGAACAAGGTCAATATATATGACATTCCAATTGTGCTTATTACGGAACAGTATATGGAATATGTAGAGAACATGAACAGGGATGACCTTAATGTGGTAAGTGAATTTCTTGTAATGGCGGCAATGCTTTTAAGCATTAAATCACGAATGCTTCTGCCTAAGGATCCGGAAACGGACGATGAAGAAACAGAGGACCCGAGACAGGAGCTGATAGACAGGCTTCTTGAATACAAGATGTATAAATATATGTCATATGAGCTTAAAGACAGGCAGAATGAAGCAGAATACAGCTTTTACAGACAGCCTGACATCCCGGAGGAGGTATCCGGATATGTAGAGCCGGTTGACCTTGATAATCTGATGGAAGGCGTTACACTGCAGAAATTAAGGGAAATATTCAATGATGTTCTTAAAAGATGCGAGGATAAGATAGACCCCGTAAGAAGCAGATTTGGAAAAATAGAAAAAGAAGATGTCAATATGGAAGAAAAATCAGAATTTGTACATTCCTATATAAGAACACACAGAACATTTCTGTTCAGGCAGCTGTTAATGGAAGGCAGAAGCAGGATGCAGATAATTGTGACATTTTTAGTTGTACTGGAAATGATAAAGGGCGGTAAAATTTCTGTTGTTCAGGAAAGCAGAACTGATGATATTCTGATTAATTCGCTGGAGGAAGATTAAAATGACAATCGGACAGATGGAGGCCGTTATAGAGGCGGTGCTGTTTACCATGGGTGATTCCGTGGAAACCGTTAAGCTTGCGGCAGCAATTGACCAGGATGCGGATACTACGCGAAAGATTGTACGCAACCTGTCGGATAAGTATAAATCCGAAGATAGAGGAATTAAAATAATTGAACTGGAGGACAGCTTCCAAATGTGTACCAAGCCGGAATGTTATGAAGCACTCATTAAGGTTGCTTCACAGCCTAAGAGATACATTCTGTCGGATTCGGTACTGGAAACGCTGTCGATTATAGCATATAAACAGCCGGTCACAAGAATTGAAATAGAACAGATAAGAGGAGTAAAATCGGATTATTCCGTTAATAAACTTATAGAGTATAATCTTATTACCGAGCTGGGAAGGCTGGATGCACCGGGTAAACCGATTCTGTTTGGAACCACGGAGGAATTTTTGAGAACCTTCGGACTTGCCTCAGTAGAGGATTTGCCGGTGGTAAGCCCGGAGAAACTTGTGGATTTTAAAGCTGAGGTTGAAGAGGAAGCCCAGCTTACATTGGAAATATAAGGAGCGTTTATGGAAAGAATTAATGCATGGAAAAAATGTGATGAGACAAAAAAAACAGAAGTGTTTGATTTCTGTGAAGGATACAGAAGATTTATATCTGAATGTAAAACAGAGAGGGAATGTGCTTCAAAATGTGTTGAAATGGCAGAGAAATCCGGATATGAGAATCTGAATGACATTATACTGTCGGGAAAAACCTTAAGACCGGGAGATAAGGTTTATGCATCCAATAAAGGTAAGGCACTTGTACTTTTTAATATAGGAACAAAGCCGATTACGGAAGGCATGAAGATATTGGGGGCACATATTGATTCTCCGAGACTTGACATTAAGCAGAATCCGCTGTACGAAGATTCGGATCTTGTCCTCTTAGATACACATTATTACGGAGGAATCAAGAAATATCAGTGGGCAACAATACCGCTTGCACTTCATGGTGTTGTTGCATTAACGGACGGCAGGGTAATTAATGTTGAAATCGGCGAAAAGGAAGATGATCCGGTATTATGTGTGTCTGACCTGTTAATTCATCTTGCACAGGAGCAGATGGACAAAAAAGCTTCCAAGGTAATAGAAGGCGAAGCACTTGACCTGATTGCAGGCAATATGCCGTGTGGCGATGATGATGAAAAAAATCCGGCAAAAGCCCATATTCTTAATATATTAAAAGAAAAATACGGAATAGATGAAGAAGATTTTATGTCAGCAGAACTTGAAGCTGTGCCGGCAGGCCCTGCAAGGGATTTGGGAATTGACAGGAGCATGATACTCGGCTACGGACAGGATGACAGGGTATGTGCATATACATCACTGATGGCGATGCTTGAAACGGAAAATCCTGAGAAAACAACAGTATGTCTTCTTGTAGACAAAGAAGAAATAGGAAGTGTAGGTGCTACCGGTATGCACAGTCATTTTTTTGAAAATTCACTTGCCGAAGTACTTGACAGAATGGAAATTTACAGTGAATTAACCTTAAGAAGGGCACTTGCTGCTTCATGCATGCTTTCTTCTGATGTAAATGCGGCATTTGACCCTAATTACGCATCTGCATTTGAAAAGAAAAATGCGTCGTATCTCGGCAGGGGAATAGTTTTTTCAAAGTTTACGGGTTCAAGGGGAAAATCAGGCAGCAATGACGCCAATGCGGAATATGTTGCAGCCGTAAGGGCGGCACTTGAGGCAGATGGAGTGGCATATCAGATGGCAGAACTTGGTAAGGTTGATGTCGGCGGCGGCGGAACTATAGCTTATATACTTGCAGCATACGGAATGGAAGTAATTGACTGCGGTGTTGCCGTACTGAGCATGCATGCACCTTATGAGGCAACAAGTAAAATAGACATTTATGAAGCTAAGAGAGGATATCTTGCTTTTTTAAAGTAAGAAGTACCGGTGAATTAAGATGAAATGGAAAAAATATACCATAATAACAACAACGCAGGCAGAGGACCTTGTAAGCGGAATGCTTATGGAACTTGGAATGGAAGGCGTTGAAATAGAAGATAACATCCAGCTGTCGGAAAGCGATACGAAAGCGATGTTTGTAGATTTCCTTCCTGAGCTTCCTCCTGATGAAGGAGTGGGAAAAGTAAGCTTTTATCTGGAATCGGATGAAGACGGGGTACATTATCCTGAAGGAATTAATAATGAAGAAGATATGTATACAAAAATTGCTGCCGGACTCAAGGAGCTTGAAATTTTTACTGATGTGGGAGAGGGCAGAATTATATCGGATGAAACTGAGGACAAGGACTGGATTAATAACTGGAAACAGTATTTTAAGCCGTTTATGGTCAATGATATTGTAATCAAGCCTACGTGGGAGATGATACCGGAGAATATGACCGGAAGAATGGTGGTAAATATAGATCCGGGAACGGCATTCGGAACAGGCTCACATGAAACTACACAGCTTGTAATACGAATGTTAGAGAAATATCTGAAAAAAGGTGATATGCTGCTTGACGTGGGAACGGGAAGCGGTATTCTGTCCGTGATAGGTCTCATGCTCGGAGCGTCACATGCACTTGGTACGGATTTGGACCCGAATGCGATTGTTGCGACGGAAGAGAATATGCAGGCAAATTCCATATCATCCGACAGATATGATGTAATAGAAGGAAATATTATTACTGATGAAACGGTAAGAAATTATGCCGGATATGAAAAATATGACATAGTAACGGCAAATATACTTGCAGACATAATCATACCGCTTTTGTCCGAAGTGTCGGTGCATATGAAAATCGGTGCGGTTATTATAACATCAGGAATAATTAATACGAAGGAGCAGGCGGTCAGGGAGGCTTTTGAGGCAAATGAAGCATTTGAGATAATCGAAACCGACAGACAGGGAGAATGGGTATCAATTACGGCAAAGAGAGTAAAATAAAGTGAACAGATTTTTTGGCAAAACAGAGAATATTTTTTCTGACAGAATAATAATAGACGGAGCAGACGTAAACCATATTAAGAATGTCCTAAGAATGGATATCGGACAGGAAATTATGGTAAACGGGGGCAATAACAGGGAATATTTATGCCGTATATCGAAGATGGGTGATGATGTTATCACTCTTGAAATCGTGGATGAAAGACATTCTGACAGGGAACTGCCCGCAAGGATACATCTGTTTCAGTCACTGCCAAAGAGTGATAAAATGGAGCTTATCATTCAAAAATGCGTTGAGCTGGGTGTGCATGAAATCATACCCGTATCCTCAAAAAGATGTGTTGTTAAGCTGGATGAAAAAAAGGCCGGCACAAAAATACACAGATGGCAGAATATAAGCGAGAGTGCCGCAAAGCAGAGCGGAAGAAGTATCATACCAAAGATACACGGAGTGATGACATTTAAGGAAGCGGTCGAATATGCATCGGCTATGGGCTGCCGTATAATACCGTACGAGCTTGCCGAAGGCATGGATACTGCAAAATCTGCATTTGACATGATTAAGCCCGGAACTGATGCGGCAGTTTTTATTGGTCCGGAGGGCGGGTTTGACATTTCTGAGATAGAATATGCCGTTGAATCGGGAATGATTCCCATATCACTCGGTAAGCGTATTTTGAGAACCGAAACGGCAGGCCTTGCAGTAATGTCGATTATAATGTATCATCTTGAAATTGGAGAATAAACCGTATGGAAGTATATCTTGACAATTCCGCCACAACGGCGGTTACCGGGGAAACGGCGGAATTAATCCGTCACATAATGACTGTTGATTACGGTAATCCGTCATCAATGCATAACAAGGGAGTAGAGGCTGAAAGGTACATAAGGGAAGCGAAAGGGATTTTTGCAGAAATTTTAAAAGTGTCAGAAAAGGAAATAATATTTACCTCAGGCGGGACTGAATCCGATAACATGGCTATAATCGGCAGTGCGTTGGCGAACAGAAGAAGAGGGAAACATATAATAACAACTGTTATAGAGCATCCTGCGGTTCTTGAAGCATTCCGTTTTCTTGAAGAAATGGGATTTGAAGCAGAATATCTTCCGGTAAATCAATACGGAATACTTGAGGAGGACACCTTAAAATCAGCATTGAGGGAGGATACGGTTCTTGTATCTGTTATGTATGTCAATAATGAAATAGGTGCCATTGAGCCTATAGAGCGTCTCGGCAGAATAATAAAGGAGTTCAGCTCTGAAATTATATTTCATGTGGATGCAGTTCAGGCATTCGGAAAATTTAAAATAAATCCGTACAGGGAGCATATTGACTTATTGTCGGTAAGCAGTCATAAAATACACGGACCTAAAGGAACAGGAGTTATTTTTATTAAGGACAGGACCAAAATCCGTCCGATAACCTATGGCGGAGGCCAGCAGAAGAATATGAGGTCCGGAACCGAAAATGTTGCGGGAATTGCAGGCATGGCACATGCAGCAAAGCTCTTATATGACGCTTTTGATAAAGATATTGAAAAAATGTATGCACTTAAGGAATATTTTATAAATGAAATATCAAAAATAGAAGGAACATACATTAACGGGAAAACAGGCAGGGAATCTGCACCACACGTCGTAAGCGTGAGCTTTGAGGGTATAACAAAAAGTGAAGTGCTTCTTCATGCTCTTGAAGACAAGGGCATATATGTGTCATCAGGTTCAGCATGCGCATCAAATCATCCGGCATTAAGCGGTACCCTTCAGGCTATAGGAGTAAAAAGAGAACTTCTTACCGCAACCCTGCGATTCAGCTTTTCTGTGTTTACGACCAAAGAAGAACTGGAGTATACGGTAAATACACTTAAAGAGCTGCTGCCGGTGTTGAGAAAATACAGACCGAGATAGAAAGAAGAGGATATGACAATGTACAAAGCTTTTTTAATTAAGTATGGTGAAATCGGTACAAAAGGAAAAAACAGATACCTGTTTGAAGATGCACTCTGCAGGCAGATAAGGAGAGCATTGAAAAAGGTTGAGGGAAACTTTACCGTAACGAAGGAACAGGGAAGGGTTTATGTGGATACTGACGGTGAGTTCGATTATGATGGCACCGTACGTGCGCTCAGGACTGTTTTTGGCATTTTGTGGATATGTCCGATGCTCCGGATTGATGATAACGGGTTTGATGACCTTGCTGATAACGTAACAGACTATCTGCACAGAATTTACGGAGACAGTAAAAAGACATTTAAAGTTAATGCAAGAAGGGCAAGAAAGAATTATCCTAAAAATTCCATGGAAATCAACATGGACCTGGGAGAAAAAATCATAGAGGCATTTCCGGGACAGTTTACCGTGGATGTACATAAACCGGATTTTTTTCTTAACGTTGAAATAAGAAATAAAATAAATATTTATTCTGAGCTTATACCGGGACCGGGAGGTATGCCGGTGGGGACCAACGGTAAGGCAACACTTCTTCTGTCCGGAGGAATAGACAGTCCCGTTGCCGGATATATGATAGCAAAAAGAGGAGTAATCATTGATGCGGTATATTTCCATGCACCTCCTTACACAAGTGAAAGGGCAAAACAGAAGGTTGTTGACCTTGCAAAGCTTGTTGCCGTATATTCAGGACCGGTTAATCTTCATATTGTTAATTTTACGGATATCCAGCTGTATATATATGACAAATGTCCACATGATGAGCTTACCATAATAATGCGCAGATATATGATGAAGATTGCCGAGCATTTTGCACTCAGTGAGGAATCACTCGGATTAATTACCGGAGAGAGCATAGGACAGGTTGCAAGCCAGACAATGCAGAGTCTTGCCGTAACCAATGAAGTATGTACGCTTCCTGTTCTCAGACCTCTCGTAGGAATGGATAAACAGGAAATAATTAATATATCTGAGCAGATAGGAACATATGAGACTTCCATACTTCCGTTTGAAGACTGTTGTACGATTTTTGTTGCAAAGCATCCGGTTACCAAGCCTAATCTTAAACAGATAAAGAAATCAGAATTAAAACTCAGTGAAAAAATAGACGAGCTTGTAAAGACTGCAATAGAGACAACTGAGACGATATGGGTGGAATAAAACAAAAAAGAGATGTCATATAAAAATGACATCTCTCAAAAACTTAATGATTATACTATGTATGGAGCTAAAGCCTTCATGATAGCATCACAATCATCTGAATGAATGTTAAGGTTGATTGGCTTAGATAAATCAAGACTGAAGATACCCATGATTGACTTAGCGTCAATAACGTATCTGCCTGATACTAAATCAAAATCTGTATCGAATTTAGCAATTTCGTTTACAAATGTTTTAACCTTTTCGATTGAATTTAATGAAATCTCAACTGTTTTCATTTTAAATACCTCCTATTTGGTAATAACAAATAAATTGTTACTGATATAGTATAATCAACGGAGAAATAAGTCAATAAGTTATTTTGCACAAAAAAAATGCAATAACTAAGGGAGATTTAACAAATATGAAAAAATGCGCATTACACAGTCTGGGCTGTAAAGTCAATTCATATGAAACGCAGGCAATGCAGCAGATGATGGAAGAAGCCGGTTATACGATAGTGCCTTTCGGAAGTGAGAAGGCAGACATATATATAATCAATACATGCAGTGTAACCAATATGGCAGACAGAAAATCACGACAGATGATTCATAAAGCCAGAAAATTAAATGAAAACGCACTTATAATAGCTACAGGCTGTTATGTTGAATCGTCAAAAGACAGGTATGATGAGGATATAGATATAGTAATCGGTAATAATGAAAAAAGCAGGCTGACGGAAATAATAAGTGCTTATCCGGATTCGCATAATTATGGCGTAAACTGCGGCTTTGACGAGATGAAAATAAACGGACCTTCGGAACATACGAGAGCTTATGTAAAAATACAGGACGGATGCAACAGGTTCTGCTCATACTGTATAATTCCGTATGTAAGGGGACGGATAAGAAGCAGAAAGCCTGAAGATATAATGGATGAAATAAGACGCATATCGGATAAGGGATGCAGGGAGGTTGTGCTTACCGGAATACACCTGTCTTCATACGGACTTGATTTTCCGGAAAAAAATACATCACTCATCGATATAATCGAAAAAATTAATGATATGCAGGGGATTGACAGAATCAGGCTCGGTTCACTTGAACCAGGAATCGTAACGGAAGAGTTTGCGGAAAGACTGTCCGGATGTGATAAGATTTGTCCGCATTTTCATCTTTCGCTTCAAAGCGGATGTGATGAGACGTTAAAAAGAATGAACAGAAGATATACGGTTGACGAATTTCGCAAATGTGTTAAAATTCTAAGAGCCGGGTTTGACAATCCTGCCGTTACGACTGATGTAATCGTAGGATTTCCGGGTGAAACGGAAGAAGAATTTGCCTGTACGAAAAAATTTCTTGAAGAAATCTCATTTTATGAAATGCACGTTTTTAAATATTCAAGAAGAAAAGGTACCGTAGCGGATAAAATGCCGGAACAGGTTGCAGAGAACATAAAAACCGCGAGAAGCAGTGAACTGCTGAAGCTTGATGAGAGGCTGTCAGCAGAATACAGAAAAACATATGCCGGTAAATGTGTTAAGATTCTTACCGAAGAAAAAAAGACTGTGAACGGCAGAAATTATATAACGGGTTTTACGGATACTTATGTGCGTGTAGCGGTTGATAACGCAGACGGCAGTCATAAAGTCAATGATATTATCAGAGTCAGGATTACGGATTCGATTATAAAAGATATGGTAATTGGTGTTGCCGAAAAATGATTTTTATATTATTATATGCTTTAGGAAGAAAAGGACGTGAAGCTTAATGGAAGAAATAAATAAGACACAGTATTTTAAAGTACATCCTGACAATACACCGCAGATTTCGGATATCATAAGTGAGGTGTATCATGCTCTTGTGGACAAGGGATATAATCCCGTTAATCAGATAGTAGGATACATTATGTCCGGAGATCCTACATATATAACCAATTACCGCAATGCAAGAAGCCTGATTATGAAGGTTGAGAGAGATGAACTCGTGGAAGAGATGATGAAGAATTACATTGAGGTTAAGGGGCTGTAACATGAGGATACTCGGACTGGATTTTGGAAGCAGAACCGTCGGCGTGGCAGTGAGTGACCCATTGATGATTACCGCGCAGGGTGTTGAAATCATCAGAAGGAAGGAAGAAAATAAGCTCAGGCAGACGTTAGCAAGAATTGAAGAGCTTGTTAAAGAATACGGGGCAGAACGTATTGTGCTCGGGCTACCTAAGAATATGAACAATACTGAGGGGGAAAGGGTCAGAAAGACCATGGAATTTAAGGATAACCTTGAGAGAAGAACGGGAATCGAAGTAATTACGTGGGACGAGCGCCTTACCACGGTGGCAGCGGATAATGCCATGAAGGAGGCCGGAATAAGGAGGGAGAACAGAAAAGAATATGTGGACATGATTGCAGCGTGTCTCATTCTTCAGGGGTATCTTGACAGCATAAAATAACAGAGAGGTATAATTATATGGAAAAAATCGTAATTACAGGTGAAGACGGAGAACAGATAGAACTGTATGTTCTTGAAGAGACAAAAATAGAAGGCAGGACATATCTGCTGGTTGCTGAATCAGAGGATGATGAGGCAGAAGCATATATTTTAAGAGATGATTCATCAGATAACGATACGGACGCAGTGTATGAATTTGTGGATGATGAAGATGAATTGGATGCACTTGCAAAAGTATTTTCTGAATTAATTGAAGATACGGACATTATATAGGAGGTTTAAAATTGGCAAAAAAACAAAATACAGGAAGCGTTAAGATTATCCCGTTGGGAGGTCTTGAACAAATCGGAATGAACATGACTGCCTTCATGTATGAAGACAGTATTATTGTTGTGGACTGCGGTTTATCATTTCCGAATGATGACATGCTTGGAATAGATCTTGTAATTCCGGATGTTACATTTTTAAAGGAGAATGAGGATAAGGTAAAAGGGTTTGTCGTAACCCACGGACATGAAGATCATATCGGGGCATTCCCTTATGTTATAAAGGAAATCAACAAACCGATATATGCAACGAAGCTCACTATGGGCATAATAGAGACAAAATTCAGGGAGCACAATCTCCTTGGCAATACCAAGAGAAAAACGGTAAGCTACGGACAGAATATAATACTGGGGGATTTCAGGGTTGAATTTATAAGAACCAACCACAGTATTGCCGATTCTGCAGCACTTGCCATACACACTCCGGCAGGAGTGATTTTTCACACGGGTGATTTTAAGGTGGATTATACTCCGGTATCAGGAGAAGCCATTGATTTGCAGCGTATGGGAGAGCTCGGCAGAAAGGGCGTGCTTGCCATGTTGTGTGACAGTACCAATGTCATGAGACCGGGATATACGATGTCTGAAAAGACGGTAAGCAGAACCTTTGAAAGTATTTTTGCAGATAACAGGGACAAGCGGATAATTGTCGCAACATTTGCTTCTAACGTAGACAGGGTGCAGCAGATTATAAATGCTGCCTGCGCCCATGGCAGGAAGGTCGCCGTTGAAGGAAGAAGCATGGTCAATATAATTAATGTGGCAGGAGAACTGGGATACATCAGTATTCCGGAGAATACACTGATTGATACGGAAGAAATAAAAAAATATCCTGACGAACAGGTTACGATAATTACAACCGGCAGTCAGGGAGAATCCATGGCGGCTCTTTCAAGGATGGCGGCATCAATCCATAAGAAAGTAACCATTAAGCCCGGCGATGTTGTAATCGTCAGTGCCACACCGATACCGGGAAATGAAAAATCGGTTGCCAAGGTTATTAATGAACTCTCAATGAAGGGTGCTAAGGTTATTTTCCAGGATACACACGTATCCGGTCATGCTTCTCAGGAAGAAATTAAAATGATGTATACACTGCTTAAGCCGAAATATGCGGTTCCCGTTCATGGTGAATACAGGCATCTTATGAAGCATGCGGAGCTTGCCGAAAGTATGGGAATAGACAAGGATAACATATTTATTCTTTCATCAGGTGATGTGCTTGACATGTCATATGAAGCTGCGAAGGTAACCGGTACGGTTCCGTGCGGTGCACTTATGGTTGACGGACTCGGTGTGGGAGATGTAGGTAACATTGTTTTACGTGACAGACAGATACTTTCCGAAAACGGCATCGTAATAGTTGTTCTTACGCTTGACAGATATTCCAACCAGCTGCTTGCCGGCCCTGACATTATTACAAGAGGCTTTGTATATGTACGGGAAAATGAAATGCTTATAGATGACGCAACCAATGTTGTATATGAAAATGTGATGAGATGCATTGATAACAATGTATATGACTGGGGCAAAATAAAAGGCATAATTAAAGACAGCCTTGGTGACTATATATGGAAAAAGATGAAGAGAACACCAATGATACTGCCGATAATCATGGAGGTTTCATAATAATGGAAGATGAAATACAGCTGGATGACAATATAGAGACGGAAAGAATAACCGGACAGTTGTGTGACGCAATAAGAAGAAGTGACGAATATAAGCAGTATCACGAATGTCTTGAAAAAATCAGGAAGGATGAAGAATTATACGAACAGGTCAACAGCCTGCGAAAAAATAATTTTATGGTACAGAACGGCATAACCGGAAGAATGTCATATGAGGAATACCATAATATATATAATTTTTCAAGAAACCTCCGTCTGAATCCTCTTGTTAATGAATTTCTGGATTCTGAAGTAAGAATAATAAAATTAATGCAGAGAATAAATTATAAAATAGTTACAAGCATAGATTTTGACAGTGATTTCTTAAAATAGGAGATGATCCCGCATGGAGACGAGAAAACTGGCCGGAACAATACTTTCAGTTTCGGTAAGAACATGTATTTTTGCACTTGTTGTAGTATTTTTATACTTCTTCGGCAGAAAGGCCTATTTGTTCGGAACTGCAGTTTTTGATGAAAAAAGCATGGACGAAGAAGGCAGGGGATATGATGTTGCCGTTATGATTCCTGATAATGCGTCCGATGACGAAATAGCAGAGATACTTAAAGAAAGCGGACTGATTGAGGATAAGTTCCTGTTCAGGGTACAGCTTAAACTGTCTGATTATTCAAAAAGTATAGTACCGGGTGTATATACGCTTAATACATCCATGAAGCCGACTGAAATCATGCAGGTTATTTCACCTGAGACGAAAGGAAAAAATGAATAATATCGTTAATGAAAGGGTTGTTTCTTTTATTAATTCCCATAACAGGGAAGACAGCCCTGTATGTATGAAGATTGAGGAAGAAGCAAGGAATAACGGCGTACCGGTAATAAGAAAAGAAATGGCATCCTTTCTCAAGGTAATTCTTTCAATGAAGAAACCTGTGAGAATTCTTGAAATAGGAACAGCTGTGGGATATTCGGCGGTTCTTATGGGAGAAAACACACCGGAAGAAGCACGGATTACCACAATCGAAAACTATGACGTCAGGATACCGGTTGCAAAAGAAAATTTTAAAAGGGCAGGAATGGAAGATAAAATCCGGCTGATTGAAGGAGATGCACTTGAGGTTCTTAAAATACTTGAAGGCTCTTTTGATTTGATATTTATGGATGCCGCCAAGGCACAATACATAAATATGCTTCCTGATGTCATGAGGCTTCTTGATACGGAAGGCATCCTGATAACCGATAACGTTCTTCAGGAAGGAGAAATAGTTGAATCAAGATATGGTGTTACAAGAAGAAACCGTACCATATACGAGAGAATGAGGGAATATCTGTATGCCGTAACACATTCAGATGAGCTTGATACGGCAATAGTCCCGATTGGAGACGGAATAACAATAAGTATTAGAAAACAGGTGTTAAAATGAGAAAAACAGAATTGCTGATACCGGCAGGCTCGCTTGAAGTTTTAAAAACGGCAGTCATTTATGGTGCAGATGCAGTATACATCGGAGGAGAAGTCTTCGGACTGAGGGCTAAGGCTAAAAATTTTACCATTGAAGAAATGTCAGAAGGCGTTGCTTTTGCCCATGAACATAATGTAAAAGTATATGTAACCGCAAATATCATTGCCCACAATTATGATCTTGAAGGTGTCAGAAATTATTTTCGTGAGCTCAGTGAGAAGGTGCATCCGGATGCACTTATCATATCGGATCCGGGTGTTTTTGCCATTGCCAGGGAGGTTGTTCCGGACATTGACATACATGTAAGCACTCAGGCAAATAATACAAATTACGGAACCTTTTTATTCTGGAAGAACATGGGAGCGTCAAGAGTCGTGACTGCGAGGGAATTATCCCTTAAGGAAATAAAAGAAATAAGGGATAATATACCTGAAGATTTTGAAATAGAGACATTTGTTCATGGCGCCATGTGTATATCATATTCGGGAAGGTGCCTGCTGTCATGCTTTATGGCAGGAAGGGATGCCAACAGAGGTGCGTGCACACATCCGTGCAGATGGAAGTATTATGTTATGGAAGAATCAAGACCGGGAGAATATATGCCTGTTTATGAAAATGACAGAGGAACCTATATTTTCAATTCTAAGGATTTATGTATGATAGAGCATATACCGGAGCTTCTGGAAGCGGGCATAGACAGCTTTAAGATTGAAGGCAGGATGAAAACGGCACTCTATGTTGCAACCGTGGCAAGAACGTATCGTATGGCAATTGATGATTACAATAAAGATCCCCGGCTGTATCATGAGAGAATCCCTTTTTATAAATCAGAGATAGCAAAATGTACGTACAGACAGTATACAACGGGCTTTTTCTTCAATAAACCTGATGAAAATACACAGATATATGAATCCAATACTTATATAAAGGAATATACATATCTTGGAACGGTTGATATACAGGATGGAAGGTATGTTATTGAACAGAGAAATAAATTCAGCCTTGGTGAAGTCGTGGAAATAATGAAACCTGATGGAAGGAATATAGAAGCGGTTGTAAAGGGAATAACGGATGAAGCGGGAAATCCGGCAGAAAGCGCACCGCATCCTAAGCAGAAACTTTTTATTGACCTTGGAACAGAACTTGAAAAATATGATATTATAAGACGAAAAGAAGATTAATAAATACGCTTTGTGCGGGTCATGCACAAAGCGTATTTATTTTACATAAACTATATTAATTAAATATCAGGATATGACCGGTGAAGACATTTGATAAACCACTTTCAGCTAATGAGGAGCAGGAATATCTGAAAAGGTACAGAGACGGTGATGAAGCGGCAGGGGATATTCTGATTTTAAGAAATATGCGTCTTGTTGCACATATGGTAAAGCATTATAATTTTGACGAGAAAGACGTGGAGGAATATATTTCAGTCGGAACGGTAGGGCTGATAAAGGCAGTAAGAACCTTTAATCCGGATAAAGGGAGCAGACTTGCAACATATGCCGCAAAATGCATAGACAATGAACTGCTTATGTCGTTAAGAAGTGAAAAAAAGAAGTGCAGGGACATATCACTTCAGGAAACCATTGGGACTGATAAGGAAGGAAATGAAATAAATGTAATAGACGTGATAGATACAGGAGAAAAACATTTTCTTGACGGATATATACTTAAACAGGATATAATTAAGCTTCATGAGGCCATGGATGCGGTTCTTACCGAACGTGAAAGGAACATTATCATAAGCAGATACGGATTGGAAAACAAGGACGAAGTAACCCAGAGGGAGCTGGCGTCAGACATGGGAATAAGCAGAAGCTATGTCAGCAGAATCGAAAAAAAGGCATTGGAAAAACTTAAAACCTATATGGATATGTAACACATACTTAACAAAAAAGTAAGTTGTTTTTTTTATTAATATAATATATAGTTGATGAAGGAACAAAAGATAAGAGAGGTTTGAAATGAGCAGAAATAAAAAGAACAGGCTGCCGGTTATTCTATTTGCCGTGATATCAGGGACGCTTTTGACGGCACTTCTGGCATGCTATATTATAATAAAGCATTTTTACGGCAAATTAAATGTAAGTCCGCTTAATAAGGATTATGTAATTCTTGATACAACGGGAGCATTTGAAGAAGACCTTGTTCCGACGGATGAAGTGCCTACAAGTGCAGATACATCACAGAAAGAGCTTGATGAATACAGACAGGCGGCACTTGAAGCAGCAGCCAGGCACGGAATCAGTGATATCAAAACAGAAGACGTATATAATATACTCCTTGTAGGATCCGACACGAGGGTTGCGGGTGAGTATGGACGATCTGATACGATGATGCTTGTATCAATTAATAATAATACGAAGAAAATAGTTGTCACATCCTTTCTGAGGGATTTGTATGTATATCTGCCTTATAAGGAACACTGGGATAAGATTAATGCAGCATATGCATACGGAGGAATAAATCTTCTCTTTGATACGATAGAAAAGAATTTTTCGCTTGACATAGACCAGTATGTGATGGTGGATTTTTACTCATTTATTAATGTAATAGACATTCTGGGCGGTATAGAAGTGGATGTTCAGGAGGATGAACTGTATTGGTGCAATCAGTATATTCATGCCAATAATCTTCTTTTGGGTGATGATGAATATTCGGATTACCTGTCAATGGCGGATGGCTCGTATCAGCATATGAACGGTAAGCAGGTGCTTGCTTATTCAAGGTTCAGATATGTAGGTAATGCTGATTTCAGCCGTACGGAGAGACAGCGTAAAGTAATGAATATTGTATTTGAAAAGCTTAAGAGTATAGATGCATCTACCCTTGTGAAGCTTCTTGATGAATTTCTTCCGGAGGTAACCACAAGTATTGAATATGAGGAATTTATTGAGCTTCTTTCAATACTTCCGGACATATTCAGTTATGACATAGTATCATGGGGACTTCCGGATGAGGGTTTTAAATATATAACGGTTAACGGACAGTCTCATATTGGTATTGATTTCAGCTATTATATAGAAAAGCTTTACGGACTTATATATACCGATAAGATGCCGGAAGATTATTAAAGGAAGGAGGATGCAATATCCTCCTTTTTGAATATAATAAAACAGACGGAATAATAAAACGGGTATGTTATGCGTATATGTGATTTAAAAAGCAAAGAGGTCATAAATTCATGTAACTGTAAAATACTGGGATTTGTAACGGATGTGGATATAGATATGTTTACGGGAAAGGTTAACTCGATTATCGTACCGGGACCATGCAGGATATTCGGATTTCTCGGAAGAGAAAACGAATATGTAATTCCCTACGACTGCATCTGTAAGGTAGGACCGGATGTTATTCTTGTTAATGTGTGTGAAGAAAAAGTGCTTTGCAAAATACTCTGAAATTGATATAATTAATGGAATACAGTCAGGAGGCAGAATATGAGATGTCCATATTGCGGTGAAGAGAACACCAGAGTAATAGATTCAAGACCGGCCGAAGAGAATAATGCCATACGAAGAAGAAGATCGTGCGATAAGTGCGGTAAAAGATTTACAACGTATGAAAAGGCGGAGAATATAACACTTGTCGTTGTTAAGAAGGATAATAACAGGGAGCCGTTTGACAGAAATAAGCTTCGTGACGGTATTATGAGGTCATGTCATAAAAGACCGGTATCCGCTGACACAATAACCGGGATAGTGGATGATATAGAAACAGGCATTTATAATATGGATGTCAGGGAAATCTCAACATCACAGATAGGTGAAATGGTAATGGAAAGACTTAAGGATACAGATGCTGTTGCATATGTACGTTTTGCATCTGTATACAGGGAGTTTAAGGATGTCAACACCTTTATGAATGAGTTGAAGAAATTTTTGCAGTAAATATAAACCCGGAAGTGTCCGGTACCATGAAAGAGAATGTGTAATGTTTAATAAATTTTATCCCGGTAAGTATGAGGAATCCGCATATGCCATTGATTACGGCAGGTTATATAGAGACGGAATAAGAGGAATAATATTCGATGTTGACAATACCCTTGTGCCGCACGGATACCCGGCAACACATGAAGCAGAAGAGCTGTTTGAAAAACTGCACTTAGCCGGCTTTGACACGTGTATAATTTCCAACAATAAGGAATACAGGGTTAAGCCGTTTGCAGATGCCGTAAAATCAAAATATATATATGATGCAGGAAAACCATCCGTAAGAAATTACAGAAAAGCAATGGAGCTTATGGGTACGGATGTTTCTTCCACCTGCTTTATAGGCGATCAGATTTTTACCGATATATATGGTGCGAACAGAAGCGGGATTCCTTCAATACTGGTAAGACCGATTCATCCGAAAGAGGAAATTCAGATTGTTCTTAAGAGGAAATTAGAAAAAATAATACTTTTTTCATACGGAAGAAAACTTAAAAAGGAAGAAAAAAATGAACGCAGAAACTAAAACGTGCTGCCTTATAGGCAACCCTGTGGGACATTCACTGTCACCTCTGATTCATAATACACTGGCAGAGAAGCTGGGTATTAATATGGTATACACTGCATACAGGGTGGAAAATGAGAAGCTTCATGATGCAGTTGCAGGTGCGGCAGCTCTTGGATTTCAGGGGATGAATGTTACCGTTCCGCATAAATGCAACATTATGAAGGAACTTGATGAAACAGATGAAACAGCAAAAAGAATAGGCGCCGTTAATACAATTAAAAGGACGGAAAGAGGATACCGTGGCTATAACACGGATTATATAGGACTTGGCAGGCAGCTTGATGAGGAAGGCATAACGATAACTAACAGGAGTGTCATAATCATAGGCGCAGGCGGAGCAGCCAAGGCGGCGGCATATATGTGCGGAGAGAAGGCTGCATCGGCAATATACATACTTAACAGAAGCAGGGAAAGGGCGGAAAGCCTTGCCGCTGAAATTAATTCATATTTCGGGGAGAAGGCTGCTGCGATGGGACTTGATGAATATAAGAACATACCTGTGGGAAAATATCCGGTAATACAGACTACAAGTGCGGGACTGTATCCTAATGTATCGGATACGGCAATATGTGATGACGGATTTTATGACTATGTCGAATGTGGAGTAGACATTATTTTTAACCCGGAAGAGACCATGTTTATGAAAAAGTGCAGAAAGGCAGGAGCTCCGGCACATAACGGACTTAAAATGCTTCTGTACCAGGGTGTTGCGGCATTTGAACTGTGGAATGGCATAACAGTGCCGGATGAAATAGTAAGACAGGTATACAGACTTTTGTCAGAGGAACTGAAAAAAAGATGAAAAGCATAATTTTAACGGGTTTTATGGGCTCCGGAAAATCAACATTCGGAAAATTTCTTGCACAGAGACACGGAGTCAGACTTATAGACACGGATAATTACATTGAAAGAAAATATAACAGAAAAATAAAAGAGATATTTGAAGAAGACGGAGAAGAAAACTTCCGGATAATGGAAACTGAATGTATACGGGAAATATTCCGGAGCGACAGACCATGTATTGTTTCAGTAGGCGGAGGACTTCCGATGCGTGATGAGAACCGAAAACTGCTTAAGGATAACGGATATGTCATTTATCTTAAGGCGGATGTCAATACCCTTGAAAAAAGACTTTCGGGAGACAGAAAGAGACCGCTTATCCAGGGGGTAAACCTTCGTGAAAGAATAAAAGAACTTATGGCTGTAAGAGAAAGTACATATGAACAGCTGGCAGATTTAATTATATGTACAGACAATAAAAATTTTGAACAAATGGAAAAAGAAATACCTGAGGAATGTATATGAAGATACTTGTGATTAACGGGCCAAACCTGAATTTTCTTGGAATACGCGAAAAAAACATATATGGTAATCAAAGCTATGAATACCTGACTGACATGATTACGGATTACTGCACAGACAGGAATATGGAATGTGAATGTTATCAGAGTAATCATGAGGGAGCAATAATAGACAGACTGCAGGAAGCTTATTCCGACGGCACTGATGGTATTGTGATTAATCCCGGAGCGTATACACATTATAGCTATGCAATACGTGATGCATTATCATCACTTGCTGATATTCCTAAGATTGAAGTACATATATCGGATATTAATTCAAGAGAAGAATTTCGCCGTATATCCGTCACGGCAGCGGCATGTGCCGGACAGATAGCGGGTCAGGGATTTCAGGGATATCTGACGGCAATAGACAGAATTTGTGATATTTTAAAAGAAAAATAAAGGATTTAATACACCGGCAGAGAATATTTTAAGTGGTGATTGTTAATGAACATAAGACAGACACAGGAAGAATGGGAGAAAACTCAATTAAGCCGCTATGCGGCATTAAGTTCAAAGTCGGCGGGAAGGGTCGTTCCTGAAGCGGAATGTGATATAAGAACGGCTTTTCAGAGAGATCGGGACAGGATACTCCACTGCAAATCCTTCAGGAGACTTAAGCACAAGACACAGGTTTTTCTTGCACCGGAAGGAGATCATTACAGGACAAGACTTACACACACCCTTGAAGTGGCACAGATAGGAAGAACGATTGCAAGGGCACTGCGTCTTAATGAGGACTTAACCGAGGCAATAGCACTTGGACATGATTTGGGACATACACCCTTTGGACATTGTGGAGAAAGGGTACTTAACGAAATATGCCCTTTTGGTTTCAGACATTATGAACAGAGTATAAGGGTAGTGGAATTTCTTGAAAAAGATGGCGTGGGTCTTAATCTGTCGGCAGAGGTTAAGGACGGAATCCTTAATCACAGAACGGACGGGCACCCGTCAACACTTGAAGGAAAGATAATACGCTTATCGGATAAGATCGCTTATATTAATCATGATATCGATGATGCAATCAGAGGCGGCATTTTGAAAGAAGATGACCTGCCGTCCGAATATACTGATATACTTGGCCATTCCACAAAAGAACGGCTTAACAGGCTTATACATGATATCATATACGAAAGCATGGATAAGGATGATATATATATGTCGGATAGTACCGGTCATGCAATGACTGAGCTGCGAAAGTTTATGTTTGACAGTGTATATCTTAATCCGGCAGCCAAGAGTGAAGAAGTCAAGGCAAGTAAGATGCTTAAGGAAATGTATTGGTATTTTACGTCACATTATGAAGAAATACCGGAAGAATTCAGAAACATTGAAGCCGTAAGGGGTGAATCGGAGGAAAGAGCCGTGTGTGATTATATTGCAGGAATGAGTGACCAGTATGCGGTTAATATGTTTAAGAAAATTTTTATTCCGGTATCATGGAAGAAATGATGAGGTTTAAATGTATATCCCAGATGATTTAATCGAGGAGATAAGATCAAGAAATGATATTGTAGATGTTATTTCTTCATACATAAAATTGCAAAAAAAAGGCGGTTCGTATTTTGGACTGTGCCCGTTTCATAATGAAAAGTCCCCTTCGTTTTCCGTATCTCCCCACAAGCAGATGTTTTACTGTTTTGGATGCGGTGAAGGAGGCAATGTTTTTTCATTTCTCATGAAATATGACAGCATGACATTTACCGATGCCGTAAGACAACTTGCTGAAAGGGCAGGAGTCGGGCTCCCGGATATTGAAGAAAATCCCGGTGACAGAAGAAAAAACGATTTAAAAAATATGATTCTTGACATCAACAGGGAAGCAGCGAGATATTTTCATTATATTTTGGGAACGGAGACCGGTAATAACGCCGTGAAATATCTCAATGAACGCTGCCTTGGTGAAGATACCGTTAAGAAATTCGGACTCGGGGTCTCACCGGTTAAAAGTGATTCGTTATACCGATATATGAAGAATAAAGGTTATACGGATGAAGTGCTTAAGGAAACAGGTCTTTTTATATATGATGACCGCGGTGTATATGACAGATTCCGCAACAGGGTAATGTTTCCGATAATTAACATAAGCAATAAGGTTATCGGCTTTGGCGGAAGAGTAATGGGAAAGGGAGAACCTAAATATCTTAATACACCTGAAACAGCCGTATTTGACAAAGGACATAATCTGTACGGTCTTAATATTGCCAAGAACGCGAGGAAAAATAATATAATTATATGTGAAGGATACATGGATGTGATTTCCATGCATCAGGCAGGCTTTTGCCAGGCTGTTGCCTCACTGGGAACTGCATTGACGGAAGGACAGGCAGGCCTTATAAAAAGATATGTTCAGGAGGTGCTTATATGCTATGACAGCGACGGCCCAGGTGTTAAAGCAGCCCTGAGGGCAATAGATATATTCCGTCGTACGGGTCTGAGGTGCAGGGTCATCAATATGGAACCGTATAAGGATGCGGATGAATTTATCAAAAAAGAAGGAGCGGAAAGCTTCAGCCGCAGAATTGACAATGCTGAAAACGGTTTTATGTTTGAGATAAGAATTCTTGAGAGAAACTATGACATGAACGATCCGGCAGGCAGGACGGCATTTTATAATGAAACTGCCAAAAAGCTGGCAGCATTTTCCGAGGAACTGGAGAGAGACAGCTATACATCAGCAGTAGCAGATAAATATTTTATCAGTGCGGCATCATTAAGAAAGCTTACGGCGGGATATGCAGCTTCGCGTGCAGGCATACGGGAACCTGTCGTGCATCACGCAGTAACGTCTGAAAAGGACAGTGCTGTCAATAAGTCGCAGAGAATGATTCTTACATGGATAGCTGATGATAAAGAGATATATTACAAAATTAAAAACATAATAACAGCTGATGATTTTACATCGGATATATACAAAAAAGTAGCAGGGATTATGTTTTCCGAGATTGAAAACGGAACATTTAATCCGGCAACCGTACTGAATCATTTTCAGGGAGATGAGAATCATAATGAAATATCATTAATTTTGAACACTTCACTGATAGATGATGATTCAGACATAAAAGAGAAGGAACGGGCGTTGAATGATGCTGTTTATAACATAAAACGGAACAGTCTTGAAATGAAGAGCCGGAAAGCGGAAGATGTTGCGGAACTTCAGGAAATTTTCAGAGAGCAGTCAAAGCTTTCCAATATGCATATTTCCCTTAATTGAGGATAGAATTTACAATAGAAGGATGGACAGATTGATGGAAGAGAACATGATGGACAGGTTTGCAGAAAAACTTAAAGAGCTGCTTGCTTATGCCAAAAAGAAAAAAAACGTGTTGGAATACCAGGAAATCATGGATGTGTTTGCAGACATGGAGCTTGGACCCGATCAGATGGACAGGATATTTGAATATCTTGAAGCGAATAATGTTGATACGCTGCGCACAACTGATGCGGATGACGTGGATGATGTTGATGATGTAGACGTGGATGATGAAATTATTCTCGGTGAAAAGGAAATAGATGTTGAAAATATTGATCTTTCGGTACCGGATGGAGTAAGCATTGAAGATCCCGTAAGGATGTATCTGAAGGAAATCGGTAAGGTTCCTCTTCTGTCGGCAGACGAGGAAATTGAGCTTGCACAGAGAATGGAGATGGGTGATGAGGATGCCAAGAAGAGGCTTGCGGAAGCAAATTTAAGGCTTGTTGTCAGTATCGCCAAGAGATATGTGGGAAGGGGAATGCTTTTCCTTGATTTGATTCAGGAAGGAAATTTAGGACTTATTAAAGCTGTTGAAAAATTCGATTATCATAAAGGATATAAATTTTCCACATACGCAACATGGTGGATTAGACAGGCAATTACAAGGGCAATAGCAGATCAGGCAAGAACCATAAGGATACCTGTCCACATGGTGGAGACGATTAACAAACTTATCAGGGTTTCAAGACAGCTGCTTCAGGAACTCGGACGTGAACCGACACCACAGGAAATAGCGGAAGTGATGGACATACCTGTTGAGAGGGTAAGAGAAATTCTCAAAATATCGCAGGAACCGGTGTCACTTGAGACTCCTATCGGCGAAGAAGAAGACAGCCATCTCGGTGACTTCATCCAGGATGATAATGTACCCGTACCGGCGGAGGCGGCTGCATTTACGCTTCTCAAGGAACAGTTAAATGAAGTCCTTTCAACACTTACCGACAGGGAACAGAAGGTGCTTAAGCTGAGGTTCGGACTTGATGACGGAAGGGCAAGAACACTTGAAGAAGTGGGCAGGGAATTTAACGTAACAAGAGAGCGTATAAGGCAGATTGAGGCAAAAGCACTCAGAAAACTCCGTCATCCGAGCAGAAGCAGAAAGTTAAGGGATTATCTTGAATGATGAATATTTCATACAGATTAAAATGTATTGCATCGCTTGTAACGGAAGGCTGTATTGTTGCGGATATCGGAACGGATCACGGATATATCCCGATATATATGGTAACAGAGAGAGGGTGTCCGTATGCATACGGACTTGATATCAACGAAGGACCGCTTAAAAGGGCAGAACAGAATGTGAATAAATATAATGTAAGTGAAAAAGTCACACTGAGAATTTCAGACGGACTTAAAGGGCTGCATAAAAATGAAGCAGATGCCATAGTTATATCGGGAATGGGCGGACTGCTTATGAACCGCATTCTGGCAGATGGTCTTGAAACGGCATTATCAGTCAGAGAATTAATTCTGTCACCTCATTCTGATGTCAGTTCCGTAAGAAGATATCTTGCTGATAACGGTTTCAGGATTATTGACGAAAAAATCGTGTGTGAAGACGGAAAATATTATTTTATACTGAAGGCAGTACCCGGACACATGAACATTGACAGTGATACATATGAATATTATGGAAACATCCTGCCGGAACGCAGGGATAAGGTTTTGTATGAATACCTTATTCATGAGAAAAATAAAAGACAGGGTTTTCTGTCGGCAATGTCTGATGATTCACGCGGACATGACGTTATTGAAAAAGAATTGAAAATTATCGAAAGGGTAATGGAATATTATGCAGGCTGGTAAAATTGCATCACTTCTTGAAAAGCTGAGTCCCATCCGTTATGCGGCGGAATGGGATAATCCCGGTATGAACGTTGGAAGAAGCGACAATGATGTACATAAAATTCTTGTATGTCTGGATGCTGATGATGAAGCAACCGGATATGCCGTCAGAAACGGTATTGATATGATAGTGTCACATCATCCGTTACTTTTTAAAGGAATTAAGAAAATCAACACAGATGACATTACAGGAAGAAGAATCCTTGAAATGGCAGAGAATCACATTAACTGTTACTGTATGCATACAAATTATGATACAATGGGTATGGCAGATGCAGCAGCAGACAGACTGGAACTGATACACCGGGAGGTTTTATCAGAGATATGTGACGGAGAAGGAATAGGACGGGTAGGCAGTTTAAAAAAGCCTATGACAACAGGCGGACTTTGTGAGCTTGTAAAAGAAAGATTCGGACTTGATAAGGTTGTTTTGTATGGCAGTGAGGAAGATATTATCAGAAAAGCTGCAATATGTCCGGGTTCCGGAAGGGATGAAATCGATAATGCACTCCGGCTCGGAGCTGAAGTTATAATAACGGGTGATATAACTTACCATTATGGAATTGATGCCGTGGCACGCGGTATCAGAATTATTGATGCAGGACATTATGGCCTGGAGCATATTTTTATAGGTGAAATAGGAAAATATCTCAGAGAAAACACGACAGATGTGGAAATAATCGAAATGAAAATAAATAATCCTCAAAAATTTGTATAAAAAAGAGGTGATGCATATGGGTAAAATTCTTTTAGAGGAACTTGCACGGATAAAACAGCAGGAATATCCGGATGAAATTGTACTTGCAAGGGTTAACGGCAAGCTGCAGGAGCTTACGAAAACGGCAGATGCAGAAGATAACATACAGTTCATAACGACGGCTCATCCGGATGGTATGCTGACATATAAGCGCAGTGCAACATTTGTAATGCTTAAAGCGGTGAATGACATTTTAGGAGAAGAAAAATACACTTTTAAAGTGGAATTTTCCCTCAGTAAGGGGTATTACTGCACTCTTAAAGGCAAGAATATTTCCTGTGACATGATTGAACAGATTAAGAAAAGAATGAATGAAATTATTAAGCAGGATATGCCGATTGATAAATTCAGTATGGGAACCGATTCTGCCGTTGAAATGTTTGCCGCGAACGGTATGCATGGCAAGGAGAAGCTTTTTTCATACAGAAGAAGTTCATTTGTAAACATATACGATATTGACGGATACAAGGATTATTTTTACGGATATATGGTACCGTCTGCAGGCTATATAAAATATTTTGACTTATTTAAATATGATGAAGGAATGGTTATACAGTTTCCGGAGACATCCGATACGGAGAAGATTCCGGAATTTGCACCGCAGCATAAGCTTTTTTCCGTATTGAAGGAAACGTCAGACTGGTACGGGATGCTTGGTGTGGAAACCGTTGGTGATCTTAATGATGTAATATCTGAGGGCCGGATTAATGAGCTGATTCTTGTACAGGAGGCACTTCAGGAAAAAAAACTTGCAGAAATTGCAGGAATGATTGCCGCAGACAGAAGCAGAAAATTTGTCATGATAGCCGGACCGTCATCATCCGGTAAGACAACAACCTCTTTAAGACTGTCAATCCAGCTTAAGGCACACGGACTTATTCCGCATCAGATTTCACTTGATAACTATTTTGTTGACAGGGAGCATACCCCTTTAGATGAAAACGGAAATTATAATTTTGAATGTCTTGAGGCACTTGATATAGAGCGTTTCAATGATGATATGGTTAGGCTTCTGAAAGGAGAAGAAGTTGAAATTCCGATATTCAATTTCAAAACAGGAAAAAGGGAAAACAGCGGAAACAGGATGCATCTTGGAGATGATGACGTGCTTGTAATAGAAGGAATACACGGCCTTAATGACAGGCTGTCGCATTCGCTTCCAAAAGAGAGCAAATTTAAAATATATCTCAGTGCGCTGACACAGCTTAACATTGATGAGCATAACAGAATTCCTACAACTGACGGACGTCTTTTGCGCCGAATGGTAAGAGATGCAAGAACAAGAGGAACAACGGCAAAAAAGACAATAGCCATGTGGGGTTCTGTAAGAAAAGGAGAAGAACTTAATATATTTCCGTTTCAAGAGGAAGCGGATGTTATGTTTAATTCAGCACTTATATATGAATTTGCAGTGCTTAAACAGTATGCAGAACCGCTACTTTTTGGGATTAAGCCGGGAGAACCGGAATATCCTGAGGCTAAACGTCTGTTGAAGTTTCTTGATTACTTTATCGGCATATGTCCGGAAGTAATACCGATTAATTCGATAACAAGGGAGTTTATAGGCGGAAGCTGTTTTAATGTGTAGAAAAAATCAGCAGGACGGATGTTCGCGGCCGTATTTATACGGGTGAGGAAAGTCCGGGCTTCACAGGGCAGGATGCCGGATAACGTCCGGTGG
>CAYONC010000006.1:0-113942 GCA_964405265.1 uncultured Butyrivibrio sp.
GTAGTCCGTTCACCCTGCCGTGGCAGATGAAAAGTATTTTAATCATGATTTTTCACCCCCCTTGAAAAGCCATTTGTACTTTAGTGCAATTCCATATATTTTGAGCAGTCAGTATCATTTAATTTTTTAATATTAACCCTTTTAAATACCTCTTCAATTTCTTCCTTTGTCGCTGCATTTTCCGAAAAGGCTCCAGCACTTCCGGCTGCCGTTCCCAGCCTGAAAGCATATTCGTGATTACGCTTTTCCAAATATCCGGCAACATAACCGGCAATCATTGAATCTCCCGCCCCTACACTGTTTACGAGCCTGCCCTCAGGTGCTTCCGCTTCATATATGCTGCCTTCTTCAGTCACAAGAACAGCTCCTTTTCCCGCCATGGAAACCAGAACGTTTTTTGCACCCATTTTCTGAAGCTTAACGGCATACGGTATAACATCCTCCCTTGTATTAAATTTTACTCCGAATATTTCTCCCAGTTCATGATTATTAGGCTTAATCAGAAAAGGCTCGTATAAAAGTGTATTCATAAGAAGTGCTCCCTCTGCATCAACGACAGTCATTACTCCCTTTCCCTCAAGCCTTTCCATGATAGTGCGGTATATGTCATCAGGCACTCCTTCCGGAACGCTGCCTGAAAGGAACAGGACATCCCCTTCTTCAAGTTTCTCAAGTATGTTTAACATTTTATTAATGCTGCTGCCATCTATAACAGGTCCGCGTGCATTAATCTCAGTACCCTCTGACGACTTCAGCTTGACATTAATCCTTGAATTTCCGTTATACAGACGTATAAACCGGGTATTAACACCCAAATGCTCAAGACATTTTACAATTTCATTTCCCGTAAATCCTGCCGCAAATCCCAGTGCCATATTCTCAATGCCAAGATTCATAAGCACCATTGACACGTTTATTCCCTTTCCCCCGGGAAGCAGCTGTTCCGTTTCCGTTCTGTTGGTCATCCCCGCTCTGAAATTTTTTACGCTTACCGTATAATCCAGGGAAGGATTAAAAGTAACGGTATAAATCATTTTAGTCAGCTCCTCATATTAAATAACAATACCCCGACATAAATGCTTTTCTGCATCCATGCGGGGTATCCGCGTTATTATTGTTTTATGCTATAAGAAAGAACTTAATAAGGAATATCAATGAAATAATATATGTAAGTATTGATACATCCTTAGCCTTACCCGTAAACACCTTAATTACGGTATATGCTATAAGTCCGAGTCCGATACCGTGTCCGATTGATCCTGATATAGGCATTGCAATAAGCATTAATGCAACAGGAACAGTCTGACAGATATCATCAAAATCAATTTTCTTCAAGCCGCTGAGCATTAAAATTCCAACATAAATGAGTGCTGCTGATGTAGCTGCCGCAGGAATAATCGCTGCAATCGGTGCGATAAATATACATGCAAGAAAAAGAATACCCGTAACGAGTGATGTAAGACCCGTACGTCCTCCTGCCTCAACACCTGATGCAGATTCAACAAAGGTTGTTACCGTTGATGTTCCGGTTACTGCTCCTGCCATTGTTCCTACCGCATCTGCTATAAGCGCTTCCTTCATGTTAGGCATTTCGCCGTTTTCATCAACCATTCCGGCTCTTGATGCTGTTCCGACAAGAGTTCCTATCGTATCAAACATATCAATGATACAGAATGTTATGACAAGGGTTATAACCGTAAACCATCCGATTTCAACAAATCCCTTAAAGTTAAGCTTAAAAAGTGTAGTATCAGCCATATCCTTGAAAGGCGGAATAAATGATGCATCCTTAAGTGATGCAAACGGATTAATGTCAAGGAAAATAGCTTCTCCTGCCCAGTATACTATACATGAGGCAAGCATTCCTATTAATACGGCACCCTTAACATTCTTACGTGCAAGGATGATTATTACGAATAATCCGATGAACATTGTTACAACAGAAAGGACCATTGCCGAATATCCCGAACCCATTGATGTCTGTGCAAGACCCGGAGTCAATGCGCCGAAAAAGTCTTTCATTACATAAAAAGGTCCGCCTGTTTCGCTGTATACTCCGGCATTAGAACCAAATCCGATATTCATAAGCATAAGACCTATTGCAGGAGCAATACCGAGTCTTACTCCCAAAGGAATTGCCTGAACGATTTTATCACGAACGTTAAGTATTGAAAGTATGAAGAAAATGATACCTTCAATGAGAATAATGCAGAGACCTGCCTGGAATGAACTTACATATGACAATCCCGTGATTGAAGCAATATTTGCAACTACAACGGCAAAGAAACTGTTAAGTCCCATACCGGGTGCAAGTGCAAACGGCTTGTTAGCAAGAAACGCCATAAAAAACATAGCTATTGCCGAAGCAATACATGTTGCAAGGAACACGCCGTTCCAAAGCTGTGTTCCGCCGTTAGCGCCGAAATTTGTAAGCAGGTTCGGATTCAATGCAATGATGTATGCCATTGTCATGAATGTGGTAAGACCTGCAACTATTTCAGTACGAACGGTTGTACCGTTTTTCTTGAGTTTAAATAGTTTTTCCATGTCTTCCTCCTTGGAATATAATAAAAAAGTGCTGACTCCCGCCAACACTTTATAGTTTAACATATTAAAGCATAACATTTCAATCTTTTTTCACATTTTAAGGCATAAAACCATCTGTTTTTATTCTTTAATACTTACACCGTCTCGATAAAAACAGTATTTTCAGCTTTCACTTTCCATATTGCTTAACTTCTTAGCCTGATCTGCCGCAATACACGCATCAATTATTTCCTGGATATCACCATTCATAATTTTATCAATCTTATACAGCGTAAGACCGATTCTGTGGTCCGTAACACGTCCCTGAGGAAAATTATATGTTCTTATCTTCTCTGAACGGTCGCCGGTTCCAATCTGGCTTCTTCTTGCATCAGCCTCGGCGTCATGAGCCTTACGGCACTCTATATCATACAGCTTTGCACGCAGAAGTGCGAATGCCTTTTCCTTGTTCTGAATCTGAGATTTTTCCGTCTGGCTGTATATTACGATACCTGTCGGATAGTGTGTAAGTCTCACGGCTGAATCGGTTGTATTAACACACTGCCCGCCGTTGCCGGATGCCCTCATTACGTCAATACGGATATCTTTTTCATCAATATGCACTTCAACCTCTTCTGCCTCAGCCATCACCGCAACTGATGCGGTCGACGTATGAATACGCCCTCCGGATTCAGTTTCCGGCACACGCTGTACACGGTGAACACCGCTTTCATATTTAAGAACCGAATATGCTCCCTGTCCGGTAACCATGAACTCAATTTCTTTCATTCCTCCGATTCCGGTTTCATCAGAGTTTACAACCTCAACCTTCCATCTTCTTGACTCGCAGTAATGTGCATACATTCTGAACAGCTCTGCCGCAAAAAGTGCCGACTCATCTCCCCCGGCACCGGCTCTTATTTCAACAATGACATTTTTATCATCATTAGGGTCCTTAGGAAGCAGGAGTATTTTTATTTTTTCTTCAAGCTCTGTCACCCTTTTCTTGGCACCATTCAGTTCTTCCTTGAGCATTTCCCGCATTTCTTCATCATTTTCTTCATCTAAAAGCAGCAGACTGTCCTCAATGTCCCTGTTTGCCTTTTTATATTCCCTGTACGCCTCCACGAGCGGTGTCAGACTGCTCTGTTCCTTCATAAGATTCCTGAAACGCCTCTGATCCGAAGTAACGTCAGGACTTGAAAGCTCCATGGTTATATCCTCATATTTAATTAATATTTCCTCAAGATTTTCAAACATTATTTCCTCCATCCGCAGACTACCCGGTCAAAACCTGCAAGGTCTTTTATTATCCGGATATCCGTGTAATTATTGTCATTAAGCATACTGACCACATCATGTGCCTGATCATATCCGGTTTCCATTATGAGAAGCCCGTTTTTTTTAAGATATTTCACGCTCTCCAATACAAGAATCCGGTAAAAAAACAGTCCGTCATCATGCCCGTCAAGTGCCTCATATGGTTCATGTTTTCTGACTTCGTCATCAAGACCGTCTATTTCATCCGTCCTTATGTAGGGCGGATTGGATATTATGCAGTCATACATGCCTTCTATACGGTCAAACATATTGCTTTTTATGAAATCAACATTTCCGGCCCGGTTAAGCTTTCTGTTAACCTCTGCCGTTTTAAGTGCTTTTTCCGAAATATCGGCACCCGTTACATAATGTCCTCCAAGCAGTGCAATACTTATTGCAATACATCCCGAGCCTGTACACATATCAAGTATACGGCTTCCTTCCGGCAAAAGCTTCAATGCATTTTCGACAAGCACCTCAGTATCAAATCTCGGTATAAGAACACTTTCATTTACCTCAAATTCATATCCCATGAAATATGCCTTTCCCGTAATATACTGAAGCGGCATATGACCTGCCCTTTTTTTAATCATTTCCATATATACAAAATGCCGGGCTTCGTCTCCTTCTTCCTCGGACTTCATGATATATGATGTCCTGCTTATTGAAAATGCCTGTTCAAATAAAAGCCATGCATCATTCTCAGCTTCTCTTATTCCGGCATCCTCAAGTATCCTGACAGCTTCCGCAAGAATCAGTCTGTGTATCATTGTTGTCTCCAAAATTATCTTCTAAATACTTTTTCCAGTCAAAAACGGCTTCCACACTTGCAATTCCAACCTCTATCATGTCATCATCAGGCTCACGCGTGGTAAGCCTCTGAAGCAGAAGTCCCGGTTTGCTTATTATATCGGTAAAAAGGTTCTCCCTGGTTCCGGCAAGCCTCAGAAGTTCATATGATACTCCTGCTATAACCGGAATAAGCACTATTCTTGCGGCAAGCCTGAGCCATCTTGAATCAAACTGCACAAGCATGGTTATAAGTATTGATATACACATCACTATCAGCATGAAGCTGGTACCGCATCTCTTGTGTTCCTTAGAGCTGTTCCTTACATTATCAGGCGTAAGCGGCAGTCCGTGCTCAATGCAGTTTATGCATTTATGCTCGGCACCATGATACATATATACTCTTTTAATATCCTTAATAAGTGATATAAGAACCATATATATTATAAAAATCAGAAGTCGTATCACACCTTCAATGAATATTACAAGTGTTTTTGAAGCTATGTATTTTTCAAGTCTCTGAGATATAAAAAATGGTACTGCAACAAAAATACCCAATGCAAGTATTACCGATATAAAAACGGTTATTACATTAAAGAATGTATCTGATTTTTTCTTTTCTTCTTCAGTTATGGATGTATCTTCATCTTCCTCATAAAATGATGACGAATATGTAAGCGTTGACATGCCAAGGATGAGGGAATCTATAAAATTCACTACTCCGCGTATAAAGGGTATTCTGAAAAATGAAGCCTTCCCAGAAATCCCGCTGTATTCTTCTTGTTTAATTACAATGTCTCCGTCAGGCTTGCGTACCGCAACAGCATAACTGTTCTTATTCTTCATCATTACGCCTTCCATAACAGCCTGTCCGCCAATTCCGGAATATTTCATACCATGTCTCCCTTCCAAATTGAAAACGGGTTGAGATTACAAAACCTCAACCCTGTCATTCTTCTCTGCATTCTTTCAGTTATTCTGAACGCCATATTTTCTGTTAAACTTATCAATACGTCCACGGGCTGCTGCAGTCTTCTGCTGTCCTGTATAGAACGGATGACATTTTGAACAGATTTCAACATGAATCTCTTCCTTCGTTGAGCCTGTAACAAATTCATTACCACAGTTACATACAACCTTAGCCTGATAATATTCCGGATGTATTCCTTCTCTCATAATTTCACCTCGCTGATATAAAACTCACTATAACTTACCCTTACGGGTCTGTGTTATAATAACAATTTTATTGATTTGCCATTCATCACCGAACAGCTACTAAATTGTAGCACACCTGCTTACTTATTGCAACAGAAATTTTAATCTGTTTATTGTTTATTTTTCAGAACATCTGCAAGTGAGTTATCCTCCGCAAAAGAATTTGCGTTATACAGGAAAAGGACTTCATTTATTTCATATATCTGCATGATGTCATAAATGTTGTCATAAAAATATCTTGGGTCAATTACTATTATCTTATCATAATAAGGTGTCAGCATCGGAAGCATACAGTTTGCATAGGAATCTTTTATTATCATCAGATTTCTTCCCGTGCCGGCATCGGTTGTTATTTCAAGCTGGCTGTAATTTCCTCCCTGAAATACCAGATATTTATCTTTTTCGCTGAGCTTATCCGTATTAAACAGTGTTGCCGTCTTCGTATCGGTACCCGTATAATCGACCACATAATGTCCTGCCTCACCGGCGGGCACACAGATTTCTATCCCGTCATAGGTCGAATAAATTCCGCTGTTGGATGCCTGCGTTCCCTGGAATGCATTGGTTACGTTATAGAACTCATATTCAGACGGTTCAAGTTTTACGGTATCGGCATATTCAAGAAATGCATAATATGCTCCTCTTGTTGTCCAATGATGGTCGGTTTTGTAAAACATTCCCTCACTACAGTGTTTCCTGAGTGTATCCCTGACATCCACAAATGATATTCTGCTGCCTGACATTTCTTTTATACTGTCTATAAATTCATCTTCACCCGACTTTGCGCCGTACGGAAGCCTGTCCTCATATATCAGTGATGAATTCGGCACAAGCATAAAGCTTACTGATGTACCTTCACATTCTGACGCAAAGCCGTTCACTTCATCGATAAGCTCTTTCATTCTGTCATTGTCCGCGGAAGATTCTTCTGCTATAAGATAGCCGTCATCCGCTATATACACATCATTTATAAATCTTTTACCCGTAATCCTGAGTGCCGTTGTTTTGACTGATATACACCAGTCCCTTATGGGAAACTGGTCTGCAAGGTATGTCTCAAAGTCATCCATAAAATCCCCATTCAGTATGGAAGACCATGTTAACTTTGGAAACCCGGCAAGATTTCTGTTTTCTTTTGGAGAAAACACCCTGTCCCTGCACAGTATCATCCATATGGGAACAACACACAGGAAAAAAATCGTCAGTGTTCTTACGCCATTTTTCCTCATATATATGTCTCCTGTTAAAACCTGAAATATAAAAACGGATTGTAGCTTTCACTTACCATAAAGGTTATTGTAAGTGCAAATACCATAATGCATATTATCCATTTTAATGCTGCCGGAAGCTTTACTCCTTCAAAATCAGTCACCGAAGGTATCCATGCAATAATCATCATTACAATATTGTTAAGCAGCAGGAACAGTCCCGTATCATCAAATCCGATTCCGTTTCCGCCGAACATTGCTCCCAGATAGCTTATCGATTCACCATAGCTGTTGCTGAAGAAAAATACCCAGCCTATTATTACGATAAAAAAAGTTACAAGAATATTAACGAATGAAGGAAGTTTTTTCTGTATTTTACCGTAAACATATTTTTCAAATATTAGCAGAATCCCATAATATGCACCCCACAGCACAAAATTCCATGCTGCCCCATGCCACAGTCCGGTGAGAGTCCACACAATCAGAAGATTAATTATGTGTCTGAAGGTTCCTTTTCTGTTACCGCCAAGAGGAATATACACATATTCCCTGAACCATGTTCCTAATGAAATATGCCACCTTCTCCAGAATTCCGTAACACTCTTTGACCGGTACGGGCTGTCAAAATTCTTAGGGAAGTCAAACCCGAACATTTTTCCGAGTCCTATTGCCATATCCGAATATCCCGAAAAGTCGTTAAATATCTGGAGCGTGTATGCAATGGCACCTATCCATGCCGTAAAAGCACTTATGCTTCCGACTCCCATGGCAAGCACTTCTGTATGCACGGCTCCGATACAGTTTGCCAATACCGTTTTTTTAAACATACCCTTTACAAACCACGGTATTCCTTTTACAAAATCACTGCTCTTAATAAGTCTTGAATTAAGCTGTTCTTCAATATCTTCATACCTTACAATCGGACCTGCAATAAGCTGCGGAAACATGGTTATGTATACCGCAAACGGAAGAATGTCCTTCTGTGCCCTGCTGTCCCTTCTGTACACATCTATAAGATAAGACATTGCCTGAAACGTATAAAATGATATTCCGATCGGAAGTGCAAGCTCCCTGTTCCTTATGGAGGTTCCGAATATACCGTTAATCGTATCAATAAGAAACCCTGAGTATTTAAAATATCCTAAAATCAACAGATTTACGATTATGGCAAATACAAGTGAGGATTTTCTGTGTCCGTCTTCGATTTCACGTCCGGCATAATAATTAAATAATATGCTCAGAATCATCAGAATTACATAAACAGGTTCTCCCCATGCATAAAAAATAAGGCTTGCAATAAGAAGAATTATATTTTTCCACGCTATGTCCTTTATAATATAATAAAATATAAATGTAAGCGGAAGAAAACAAAATAAAAATGTCAGACTGCTGAAAACCATCTTCTTCTACCCCGTTATACTTTCTGTAAAACTTTTTTCAACCGTTTTCGGGTTATCCGAAACAACATATAAAATATATCTGTCCCTGCATTCAAGCACGCTGCTGCTCAACAGTTCATACTGCTCCGGAGCATATGACCTGAACAGTTTTTTGAGTTCATTCCTTTTCCCGTCAATGGCTTCAATGACATATGATGCACTGTCAGCATCATATAATTTTATTACCATAATGCATTCACAGTCCATAACAGATTCATATCCGTAATAAAAAGCTTCTCCATAATCGTTTATGTTGAATCCGAAATCCTTTTTGATATCGGATGCATCAAACATAACCATGTCTTCAGCCCCGATACCGGCACTTACTGCTTCATAAACTGCGGACAATTCGACATCCGCATAATATTCTCCGTGTGAAATAAATAATATAAAGCCCAATATGGCTGCAATTACGATTAACTGTTTAATACGATATGACATTTAACATATCCCCATTTCTTTAACGATATCTTTTATCCATATTTCATAAAGTTCCTTACTGTAATGGATACCGTCCTTGGAATACAGATCCGAATTTGCATAAAACAGATCCGAATTAATATAAAATCCGACTCCAAGCTCTTCGCTTATCTTACGGAAGCCTTCATTATATGATGCAACATTTGCAAGTCTCGGCTTTTCATTAATTGCATTCTCCTTCACGGGCGAAAACGCCAGTATGATGATTTTTGTATCCGGAAGTGCTTCCTTAAGCTGTTTTATGTAATTTTTGTATACATTCATGAATACATTTACACCATAGTCATCCGTTACCATCTCATTAAGTCCGTATCTTATGAATATATATTCCGGATTTCTGCCTATAACACTGTTCATGACGGCAGGCAGATGTTTCTCCATAACGGCACCTACCTCGGCATACACATTTACATTATCACTCATTCCAAAATATACTGAAAATCCGGTCATTACCGAGTCTCCTATAAATACGGATCTTGAGAAAAATGCCCTTATTCCGATGCTGCCTGATGATAATTCCCCATATGCTTTCTCCGCTGCCCCGGCATCCACCCGGTACGGCACGTAACATGATGGGTTATGTACAAACTCATCCGTAGGATTTACCGGCTCCCCTGTTGTCTCATCATTACCTGCTGGATTCGTCGACGACTCCGTCGGATCATCTGCTTCGGAAATCTGCCCCGTTGCATGCTCACGTATTTCGTTTTCAAGCGAAACAGCATCAATTTTGTCCAAAGCGGCAAGATACGACTCTCCTTCCGACGTATCGGATCCGCCAAATCTGCTGCGGTTTAGCAATAATGCAATAAAGATAATTACCGGTATGACTGCTGCGGCAATAAATGCCGTGTAATAATTCTTTTTCATTTTAAAGCCCCATTACTTCTATTAAATCTTTAAGCCAGTAATCTGCATAAAATTCATATTCAAGGTGAAGTCCGTCAGCACAGAACAGTTCCTGATGACTGACCATATATTCACTGTTTGAGTAAAATTCCACCTCTTCTTCCATACACATTTCCAGCAAATCAAAGTTATAACTGTCAATATAAGCAAAGCTTGCCTTGTTGTAATAAATGCTGCTGCTTACCGGAAATACACCGCTTACTATCACTCTTGTACCCGGAAGTTCTTCCTTAAGCCTTACAAGCAGTTCTCTGTATTGTTCTATTCGTCTTGTTCTCTCCTCTTCGGATGCACTGAGGGAATTAATGCCGTAATGGACTATAAGCGCATCCTTGCCGTACGCCTTGGTAACGACAGTGGAAAAATTCTGCTCAAGGTAATCAGCCGATGCCCCGACAAGTGCCTCCACCGTGTTGGAATCCAGTATTCTGTACGTTTCAAGTGCCTCAATCTGGGAATCTCCCGTAAAGGCCACATTATAAAGTGCTTCCTTATACGTGAGCTTACCGTCATCTATATTCTTCAGCTTATCTTCTGATGAAGACCCGTTTCCATACAGAACATATGTAGGTGCATGAATGTACCTGCCTCTGACGTTCACTGCTTCAAGTGTTATTGCAGCATGTTTTTTTCCATAATAAAAAATTAATGTGTTACTGCCTTCCTTCAGTCTGTAAGTATCATTCAGCATGTCACAGGTATAATTATTTACTCTGCTTATCGTGCCGTCTTTTTTAACGATTTCAACGGTAAAGCTGTCTTTTATAAGACTTCCTCCCGCAAACAGCTCGCCTCCGTTATAGCTCACCCTGAGTTCAGCCACCACGGAATCATCCACCGTCCCATATTGTCCGTCATCGCTGCTGCCATTGTATACTATCTTATTGTTATTACCGAAAAAAACATCCGTAAAGAGTAACAGGCTTAAAAGTACAAGACTGCATGCAAGTACGATGCTTATCCCTGTCAAAACTATAATATCTCTTACCTTCCTGCTCATATCCTGCTCCTAAAAAATCCGTGTTTTCTTTATCATCTGACAGAATTCCGCATTGCTTCCCGTTCTTGCGAACATATCATTAATTCTCTCAACGGCATCATCCGAACGCATACCGTTAACGGCTTTACGCATTATGTCAACAGCTTCCTGTTCATCCTTGGTCAGAAGAAGATCTTCACGTCTTGTTCCTGATTTTACTATGTCTATTGCAGGGAATATTCTCTTTTCCGATAACTTTCTGTCCAGAACAAGCTCCATGTTGCCCGTTCCCTTAAATTCCTCATATACGACATCATCCATTTTGCTTCCGGTATCAACAAGTGCCGTGGCAAGAATGGTAAGCGAACCGCCTTCCCTCATATTCCTCGCTGCTCCAAAGAACTTTTTAGGCATATGAAGCGATGAAGGATCAAGACCTCCGGAAAGAGTTCTTCCGCTTGGTGCAACAACTATGTTATAGGCTCTCGTAAGCCTTGTTATGCTGTCTAAAAGAATACATACATCTTTTCCGTGCTCCACAAGTCTCCTTGCCCTCTCAATAACCATTTCCGAAACTCTCTTATGATGCTCCGGAAGCTCATCAAATGTAGAATATATTACTTCAACATTATTGCCCTCTATTGATTCCTTAATATCCGTTACTTCTTCCGGACGCTCATCTATCAGAAGAATAATAAGATGCATTTCTTTATTGTTGGTTGTAATTGACTTCGCTATCTGCTTGAGAAGCGTTGTCTTACCTGCCTTTGGCTGGGAAACAATCATTCCTCGCTGACCTTTTCCGATTGGAGATACAAGATCCACTATTCTCATTGCGGTACTGCTCTGCGGAAGTTCAAGATGAATCCGTTCATTAGGAAATATCGGCGTAAGCTTTTCAAAAGGTGTCCTCTTAACCGCAACAGATAAAGGATATCCGTTTACGGTCTTTATGTATAGAAGAGCGCTGAATTTCTCACCCTGGTTTTTAATTCTTTTGGTTCCGACAATTATGTCGCCTGTTTTAAGCCCGAACCGCTTTATCTGTGCCGGAGCCACATACACGTCATTTTCCCCCGGAAGATAATTGGCACATCTTATGAAACCGTATCCGTCAGGCATTACTTCAAGTATGCCGTCTGCTTCAGGACCTTTATCCTCCATTGCAGGATCATAATCCTGTTTCAGTATGTCTTCCTTAGCACCGTCATTGTCGTTCTTTCTGACTGCAGCTGCAGGACCCTGTTCTTTTTTCACTTCTCTGCCGTCAGCGGCTGCCTTCTGAAGGATTGCATCTATAACATCTGCCTTCTTCATCGTGCTTACATTCTTAACTCCGTTGTCCTTAGCTATTTCTCTGAGTGTTGTTAACGGTAACGTTTCAAGTTTTTTTCTCATATTATCATTTCGCATCATTTCCCCGTACACGGGTTGACATCGTGCGATTCTCCTTCCGGTTAATAATATCTATAAATGGGATAATTACGGACTATAATCAGACCAATCAGATATTGAGATTATACATCCCAATCAACAGATATGTAAAGTATTTATTTACTAAAAAAATTCTGCGTGGTACAATGGACTGGAAAATCAGTCAAAGGATGGAAATATCATGAATAATAATGAAAAAGCTCTTATGCTTCACGAACAGTGGGCAGGAAAATTTGAAACCGTTTCCAAATGTGCAATTAAGACAAGGGAAGATCTTGCACTTGCATATACTCCCGGTGTTGCTGAGCCGTGCAGGGTAATTGCGCAGGACAGGGAACAGGCATATAAATACACCATTAAATCCAACACGGTTGCCGTAGTTTCAGACGGAAGTGCCGTTCTCGGTCTCGGCAACATAGGTCCGTATGCAGCAATGCCGGTAATGGAAGGCAAAGCGGTTCTTTTCAAGGAGTTCGGAGATGTAAATGCCGTTCCTGTATGCCTTGATACCCAGGATACTGAAGAAATAATCAAAACGGTCATTAATATTGCTCCCGGATTTGGCGGTATCAATCTTGAGGACATATCCGCACCAAGATGTTTTGAAATTGAAGAGCGGCTCAAAGAGGCTCTTGACATTCCGGTATTTCATGATGATCAGCACGGAACTGCAATAGTTGTTCTTGCAGGAATAATCAATGCCCTCAAGGTTACGGGCAGAACCGTGGAGAACTGCCGTATAGTAATTAACGGTGCAGGAGCTGCCGGTATCGCCATTGCAAGACTTCTTCTGAATTACGGTTTTTCTGACATAATTCTCTGCAGCCGTAAGGGAATTCTTTCTCCTGACGTTGAAGGAATTAACTGGATGCAGAAAAAGATGACGGAGGTCACGAATCTTTCACACATGAATGGAACTCTTGCCGATGCACTCGTCGGTGCAGATATATTCATAGGTGTATCTGCTCCGGACATGGTTACGGCGGAAATGGTTGCCACCATGAAGAAAGATGCGATTATTTTTGCATTGGCAAATCCCATTCCGGAAATCATGCCTGATGTTGCTAAAGCCGCAGGCGCAAGGGTTGTAGGTACGGGAAGAAGTGATTTTCCTAACCAGATCAATAATGTTATTGCATTCCCGGGAATTTTTAAGGGTGCCCTTGAGGGACGTGCTTCAGCAATTACCGAAGACATGAAATTAGCTGCTGCACTTGCACTTGCAAACCTTATACCGGATGAAGAGCTTAACGAGGATAACATTCTCCCTGAAGCTTTTGATCCGAGGGTTGCCGAGGTAGTAAGCAAAGCAGTCAGGGACAACATAAAATAGCATGAATTATCCTTATTATCATACCGTTAACGAATATTACCGTAAGTTTTTCGGAGAGAAGGTATACAAAATATCGCTCAATGCCGGGATGACCTGTCCCAACAGGGACGGTACCCTCGGCACCGGCGGATGTATTTTCTGCAGTGCGGGCGGCTCAGGTGACTTTGCCGCTTCTCCGCAGCTATCCGTAACCGGACAGATTGATGAGGGAATTAAGCTTATTTCTTCCAAATACTCCGGCAGAAAATTCATTGCCTATTTCCAGGCTTTTACCAACACGTATGCTCCTGTTTCAAAACTGCGTTCCATTTTTTCAGAAGCGCTGAATGACTGCCGCATATGCGGACTGTCGGTTGCAACCAGGCCGGACTGCCTTGAAGATAAAAAAATAGAGCTTCTTAAGGAGCTTGCAGAAATAAAACCCGTCTGGGTAGAGTTAGGACTTCAGACAATAAGGCATGATACTGCAGAATATATAAGAAGAGGTTATACACTTGATGTTTTTGAAGATACATTTAAAAGACTGTCCGAAGCAGGTATACCTTCCATTATACACGTAATAATCGGACTGCCCGGCAATACACATGATGATTATCTGAATCTTGCAGAATATCTTGCAGAACTCAGGCCTCACGGAGTTAAAATCCAGCTTCTCCACATTTTAGAGGGAACAGATATTGCCGCTGATTACAAAAACGGACTTTTTGATACCATGACGCTTGAAGGTTATTCTTCCGCGGTTGTTGACATCATATCCCGGCTTCCGAAGGAGACCGTGATATACCGTATAACCGGTGATGGTCCGGGAAATCTGTTAATTGCTCCTTTGTGGAGTCTGAACAAGAAGAAGGTTCTTAATACAATTACCAATGAATTTAAAATGAGAAACACGTTTCAGGGAAGGAATTATAAAAATGGCACTGGAAGCAATAACATTATATAAGTTAATTACCCTATATATGCTTGATAAGGTTGATTTTCCTCTTACCAACGCTACGGTTATGGGATTTTTCATCGATGCCGGTTACACAGATTATCCTACGGTACTTACGGTTATAAGTATTCTTCAGGATGATGGCCTGATTGAAGCTGAAAACAACCGCAGCAATACAAGCTATAAAATTACGGTACAGGGAAAGGAAATGCTTGATTATTTCGGCAATAAAATATCTGACGGAATAAAAGAAGAGGTTAGCGGTTATCTCAAGGCAAACCGCTATGAACTGAAACAGACTGCAAATGTCATCTCCGAATATTACAGAACAACCAACAGCGATTACGCAGTTCACTGCTGTATCAAAGAAAACAATTACAGTCTGATAGATTTAACCGTTACGGTTCCTGATGAAGAGCTTGCCAATTCAATGTGCGACAGATGGAAAGCCGCAAGTCAGGACATATATGAATATACAATGCATAAATTAATGTAATTTCACAAGATTCAGCCTTAATGCATTGGATACGACACACACACTTGAAAGGCTCATTGCCGCTGCCCCGAACATCGGATTGAGTTCCCAGCCGGTAAGACCTGAAAAGCACCCTGCCGCAAGCGGTATTCCTATAACATTATATATAAATGCCCAAAAGAGATTTTCATATATATTTTTCAATGTTGCCCTGCTTAATCTTATGGCTCGTGCCACATCCATAATTGAATTTTTAACGAGAACCACATCTGCCGCATCTATTGCTATATCGGTTCCCGAACCTATAGCCATTCCCGTATCTGCCCTTGTAAGTGCAGGGGCATCATTTATTCCGTCTCCAACCATTATTACACGGCATTTTTCCGAGATTTCCCTTACCTTTTCCTCTTTATCACCCGGCATTACCTCCGCAATTACCTCATCAACACCGCATATTTTCCCGACAGCCTCTGCAGTTGTCCTGTTATCCCCGGTAAGCATTATTACCTTCATTCCCATTTTCCTGAGTTCCGATATTGCTTCCCTGCTGTCTTCTTTTACGGAATCCGCTACCGCAATCATACCAATCAAAACGTTGTTTCTTACCGCATAAAGAACGGTTTTACCCTCTGAGGCAAGCTCTGAGGCAGTACTATCCTCATTAATTGAATCGGTATATTTTTCTGCAAATGCCCTATTGCCGCACGCAACCGGTGTTCCTTCAACAACTGCATATACACCGCTGCCTGAATATGATGCAAACGTTTCGGTTTCAAGCAGCCTTGCACCCATTTTTTCAGCATATTCCGTAATTGCACCTGCAACCGGGTGCTCACTCTTTATCTCAACAGAATATAAAATATCCATCAGTTCCCTTTTATCAATTCCATAAGAGTATACATCCGTAACATCCGGTTTCCCTTTGGTTATCGTTCCCGTTTTGTCAAGTATTATGGTTCTGGCTCTTCCGGTAATTTCAAGAGCCGCTGCTGTTTTAAACAAAATACCGTTTTTTGCGCCTACTCCGCTTCCGACCATGATTGCAACAGGAGTTGCAAGTCCGAGTGCACACGGACAGCTTATTACAAGCACTGAAATTCCTCTTGCCAGAGAAAATGAAATTCCGTATCCGAGCAGCAGCCATACGGCTGTAGTTATTATCGCAATACTGATTACAACCGGCACAAAAAATCCGGACACCTTATCAGCCGTCTTGGCAATGGGTGCCTTGGAAGCCGATGCATCTTTTACCATTTTTATAATTTTTGACAATGCCGTATTATGTCCGACTTCCACTGCCTGACATTTTATAAAACCGGAAGCGTTAATCGTACCTGAATATACACTGTCTCCTGTATTTTTGTCACATGGAATGCTTTCTCCCGTAAGTGCCGACTCATCCACGGTGCTTTCTCCATCTATTACAATTCCGTCTGCCGGAATGCTTTCGCCTGGTCTTACAACATAAATATCCCCCTTCTTCAGGGTATCTGCCATTACGTTTATTTCCCTGCCGTCTACGATTACATTGGCAGTTACCGGTGCAAGGCTCATAAGTCCTTTAATTGCATCTGTTGTTCTTCCCTTCGACTTTGCTTCAAGCATCTTTCCCAAAGTTATCAGTGTAAGAATCGTTCCTGCCGACTCAAAATACAGGTCATTCATTCCTGCTCCTGCAAACAGTGCAGCAGTACTGTATACAAATGCAGCTCCTGCTCCAAGTGCCACAAGGGTGTCCATATTCGGACTCAGGCGTACCAGTCTGCCGATTCCGCTTATAAAAAATGTTCTGTTTATTACCATAATTATAACCGTAAGCACCATCTGTACGATTCCGATAAGGAAATGGTTACCCGCCAAAAAATCCGGAAGCGGAAATTCCCACATCATATGCCCCATGGATATATACATAAGCACCACAAGAAATACTGCCGAGCTTATAAGCCTTCCGGCATACTGCCTGTGTTCTTTTGCTTCTTCGCTGTCTTCTCCGCTGTCTTTTTCCTTATCATCATCCATAAGTTCAGCCTTGTATCCTGCTGCTTTTACGGCAGCAATTACTGTTTCCGGCTCTGCATCACCCTCCGTTTCCATGGTAGCAGTAAGCAGATTCACATTACATGAAGTAATACCGTCAAGTTTCCCGACTGTTTTTTCTATTTTGGCACTGCATGCCGCACATCCCATTCCGGTTATTTTATATTGTCTCACGCTGTCATTCTCCTGTTCTTTTACGTTCATGCTGCTTATTATACACCATTACATACTTTTTTGTCCGTTCTTTCTTCGACAAAATAGCGAATTTGGAAACGTTTTAAAACATATTGTCGTTCATTTTAAGTTGATTTATACCGGTTAAAATTGTAAAATGAAACATGTAAGGAAGAGTTATTCCTGCATTAAACAGCCCTCTTATTTAGAGTTTTTTTAACTCTGAAATTAACCCACATATATCCTTAACAGACAGATGCCTCCGGCATCTGTCTGTCTTTTGCGGAAATATATATTCCAAAACAAAATGCGATACATACCGTTTCCGGGATGCATCGCATTTTTCTTCATTCAGATTGAAATCACGGTTGCAAGGCCATTCTTCATACGCCCGTAAATTCTGTTATCACATACTATACAGTTTCTTCCGTTATTCTTGGCGGCATACAGTGCCTCGTCAACATTATCATACAATTCCTCAAATGAATTATACTCATCCGGTGTTATTACGGCTGCCCCCATGCTTACAGTCACATTTCCCGATACGCTTACACATGCGTGGGGTATCGCCAGGTCCCCCACGGCTTTTCTTATGTTCATTGCTGTATTAATAACTTCTTCACGCCTTTTGCAGTCTAAAACAACAAGAAATTCTTCTCCTCCTATCCTTGCAATTATCTCTGCATCACCTGCTGCCTTCTTTATTGCGGATGATATCATTTTAAGACATCTGTCACCTGCCGGATGTCCGAATTTATCATTATATTTCTTAAAGAAATCAATATCTATTTCTATTGCTCCGACCATCCTTCCGTCTCTCTCTGATGTGTTCCAGACATAAGACATTTTCTTGTCAACACCCCTCCTGTTCATCAGCGAGGTTAACGGATCCTTTTCAGAAGTAATTATCTTCGCCCTCAGCTTCATTGCAAGGTTCTCATGAGAAACCGCATTATCGGAAATATATCTGCCAATCAGGAAAATACACACCGACATCAGAACCGTTTCAACAAAGCTTCTTCCCATTCCCACGGCAGAGGCAGCGGTAACAACACACAGAAAAGCCGATAAACCGTGAAACAGATTTCTCTCCGTTGAAATATATACCGGAAGCATTACTCCATATACTGCTGCCACTCCATACATGAAAAGCGATCCTTCATACGCCAGTTCCATTCTTCCATTCAGTATAAGAAATATCTGTGTTATGTAAAAGTATACCCTGTAAAAAATTTTAAGTCTGTCCGTCTCATCTGCTGATATAAGAATAAATCCCATTACGGCAGAAGCCGCCTGAACTGCTTCCATGCATATCAGTAATATCCTTGCCGGCGTATTATGGATTCCGTACATTCCTGAAAAATAAATTATCAGAAGATATACCGGTACAGCAAGCGTCAGAAATACTGCTGATGCAAAAGCTCTCGACCAGTTCTTCCGGTCAAGTATTTCCCTTAATTCCCTGTTACAGGAATGAAGCTCCTGTTCTCTTCCCATGAAAATGCCTCCCATATCACAATATATAATAATTATAATACAACCGTATCCGTTATTCAACCATAATTTGTGTGTTTTCGACATTTTTATATGTCTGCAACACAATATATTGTGATTTATATCAAGTAACCTTTTTCACTGACTGCATATTATATTACTATAATTCATATTATGAAAGGTTTTAATCATGCCTGTATATAACACTCCATGCAATACCATGGTTAAAGAAGAGCCTCTTGCAATGGCTTTCGTAAAATGGCAGCCTGCCGGAAGCAGGACATATGACATCGAAAAATCTTTTATGCAGGGTACAATATATCCTGCACTCGACAAGCCTTTTCTTGGAAAAGGAGGATGCTGTAAATGAATAAGCCCGTGCTGTGCCAACATGATCTGATGCGTAAAATCATGGAATATGGTTTTGCAATAACCGACTTATCCCTATATCTTGACACTCATCCGGATGACAGGGATTCACTCTCCACTTATGCATCTTTAAGAGATACCTATAACGGTCTGTCAAACGAGTACGCCAGACGATTCGGACCGCTCACCTCAAATCAGGTAACCTCAGACAATTACTGGACCTGGATTTCTGAAGCCTGGCCATGGGAAGGAGGCTGTAAATAATGTGGTTTTATGAAAAAAGACTGGAATTTCCCGTAAACATAAAAAATCCCGACCCCAATACCGCCGCACTGATTATAAGCCAGTACGGAGGACCGGATGGTGAAGCGGGTGCAAGTATGCGTTATCTTTCGCAAAGATATTCCACACCTGACAGACAGGTTGCCGGAGTGCTTACGGATATAGGTACTGAAGAACTTGCCCACCTTGAAATGATTGCCGCCATGGTTCATCAGCTTACAAGAAATCTTACCGCAGAGCAGATAAAAAATTCAATTTTCGCACAATATTATGTTGACCATACCGTCGGCGTATGGCCTCAGGCTGCCGGGGGTGTTCCGTTTAATGCATGTGAATTTCAGGTAAAAGGTGATCCTATATGTGATCTTGTGGAAAACATGGCAGCAGAGCAAAAGGCACGTGTTGTATATGATAACCTTTTAAGAGTGATAAAAGACCCTGATGTGACAGAACCCCTGCGTTTCCTGAGAGAACGCGAAATAGTTCATTTTCAGCGTTTTGGCGAATCACTTGTTCTGACCCAGGATAAACTTAATGAGAAAAACATATATGCTTTCAACCCTGCATTCGACTGTAAATAAAAAAAACAGGCTTTGAAATGTAATTCAAGGCCTGTTTTTTTCTCAGCTTCTTAAAACATCAAGTGCATTATAAAGATTTACCTTACCGTATCCCCATTCCCTGTTTGGATATGTAAGCCCTCTTATTCTTTCGCATCCGTTAATGGTAATATTTCTTATTTCATTGGTTCTTATATACGGTATGTTTCCCCTTACTATTCCGTATTCAAGCAGCAATGCTGCCATTCCGGCATAAAATGCGGCAGCAATGCTGGAACCGCTTCTGCTTGAATATCCGCTGTTTCCGATATTTGAAGGCACAAGTATATCCGCTCCCGGTGCTGCAAAATCCGGTTTTACGATACCATACCAGTTATTGCCTCTTCCGTTTTCAAGATAAAAAGCTTCATTTTTATAATCATATGCACTTACGGTAATACCCGCCGCAAGGTTACCCGGGTCCGTTATTGTCGTATATACATACGAAGATAAAAAAAATGTACCGTCTGACATAAACGAACGGTTCATTATCCACAAATCAATCTCACCTTCATTTTCATAATTACAGTAAAAATTTAATATCCAGTTTCCCTCGGCAGGAGATTCAAATCTTATGGTTATTACGTTGGCTCCGGAAATTCCCTCATATCTCCCATAATAAATATATACACCGGTACCCTCAAATGGAAAATCTAATTTTACGGTTTCACCGAGTGACGGTACTCTGCTTACAATCTGTCCGCTCGGAGAAATCAGTTCTACCGTAAAAATATACGGAGCTTTTGACCAGCCGTTCAATGTAAATCCTTTTTCTCCCCTTCCGGTGCGTATTTCTGCCCTGACAGGATTACCGTTATTCACATTTCCATGAAAATGAAGACGCTCGTTGCCTTCATTTCCGGACGGCAGCGTAATACAATATCCGCTCATTCCGGCAATATCGGCAATCATATTTCCCAACGGACTTGCACCCGAATGAGATCCCAGTGAAGTTCCCATACCGATTACAATCGAAACGGGAATTCCTTCACGTTCCGCATATTCACGGACAAAGTTCACGGCTCTCATTATATCGGTCTCTGAATATGCCGGTACGTCATCCCTTACAAGATAAAAATTTTTTAATCGTTTCTTAGCCTGCCTGACTTTTACAACAATGAGACCGGCTTCAGGAGCAACGCCTGAAAAAAAACCGGCAGAGTCTGCATTTCCGCATGCAATCCCTGCCATATAAGTTCCATGACCCGTTTCATCACCCGGAATATCGGCTGAAGCTGAGGTCAGTCCGTTATTTATCATCTCCGTGTTGTATATACTGTCAGTCTCCTGATCCCACAGTACTTTTATTTTGGATGTATTATTGCTGTTAACAAAAGAAAGATGACGCCAGTTAATTCCGGTGTCAATTACCGCAACGCAGGTTCCTCCTCCGTTAAGTCCCAGCACGGGCTGCTGACGTATCTGAAGTATTCCGCTTTCGTTCACGGCGCCTATATCGGTAAGTCCATACAGCAGCGGAACGGTCGAATATCCGGAATTTCCGTATTCCGTCATACCTGCGGAATTATTTCTTATACTTGCTACAGCCCACTTTCCATCTATCGGAATTATATTATAATCCTCAAGGCTTTCAAGTGCTTTTCTTGCAAAAATGCCATCCCTGAATATAAATTCATCGTAATCGTCGGAATAAAGAGTATCCATACATTCTGAATCCATTTTTTATTCTATTCTATGATATACGGAATCCTTATATTACTCAGCTGTTCCGATTGAATGTTCCCTCATTCCTATAAGGGGTCCGCCCTTATTCTCAATATAATTTCTTGTAATCGTAACCTTTCCGATATTCCTGTCCTTAGGAATTTCATACATTATGTCAAGCATAAACTCTTCAATTATGGACCTCAAAGCCCTTGCACCCGTTTTTTTCTCCAATGCCCGGTCTGCAATGGCCTCATATGCGTCATCTTCAAAATCCAGACACACCTCATCAAGCTCAAGAAGCTTCTCATACTGCTTTACAATGGCATTTTTAGGTTCCTTAAGAATCCTTATAAGCATATCCCTTGTAAGCTCCTGTAATGAAAAAATAACGGGAAGCCTGCCTAAAAATTCCGGAATCATTCCAAACGTACGAAGGTCATCAAGGGTTACCTTTTCAAGAATTGAAGGGTCGTTGTCATATTTATCCTTAAGATCGGCCCTGAATCCTATTGATGCCTGTCTGTTCAGTCTTTCCCGTATGATGTCTGCAAGATCCGGAAAGGCTCCTCCGCATATAAAAAGAATGTTCCTTGTATTAACTGTTGTAAGCGGCACCATTGCATTCTTACTGCTTGCTCCGACCGGCACTTCAACATCCGCACCCTCAAGAATCCTTAAAAGCCCCTGCTGCACGGACTCACCGCTTACATCACGGCTTCTCGTTTCCTTTTTCTTGGCAATCTTATCTATTTCATCTATAAATACTATTCCCCGCTCTGCCCTTTCGACATCGTTATCTGCTGCCGCAAGGAGCTTGGAAATTACGCTTTCTATATCATCACCTATGTATCCTGCCTCTGTAAGGGAAGTTGCATCCGTTATTGCAAGAGGTACGTCAAGTATCCTCGCAAGGGTCTGGACAAGATATGTCTTACCCGAACCGGTAGGTCCTATCATAAGCATATTGGATTTCTGAATTTCAACGGCATCGCCCCTCTCGCCTGCCGCAACACGCTTATAATGGTTATACACTGCAACCGAAATCACTTTTTTAGCGTGCTCCTGCCCCACTACATACTCATCAAGCATTGCTTTGATTTCATGCGGTGCATGCAGCTTCCTTATGTCTGTTACAGTCTCTGTCTGATTACTCTTCTCTTTCTTTTTCTTAACCTTCTTCTGCGGAATGTCAGGTGTATCAAAAATATTCATAAAATGAATATTAGGAACTCCTGTCATCTTCACCATATTATCATATGCCGGAGAATTCATGGAATCAAAGGTCTTCTGCATACAGTCCTGACATATACATATACCATGCGGTAATTTGGTCATTTTACCTGCTTTGCTCTCAAGCCGGTGACAGAGATAGCATACATCCTCATAATTCGCGTCATTTTCATTCTTATCGTTGTCGTCAATTATATCGTTCATATTTGCCTCACACATTGTTATCCTTAAAATATATTGCATATATTATCACAAAATTTCCGACAGTTCAACTGCTTTGATAAGACGAAAAAAGCGGCGGACACTGCCGCCGCTGCCATGGATGAATACCTGCCGACGTATCATGATTTCGGAGTAAGAACCAGTGTTGCCTGTTTCTTCTCGTATCTGCCGTCTGACATGTGATAATACTCTATCTCTACCTCTTCGCCCACAGCATAATAACACATTTTTTCACTCAGCTCATTAAAGTCATACACTTCTTCACCGTCAAATGATATTATTATGTCACCCTTTATAATACCTGCCTTGTCAGCGGCTGAGTCCTCAGCTACACTTCTGACCTGTATTCCGACCGGATATCCGTACATTTCGTTGATGTCTTCCGTTATGTTGACACCCGTAATTCCTATATATCCTCTGTCATCATCACTGTATTTTTCCCTGGTGGTCTGTAATGAAAGTTCCTCAATTATTTCCTTAACGGATGAAATGGAAATCGCATATCCCATTCCTTCAACTCCGGTAGTACTCATTTTAACCGAGTTAATGCCTATTACTTCTCCGTATGCATTAAATAATGCACCTCCGCTGTTACCGGGATTAATTGCCGCATCTGTCTGGATAAGCGAGCTGTACTCAACCTTATCCACCGTTACCGTTCTGTCAAGTGCACTGATACATCCGGTTGTAACTGAAATGCCGTATCCCATCGAATTACCGACGGCAATGGCTGCATTTCCAACCTTAATTTCAGAAGTCTCACCAAGCTTTGCTGTTGAATATACGGCCTCTGACGGTATGTCATTGAGTTTTACGGCTATAACCGCAAGATCCTTGTTGCTTTTCATCCCCTTGACTATGGCATTGGCACTGCTTCCGTCATAAAATGTAACGGCAAGGCTGTCAACATCCTCTACCACATGTGCGTTGGTAACAACAAGCAGCTCCGTTTCATTGGTTCCTATAATTATTCCTGAACCGCTTACCGTTGACTGATATGTCTGTCCTCCGAATATGCCGTAACCGTATGACGTATTATACGTTCCGTTAATTGCAACCACTGAGCTTATTACGCTGTCCACTATTTCTGAAACATCCATTACCGTATATGATATTTCTTTTTTTACATCATCAGCCGATACCTGCAGTCCGCCCTGCTGGATGACAACAGGCTCTGTTGCTTCCTTCTGTTCCACCTTAACGGGAAAAATATTGTAACCTGCATACGTCAGTCCGTAACATACTGCTCCTCCGATTGCTCCGAACAGTACTGCTCCTGCAACAAATCCCGCCGCCTTTTTAAAGAAGCTTTTTCTTCCTTTTTTTCTCTTATTATTTACGACTGGCTCCTCCGGTGACATGTATGAAGCATATGGATCAAAATTTTCATCAGAATTCATAATAACACATTCCCTTCTGTATATTTTATGTACTCAGTATAATTTTAATATGTGTTGTTTCTGTGTTTAAAATAGTAAAAAGTGGTGAATTTATATCATTCACCACTTATCTGTCATTTTATTCTATTATTGACATCATGTCATTTTTAAGCTTTTCAAGCTTCTCATCCGCATCCTCAAAGCTTCTTCCCTTGACACCCATGTAAAACTTAATCTTAGGTTCGGTTCCCGATGGTCTTGCACAACACCATGCATTATCTTCAAGGTCAAAATATACCACATTGGACTTAGGAAGTCCCGTTACCGTAACGGTTCCGTCCGCCTTAACCACTGTATTATGTTCATAATCCCTTGTCTCAAGAACCCTGTAACCGCCTATTTCTGCCGGAGGATTACTTCTGAGCTTTTCAAGCATGCCCTGTATTTCCGCAATACCTTCCTTGCCCTTCTTGGTTATTGATACAAGAGTTTCCTTGAAATAACCGTATTTTTCATATATTCTGAGCATCTGATCCCAAAGTGTGAGACCCTGCTTCTTATAATATGCCGCTGCTTCACACAGCATCATTACGGCAACTATTGCATCCTTATCCCTTGCATGGGTTCCGACAAGACATCCATAGCTTTCTTCAAATCCAAACATATATTCATATGTATGATTTTCTTCAAAAAGCTTAATCTGCTCTCCTATATACTTAAAGCCCGTCAATACTTCAATAAGCTTAAGATTGTATTCTTCCGCCACCACGTCGGCAAGATTGGTAGTAACAATCGTCTTCACAAGTGCTCCGTTATCAGGTATCGCCCCCTTTGCTGCCTTCTGTGAGAGAATATACTCTGCAATGAGCATTCCTGACATATTACCCGTAAATGCCATATATTCTCCTGTTACGGAATCCCTGGCATATACTCCTAATCTGTCCGCATCAGGATCAGTTGCAAGTACAACGTCCGCATTGACATCTTCTGCAAGCTTCAATGCAAGCTCAAATGCCTTCTTGTCCTCCGGATTAGGATATCCGACCGTCGGAAAATCTCCGTCCGGCAGCTCCTGCTCCTTCACGACATATACCTTATTGAGACCTATTTCCTTAAGCACACGTCTTGCAGGCAGATTACCGGTTCCGTGAAGCGGCGTGAATACGGCAACAAGCTCATCACCCATTTCCCTGACAACATCCGGATTAATCACCTGCTTTTTAAGCTCTGCTATATATGCATCATCAACTTCATCAGAAATGACATTGTAAAGACCTGATTTAACCGCATCTTCCTTATTCATTGTCTTAACCGTATTGAAATCAGTGATACCGTTTACTTCATCTATAATCAGCGCATCCTTAGGAGATGATATCTGTGCACCATCTTCCCAATATACCTTATATCCGTTATATTCTGACGGATTATGGCTTGCCGTAATCACTATGCCTGAAATACAGCCCAGATACCTTACAGCAAAAGAAAGCTCCGGCGTCGGTCTCAATGTCGGGAACACATATGTCTTAATTCCGTTGGCATTAAGGCACAATGCTGCTTCCTCACAAAACTCCGGTGACATATGACGCGAATCATATGCTATTGCAACGCCCTTATCCTGTCCGCCTTCCTTAATTATAAAATTAGCAAGACCCTGCGATGCTTTCCTTACGGTATATATATTCATTCTGTTGGTTCCGTTGCCTATGACTCCGCGGAGTCCGGCCGTTCCGAATTCAAGACTCTTATAAAACCTGTCCTCTATTTCCTTCTCATTATTTTCTATTGACTTAAGTTCTTCCCTGACTTCCTGTGAGAAATACGGATTTGTACACCATTCTCTGTACACTTCCTTATATGACATGACTGATTCATTCCTTTCCTTTTTCCCCGCATACATCAGATATAATACCACTAAATGGCATTATTGTCATTATTTTTTTGATAAAAATTTATCACACAATTTTTGTCCACATCTCAAGTATGGTAATAACCGGAATAATTCCTGCTGCAAACAGGCATATATGTTCAGAAATGCCTTTTACCGTAAATCTGTTATTTCTCAACATAAGCATAACCGGTAATAACAGTATTATAAAATATCTTCCCTGAAGACCCGCAACATATGTAAAAGATGCCGGTGTCCAGAAAGCCCACATTGAAAGCACAATGAGCATAAGTGAAAGAGTGGCTCCTGCCGCGGTTATTATCCTCTGTTTTAGCGTAAATACGGTTTTGTTTGTTTCATGACTTAATGATACTGCTGCAAGCGGAATAAAGCTCATGAGTACAATTAAAGGTGATGAATATATCTGAAGCCAGCCAAAGCCTCCTGAAATCATTTCGGCAAAAAACTGTCCTCCGTAAACCACTGCCGTACTTAAAATCATCTTAACGGATTTTAACGGTGAAAAAAGTATATTTTTCAATCCGTAAGCCGGTTCGTCCGTCCACACAAGCTCCGTCTGTGCTTCACTGCCTATTCCCGTAAGGTCTGAAATCAGCCCCGGATTGGCGGCAAAAAACACGATTAATGCCCATATTGCCGATACGGCAACTGCTGCCGGATATTTAACCTTATTGCCAAAGGCTTCTTTCGGTATCAGAAACAGCATAAGAAGCAGCGGCATATATGCTCCCCCTTTTCCCATTATCATCACGCTTCCGGAAATAACGGCTGCAACGGCTTCACCCGCTTTTATTCTGTTTCCGGAAAATGCAAAGCTTAGTACATATGACATAAAGAAAAATGCAGCCGCATTCATTATTCCGTCCTGCGAAATGCAGGAAGCACGGCTGAGAGCGGAAGGAAGCAGCATTATTAATGCAAGCACTGCCTTTCCTGACGGTATTTTCTTTATCGCAAAATAACCTGCCGCTGTATACACAATCAGCATAAACAGCCTGCACAGGAAATACATGATTACCGTTCCCGCACCGGTAAGCCTGCTTATAATCATTCCCAAAACCGCAGGAGCATACATTACGGCTGCCGACCATGTATAATTAAAATGCTCGGTTTCATATTTTACATAATTCCCGTCTGCCCTGTCCGTAAGCTTCTTACCCATAAGCAGATAATTTCCCAGAGATATTTCCCTTGTAAAACCGCTGTCTGCATCACATTTTCTATATAATGCCGTATAAGGTTCATCCGTATCCTCAATACCCATCACGGAGTTGCTGATTTCCGTTACGGCAAACATATGCTTATCTTCGTCTGCAGGCGAGTCAGGTGTCATAAATATGATAAAGAGACTTCCTGCCGCAATGCATATTACGGCAAAGCATTTTTCGACGGACGGTTTTTTTATCACGGTTACATAGAAAACCGCTGCCGACACGATAAGCATGAATATCAGTATGATATTGTAATATTTATATGCCGCCCCCAAATCCCATCCGTATTTTGCAACAAACGTACCATATCCGTGCCATTTTACCGCTATCCCTGCCGCTGTAATGAAAAACATCATTATAACAAACGGCACTACGTGATATTTTTTCATAAACTCTTTAAATTTCATCTTACAACACCCGTCCGAATCAGGATATTTTTAAAAAGCCGTCTCTGGATTCCCGCATAATCAGGAGAAGCATCTCCTGTAACAGTCCTTTTTACTGAAAAAGCCTTAGGCAGTGCCGATAAAATACCGGTAATATATGCCTTGAAAAGCTTCTTTTTTGCAAAAAATACCGATTTAATAATTATTCCCGCCATTACAAAAGGCAGGTTTATTGCAAACTGCCACATTGCAAAGTTTTTATACATTACAAGCATGGAATTTCTTGCCGACAGTCTGACCTTAAATTCATTGTATCTTGAACCGCTTGATGCACTTCCTGCATGAAGAACCTTTGCCTCCGGAACAAATACATTTCTGTAACCGAAAAGCACCGCTCTGTAACCGATGTCCATGTCTTCAAGATATGCAAAAAAATTCTCATCAAAATATCCTATTTTGTCAAAAATGTTTTTTCTGTAAATTGCAGCCCCGGCACACGAAGAAAAAATATCGGTTTTTTCCGTATATTTAGAAGCCGGTTCATCCTTGCCCCTCGAAAATCCCCAGCCTAATGCACAAAAAAAGTCACCTGCACTGTCGGTATTTTTTTTATCCGAAAGCTGCAGCATATGCGCCTGGGCAGAAAATATGTTCTCGTCTTCCTCAATGGCCTCCGTCAGTGCTTCCACAAAGTGCTTTCCCGGAATGGTATCATTATTAAGAAGAATGACATAATCCGCTTCTGCTGCTTTTATTCCTTCATTTACTGCCTTGGAAAATCCATAATTTTTATCCAATTTAATACATCTTATGTTCATGTCACGGTATTTTTCAAAAATACTTATGCTGTCATCTTCCGAGCCGTTGTCTGCCATGATTATTTCAAAGTTTTTTTCCGTCTGCCTTTTTAGTGCCGTCATACAACCGTCTATAAATGCACTTCCGTTGTAATTAGGTATTATAATTGATGCTTTATACATATTTTTTCCTCTTACCTGTAAACTGCCGCCTCCGGTGCATATACCATCCTTATGCCTGCATACTTTCCTTTCATTGAATTAATGTGGAATTTCTTTTTTCTGAAATCATCACAGTATAATTCTTTTTTTATCAGTATTCCGGATGACGGAGCCGCATGAATATCCATACAGCATTCTGCAAGATTAAACGGTCCGCGGTACCATTCCGGCTTACCTTTAAGTGATTGTGTATGACCCGTTCCCGTTTTTGCAAGTCCGTTGTATAAATATTTTCCGTCCTTTATGATTTTTGGCACAACCACGTCTGCTCCGGTAAAATATGCACGCCTCAGAAGCTTTTCAATATCATCCCTGTGTATTGCCATATCACTGTCAAGAAGCAGGTAATGTGTGCATAGCGGTTCCGTTATTACACCGTTTATAACGGTTCCTACCTTGTATCCGCCTTTTTTTCTGCAAATAATCCTGTAAAATCCCGGATCATCAGCTTCCTTTACAATAACACCTTTTTTACCGTTTCTTGCAAGGTATGCTTCCAATGCTCTTTTTCCGGCAGCATATGCATAATCCTTTGCAAAGGGATTTGAGGCCGTCGAACTGTTTCCTTCGCGCCAATGGTAGAGAATTTTAGGAATATGTGCAATTTTACCGGTTTTTTCAATGCATCTCAAAAAAAGGTCATAATCCTGTGCCCCGTCATATTCGCTTCTGAAGCCGGAGAGCTTATCAAGTATCGTCTTTTTTATTACGGTAAAGTGACATATATAATTATTGGATAACAGAAGATTCAGATTAAAATCCGGTTTTCTGTACGGGGAGAAATAATAATCAAGGCCTTCGCTCACTTTATCCTCATCTGTATATATAATTTCCTGTCCTTTCATAATCTGACGCATTACCTCAAACAGTGCATCCGGTTCAAGAATGTCATCATGGTCAAGAAAGCCCACATATTCACCTTCAGCCAGCTTAAGTGCCTCGTTGGAGTTCTCTGATATACCGCCGTTTTCCTTTAAATCAATGTATCTTACCCTTGCATCATTTCCAAAAACACTGTCTATGATTTTTTTTCTTTTACTGTTTCCGGCATCAGCTATACATAGCTGCCAGTCAGAGTATGTCTGCTGTTTTACCGAATTAAGCGTCTGTATAAGACCTGTTGTTTCCGTATTGAATACGGGCATGATTATGCTTATGGTCACTTTCCTGTTAAAATGTGTCTCCCTCTGAAGCCGCATCTGTTCATCGGTTACCGTTTCCATAATTCTGTCATTATCATAATTGTCTTTTCTGTCCTGTTTTTCCCATGCTTTGCGTACAAGCTTTTTTATGCCGTAATGCTCCAGGTATGCATTGATTTTTTCTGCTTTATTCATAATTACCTCAATATATATGCCTTTTCTCTTGAAAAATTCGGATTGTAATACGGATCCTTGATTTCATCCTGCCATTTATTCTTCATATATTCTGCCTCTGCCGACAGCCTCTTTCTTCTGCTGCCTGTATCGTCCCATCCTCTTGAAGAGGATTCGTAATGATACAAAAGGGCATACGGCGTATATACATTATAATAACCCATTTTCCTTATCCTGAGACACAAATCCACATCATTATAAGCCAGGGGGAGTTTTTCATCAAAGCCTCCGGCATCATTAAACAGTTTTTTTCTTATCATAAGGCAGGCTCCCGTAACGGCACTGACATTCTGGACAAAACCCGTTCTGTCCATATAGCCGTAGTCATTTTCCGGAAGTCCGGCTCCTGCATGAACCGCCACACGGTCTTCTCCGACTCCCGTCACTATATAACAATGCTGTATTGTCCTGTCCGGATACAGAAGCTTTGCTCCGACGGCACCGTTTTTATCCTGCTGTGCATACATGAGCATTTCTTCCATCCACGACGGATTAATCACTTCAACATCATTATTCATGAACACTATTATTTCGCCTGATGCTTCCTCTGCTCCCGCATTGTTGTACTCCGAATAATTAAATTTTCTGCTCCGGGTTATGATTTTTATGTTATCGTCTTTTTTTAGTTCTTCATAATATTCTGTAATGTCTTCATCCGTACTGTTATTTTCCACTATTATTATTTCATAATTACGGTATGTGGATTTTCTTACTGATTCAATACACCTGCTTAAATCATTTTTATGATTTTTATTAAGGATAATTACCGACACCAAAGGATTATCCTTTATTTCATACCTGATACGGTAAATGGTCGGGAATATGTCTGATGATTCAACTTCTGCCTTAATATGTCTGTATTCAAGAAAATCCTTAACGGCATTTATACCTGCATTGACGGCATATTCTTTTGCATTAATGTCATATCCGACGGAATTTTTGTGAAGTCTCCAGAAATACAGTACTTCCGGTATGTGACATATTTTTTTGGCTTTATCCGTAAGTCTCAGAATCAAATCATGATCCTGACTTCCGTCATATTCTTTTCTGAAGCCCTCCGTTTTCTCATACAGTTCCTTTGAAAAAACGGTAAAATGACATATATAATTATTACATCTCAGCATATCCGGTGCATAATCCGGTTTAAGATTAAGTGTCACCACGTTGGTTATTCTGTCTGAAAACGCAGCTTCGTCCGTATATATGAAATCCGCACCGGTTTCACTTATGCATTCCATAATCCTGCACACCGCTGACGGATGAAGCACATCATCATGGTCCAGCAATCCATAATATGTTCCGGTTGCAAGCTTCATGCATTGCACCGTATTTTCTGAAATTCCGAGTCCCGTGGCTGATTTTATATATTTTATCCGCGAATCTTTTTTCATATATTCCCCGATGATTCTGCCGTTATCAGCATGCTGCTCATCACCGGCATCAGAGATACACAGTTCAATCCGTCCGTATGTCTGTGACATTACTGACTCAATAACGCACTTCAGCATATCAATATCCGTATTATATACGGGCATTAATATGCTTAGAACAGAGCCATTTTTCAATTTTTCATCAGGCAGGTGCGGATATTTTAGTGACCGTCTGACAAGTCTGACGGCTTTTTTCCTCTGTATGCCGCAGGATGACTGAAATTTGGCTGCTGCTATTGAAAACGTTCTTTTCAGACCATACTGCCTGCACAGCGAAATAATTTTTCCTGCTTTTGACATTTTAATTCTCCCTTACCGAGTAATCCGTTCTTGTAAGAGACAGGTTCGGATTGTAATACGGATCACCTTTTTCAATTATTTCATTCCATTTTTCAATCAGATATGCAGCCTCTCCTTCAAAACGTCTGATTTTTTCAGGGGTATCTTCATATCCCCTGCTTTTTGACTCATAATGATGAAGCACGGCGTCTGCATCATATATTACAAGATATCCTTTTTCCCTTACTTTAAGGCAGAAATCTATATCGTTAAATGCCACTCTGAGTTCTTCCTCTAATCCTCCTACTGCATCAAAGGCTTCCTTTTTTACTAACAGACAGGCTGCCGTTACTGCAGAATATTCTCTCGTTATGGATGCATAGCCCTGATATCCCGGATCTTCGCATCCATTTCCCGTAAACACATGGCATGCTACTCCTCCGAGACCGACAATCACACCTGCATGCTGAATTGTATCATCTTCATACAGAAGCTTAGCACCGACAATCCCGGTTCCCGGTCTTACAGCATAGCTTACAAGGCTCCTCAGGCAGTTTTCATTAATCATTTCGGTGTCATTATTGAGAAGAAGATAGTATTTTCCTGCTGCAAATCCCGCACCGAAATTATTAATTTTGGAATAATTAAATTCATCCTTCCAGAAAACCACCCTGACATTATCGTATTTTTTTTGGACTTTTTCGTAATATTCAAACGTTTCTTTTTCCGTACTGTTATTTTCGATTATAATTATTTCATAATTTGAATAATCCTGACGTTCTACGGAGCTTATGCATTTATCAAGATCATCCGCATGGTCCTTGTTAGGAATAAGAACCGATACAAGGGGCTCCGTCTCCGGTCTGTATGAAATCCTGTATACTCCCGGAAGATCTTTTCTGATTTCAATATCAGCTTTCAGTCCGCATCTTTCAAGATGTGCTTTTACGGCAGCCGCACCGGCTGTATACGCATAAGACTTGCTTTCAGGATTAACGGATGTTGAATTTGCGTGTATTCTCCAGCTGTATAACACTTTAGGAATATGCCTGATTTTATCCGTAGCTTCCGTATATCTCAGAATCAGGTCATGATCCTGTGCTCCGTCATATCTGCCGTCAAATTCTCCGGCTTTTTTTAAAATTCTCCGTGAAAATACAAGAAGATGACATATATAATTAACATTTCTTAACAGTTCAAGATTAAAATCAGGTTTAAAATTAGGCTCCGTTCTCTTCTTTCCGTCAGATGAAACCTTATCTTCATCTGAATATATAATATCCGTATCAGGTGCTTCATTGATAACTTTCGTACACTCATAAAGAGCATTGGCACGTATTATATCATCATGATCACCTAACACAATATAGTCCCCTGAGGATATACCGATTGCCGCATTGGTATTTTCCGATATACCGCCGTTGGCATCAAGACATATATATTTTATCCTGTCATCATGAAATTCTTTTATGACATACTCCATTGTATGCCCTTCGCCGCCTGCATCCGCCAGACACAGCTCCCAGTTTTCATATGTCTGGTCAAACACTGATTTTATCATTTCCCTGAAATGTTCTTCCACGGGTCTGTATACGGGAACAACTATCGAAAATAGAGGGCGGATTTTAAATACTGCCGACTTCTGTGCCGCCAGTTCTCCTTTATCCGGTTCATCTCTATTTATCCATTCGTCATAGCTGAATGAATCTTTTCCCAACAGCTTATATACTGCCTTCTTCGCTGTCATGAAAAAGCCGTACTTTCTAAAGTATGCAAATAACTTATCACATAAGGCAGAGAATGTTTTTTGGTCAGACTTATTAATGCCTGTCCTGATAACACTGCTCTTTTTCCCATCAGTTAATATAAGTTTTATTCTGTTATATGCACCCGGTACGGTTATTTCAAACCCTGCAGGTCCCGGGTTTTCGTCCTCCTGATAATAGTCATTTATGTCTTTTCTGTATATTATTTTTACATCCTGTTTAACCGGTGTTTTTCCGGCATAGGCCTTTATGTCAACATTTCTGTCAGAGGCTGCCCAGCCTGTTACAACAAGTCCGTCAGCGGTTTTTTCACAATTATCTGCCACGCATGGTATTTTTGTACGGTTTTTTCTGTACCTGCTTCCTTTTATCTTAAAAGAATATGATGCATTATCATACATTTCACCGAAATTTATGTTAAGCACCGCTTTTTTAAAATTATCGGGTACCCTGACACAGAACTGATATTCACAGTTAAACTTCATATTAACAGGCTTATAACAGAATTTTGATCTTATCGTGTTACGCCGTACCATTGAAAACGGTACTTCATTTCCTTCTATACAGATACTTGCTTCCGAATTATCCATTATTTCATCATTACTGCCGATATGGATTACAAGCATCCCGTCATCATCAAGTCTGCTTCTGTAATCCCCATATGCCACAAGTTCTGCTTTGCTCATTATATGTCCTACTTTCTGAATATCCGGTTAAGAACCGCTGCCAGTCCGATAAGATATCCTATGCATAATATACTTACTATCATTGTTTCAAGTCTGAAGCTTCTGTTAATACAGCTTACGGATAATTTATAATCTGCCGTACTTTCCGTGCTTATTTCCAGCCTGTATTCTTTTCCTCCGCTGTTCTTTATTGTATCAAATTTCGTTTTAAGCACGGTATTTTCATTATCAGCCTTAAAATCTCCTGAAGAAAGTGCGTTGTCATTCATGTCCTTAATAATGTAGTGCAGCGACATTCCTTCTTCCGGCATTCCGGAAAAAACAATCTTTATACCTTTCAGCCTGTCTTCGCCGCATATAAAGCCGTATTCCCGTATATCACTTTTATTAAATTCAGTACCCTCCGTACAGGTATCCGTATATGCATAAAAATATGCGGCGGTTACCACTATTACAAGTATCAGTATTGCTTTTATTATTTTTTTTGTTTTCATATGATCCTCAAAAAATTATGACTGTCTGTATAACTCACATATTTCTCCGGAATCTCCGTACATAAACAGTTCTCCGGATTTAATCCATGCTGCTTTATTGCATATTTCTTTAACCTGATCTATGCTGTGAGATACAAACAGTACGGTGGTTCCGTTTTTCATCATGCCGTGTATTCTGTCGATACATTTCTGTTGGAATCGGAAATCTCCCACGGCAAGAACCTCATCAACTATCAGAATGTCTGCACTGCCTGATGTTGCAATGGCAAATGCAAGTCTTGACAACATTCCCGATGAATAGTTTTTCATCGGTACATCCATAAAATCCCTCAATTCTGAAAATTCAACAATATCTTCAAGAACCTCATTCATTTCCCTGCGGGATCTTCCAAGAAGCGCACCGTTAAGAAAAATATTCTCCTTACCGGTAAGATCAAAATCAAAGCCTGCTCCAAGCTCAATCAGCGGTGCAACGCTTCCCCTTACCGTAACGCTTCCCTGTGTCGGCTTTAAAACCCTTGCGATTATCTTAAGCATCGTGCTTTTGCCGCTTCCGTTAAGTCCTATGAGACCGACTGAGTCTCCGGGCATCACGTCAAAGCTTACGTCCTTTAATGCCCAGAATTCATCATACTGCATTTTGCCTTTAATGCCTTTTATTATATATTCCTTAAGACTGTCAACCTTTTCTCTTGCAAGATTAAATTTCATGGATACATGGCTGACGGAAATCATTGCTTCTTCCATAAGTCCTCCTGATAACGGATGCCTTATACATATAATATAAATTCATCCTGATTTCTGTAAAATACCCATATACCGAATATCAGAATCAGTATACTCGGAAATACCGTCATGCACACGGTAAATACATCCGGTGCATTTCCGTAAAGCATAAATCCCCTGAACATGGTAAGTATGCCTGTAAGAGGGTTGCAGTTTACAATTCTCTGTACCCACAGCGGCAGACTCTTTATCGGATATATTACCGGTGTGAGATACATGAGCACCGTTACAAAAACCGAATACAGATGTACCATGTCCCTGAATCTTACGGCTACGGTGGCAAGGATAAGACCTGCACCCACTGATAATATTATCAGCGATATAACCGGAAGAACGGTAAGCAGAAATGTGTAATGCAGTTCCGCCCTCGTAACAAGCATCACGATAATAAGTGCGGCAAACGATGCCAGCAGATTAATGGCACTTGAAATAACCCTTGACAGAATAAATACATACTTAGGTATATATACCTTCTTGAGAAGAGGTGCGTTGCCTATTATCGCAGACATACTGTTAGTGGTTGCTTCCGAAAAGAAATTAAATATCACCTGACCGCTTAACAGATATATCGGATAATTTTCTATTTCAAACCTTCCGAAAAGCTGCGAAAATACTATTGACAATACAATCATCATAAGCAGCGGATTTAACAGCGTCCATAAAACCCCGAGCACCGAACGCCTGTACTTGGTCTTAATGTCCCTTGATACAAGCTCTCCTAACAGAGGAATGTATTTTTTAAAATTACTAATCATTGCTGACATATGTTATCGTCCTTCAGTGTATTCCTTAATACCCGGCCATTTTTTGTCTTTTTCCGATAAGATAAGCTCCGTATCAGCCGGCTTTGGCCACTCTATTCCGATATCAGGGTCATTATAGAGAAGTCCGCCTTCATCATCAGGATGATAAAAATCAGTACACTTATATGCAAATTCCGCATAATCAGAAAGCACAATAAAACCGTGTGCAAAGTTTTTAGGAATAAAGAACTGCTTTTTATTATCATCGGATAGAACGACTCCGAACCATTTTCCGTATGTCTCGGAATCCTTTCTTAAATCCACTGCAACGTCGAAAACTTCTCCCCTGATAACCCTGACAAGCTTATCCTGAGGAAAATTCTTCTGAAAATGAAGTCCCCTGAGAACACCCTTGCGTGAAGCTGACTGGTTATCCTGTACAAAAATCTCATCTATACCTGCTTCTTTGTAATCGTTATAATTATATGACTCAAAAAAATATCCTCTTTCATCACCGTAAACCGCCGGTTCTATAACCTTAAGTCCCTCTATTCCGCATGAAGTCACTTTAATTTTTCCCATTTAAATCCTTCTTTCCGTAAAAATTTCTTAACCTGTATATTGTATCATATTATTTATTTTATCTTCAACCCGTATTTATCATTTTATGCACAGCTGTACATAAATATCTGTGAATAAGTTTCAAATGCAAGTATAAAAAGCATAATCAAGAATACAGACGGATAAAATCTGTCCTTCTTCCAGCGGCAGGTTATTCCGGATGTTCCTATAATGCTCAGCCCCGTAAACAGAAGCGGAATAAAATACCTTCCCTGAACACCGTATATTGCAGTTGCCGTTCCTGCCTCCGTAAATGCCATATACATGCTTGTCCATATCAGTGCGGCGGATATAAGAACACAAGCTCCGGCAGCCAGCCGGTATTTCAGCTTAAAGTTAAATCCCTCCTCACCCTGAGTAAATATTACGGTAACCAGAATTATTACAAGCGGCACGGTAAACATTCCTTTTCCGAAGAAATACATATTATCAAGTGCGGAGGCGCCTATTGAAAATTCAAAAAGATACCGTCCTGCCGATTTAATCAGCAGCCATGCATATCCTGCCAAATTGCCCGTCATATATGCGAGCTGTCCCATATGACTTGTATTGCCTCCGCGGTCATCTCCTCCGTCATGACCTGCAAGAAGCGGCAGAACAGCCGTAAGCATAAGAATGACAAAGCATAACACATATCCGAATTTCATTATAATACGTGTCTTTTTATCTTTAAATTTTGTTTTCGGATAAAAAAGTCCCATTAGGAACAGCGGTGCATATACCGCTTTTGCAAGGCATCCGTATCCCAAAAATCCGCATCCCATAAGATATTTCTTCCATGTAAGCTGTTCGTTATCATCAACAAATCCGTTCAGCAGGTAAGAAAGTCCCAATGCGGTAAAACCTATAATGACCGGATCATATGAAACGGTTGATGACAGGAACATTACCGTCGGCATAAGTCCTATGACTGACATTAACATTCTGCCCTTTTTAAGATTTTTTATCGCAAATGTCATTGTAACCACATATACGAGAAGATTAATGATTCTTGCAAGCATATAAATATTTCCGAAGCCCATTCCGAAAAGTCTTGCCACATTTATGCCCAATGCAACGAATACATATGCAAATGTGGGCATGCTGCTTGTGGTTCTGTATGTTGTCCTGAACTCATCAACGCCATTGTTTTTGTACAATGCATTGTCATTAAGATATTTTCTGAATGATACGTATTCTTCATAGGAACAGCTGTGATATTCCGGATGATTTGCATCCACCGTATTAAGCATATTCCATAATATTTCATTTTCCTCCGTCACGCTTTCAAATGTAAGGACAAAAGCATTTCTTAAATGTGCTTCTTCATCAAAGCCCACTCTCACAAGAGGCATAACGGTTATCATTGCAAGTCCTGCACAACCCGCAACAATCGCAAATCCTGCATATATTCTGTCCGTAATTTCCCTGTGCCATACAATTATCATTGCAGCTGCCAGAAGAATGAAAAAGAAAAAGAGCATACGAAGGGGATTGAAAATGACGGTATTACGTACCGAAAGTGCTTCTATCGTCAGATCATAATCACATTCATTAATGCTTATTGTAACGGATTCCACGTTCTTCTTTATGTTAATCACGGACTCATTAAGATATACCGGATTTATGTCCTCTATCGCCACTGTTTCGGTATTTCCGTATATGTTGACATACTTTACGGACAGTGTACAGGAAAAAGTTCCTTCCGTATCATACTTTACCGCAAGCCTGTCGGCATATCCGTTTACATCAAAAGAAATGGCTGCCTTTTCCCCTTTTTTCAGAAGAAATGCTCCATCTCTTTCCTGTGTAAGATTTTCTGTTGTACAATCATATAACTCAATACTCCTGACGCCCTTTTCCCTGCCTTCAAGCGTCAGAAGCTTTATGTTAAAAAGCAGCTCAATAATTATGGTAAGGAGAATAACTCCTGCTGCCGCAACGATATTTTGTGCATATTTCTTCTTAAGAAATTCTTTCATGATTTTACTCCCGTCAGTTTGATAATATCTTCGCTGATTCTCTGCACGGTTGCCGACGGTCTGTATTTATCCGAGTCAAAGAGCACCTCATGAAACTTAATTACGTTTTCCTCAAGTGTTACGGGAATCACCGGATTATATATGTTATTTTCCTCAAGATACTCTATCTGGTCATTTCTGTTGAACGGAAAACCACCGTCAATCATATTAAGACTGTAATCCATAATGGACGGTATCATGTCGATTATCTCATCTGTTCCCATATTGGTAGCAATATTTCTGCATACAGCGGTTATAACGGAGTTGAGTTTTGTGATACTCATGCCTTTTGCTTTTGCAACAATCTGTGAAATAACGGCACGCTGTCTCTCTGTTCTTCCATAGTCGGCACGACCGTCACCAAATCGTATTCTGGAAAATGCCGTTGCCTGTATTCCATCCATGTGAACCATATATTTTGTTGTCATCTTCCCGCTGTCTGCCCGGAGTTCATCATCAGTCATGGACGGATCATCAGGAATAACATTAATTTCCTTATAGGTAACGCCTGTATTTTCTGATGTATCAACAAGATACCTGTTAAGCCATCTCTGCTCCATCAGATTGATTTCTATATCAACACCGCCTACTGCATCAACGATTTCAATAAGAGCAGACCAGTTTACCATAACAAATTCGGATATATCCAAATCAAGATTTCTGTTAATCATGCTTATTGAGGATTCAATTCCGTACTTGAATGCAGCTTCCGTTGCCTTATTTAATTCCTGATTTTTCTCATTTCCGTCCGCTCCCATCTCAAGAAGCGTATCCCTGTAAATGGATATAATCCTTACTTCCTTGGTATCATTATTGATACTTGCAACAAGCATTGCATCCGTATGATTTTCTCCTATCTGCGTGAGGGAATCATACGAATTGGTTCTTGAATCGGAGCCTAACAGGAGAATGTTGGTATATCCTTTAAGTACCTCCACCGTACTGTCATCCATGTCATCATTTACAAAAATCAGGTCCTCATTAAGCGGAGTATACTTTATAAGGTTCAGTTTTTCCACTGCATACCATATCAGAAGGAGTATGGCAACCGCAATTACTTCAAGCCCGATGATAACAGGCTTAACCCAACGGTTTTTTTTACGCTTTCCCGTTCTTATCTTCTTCTCTTCATATTCCTCATATTCTTCATATGTAATATTATCATCAAAATCTCTGTATTTTGCCATCCCCTGACTTATTCCTTCCTGAATTAATAAGCATTTTTGTTAATAAAGCCTTTGAATACCGTGAAAATCATTATTTTCAAATCAAAAACCAGTGTCCAGTTCTCTATATAGTACAAATCACATTCTATTCTTCTGTTAATCGATGTATCCCCTCTGTAACCGTTTATCTGTGCCCATCCTGTTATACCCGGACGTACCTGATGCTTAATCATGTATCTTGGTATTTCTTCTTTAAATTTTTCGACATAGTATGGTCTCTCAGGTCTCGGTCCGACTATGCTCATATCTCCTTTAAGCACATTAATGAACTGCGGAAGCTCATCTATGCTTGTCTTTCTGATAAACTTTCCAACCCGGGTAACCCTCGGATCATCATTTACCGTCCATTTCTTCATGTCGCTGCCGTCAGTTGTCTCCTTCATGGAACGGAATTTATACATATAGAATGTCTTATTATGAAGTCCTACCCTTTCCTGTCTGTATATAACGGGTCCCTTAGACGTTATTTTTACCAATACTGATACAATAAGCATTAAAGGAGAAAAAATCAATAGGCATAAACTACCAATTACAATATCCGTAAATCTCTTGATAAATTTGTTAAAGCTGCTGCTTAACGGAACCCTTCTTATGTTAATTACGGGAAGACCCTGAACATCTTCAATGTATGGTCTTGTCGGAATAATGTTGTTATAATCCGGGATAAACTTGGTATGAACACCAAGCTTCTCACACACGGTTACAATATATTCAAGTTTTGCATAATCATCAAGTGAAAGCGTAATAACGATTTCATCAAGCTCATTTTCCGATATTATGTGTTCAATGTCATCAACTTTCCCGATTATTTTTTCTCCGCGGTACTTTGTATCGCGTTCCACGTGGTCATCAAGTATTCCCAGCACACTGTACCCCCACTGCGGGTACGCCTTAATCCTGTCAATATATCCTTCAGCCGCCCTGCTGTATCCTACCAGGACGATATGTTTCTGATTCAGTCCTCTTTTTCTGATTCCGTGCAATACAATTCTTAAACCCACTCTTGCAAGAAATTCATAAGCAATGTTAAGACCATAAAAAATAACAAGCATGGTTCTTGAAAAGTGAATCTGTCTTGTAAGATACAGCACAAGAATAAATGAAAGAAGTCCTATTGTATTGGCTTTGATGACATTAAACATTTCATAACGCTGTCCGTGCATCCTTTTTGGAGCATACAGCCTAAAAACCGTATACAGTACAAGATATGCAGGTACAACAAAAATTAATGCCTTAAGATATGTTTTTAAATCTATCCTTCCTATGGCATCATCTGCTGCCGTGCCTGCAAATTTAATTGCCCACGCTGACATATATGCTGCAACTATGATTAATGCATCCATAACCACATGCAGTCTGTTGAAATGTTTCTGATTATCCTTTATCACTATATCACTCTTTCACGGCGTTCCAGTAGTTTTTGTCGGAGGTCAGCCGCATAACGGTTTTCCTTCCAAGCTTTTTATAATTTCTTCCTAACCTGTATCCCATATATTTTACGGCACTGCTGATGATAAGGTATGGTACCTCATAACAGTGTCCGTTTCTGCACAAATAAAGTGCAGTATTTAGCATAAGCCTTATTCCTTCACCTTCCGGAGGAACACTTTCAAAAACATCCATGTTGTCCGCATGGGATACGCCTATGTCAAAATTTCTTCTGAGCTGCTCCATGCATGAATGATTATGCGAATGTATTACTGACGCCTTACTGCAGTATACTACCGCATACCCGTTACGCATCGCGGCAGCCGCATAAATCATATCCTCATTAAAAATCATTTTCTTCCCAAATCCGCCGTTTATATAATATATTTCCCTGTCATACATTGCACATACGTCAGAAGAAAAAAAGGCCTTTATGCCAAGACGTTTCACATCAGCCATGGTCTTAACCATACTTTTTTCGGGATAATTATACATTCTGGCATACTTTTCCTGCATACGGCAGTCTTTTGCCGGAAGCTGCCTTCCATATACAACGGCTGCCCGTTCACCGTTCTTTCCGGTTTGCTTAAAACCTTTAAGCAGATTTCCGACAAGATTTCTGTCTGCCGGCACGGCATCCATTGTCATAAAAAGAACATAATCCGCTTTGGAAAGTTCCATGCCCATATGCCTTGTTGCACCATGGTCAAATTCTTCTCTCGTTATATGATAAACTTCAATTCTGTCATCTATACGGAGCAGTTCTTCCATAAAATATTTTCGTTCCGTATTAATGAGAATAATCCTGTTAACCCGATACTTCTGTCCGGCAATTCTGTTAAGCATTGTATATGTCTTCTTATCAGGCTTGTATACAGGAATTACTACATCTACCATCTGCTATTCTCCTATATTTTCCTCAATAAGCCGTGCAAGCTTTTCCGCCTCACGGTTAATAAGCTCCCTGTCGTTTCCTTCAATCATTACCCTGATTAACGGCTCCGTTCCCGACGGTCTTATGAGAACCCTGCCTTCACCGGCAAATTTTCGTTCAAATTCCGCAATGGCTCCGGCAATTACGTCGTTATCCATATAATAGTCTTTTTTTCTGTTGGAAACACGTGCATTAACAAGTGCCTGAGGAAGGACCGTCATGACCGAAGCAAGCTCAGAGAGCTTCTTACCCGTGTCTGCCATAACCTGAAGAAGATGTATTGCACTTACAAGTCCGTCACCGGTAGTATTTTCATCAAGGAAAATCACATGACCTGACTGTTCTCCGCCAAGATTATAGCCTTTTTCAAGCATACATTCAAGTACATACCTGTCTCCCACCTTCGTCTGCTCCATGTTGATATTTTCTCTTGTTCCCATCTGAAAAAATCCGAGATTACTCATTACAGTTGTAACTATCGTGTCTTTTTTAAGTATTCCCTTATTTTTCATATATAGTCCGCATATTGCCATAATACGGTCTCCGTCCACTATATTGCCTTTCTCATCAACCGCAAGCATTCTGTCGGCATCCCCGTCAAAGGCAATACCTATGTCGGCACCCGTTTCCAGTACCATTGCCTGAAGTTCTTCCATATGAGTTGAACCGCAGTTTCTGTTAATATTAATACCGTCCGGACGGTTATGTATGACTGCCGGCTCAGCCCCGAGTCTTTTCATGGCGGCTTCTGCCGTATAGCTTGCGGCACCGTCTGCCGTATCAAGTACGATTTTTAATCCGGACAGATTAATATCTGCCACTGATGACGCAAATTCCACGTAGTCGTCTTTTATTTCATATCTGTATGATATTTTACCTACTTTATCGCCCAAAGGCATCGGAAGCTCTGCTGAATTCATCCTCATGGTCTCTTCAATCTCATCTTCAAGACGGTCAGAAAGCTTATATCCGGTGCGGCTGAAAAATTTTATTCCGTTATATTCTGCAGGATTATGTGATGCCGATATCACGACTCCTGCATCATAATTGTATTTTTTCGTAAGATATGCCACAGCCGGAGTAGGAACGACTCCTGCATATACCGCATCTGCTCCTACTGAGCATATTCCTGCCATAAGTGCATTAGCTAACATTCCTCCTGACAGTCTCGTATCACATCCTACAAGTATCGTGGGTTTATGTGAATTTTCCTTAGTCAGGACATATGCACCCGCTTTTCCAAGATTAAGTGCAAGCTCTACGGTAAGCTCCTTATTCGCAACTCCTCTTACTCCGTCCGTACCAAATATTCTTGCCATATTATTCCGATTCCTCCCGGTCTTCCGTTATAGTTGAATTATCCGTTGTTTCAGTTTCTGTTGTCTCAGGTTCCGTTGTTTCAGGCTCCGTCGGCTTTTCCATTACATTCACGGTAAGATACATGTCTTTTTCAATCTTATATCCTTCATCATTGACTGCATTAAGGTCTATTTTTATTTTATGTGTTCCTATGTTCTTTCCTGCAACGGAAACGGTAGGATAAAAATCTGCCACGGTAAGCTTTTCAACAACCTCCCGGTTTCCTACCGCATATACGATTATGCCTGCATTTTCCCTTACTATATCGTAATCATATAAGTCTTTCGCACCCTTCAGCTCTATATTCTCATAAGGTATTCTTATTCCGACTCTTCTTGCAACCTTGATTTCAAGCTCAAAAACCTTTGATTCCGATACAATCTTATATCCGTTCGGAACATATTTTGAAATATCCGTTCTGTATGTCGTATCTTCCGATATACCTTCTATGTTAAATTCATCTTCAGGAATGTCTATTGACGAAAACGCATCAAGCTTTTCTTTCTCGGCAGCCACGCATATGCGTACCATGGATGCATTTTTATCCGTTACAACATATCCGTCCGCAGGATTTCCCGTAATGCCGTAATTTACGTCAATCCATTTTACGGGAAGCATGGTTATGTTAATCTGTGCCTTTTTCCTGCTCAGCTCAAGAAGATCCGTCTTTACTTCTTTTCCGTTTGAATCATACAGCTTCAGGCTTACATCCTCGGTAATATTATGTGACATATCCGATATGTCATAATATGCAACAACCCTGCTTATCGAATTAACGGTTTTTTCCGCTCCCGTTATGTTCACCGTTGCCGGCGATACATATCCTTCACCGACAACATATCCTTCTGCCGGAGAACCGTTATATTCCAGTTCTATCGAAAAGTCCTTGCTTGCCTTATTATCAATCAGCAGTTTTATATATTCGCTTTTTTTGGAAACAATGTCAACCTGGTTAGCCACGTCCGCTTTTTCACATCTGACTTTTATTTTTGCGCTGTCCGATACAAGTGATGTTTCACTAAGGTCAGCGTATGCATAAAAGTCAGAAGCTTCAAGACTTTCCGCCACGGAGCTCGGTGCCTTAATGGTAATGCTCACCGTTGAACCCGACTGCACGGCATATGTATAACCTTTTTCCGTAAGGCTTGATTCATTAAGCAATACAACTTCTATCCCTGTTATGGTCCTGGTTCTTCTCGGATCATCCACATTGACAATGACAATCCATATAAAAACGGCAAGAATAACCGAAAGAATCTTGAGCCACAGATTGTGAAGAATAAAATCTTTAATTTTCGCTATTTTGATGCTTTTCACTTTCTTCTGCCCCCTTCTTCCAGAGTTTGTATCTTGTGACATCTATGGATTTCTTCCTGATAAACGTAAGTTTTTTTCTAAGATATTCCGCATCCACGGCTCTTATTATCTCTCCCGCTATTGCAATGGATACGCTTCCCGTTTCCTCGGATACGACAATGGTAAGTGAATCAGTCACTTCAGAAACTCCAACTGCGGCACGGTGCCTTGTTCCAAGCTCTTTGCTTATATGCATATTATCCGACAGCGGCAGATAACACGTTGCCGCAGCTATTCTGTCTCCGCGTACGATTATCGCACCATCATGAAGCGGTGTATTATGTTCAAATATATTGATAAGAAGCTGACTTGAAACAAGTGCATCAAGAGGTATTCCCGTCTTCTCATAATCCGCAAGTATGTTATCCTGTTCTATCACTATAAGGGCACCCGTTTTATTCCTGCCAAGCTCATAGCACGCTTTAACAAGCTCATTAACGGTATTTTCGCTGAACCGTTCACCTTTATTTTTCTTATCGCTGAACGGGAGTATTTTTTTAAAATATTTTCTCTGTCCTATCTGCTCAAGTGCTTTTCTGAGTTCCGGCTGGAATATGATTACAAGCGCTATAATTGCTATATTAATCACTTTCTCCGCAATCCACAATATTGTCGTAAACTCAAAAATATTGGCAATCAGAAGACATACTATAATGACGATTATGCCCTTTAACAGTGTATATGCCCTTGTAGTCTTTACCCAGAGGATAAATTCATACAGAAAAAGTGCAAGTATCAGTATCTCAAATATATTGGCCACTCTTAACGATCTCGGAATATATACATTGCTTATATATTCATCTATAAAATTACTTATTGCACTCATGTGTCCACTTCCATTCTGATTTTATTCCGTTTCCCCGGTATCTTCAGTCTCATCATAGCTTTCCGTATGAATCATTCCCTTATCATCCTGAAGGGTATTTATCTTCTTAACGGTAACATTCCTTCCGCTTACTGATATCTTGGGAACCGCTTTTACATAATAATAATAGTCATTATCTTCAAACTGAACATATTCCGTTGATGAATAATCCACGGAAAAAATAAACAGATGCATTACAAGTCCGGTCAGTATGGCAAGAACAGTTCCGCCGATAAGTCCCGGAATGCTGAAATCCACCATAAGCAGTGAAAGCGAAACAATAATTACGATAGCATCCGTAACACTTCCGGCAATAATTGCTATGAGCCATGAGTAGTTAACAGACAGTCTCCTTATCATGTATATCATCATAATTGCTATTGAAAAAGACACAACAATAATAATAAGCTCCTTGTTATTAATTACGTTATTGAAAATAAACGTAATGTTCTGAAGTGCACTGTCAGCATCAAGTGTAGCTATTGCCGTAGAATAATGATGTGCAAAATCAATCAGATAGTATATGAATGTTCCGCAGATTACGGGGATAATTCCCGTAATTCCTACTGTAAGAGCCGCAATAACGGGAACCACATAAGGAATCTTCATGCAGAACAGCAGCGGTGTTATTATCATAAGAAATCCTGTTGACGGTGCAAACCTGAAATACAGCAGATATACTATAAGCATTACAAGAGTAGCCACAAGTGCCAGCTCTATTGACATTCCAAAGAGCTGGACTACCGTAAGAACCGTTGCACACAATACCGTTACGTTAACAGGAACAAATGCACATATAAGTCCTGCCGCAAAACATATTACCGGACTTGACAAAAGTTCATTGGTTCCTATAAACCTTCCTATAAGCAGAAATGACACAAATGCCATGATAAATTTCATGACATAATTGACATATATTCCTGCCTTAGCATAAAAAAGCATTAGTTTTTCCTTAAAAGCCAAAACTGCCGTTAACAATTTTACAATTCCTCCGCAAAATTTAATTTTTCTTCTTTCTGTCAGCCTTATTAAGCTGATAAATCTTCTGGAGTCTGCCCTGATATACCCTGATTCCGTTTTCAGCTACGGTATATCTGTGGGAATATACAAAATATCCTGCAACAAGAAACACTGCCATCATCAGTATATATGTCATAACCAGTAATATTACCAGAACGGTATAATTAGTATCGGTAAGATGATTGATTATATATTCAAAATTATAACATGCCGTCAGAAACAGTATAAGAAAATATGCCGCCGTTACCGCAATAGCCGTAAGCCACATGTTAAGGCTTACATAATCCCTCCTGTAATACTTTGATTTCGGTATATCCTCCGTCCCTTCATGCCTTAAATACATGGCAGTTCTTGCCATGAGTCTGACTTTTCTTTTATTAATCATACAAACCTCCTGAATGTACAAAATCGCATTGTATAATTATAACACAGTCATTGTTAAATTACGAATACAAAATTAATAAAAAATTATTAACTGTGCATGACTTCCCTGCTCCGCGGCAACTGCCGGTCTTATATACACCAGATGTCCTTCCGACATAACTGCCGTATTGTTTTCCGCATGAATAAACTTTTCAAACACACTGTCATATTCGCCCGGAATAATTACCTTTAAAAGCTCCTTAACTGCATAATCATGCCCTGTCGTTCTGGTCTGCACATGTATCAGAAGCGAATCATCCTCAATAATTGCCTGACCGAGATAATTTCCGTCTTCCCCGTAAATATACACATTATCCTGACGAAGAGTATACCCGGCTTCTCCTGTTACTGCGGCTATTTTAGATTTATAATCCGGCTTCTCCGTCTGTGCCTCAGTCGGTCTCTCCGTCTGTGCCTCAGTCGGTCTCTCCGTCTGTATCTCAGTCGGTCTCTCCGTCTGTATCTCAGTCGGTTTCTCTGTCTGTGTCTCTGTCGGTCTCTCCGTCTGTATCTCAGTCGGTCTCTCTATCTGTGTCTCTGTCGGCTTCTCCGTCTGTACCCCGGTCGTCTTCTCTGTGTATTCTTCTGTTTCTGCTTCAAAGGTTTCCGTCGGTTCTTCCGCTGAAACACCTTTTATAATCAGGGAATCCGAATAAATTCCGCTTGTTGCCGTAACAAATGCCATTCCTTCTCCGACCACCCTGACATAACCATCGCTGCTTACCATAACAATACTTTCATCTGACGACTTCCATACAACGGCATCCGAAAATTCTCCGCCGGCTGATACTATGTTAAGTTTAAATTCCGTTCCTACATGATAGCTTGCATCCACAGCTGCTATTTTTATATAACCCGCATATTCTGCGGTATTGTCTGATGTATGATTTTCTTCCGTTAATATTACGTCGTCTTTTTTTCCATGATTCTTTTTCAGAAGAATTACAGATGTCACGATTATTGTCAATATTAAAATTATTACTGTTACAATTATTTTTTTCTTCATATCAGGCTCCGCTAAATTTATATTTGTATATTATTATAATTTCTCTTATATTTCAATAGGTTTTCGCCTGCAGCGGTGTGATGCTTCAGACTTATATGTTAAATAAAAAAGGTTCTGCCTTCCGGCAGAACCTGATTTCTAACTGTACTTCTTAATTATTATGCTTGCATTATGTCCTCCAAATCCAAGAGAATTTGACATTGCATATTCCATTTCGCATTTTCTTCCTTCATTGGCAACTATATCCAGGTCACACAGTTCGTCTTTTTCCCTGTAATTAATCGTTGCCGGAACATATCCTTCCTTCACTGCAAGCGTTGTTATTATTGCTTCAACTGCCCCGCTTGCCCCTAAAAGATGTCCTGTCATTGATTTGGTTGAACTGATCAGCACTCTATCCGCCGCCGGACCGAATGCACTCTTTACCGCCATGGTCTCCACTTTATCATTCATCGGTGTGGATGTCCCGTGTGCATTTATATACTTAATGTCTTCCGGATGTATTCCTGCATCTTTCATAGCATCCGTCATGCATTTTGCAGCACGACTTCCGTCTTCAAGAGGTGCCGTTATATGATGTGCATCACAATTTGTTCCGTATCCGGCTATCTCACCGTATATTTTTGCATTTCTTCTTAATGCGTGTTCAAGCTCTTCCAGCACAAGGATACCTGCCCCTTCTCCAAGTACAAAACCGCTCCGTTCCCTGTCAAAGGGTATTGAAGCACGATTAGGATCATCTGACCTTGTAAGTGCCTTAGAGGTTGTAAATCCGCCTATTACAAGCCTGTTCACACTTGCTTCGGTTCCTCCGCACAGCATTACATCCGCATATCCGTCACGTATATGTCTGAAACCGTCTCCGACTGCATTGGTTCCGCCGGCACATGCAGTAACGGAGCATGAACACATTCCCTGAAAGTTATGTTTTATGGCAATTCTTCCTGCCGCCATATTAGAAATTACAGCCGGAATCAGATATGGTGACACTCTGTCAAAGCCCTTTTCCTGTCCCTTCTCAAATTCCCTGCATATTGTTTCAATTCCGCCTATACCGCTTGAAACAATTACACCACAGCGGTCTTCTTCTCCCTCAACGGAAATGCCGGAGTCCGCCATCGCCTCATCCGATGCAATAAGTCCGTATGCTGAAAACAAATCCATCTTTCTCAAATCATGATTATCCACAAGTTCTTCAAGCGGAAGATTTTTAACCTCTGCCGCAACCTTAACTTTCCTGTCGGAGGCATCATATTTTGATATAAAGCCAATTCCGCAGCGTCCTTCAAGGATTCCTTCCCACATTTCCTTTACATTATTTCCAATTGGCGTAACAGCTCCCATACCTGTAATAACTACTCGTCTCATTGCTGCTCCTTTTTGTATATTTATCAGGTTTCAACAATCATGCCTGCCCACGTAAAACCGGCACCGAATGTCACCAGTAAAAGCTTCTGTCCCTGTTTCAAAAGTCCTGCTTCATGCATTTCATCAAGTGCTATCGGAATTGTTGCAGCCGAAGTATTACCGTAACTGCCTATGTTTTTGAAAATTTTCTCTTCCGGAACGCCTAATTTCCTGCATACACTGTCTATAATACGTTCATTCGCCTGATGACATACCACATAATCTATTTCATCCATCGAAATTCCGGACATTTCAAGCACTTCCTTTGCAGCCTCTCCCATTCTCCTGACTGCATTCTTAAAAACCTTCTGTCCATCCATGAATACCGTCGCTTTTCCCATATTCTGTCCCGTGCATCCTAAGACATCAAGCATGCCTTCAGAGCCGAGGACCGAGTACAGCTCACTATCAGACTTTAATTTAACCACCGTGGCGCCGGCTCCGTCTCCAAACAGAATACAGGTATTCCTGTCTTCCATGTCCAGTCTTGATGATATCTGTTCCGAACCGATAACCAGTGCATATGGTGCAGCCATGCTTCCAAGCATGGAAGCGGCTATTCTCAGACTGTATACATATCCGGCACACGCAGCATTAATGTCAAATGACGGTATATCCGTTCTGAGTCCAAGCCTTTCATGCAATATGCATGATACGGATGGTGCCGCATAATCAGGTGTAAAGGTTGCCACAATAAGCATTCCTATCTCTGATTTATCTATGCCTGCATTGTTTATTGCCCGTACTGCTGCAGCATATGCCAGATCGGTATTGGACTCATCCACGCAGAAATGTCTCTGTCTGATACCGGTTTTGGTTGAAATCCATTCATCACTTGTGTCAACCATCCTGCTTAAATCTTCATTAGTAATGACTTTGTCCGGCACTGCACTTCCGGTTGCCACTATCTGTATACCTGTCATATCCTATCCTCACCAATTCCGGTTATTATACCAGACTTTCCACGAAATCAACTATATCCTTAACTGTTTTAAGATCTGAAATTTTATCCTCAGGTATCGTAATATCAAATTCCTCTTCTATTGACATACATAATTCAACCGCATCAAGTGAATCCGCACCCAGATCATCTATAAGGCTTGCATCCATTGTAATAATGTCTTCTCCGCAGCTTAATGTACCGTTAATGATTTCTCTGATTTTTTCAAACATCTTAATTTCTCCTATTGTGTGTTTTTACTACGTCCGTAAACGCAGTTTGAGTTGTATTTTATACATAAACAATCATACTGTCAAGTTATTTCAGCAGCCGGTCTCTCTGATGCCTGTAACTGCCGGGTTCTTTTCCCTCAGAAATTCCAGACATTCTTTCTCAGGAAGCGGTTTGGAAAAGTAATAACCCTGTATGTATTGTATTCCGAGCTCCTGCATGATTTTTAACTGTTCCTCCGTTTCAATCCCTTCAGATACAATGTCAAGCTGAAGTCCCTGTATCATATGCATTGCGGCATTCATAACATATTTTGCCTTGTAGCTTTCAAAATATGCATTAACCATGTCCCTGTCAAATTTAACGATATCGACAGGCATGTCCACGATATAATTAAGATTACTCTGCCCTGTACCGAAATCATCCAGTGAAAATCCCACTCCGAAATTTTTAAGATTTGAAAGATTCCGTATCAGTCTGTTTCTCGACTTCATCGTTGCTGACTCTGTAATCTCAAGATTAATCATTCTTCCCGGAATGTTGTGTTTTTTCATTATCGAAATAAACTTCTCCGCCAATCCGTCACATTCACACTGTATCACCGAGAGATTTACTTCAATATATTCTATACCGTATCGTGTCACATCCGTAGTTGCAAGAAACATGCACACCTTCTCAAATACGATTTCACCAAGTCTCAATATCGAACCGTTTTTCTCTGCCACTTCAATAAATCTGCCCGGCGGGATTATTTTTCCTTCCGCATCACGGATACGTGCAAGTGCCTCCGCCGTTGCAAAATATTTTTTCTCAGTGGAATATATAGGCTGGTAAAAGACCTCAACCCTGTCATTTTCCATTGCTTCATTGATAAGCTTGCCCGTTTCAATCTCCTGCTTCATGCTGTCAGCTGCATTTTCATCAATTACAAAGCAGTTCTTCTCGGCAATGTCCGAGGTTGTTCCTCCCCATCTTATAAGGCGGAGCAGTTCATTAATTCCTCCTGCCGTATCAGAATCAGGCAAATAAATTATGTATGGTTTAATGACATTATATCCTTCACCGATATACTTACCGCACAGCTCTTCATACTTATTCCCTGCTGCTTCACGGTCTTCGTATATAATAAAAAAGTCATCCTCATTTGTCTTAAATGCATACGTTCCCCTGATGTCAACAAGATCACTTACAAGCGACTGCTTAAAAGCGTAAATGTCATGAGATGATACATGGCTGCTGCCGTATGCCGTTATCATTATCAGCGAAAATTTTCTGCCGTTTCCGTATTGCTGGCTGAGAAACGGCTGAAATGTATTCTGATTGAACAGTCCCGTTTCCCTGTCAATTGCCGACTCAGGATTTTCGAGCTTGATATATATGATAAGTACGCCTATTGCTATGGTAAAACTGACGGTTATGTATCCCGGAGCCCATATTATTGCAATCATTGCCGCAATCCAGATTGCAAACCATCCAGTTACAACATTCTTTCTTCTCACATCTATCAAATGTCTGTATCTTGATAATGCCGCAATGGTAATAATAAGTTCACTTACTATTGATGCATATACGAAAACAACGGCGGCTCCCACAGCCGTCCTGTTACCGTTAACATCCATGTAACGCATGGGAAGTACGACCGTCATGATTATCTGGAAAATCTTGTATATTGCAAACATCCTTGCTATCTTTTTATATTTAAGGGATTTTCCGTACATTCCGCTGAATACATACAAAATTGCATAATATACCGTGACAAGCAGGGCTATTTTATGTATTCTGACCATCGTTACTGCAAGAATCTCCGGCATTTCCGCCATTCTTCCGAGTGCAACGGTAGAAAACACATCTGCGGTCAGATATATGATTGAAGTTACTATCAGGCCAAAGAAAGCCGATTCCGTATTAAGAAATACCTTCTTACAGCTCAGATAAAAATACAGGACTACCGATAACAAAAGCAGTCCGCATAACTGTACGGCTATATTCATTACTCTTTCTCCTGTCCTTACAAGTCTGCTATCTCATTATTTTATACCTTTTACGCCTTTTTTTCCTGCATTTTTTCCCATTGTCGATATTTTTCTTATATTCCGTAATTATCTCATCAATCAGTGTATAATCCCTTTCAAAAAGTTCTTCCGTAATCTGTGCCGCAAGCATGTTTGTCGACACGTTGTCGATAATTTTATCAATAACAAATGCACGGCTTTTTCCCCTGTACTTATACATTCCGTTAATTTCCTGAATGTGTACCAGCTCAGGTCTCCACAGCAGTGACAGCTTATCCCTTATATTCATTCCCGGATTAAGTGACGGTTCCCTCATTACATAAAAATCCGGCTTTCCTTCCTCTTCATCTACGGTAATGATTCCCCAATGCTCCGGAACATGATCTGACACGCCCGTGGCATGCCTGCTCCCCGCAACAATACAGTTATAGTCAAAATACCTGTCATAATCTTTTATCTGGCTCTCAAGTCTCGCATAGGTATCGGCATCACTCTTTATTTCAATTCCAATCAGACCGCTTTCCGTAACGGCTATTACGTCAGCCCTTGAATTACCCATGTTTTTTTCTTCAATAATTCTTATTTTGTCATATTTCATTTCAAGGAAATCAAAAAGAGGTTCCCTTATATCCCTGTCGTAAAGCATTTTTATGTCCTTTTCAGATATTTCAGCGTACATTCCAGCTCATAATCCCCGTTCGTACCGGAGAAAATCTGCATTGCACCTTCATAATCAAGTCTTATACGGTAATCAAGTTCAATATTGCTCTTCCTGTCCGAATCAGTGTCAATCAGCGGATACCCTTCTTCGGCAAGGACAAGTCCTGCCGGATATTTAACCGTAAAACCGCTGTCAGTCATAACACACAGCCCGCCCATGTTCTGGTCAACACCACAGCTTACCGTAATTCCGGTGATTACGGCATTATCAAGTTTTGAAAAATTATATGCCATGTTATCACCTGCACTGCAGCAGGCATAGTTAACAAGCACCGCAACCTCAATATCACTGTATTTTCCGTTTCCATAAACGTAATGTTTTTCATTGACGCTGTATTTTGTTCCGTCATATATGCCTATTCCGTGTGCATAAAAAGTATCCTCCGTAAACATTGAAACGATTGTTGAAGAAATATCATCGATGCCGCCCACATTGTTTCTTAAATCTATGATAAGCTTTTTCATTCCCTGTTCCCTCAGAGCCGACAGCTTTTCATCAAGTGCTTTTTCAAGCGACGGATGCTTTCCCGTAACCATTGAAAATGCATCCCTTACATAATCGTAAAATTCTTCCGTTATTCTTATATATCCGCATTCCGAATCAAGCATTTCACACGTATAATTAGAATAATTCCTGACATTCTGCCACGTAAAAAGACTTATTGCCCTGTCAAGCCTTTCTGCATAGCTGCCGTTTTTTTCAAGAACCACACAATGAGTTTTTCCTTCTTCATCCTCATATACGGTCTCAACTCTGTCTCCGCCTTTTCCCGCAAGGAACATTGCCCTGAAATAATCTTCGTTTTCCCTGACGGGAAATGCAAGCCCCGGATATATACATTCAACAGTCTCGATTGCCTTTCCGGTATCCTCCCCGTTCCATTTTTTTATCACATATCCATCCCTTATTCCCTTTTTGTATGCTTCTCCGCCGTATTCAACAAGAATTGCTGCCGTATCTCCGTTATCCAGCGTAATCATGGACATTCCGTAATCGTTTCCCGCAAGAATTTCTTTTGCACCGGCTTCATATTCTGATTCCGTAATAACGTGTCTGTCATAAAAATAATAGGAATATGTCACAAGTGCCGCGTAGAAAAGAGCCGGATTATTTTCTTCCTCAGCCTGTTCAGCCATAGGCATAACCTTTGACTCAATCATGTCATAATCCGTTTTTTTCCAGTCAGAAAGTACATATTCCTGTTTCATTGTCTCTATTACCGCTTTCATGGAATCCCTGTATCCCATCCGTGTAAAATTATGCACGGCAGGAGAAACGGAAAGCGGTATTATTAATGTTGCCGCCATTGCCGCAAATGACATTATAATGGTAAATACCGCCGAAACCGTATATAACTTTCCTGTTTTATAAAAAAACTGCCATATAAAAACAAACACCGCCGCCGCATACATTGTTGCATAAAGCGTAAATGTAAGCCGGGCATTTCCCGTAAACCTGTGTACCGCAAAATGCAGAAGGCATAAAATAACGGGTATCCCGCACAAAATTCTCCATACATACGGTCCGTGGTTCTTCTTAACCATTATACCGTGCACGGCTGCAAGCATAACCGACGAAATAAAAATAAATACCGCAAGTACTACCGTTGTGCGTTCCTCCAGAACAATATAATTTTTAATGTTTTCCATAATAAAAGTCCGTTTCAGATTTCATGAAGGTTTTTAAGCGACAAATCCATTATCTGTGCAGAATGTGTCAGTGCACCGCTTGATATATAATCCACTCCAAGGTCTGTAAGTTCTGCTATCCTGTCTGCCGTTATGTTTCCGGATACTTCAACCTCTGCACTTTTTCCGATTATTTCCATGGCCTCTTTCATGCAGTCATGTGTCATGTTATCCAGCATTATAATGTCTGCACCTGCTTCCACAGCTTCCTTTACCTGTTCAAGCGTCTCCGTTTCCACTTCAATTTTTCTTACAAACGGAGCATATTCCTTCGCCATTTCCACGGCTTTTCTGACACTTCCGGCAGCTCCGATATGGTTATCTTTAAGAAGCACTCCGTCAGACAGGTTATATCTGTGATTATTTCCGTTGCCGACTTTTACTGAATATTTTTCAAATATTCTGTTATTAGGTGACGTTTTCCTGGTATCCAGAAGCTTTATGCCGCTTCCTTCAAGCATTTCAGCCATTTTCCGTGTACAGGTTGCTATTCCGCTCATCCGCTGTAAATAATTAAGTGCGGTTCTTTCTCCGCTCAGTATTACCCTGATGTCACCTTTCACGGTTCCCAGCAGCTGTCCCGCCTTTACACGGTCTCCGTCACTGACATGAAATACGGTTTCCGTATTTTCATCCAGAAGCGTAAATACCCTGGCAAATACCCACAATCCGCAGATTATGCCGTCCTGCTTGCATATAAGCTCAGCCTGTCCTTTTTTTGCTTCCCTCATTACGCAGTTGGTGGATACATCCTCACTCGTTATGTCTTCCCTTAATGCATTAAGTATAAGCGGCTCTGCATTAAGCTTCATTGAAATATTATCTGTCATAATCTGCCTCCTGTAATTTTTTCCTGACTATGGATGCATTTTCAGCATCAAATTCTTCTTCGTTATAATATTTTGAAATATCGGTTTCCTGCAGCACGGCAAATTCTTCTTTATCAATGTTCTTTGAAATGTCAGCTGCCGCCCTTCCTGCAAATACAAGGCTTTCAAGCAGTGAATTACTTGCCAGCCGGTTCTTTCCGTGAACACCGTTGCATGCTGTTTCTCCCACGGCATACAGGTTCTTCATTGAAGTAAGGCTGTTGTGATCAACCCGTATTCCTCCCATAAAATAATGCTGTGCCGGAACAACGGGTATTCTCTGTGCGGTTACATCATAACCATTCTCCCTTAAATGTGCCTCTATATTTGGAAAATGAGATTTAATTTCATCAACCGGTATTGTATGTAAGTCCTCCCATACATAATCCGTACCGTCTTTTTTCATCTGTTTATATATTTCTTTTGTAAGCAGATCCCTCGGAAGAAGCTCATCCACAAATCTCTCTCCTGAAGCATTATAGAGTCTGGCACCTTCTCCGCGTACGGATTCAGAAATCAGGAATCTCCTGTCCTCCGGTTTATCACTGTAAAAAGTAGTCGGATGTATCTGCACATATGTAATGTCTTTCAGCTTTATCCCGTGTCTCACCGCTATTGCTATTCCATCACCTGTAAGATGTCTGAAATTTGTTGAATGCCTGTATAATCCGCCTACGCCGCCCGTGGCAAGCACAACCTTTTTAGTGCTTACGGTTTCAACCCTTCCGTCACTGCATCTTATGATGCAGCCCGTGCACACGTTGTCTTTTTCAATTATGTCCAGTATTTTTGTATATTCAAGAATGGTTACGTTAGGCTTTTTCATAACCTCACGGATAAGCGTTTCCGTAATTTCCTTTCCGGTCTCATCCTTATGAAATACGATTCTTTCTTCCGAATGTGCTCCTTCTTTCGTAAATGCAAGACTGCCGTCTTCATTTTTCTTAAAATCCGCACCGTATTCCATCAGCTCTTCCACAAGTGCTTTTGACGCACGAATCATTATTTCAACTGATTTTCTGTCATTTTCATAATGACCTGCCCTTATGGTATCCTCAAAATAGCTGTCATAATCAGATTCATCCTTCAGCATACACATTCCTCCCTGTGCAAGAAAGGAATCACTGCTTTTTATATCTGATTTGGTTATAATTGTAATATTAACACTATCAGGAAGATGTAATGCACAATACAGTCCTGAACATCCGGTTCCCGCTATAAGTACGTCTGTTTTCATATCCGGTCCTTCCATCATGCAAGCTCAAGCATTCTTTCCAACGGTTTTACTGCTTTATTTATGATATCTTCAGTCAGAATAACTTCATTGATTTCGTTCTCAAGTACATCATATATCTTTTCAAGTGTTATTTTCTGCATATCACCGCATTTCTGTTCTCTGATTAAGGTATACAGCTTTTTACCCTCTGCCTGTTTTTTTATCTCTGCAAATACACCGTCAACGGTTCCTATAATAAATTCGTCCGCATCGGTATTTTTTACGTAATTTATTATTCCCGAGGTACTCCCGGTATAATCCGCATATTTCAGGACATCTGCAAGACACTCCGGATGTGCTGCAAATTTTGCATCCGGATGTGCTTTTCTGGCTTCAATTACATCATGCTCACTTATAATTGTATGCCTCGGACAGTGCCCGGAGTTAAGAATGATATTTTTTTCGGGAACATTTTTCTTAACAAAGCTTCCGAGATTGGAATCGGGAATAAAAAATACATTCTTATTGGAAAGCTTCTTAACTATGCTTACGGCATTTGCGGATGTAACACATACGTCCGAAGCAGCCTTCAGTTCTGCTGTCGAATTTATGTAGCACACTACCGCAAGGTCTTCATATTTTTCCCGCATGATTTTAATTTCCTCAACAGATGCCATATGTGCCATTGGACAGTCTGCCGTAACGTCCGGAAGAAAAACCCTTTTCTCCGGATTCAGCATTTTGGCACTTTCTCCCATAAATCCGACTCCGGCAAATATTATTCTGTCTTCCGTAACCTTATTCGCAATTACACTCAGGTAATATGAATCTCCTACGTAATCCGCAATATTCTGTATTTCTTCATCCACATAGTAATGTGCCAGAATTACGGCATTTTTTTCTTTTTTCAATCTCAATATATCTTCCGTTAATGACATAATGGTCAGTCTCCTTTTGTTCTCACATGAATCAGTTCTCTTATTACTTCTCCCGCTGCCATCATTCCGGCACATGACGGTACAAATGCAGTACTTCCCGGTATTCTCCCTATCCTGTCATTTCTGCAGGGTTCTTCTGTTGAATACACAACCTTGAGACGTTCTATGCCTCTTTTTCTTAATTCCCTGCGCATTACCCTTGCAAGCGGACACACCGACGTATTGTATATGTCTGTTACATGCAGTTTAGACGGCTGCAGCTTATTGCCTGTTCCCATGCAGCTTATTACTGGTATTCCTTTTTGTGTGCATTTTACTATTATATCCAGTTTTGCCGTTACCGTGTCTATTGCGTCCACTACATAGTCACAGCCGTCAAAATCAAAGTTTTCCGATACCTCTGGCAGATAAAAGCAGTTTATTACCTCAACACGTGCTTCCGGATTAATGTCAAGAATCCTTTCTTTCATTACTTCTGTCTTCATTCTTCCGACCGTTGAGCCGGCAGCAATTATCTGTCTGTTAATATTGCTTACGGATACCCTGTCATTATCAACAAGAATAAATTTTCCTATCCCGCTCCTGGCAAGTCCTTCCGCGACATATCCTCCTACGCCTCCGATACCGAAAATCATGACTCTTGCATCTGAAAGTATCTTCATGGAGTCTGTGCCTACAAGCATTTCCATTCTGTCAAACCGTTTTTCCATTTATGTTCCAACAACCTGTTCTGCTCCGTATAACGAAGCCGTTCCTTCATGATTATTCTGCATTTCCAAGTATTATAATACTATATCTGCATATTTTCCAGTACAAACTCCCTTTTTATCTGCAGAAGAGTCTTCATCTGCATGAGAATATAAAATAAAACAGCCCTTGATTCAAATTCTTCCCTTGTTCCGGGAAGCTTCTGTTTTTTCATATTATCAAAAAGTCCTTCAAGCTCTTCAAGAAGTCCTGCAACCGTATTATCCTTATGAAAACACTGTTCCGTATGCATGAACAGCTCCGCAACCTGTTCTGACTGTTTAGCGGTATATGATATTTTCGTCACGCTTTCTTCTATGTCCTTAAGCACATCGCTCTGATGCTCCCTCATTCTTATATAACGCAGCTCCCTTTCATCCATGCTTCTTAAATCATTGTTGTAATTTTCCATTGCACAGAGTTTTGCTTTTTTAACGGATTCATCAAGTATTTTAAATTCATCCCCGGAAAAATAATTCTTTCCGTTTAACTGCCCGGCTATTTTTTTTAATATATCCCTGATACAGTCATCAACTTTTTGTGCATATCCGTCAAAAAGACTTTCCTTCCTTCGTAAATGAAGGTTCACAAGCACGCCGAATCCTACTCCGGTTACAAACAGGAGCGTTTCATTAAGTATGAGTTCCCATGTCATGCTTCTCTCTGTCAGAAAGTGGGTTATGAGCACGGAATTCATAACTATTCCGTCCTCCCAGCCGAGCATCATGCACAGCATGATAAAAAGAAACAGATATACACCAAATGCCGGCAGCGTGAATCCCATGATACCATAAGCTCCTGCCGCAAGCAGAAGTGCAGCGGCATATGCACCTGCCCTGTTAAGTGCAACCTGTATTGTCTCCCTTTTTGTATTCTGAATGCTCAATATGGCTATTATTCCTGCAGTCGGATAATATTTCAGACCTGCTTCACCTGCAACTATTATGGCAGGCAAAGCCGCGAGTACCGTTTTAAGCGTTCTGATAATATTGTTTCCTGTTAATTTTTTCATGTAATTTTTTCTTTCTTCAGACAATCCGTCAGGATATCATATAATTTTTCCGCAACGGCAAGTTTATATTCATGTCTTGAATTTCTTTTTCCCGTACATATCCGGTGTGACTCGTTTTTTCCCAATACGTCAACCGCAATATAGACTTTTCCTTCTGCAGAATGTTCCGCATTATTCTTATCCGCATTACCAAGCGTTCCTGTTATTCCTATTCCTATATCGGCACCAAATGCAATTCTGCAGCAGCGTGCCATTGAAGCCGCCGTTTCCTCTGAATAAACCGAATACTTGTCTATTATTTCTGACGGAATGCCAAGCTTAATTTTAATGTCGTTGGAATATGCCACATAAGAGCCTTTGAAAATTTCCGTTGCCCCTTCAGCGTCCGTCAGAAGCGATGCTATCATTCCCGATGTTGCACTTTCCATGACCGTAACCGTTTTTTTATTTCTGATAAGCATGTCCGTTATTCCGTTGTATTTTTTTATTATCTCATTTTCATTTAATTCCATGTCTGTACCTCTCATATCGGACTGCAGATCATTACCATATTATTCGTCCTTACCAGCCGGCATACAACGCCGCTTGTGCTGTTGAGTGCCTCAACACTCATACCGTTCCCGACATAAATTGCAACATGATCAATGTTCATGAACCTTCCGTTCTGAGAAGAGCTGTAAAAAATCAAATCTCCCGGCTTCATGTTATCATATGAACGTGCTTTTCCTGCCTCATAAAGCAGCTGAGCCTCTGCGGCTGCCGTATTTATGCCGTTGCGGCTGATATTTATTCCTGCATTAAGACATGAATAATACGCAAGTGAGCTGCAGTCATAATATGAGCCGGAATCTCTTTTTTCCTGCGAATAAGGATATCCGACCTTTGAAAGCGCATAGGTGCATATAAGTTTTCTCTCCGTTTCTTCCATATCCTGTATTGCACCGGTTTCAGCCGGAGCTTCCGTCAGGGCTTCAATCGGGGCTTCTGTCGGGGCTTCTGTCGGGGCTTCTGTCGGGGCTTCAATCGGGGCTTCCGTCGGGGCTTCTGTCGGGGCTTCCGTCGGGGCTTCCGTCGGGACTTCCGTCGGGGCTTCAATCGGGGCTTCAATCGGGGCTTCTGTCGGGGCTTCAATCGGGGCTTCCGTCGAAGCCTCCGTTACAGACTCTGCCTGTAACGGCTTCATAAGCTCCGTACCTGCGTTCCTGTCATGTAAATAATTAATACAATGCAATGTAAAAACCGATAATGCAGCCACAATATTCACGATGGTTCTTGTATATTTTCTCATACTTCCGGCTGTTTTCCTTTTTTCTCCGGTATATACGGGAAGGTCGGCATAAGCTCAAGTTTAAACCTGTTCATTCTGTTCATCCTGTCTATTTTTTCCTTTACTTCGTCATCATCACATACTCCGGTTCTGATATATCTGTCAAGCACATCATAGGTAAAGCCGATTTTTTCCTCATCCGATTTACCGCTTAACCCGTCACTCGGTGTCTTATATATGAGATTATGCGGAAGTCCGAGTGCCTCACCAATCTGCCTTGCTTCTGTCACCGTAATATTGGCAAGCGGCGAAAAATCACCTGCACTGTCCCCATACCGTGTTGAATATCCTATCCAGTCTTCTGAAAGATTACAGGTATTCGCCACCCTTCCGTTATTGCTCTGACTTACTGCATACAGGACTGACATTCTTATTCTTGGCGGAAGGTTTATGCGCGTCTGTTCTGAAATTTCTATTCCTGCACAATTCATTTCACTGATAACCCCTTCAACGGATGACTTTATATTAATTACATAATGTCTGATTTCAAGATGATTCACTAATTGCAGGGCATCATCAATGTCCGCCTGTTCTCCGTCCGGCATAAGCACTCCTATTACCCTGTCCCTGCCCAGTGCTTCCGTACACAGTGCAGCAACAATGGACGAATCCTTACCTCCTGATATGCCTATTACGGCATTGCATCCCTTTCCGTTTTTCTCAAACCATTCCCTTATCCACCCGATTATTCTGTCTTTTAAACTTTCCATTTTCAAAGCCTCCGCATATGTCAGTTATATGTTATGTCATATGATATACTGCCGTTTCCGTATTTGCATGAATAACTCACGCCCTTTCCGGCTATGAAGGTATCAACCTTTTCCATTATGGCATCAACACTTACCGAATCATTATTCAGCAAAAATATGTATCTGCCTGAATCAGTCATTAATGCTATGGCAGAATCTGCTTCCGTTTCCGAATTTATCGTGAATATTCCGCTGTATCCCATTATGGTATACGGATATTCATTATATTCTGACGAGGTTCCGTATTGCGACGGTGTATTGCCTGCATATTTATCTGCCGTGTGTGTCATGGATATTTTGTCATATGTACACAGAAAATATGTATATGATATATTGGAACCGTCCTTATAATCGCTTGTTCCTTTTATCATCGGATCATCCCATGTAACATCCATAAAATACCATTCACCGTTAATCATTACGCCGTTCCATGCATGAGGCTCACCTGCATCTCCTGATACAAGTGAACATGGTATGTCCAGTTCATTCATAAATACATAAAATGCAACCGAATAGCCCTGACACACGGCAATTCTGTTATTAAGTATATTATACAGATGGTTCCGTGCATCACTTCTGGAATAATATGACGTGTCATATTTTGTATTAACGACAAGGTAATCATGAACCGCCTTAATTTTCTCAAGATCCGACATGTCGGTATATATTATTCCGCTTATTATGTTGCGGACTCTTACAATATCATCCGTGGTTATATTACTGTAACTGCTTATTTCAGGATATGTGGTTATTTCACCTGAAACAATGAGCGGTATGTGTGCTGACGGTGCTGAGGTCACAGGCTCCGTTGGTGCTGCCGTCTCTGATTCTGCCGGCGACGATGTTGCAGGTTCCGCGGGCTTAACAGCCGGTGATGATGTTGCAGGTTCCGCAGGCTTAACAGCTGGCGACGATGTTGCAGGCTCCACAGGCTTAACCGTTGAAGGCTCAGTCGGTTTAACTGATGGTACACGTGTTGCAGGTTCCGTAACTGTCTCTTCTGGTCTTACTGTCTGTGTCTCCTCCGGAAATCCGGTTTCATTTTCCGTTGGTATCTCCGTTCCGTTCTCTCCGGCTGTATCGTTATTTTCAGAAAATGATGAGGTATTCTCCGTTTCTCTGTCAGACTCCGCAATATTATCATGTTCATCACTTACCGAAGTAACCCTGTCATTAATATTTACGCTGTCCGGACGTTTCTTCGTGCATCCTGCCGTCAATACCGTTAAAATTATAACCGCCATTAACAGCATGTTTTTTCTAAACATTTTTTTCATATGAATCGCACTCCTCAGACTTTAATTAACATGATTATACCATATAACATTCTTCTGTAAAAGAAAAAAGGATGCAGAATCACAATTCCGCATCCTTCTTTTATTCTGTTTATAAGCTGTTAAGCCTGTTTTCCAGTGTTTCTTTTAAAACAGCCGGATCAACAATTCCCTTGAGTTCCTTCATACACGCACCGAAAATTGACTGGAATGCTTTAACCTTTCCGTTTTTGTAATCAGTTACCGCCTGTACGTTGGCTTTAATCACTTCGTCAATTACCGTTTCCATCCTTGAAGAATCCACTTTTTTATCAAATCCGTTTTCTTTACAATATTCAACAGGATTCACATCTTCTTCAAAGACTGCAGCGAGAACCTTTTTACCTGAAATTCTGTTAATCGTTCCTGATTCAACCATTTTTATGATTGATATCATTTTTTCAGAAGAAATATCAAGCATATCTATTGTTTTACCTTCTTTTCTCAGAAGACCCACACATTCCGTAAGTATCCAGCCGGATGCTTCCTTTGCCGTACAGCCTGCTGCAGTCACCTCGTCAAACAGTTCCGCTATATTCTTGTTGCCGATTATCATACTGATTTCTTTATCGGAAAGTCCTGCTTCCTGATATTCCACTGTTTTATCATCAATTTCTACCGGTCTGTTGCGCTTAATCTGCTCAATCCATTCATCATCAATAACTATCGGCATAAGGTTAGGATCCGGAAAATATCTGTAATCAGCTTCCGTTTCCTTGTTACGCATTGCAAATGTCTTTCCGCTTGCAACATCAAACCTTCTCGTCTCCTGTACAAGTTCTTCCGTTTCATACTCTATTGCATCTATATGCCTCTGTGCTTCATAATTGATTGCTTTCTCAATCGCCTCAAAAGAACTCATGTTCTTTATTTCTGAACGTACACCAAGCTCTTCACTTCCTTCAGGGCGTACGGAAATGTTGACATCGCATCTCATTGCGCCCTCTTCACACTCTGAGATACCTCCGAATCTCATCATTGACTTGAGCTTTGTAAGGTATGAAATAACCTCTTCCGCACTTCTGAAATCAGGCTGGGTCACAATTTCAATGAGAGGAACACTGGTACGGTTAAAATCCACATATGAAAAGCTTCCGCTGTGAACAAGCTTTCCTGCATCCTCTTCCATGTGAATCTGTTTAATTCTTATTTCACGTACGCCTGCGGACGATTTTACCTTCACAAGACCGTTTCTGCATATAGGATGATTAAGCTGCGTTATCTGATATGCACAAGGCAGATCCGGATAATAGTAATTCTTCTTGTCAAAGGTTGTATACCTGCTGATTTCGCAGTTAAGCATAAGTCCTGCCGCAACCGCAAGCTCCACTACATGCTTATTCATTACGGGAAGCATTCCCGGCATACCGGAACACGCCGGACATACACAGTCATTCGGCTCTTTGGCTGATGAATGTCCTCCGCAGGAGCAGAAAATTTTTGATTCCGTATTTAATTCAACATGGGTTTCAAGACCTATTACAAGTTCGTACTTCATCTATTTTCCCTCCTTTTCAACAGCACCTGCAATGCTGAGCAGTGTATTTTCATTAAATGCCTTTCCCATAAGCTGCACACCGGATGTTACAAGCGAAGGAATACCCGTAAGATTTGCTGCCGAAGTAAAAATACTTTCCGCATATACCTTCTCAAAAGCTCCGGAAATATCATAGCTTTCATATTTTAAGGTGCTGCACGCCGGTATCAGCACCGCATCATATTTTTCAAAAATATCCTTAAGCCTGTCACTTATTACACGCCTGATTCTCAATGACTTGTCATAGCAGTCAGCGTAACGCTGCTTTGAAAGCACGTCAGAGCCATACAGAATAACAGCCTTGGTAAGGAAGTTAAAACCTTCCGTCCTTGAATTAACATACAGCTCATCAATATTTCTGTATTTTTCCGCACGATATCCGAATTTAACACCGTCATATCGTGACACATTGTTGCAGGTCTCTGCCGACATCAGAATCTGCCATGCAACGTTTGCCGTTCTGAATATGTCCGCAGATATTTCTTCCGTTATTATTCCGTTTTCTTCGGACTTCCGTACAAAGCTTTTAATTTTTTCCCTTACGATGTTATCCGCCATATCGGCAAGTTCACTGATAACGGCGATTTTTTTGCCCTTAACCTCTTCACCGGCAGAGTATGAATATTTTTCTTCTTTAAGGCTTGTTCCGTCCTTATCGTCATGTCCTGCAATAATACCCATTATCTCTGCAGTCTTTCGTGCATCGGACGCATATACGCCAACCTGTTCTCCTGATGCCGCCGTGGAAATTATTCCGTATCTTGAAACGGTTCCATAGGTGGGTTTTAAAAAGTCAACTCCCGAAACTGCTGCCGCTCTCCTCGGTGCACCATTTACGTCAACCCCGAGTGCCGCCTCTGCGCCGCCGTCGGCAACAAGCTGTGCCGCCGCACCTTTAATTTCTCCCTCAGCCCTGTTAAAATGTGAAAACTCTCCCATTAAATCAAGCCCGAATTCTCCGGTATGTGTTTTGCCCGAAACGGAATATCCCGCATTTTCGAGACGTACCACTGCTTCCGCACTGAATAACGGCTTAAATCCCGTTAATATTTTTGAACCGTATGACGCCATACAGTCCCTGACAAGTATACTGTCATCAACCGCAATATTGCCGTTTTTATTTATTGAAGCATAATAATAATTCATTGACAATGTCCTCCTTATTTAACAAGTCTTGGTACCTGCCAGCTGTTTTCGTTGTGTGCAGGTGCTCCTTCAAGAAGTTCATCCCTGGTAAAAGGCTGAACCCTTACATCTTCACGAAGAACATTATTCATCGGTGAAACATAAATCATTTCTTCGACGTTTTCCGTATCCGTCGTCTTCAGTATTTCTTCCTGTTCCTTCATCATGCTGAAAATATCTTTTACCCTGTTTTCTTCTTCTTCGGTAAGTGCCAGCTGGTTAAGCTGCTGAGCATTTGAAAATGTTGAACGCTTTCCCTGTGCTCCCCTGTATGATGTCTGAGGTCCCATGCCTGCCCTTCTCTCAAGTGCATTTCCGTTTCCCAGAAGGTGAACATCCTCCAACTGTTCATTGGTTACTTCACCCGGTGCCCCGAGCAGCAGGTCCTGTGCGTTTCCGTTTAACGGGAATGCTATGACGTCAAGAATCTTTTCCTCATCAGTAAGAAGCATAACCATTCTGTCAACGCCCGGTGCCATACCTGCATGAGGCGGTGCGCCATACTGGAAAGCTGTATAAAGCGCATTGAACCTTTTCTTAAGTTCCTCCTCGGAATATCCTGCAATTTCAAATGCTTTCTTCATAATGTCAATGTCATGGTTTCGTACCGCACCTGATGCAAGCTCTATTCCGTTGCACACAAGGTCATACTGATATGCAAGTACATCCTCAGGATTTTTTGTAAGCAGTGCTTCCATGCCTCCCTGCGGCATTGAAAACGGATTATGCGTAAAAATGGTTGCTCCTGTTTCCTCATCTTCTTCGTACATAGGGAAGTCAACAACAAAACAGAATTCAAATGAATCATCCTTAATAAGGTCAAGATTTTCCTTCCTTGCAAGCCATGTTCTTATAAGACCGGCTTTCTTTTCCGTATCATTTTTCTTCTCATCACAAATGAAAAAGAGTGTCTCATTCTCTTTAATTCCCGTTATTTCAGTAATTTCCGATTTCTGTGCATCACTGAGGAATTTTGCGATTGGTCCTGCAAAATTTCCGTCCTTCAGTGTAATATATCCGAGTCCTCCGAGTGCAACCTCATCTGACATTGCATACTTTAAGGAATCCTCAAAAAATTTCTTGGATTTATTCCTGCAGTCGGCAACAATTCCCCTTACCGGTTTGCCCTTAAATGCCGGGAATGACACTCCTGAGAAGAAATCCGTCAGATCACGGATTATAAGAGGATTTCTTAAATCCGGCTTATCAGAACCGTATGTCATCATTGCATCCGCATAGGTAATTCTTCTGAAAGGCTTAGGACTTACCTTTTTATCGGAAAATTTCACGAATGTATCATATATGACATCTTCACATACCTCAAGAACCTCTTCCTGCGTGGCAAATGCCATTTCAAAATCAAGCTGGTAAAATTCTCCCGGTGACCTGTCTGCTCTCGCATCCTCATCACGGAAACACGGTGCTATCTGGAAGTATCTGTCAAATCCTGATACCATAAGAAGCTGTTTAAACTGCTGTGGTGCCTGAGGCAGTGCATAGAATTTTCCGGGATGCTTACGGCTCGGTACAAGAAAATCCCTCGCTCCTTCCGGTGATGATGCCGTAAGTATCGGTGTCTGCATTTCCAAAAAATCCTTTTCTTCCATTTTATGTCTGAGGAATCGGATTATCTGCGAACGCTTTACGAGATTGTCATGATTTTTCGGATTACGGAGGTCAAGATAACGGTATTTTAATCTCAGCTCATCCTTAATCTGTCTTGAGCCTGCCACGTCAAACGGTGTCATGTTTTTTGCTTTTCCGAGTACGGTAAGCTCACTTACCACGAGCTCCACGTAACCTGTATCTATTTTATTATTGACCGTTTCAGGGTCTCTCTTTTCCACTGTTCCCTTTACTGAAATTACCGTTTCACGGTTAACATCCTTCAGTAAGTCTTCATTGTGAATTACCGTCTGTGTAATTCCCGTATAATCTCTGATATCCACGAATATGACTCCGCCATGGTCACGGATTACGTCAACCCAGCCTGCCAGCTCAACTGTCTGACCGACATGTTCTTCACGGATGTCATTGCAGTGATGTGTTCTGTACATCTTCTTCTACCTCCTGAATAAAAAATGTATAAAGTACGGCTCTTACCGGATGGTGGTAAATCTTATGTCCGGCAAAATATACATCCGTCAGACAAAAAAACGGGAATACATAAAATTATGTATTCCCGGGACGAGCAAACAATGTTAACCCGCGGTGCCACCCGCATTGAAGCCTATGCTTCCACTTTAACTTAAATTGTAAATTATACAACAGAGTGTTCCCACGCTTACTACTCTTCTCAAACATGCTTCCAGCCGATGACATGTTCTCTCTGTCAGAATTTCCACAAAAGCGGAGTCTCCACTGGAAATAGTATCAGATTATTTTTCTAAAATCAATAAAAATTTTTATTTTTTTGCATTATTGACACGTTTCTTTCAAAATGATATACCTATGACTAAATGAATATAACCGCAGTCCGGTATGCATACGTATGCATGAGAGGGAAGTTCGGTGTAAATCCGTCGCAACCATCATTACCGTAATTGAAGATTTTCTTCATAAGTCGGGCTACTCTCCGGACAACGGCGGAGGTTTTGTGCCACAGGCACTAACGCTTTTGGATATGAAAGGCGGAACCGTTAAAAGGGGATATCATACCCTTTTTGCTTAACGGGATTTTTGCGTCTTTTTATTCTGAATGGTAATAAGAAGACGCTTTTTTTGGAGGTTTTATGTCGGACGTCAAATTCTGCAGGGAGGACTGTATCAGACTCTTAAAAGGAAAATATGAAGAACTGCGTAAAAGGGGTATTACCGGATATCCTAAACGCTCTGACTTTACCGACAGGGAAGTTGTTGCAGTCAAGGCATTTTTAGGTCCGTGGCCGCGTGCACTTGAAGCGGCCGGCATAAAACCTCCGAGGGCTCCGAAGCATATTCATGTAAAATAACACATGAAAGAGGTATTACAATGAAAAAATTATTAACAGCGCTTTTAACTCTTGCACTCACCGCGTACACCGTCATAATTCCGGTATCTGCTGCCGATACGGATGCAGACGGTACCATCGTGTATGTAACGATTACCGATTCTGATGGAAAAACGGTTCTTGCCAATGAAGCCGTTACGGTTAATGACTGCGATAATGATGGAACCCTTACGATTAACGACGCCCTTTATTCGGCGCATGAAGCAAACTACGAAGGCGGTGCGGCTGCAGGCTATGCATCCGCAGACAGTGAGTGGGGATTATCCCTCACAAAATTATGGGGCTGCGAAAACGGAGGTTCATACGGCTATTATGTTAATAATGCATCAGCCATGAGCCTGTCCGATGAAGTTAAAAATAACGATCACGTCAATGCTTTTGTATATACTGACCTTGTATCATACAGTGATACATATACTTTTTTCAGTGCAGATACGTCTGATGTTGATGCAGGAAGTGAATTTACCCTTACACTTACGGCTTACGGATGGGACGGAAATTCTCCTGTGGAAAATGCCATAATTCTTGTCAACGGTCAAAAAACGGATTATCACACCGGTGCTGACGGTACCGTTGCAATGAAGCTTAACGGGGCAGGACGATATATAATCAGTGCCGAATGTGACGAAATCAACATTGTGGCTCCGGTATTTACGATAAATGTATCAGGAAGTACACAGTCGGAACCTGCTGCCGGTGATAACGGCATGGTTTATGTATGGATGGTGCTTCTTATCATATGTACATGCACTGCATATATTACAGTGAAACATACAAAATGCCATGAATCATAAGCATATCTTCAGAACATTTTCATTTTTATTAATCTTTCTGTCTGTCTTCTTCTTTTCCCGTCCGGTTTATGCGGGATTACCGGAAGACAGTATGGAAATTTACGAAAACATTCTGAAATACAAGGGTGCCGGTTCGGAGGATGAAATTCAGCAGCTGATTGACAGCGGAAGCCTCTCCGAATGGTACATCCTTGCACTTGCCGGCTGTGGCTCATACAGCATGGATTCTTATGCAGCAGGACTGCTGTCATATCTTGACGATAACGGCATAAATTCCGCATCATCAGCTCTTAAATATGGTCTGTGCCTTATCGCATCAGGATACGGTAACGAAGAATATCTGACCGGCATTCTTGAAAATAATGCCGGAAAACAGGGAATAATGAGTCTTGTATTCGGACTTCATCTTGTAAATAACGGAGTAAAGGGAAAAAGCATAGACCGTGACGGACTTATAAATGAAATACTCATGCTTCAGTGTCAAGACGGCGGCTTTTCCATAATGTCAGACAAGGGAGATGCGGATGTTACCGCAATGGTTCTTCAGGCACTTGCACCAAACCGGTATGCATATCCGGATGTCAGCACCGCAATTGAGAATGCATTATGCTTTTTGTCGGAATCACAGCTTGAAGACGGCGGCTTTTCGAGCTACGGAACTCCGAATGCGGAAAGTACGGCACAGGTCATAATTGCACTGACCTCCCTTGGGATTGATTTATCATCATCCCATGATTTCATAAAGAACGGCAATACACTATTGGACGGTATAAGCAGATATATTCTCCCTGACGGAAGCATATGCCATACGGCAGACGGAGTTTCATCTGAAAGTGCCACATCACAGACTTTCTGTGCCATGGCTGCCATAAGACGCATGAATGATGACGGAAGTCCCCTGTACATATATGAAAAGGGCGAATACACGTTTACTCCAGAAAAAACACTGAATTACAGGTATATTGCCATTCCCGTAATTGCAGCTGTCGGGATAATGATATGCATTGTACTCTTCGTAATTAAAAAAAGGCATCCTTTTAATTTTCTGGCAGTCATAATGCTCAGTGCAGCCGGTATACTGTTTGTTGCATTGACGGATTTTAAATCACCTGATGATTATTATGACGGAAGCAGGATTACAGTTGATAATCCGACCGGTTCTGTCAGTATGTCCATATTATGCCATACCGTGCAGGGTAAGGCAGAACACATTCCCGAGAACGGTGTAATTCTCGAAAAATCAGTTTTTGACATAGAAGAAGGCGACACCGTATATACGGTTCTTAAAAGAGCAGCCGTACAATACGGAATACGGATAGACAATACCGGAAACAGCAGTTATGTATATATATCCGGTATAAATTACCTGTATGAATTTGACTACGGAGACCTGTCAGGATGGATTTATACGGTCAACGGCATACAGCCCTCAAAGGGTGCCGGTGAATACACACTGAATGACGGTGACGAAATAGAATGGCATTACACCCTGAATTTAGGAAAAGACATTGAATGAACCCGCAGGAGAAGCATATGAGAAACTTTGATGATTTCAATCCGGTAAGCATAACCATATATTTCATTTCAATAACGGCTGTTATAATGTTTTCAAAGAATCCTCTGCTTCTTCTTACGGCTTTTCTGGGAATTACCGCATATTCCGCGGTCTCCCGGAAAAAAGCCATGCTTCATGCCTTCAGACTGTGTATTCCGATGTACCTTATTCTGACGCTCATCAATCCTTTCCTGTATCATAACGGAAAAACCGTTTTATTTGTATTTAATGATATGCCTTTTACATTAGAGGCGCTCATCTGCGGAGCCGTAAGTTCCGGAATAATTGTTACCGTAATTCTATGGTTCAGACTTTTTTCATTAATAATGTCCGCCGACAGGCTTATGTATGTTACCGGTATACTGTCGCCGGGATTATCCCTGGTGATTTCCATGTCCGTACGGTATGTTTCACTTTTTAAAATCCGTTTAGGATATATCAGGGACACGCAGAAAGCCCTCGGCCTCTACAAAAAAGATAATATTTTCAATAAGATTAAAAGTGACCTGCGAATCTTTTCCATACTTATCACATGGTCTCTCGAAAATGGAATAATCACTGCACGCAGCATGAATGCAAGAGGCTACGGAAAAAATAAACGTACCTCTTACCGCAGATTCAGATTTACAAAAGCGGATTCTCTGATGACCGCTGCTGCCGTTTTATGCAGCACGGTAACCTTCACATCACTTATATGCGGAAGCCTTAATTATGAATTTTACCCTTCTCTCTCAGGCTTTAATGCATCACCGTCCGCATACGCCGGCTGCACGGCATACGCTATTCTTTCACTGCTGCCGTTATTTATTGAACTGGAGGAAAAAATAAGATGGAAATACTTACGGTCAAAAATATGAATTTTAAATATCCCGGATGTGAAAATAACGCCTTGACGGACGTAAGCTTCAGTATAAACGCCGGGGATTTTACGGTAATATACGGCTCGACCGGAAGCGGCAAATCAACACTTCTGAGTCTGCTTAAGGAAGAATCGGCTCCAAAAGGCGATATAAACGGCGATATATCCTGTTCCGGCAGAATCGGTTATGTATGCCAGCACCCTGAAGAACAGATTGTTACTGACAGGGTATATTCGGAGCTTGCCTTCAGTCTTGAAAATGCCGGTATGTCACAGGCTGAAATGTCAAAAAAAATTGCTGAAACCGCTTCTTATTTCGGAATTGAGGAATGGTTTGAGCGTGAAACATCCACTCTGTCCGGCGGCGAACAGCAGCTCCTCAATCTTGCTTCTGCCATGATAACAGAGCCGGACATTCTTATTCTTGATGAGCCTGCTTCCAGCCTTGATCCCATAGCGGCATCAGATTTTGCCTATGCACTTCACAGACTGAGTGAAGAGCTTTCCATTACGATAATAGTGGCTGAACACAGATTTGACATGCTTCTCCCCTTTTGCAACAGACTTATAAGACTTGAAAACGGAAAAATCATATCAGAAGACAGTCCGCAAAACATTAAACCGGATTCTCTTCTTATCCCTTCCGTTACAAAGCTTTTTTTCAGGCTTAAGGGCTCCGGAAGCTGCCCCGTCACGGTAAGGGAATGCCGCCGTTTTATCGAAAAGCTGCCTATGAAAATTGAATGCAGGCCTTTTTCAGATGAATACATACACAGCAATACCGGTGTTCTTGAGTTTAAAAATGTTTTTTTCAGATATGACAGAAATTCACGTGACGTATTAAACGGTCTTAATTTTACGCTGTACGAGAATGAAATTCTCTGCATTTTAGGAGGAAACGGCTCCGGCAAATCCACAGCCCTGAAATGTGCGTCCGGAATACTTAATCCCTATTGCGGTTCAATCCGCGTATACAACAAAAACATAAAAAAATACGGTCAGAATCTGTATGATGGTATCCTAAGCCTTATGCCCCAGAATATACAGACCGTTTTCCTTAAAAATACCGTACGTGAGGAATTCAGGGACGCAGGCGTGGATTTAAATAACCTGTTTTATGATTTTTCACGGCTTCTTGACAGACACCCTTATGACCTGTCCGGCGGTGAACAGCAGCTTACCGCACTTGCCAAGGTAATTGCTTCAAATCCGAAAATTCTTCTTATGGATGAACCGACTGCCGGCCTTGATGAATACAGAAAAAAAGACCTTATCTCCATTTTTCACCGTCTGAAAAATAACGGAGTTTCAATACTCATTGTGACACATGATGTTGATTTTGCCGCCTCTGTGGCCGACAGGTGCGCCATGTTCTTCAGAGGTGAAATAACAGCCGAGGGTACTCCGCGTGATTTTTTCTCCGGAAACTCTTTTTATACCACCTGCATATCCCGTGCTACCCGCGGATATGCCGACCACGCAGTTACGCTTGAGGATATAATTATATGAAAAATTTTAAAAAAATCATCCCTTATATTCTGTTTCCGGTATTTTTATGTTCGGCAGTATACACATACAATGCCGGCAGTTATATGGCAGCTTCACTTATTACCGTTTTTTTTGCCCTGATAATGTTTTTTTCGGTATTTGAAAAAAGGCAGAGCAGCACGGGAAGACTTGTTCTCGTTTCCATAATAACCGCACTGTCCGTTGCAGGAAGATTTATTCCGTTTTTCAAGCCGGTTGCGGCCCTTACCATAATTGCCGGCATATATCTCGGCAGAGAAGCCGGATTTATGACAGGAGCCTTTTCGGCTTTTATCTCTGATTTTTATTTCGGACAGGGTCCCTGGACGCCTTTTCAAATGCTCGGCTGGGGAATTGCAGGATATTTTGCGGGACTCTTATCCGTACATTTAAAAAGGAGCAGAAGCTTTCTTCTGCTATATGGTATTGTGTCAGGCATTGTATTTTCTGCCATAATGGACATCTGGACGGTTATATGGTACAACGGAACATTCAGTTTTCCCCTGTATCTTACGGCACTCGGAACTGCATTGCCTCATACGGTGCTTTATTCCGTTTCAAATTTCATGTTTCTGTTTCTTCTTGCCCGTCCGTTCGGAGAAAAGCTTGACAGAATCATTTTACTGTACAGGGTATAGGATTAGACAATTATTATCTGTTCTCACTGATTAATCTCTTCCACCGTTTCAAGCAGCTGCTGTATATTTTTCCTTCCGAAATATACATGCTTATCATTGATAATCATGCACGGAACACTCATTATCTTATACTTTTCCCTGTATTTATCAAAACATCTTATATCATATACATCAGCCGTAATATTTTTACACAGTGATGCCATACGCCATGCGGCAGTGACAAGCTCAGGACACATTGTGCATGAAAGTGATACCATTATCTTAATGTCTGTTTTTTTACTGATACGGCTGATTCGGCTTCTTATATTTTCATCAATGGCCTGTCCCGGTCCCCCTGCATTGTATATTCCGAGTACAAATGAAGTAAACTCATGACCTCCCGGAACCCCGTGAAAAGCAATCCCCGTATAAGAATTGCCGTCATATATTCTCACACATGGTCTGTCATCAAGCTCTTCGGCTGATTTTTCCACCCTGAGCTTATCCGTATTTTCTGCAAGCTCATATATATATTTTTCAAGCTCTGATGAAATTTTTCCGTCATCCGGGTACAGCTTCATAATAAGTGTTTTTTCCATTCTGTCAAAGAGGTCGGACAGCTGTTTAAGCATATCACCGTCAAAAAGCCCTTTTTCTTTTTTTTCGGGTTTTAAGGTATTTATACCGGTTTCATCACGGCATTGTGACACATATTTTTCAAGTGCAGAAGCTGCCATGGCACCGTCTCCCGTTGCCGTAACAACCTGTCTCAATGATTTTACGCATATATCTCCTGCTGCATATACACCTTCGGCACTCGTTTTCATATCATCATCCGTTATGACATATCCCTGTTCATCAAGACGGATATGCTCCTTTACGATACCCGTTTCCGGCTCGTATCCGGCAAATACAAACACTCCGAAGCTCTGTCCGTCCGGAGCATTGTATTCCGTTACTTCTCCTGTTTCAACATTTTTGTAACGTATATAATCCGGTCCGTCTTTTCCTTTTATTTCTTCCACCTCGGTACAGGTAATAACACTTATGTCAGGATGGTTTTCCGCATGTTCCGCTACGCCCCTTGCACACGTAAATCCTTCTTCCCTTATAAGAATGGTGACATGTGAAGCATATTTTGTAAGAAATACGCTTTCCTCTGCCGCCGCGAATCCTCCTCCTATTACAAAAATTTCTTTTCCTGTAAAAAATTCTCCGTCACAGGTTGCACAATATGCGACACCCCTGCCCCTGAACTCTTTTTCTCCTTTAAAACCTATAATCCTCGGATGGGCACCCATTGCAAGAAGTATTCCGAAACACCTGAAATCTCCTTTTTCCGTATGGACCGTTTTAACCTTATCATTCAGTTCAAAACCGGTAACCTCAGCCCTCATAAACTCCGTTCCGAAATTTTCCGCCTGTCTGTATATTGTACCGGTCAGTTTTTTCCCATCCGTTCTTTCAATACCCGGATAATTTACCACTTCATCCGTAATTGTTATCTGTCCTCCAAAATCATCCTTTTCAAATACAAGTACACTGTATCTGGCTCTTGTCAGATACAGTGCGGCGGTAAGTCCTGCCGGACCTCCTCCGACAATAATTACGTCATATATTTTTTCCATAATTTACAGCTTCCCCACTAAATCAAGTCCCGGTTTTAAAGTTTCTTCTCCCGGCTTCCAGTTTGCAGGACACACCTGATCACCATGTTCACGTACAAACTGGCATGCCTGCACTTTTCTCAATAATTCATCCGCATTTCTTCCCACATTTCCTGCACTGACTTCATATGCAGTTATCTTACCCTCCGGATTGATTATAAAGGTTCCTCTCTCCGCCATCCCGTCGCCTTCTATCAGGACTTCAAAATCCTCTGAAATACAGTGAGTCGGATCAGCAAGCATCGGATATTTTAATTTGCCGATTCTTTCAGATGAATCGTGCCATGCCTTATGCACAAAATGAGTATCCGTGGAAACTGAATATATTTCGCATCCTATTTCTTTAAATTTATCATATTTTTCTGATAAATCCTCTAACTCAGTCGGGCATACGAATGTAAAATCCGCAGGATAAAAAAAGAAGATATTCCACTTACCCAAAATATCTTCTTTTGAAATCATCTTAAATTCGTTGTTATGAAATGCATATGCTCTAAATTCTGCTATTTCCCTGTTAATCTGTGACATATATTTTCCCCTTTTCTGATATTTATTGAGAACATCTCAATCAATATCATGCCCCAAAAATGATAAATTATTTATTTTTATTTAATCATTTCCAGACACCCCATAAGAACCATTGCAGATTCTGCCGAATACAGCGGGTACGCTCTGCCTGAATCAACTATTTCTCCATATTTTTCAAGGTAGGAAAGAAGCTTATCCTCTGATTTCATTCTGGCACCGAGATATGCAAAGCTTCCCCAACAGAAGGAATCAACTCCCTTGGTAACATAATCCATATCCTGCCAGTCCCATGTATTGCAGAGTCCTTCATATAATGTCTGTGCATATTCCGAATCCGGCAGTGCAATTCCGTATATTACCGGATATATCTGTGCCGTTGCACACGGATAAAATGCATCCCACGAAAATTCATATCCCGTATATTCAGTGTAATCAGGATTAAGCACGGATGCATAATGATCTCCCTTCCACCAGTGCTCATTAAAGTTTTCATTGTAAAAATCAAGAGCTTTGCTGATTTTCTCATACATTTCCATGTCATCAATTATATTCTCATATATGTATAATGCTCCATTGAGACCTGCATACACTTCTGCATTATCCATAAGGTATATTATTGCATAATCAGGCTTTGAATATGTATATCCGTTATCAGACATTGTCGCAAACATTACATTAACAATATCCTTAATCCGGTCTTCATGCTTAATTATATATTCCGTTCCTTCATATGTCATGGCATAATCCGCCAGAGCCTTAATAAACAGTGCACTGTATGAATCAGTGGAATCGTATGTATTCCTTGAACTTTCACTTACGACAGCTCCGTTTTCAATGATAACATCATAATCATATATCGTACCCGCAAGTCCGTTGTAATCCTCTTCTGCCGAATTAATATGTGAGAAATGCCAGTCAAAATATTCTTCAATTCTGCTCTTTGCTTCATATGAAGCATCATAATTAATCAATGCAATGGCAACTATTTCACTGAAATAAGGATTAACATATACGCTTCCGTTATCAGCATTATAAAAGGCAAATGCTCCGTTCGACAACTGCTGCTCCCACAGCCATTCTGCTTCTCCGGAAGCAACCTTCTCATACATTGAAAGCTGCCATGCCTTTTCCGTCTCCGCTTCCGTCTCTGCTTCCGTCTCAGCTTCCGTTTCCGGCTCCGTCTCCGCTTCCGTCTCTGCTTCCGTCTCAGCTTCCGTTTCCGGCTCCGTCTCCGCTTCCGTCTCTGCCTCCGTCGGTGCTTCCGTCTCTGCCTCCGTCTCTGCTTCCGTCTCTGTTTCCGTTTCCGGCTCCGTCTCTGCTTCCGTCTCTGCTTCCGTCTCCGGCTCCGTCTCTGCTTCCGTCTCCGGCTCCGTCTCTGCTTCCGTATTATCCTTACCAAACAGCTTCTTTAAGAAGCCTGATATTGCTGACAGCCCCCTGCCGTTATTTCCCGAAGCCGAATATGAAACCGTTCTCTCCGCTGCTCCTGCACTTACGGCACGCGGTAACATGTTAAATAAAAATGTTACTGTTACGGCAATTATTACAATTATTGGAATTAAACGTTTCTTCATATCAGTGTCCTCCGGAATTTTCAACTGCTACGGGGACACATATACAAATGTTCCGCTGATTCCATGTCATAAAAAAAACTGTTAAAGTGTTACCTTTAACAGCTGTTATACATGGAATTGCAACTGGCTGCCATTTTAAAGGCCCTATAGCTTTGCGTCACAGATTTTCATCTGCTTTGCCAAATATTTAACTTCTTAATTCCAGTTTACCTTATATAGAAAAAAATAATATAGGAAATTAGTACCATTTTAGGGCAGAATACCCATTTCTTCTATTGTCTGACGGTAATCATGAATTTCCTCACAGGCAAGTATATACCATACCGCATCCCCCAGATAAAACGGATAACCTCTGTCATCAACATTTCTGCCATAATATTCAATGTATCCGTCTGCTCCGGAATAATCTCCCATTTTAACCGCGGCATAACATATAAGCGACCATGTGGTATTGGCTTGCGCATCATTACCGTAATCCATTTCAGTCCAGTTCCAGTAAGAATTGAACAGTGTGTACAGCCGCTGTGAAAGCTCATCCGCCGCTTCCGTAATCTCAAACATGACGGGAAACAGCTGCGGCAGTACATATCCGTACAATTCCTGCCACTTCATCACACTGCCATAAAAAGGATTTCCGTATACGTCCAGAACCGGATAATAAAAGCCTTCTTCATCCTTCCATGTATCCTGAAAATTTTTTTCAAATTCATACACGGCATTTTCAAGTCTTTCCTTCATTATGTCATCATTATATACTTCTCCGTACAGTTCAAGAGCTGACTTAAGCCCCTGATATACCTCGGCATTATTCATGAGATACTTAATTCCGCTGCCGTTATATGACTCCGAATATCCGTTATCCGTCAGTGAAAGAAGCAATTCCGCGACCATATCCGTTTTTGTTTTTTCGGACAAAATAATATCACCGCTCCGGTACGTTTCATAATACTTATTTAAGAGCATAAAAAACACTGCACCGTATGAATCAGCCGAATCATATGTATACAGCGGTTTTTCGTATATTACCGTATTTCCGTCCGTTACGGCTTCATAATCATATACCGTTCCGGTCGAACCGTATACGTCGCTCTCCATATTTATATGCGCATAATACCATGCAATGAATTTTTCTGCATAAGTCTTCATTGAACCGTCATAATCACAGGTCACAACGGCATATGCCGCATAACATCCAAAATACGGATTAATTCTTGCTTTCATTCCTTCCTCAGGCTCATAGCATGAAAAGCTTCCGTCTGACAGACTTAACGTTTTCAGCCACTCACATTCATCCATTGCCTTCTGATGATATGATTCCGATACGGACTCATATACGCATACACTGCACGTAAACTGCTTCTTATCTTCCGTCACGCATTTTATCGTCGCTGTCCCCGGACTGTGCCCCGTAACGGTTCCGTCAGAGACGGTTGCCGTTTCAGGGTTGTCGGACTCCCACAGACATACTCCGTCATAATTATTAATACAGAGCAGTTTGGAGTGTCCGGTATATAAAATCATATTATCCGAATTTATAAATACGTCATTTTTTATTATCTGACCCGATATAAAAAAAATCACTCCGGTTACCGACAAAATTAAGGCTGCTGCAAAAAGAAACTTTTTAATCATTATTCTCCAATATATCTGCTATTTTTTTGCTTGCAGTTCCGTCTCCGTACGGATTTACCGCATTACTCATTGCGCTGTACGCTTCTTTATCGCTCAAAAGTCTGTCAAATTCTTCATATATCGTATCTTCTTCCGTTCCGACCAGCTTGAGCGTTCCTGCTTCAACACCCTCCGGACGTTCCGTTGTATCCCTCATTACAAGGACAGGTTTTCCGAGACTCGGGGCTTCCTCCTGTATTCCGCCGCTGTCCGTAAGAATCAGATAACTTTCTGAGAGAAAATTATGGAAATCCAGAACATCCAACGGCTCTATAATGTGTATTCTGTCACATGTTCCGAGTATTTTATCCGCCGTTTCCCGCACAACCGGATTCATGTGTATAGGATAAACCGCCTTAACGTCATCATACTTTTCAATGATGCGTCTGATTGCACGAAACATTCTTTCCATCGGTTCTCCCAGATTTTCCCTTCTGTGAGCCGTTATCACGATAAGTCTGCTTCCTTTTGCCCAATCAAGCTCCGGATGCGCATAATCTTTCCTTACCGTGGTTTTTAATGCATCAATCGCAGTATTTCCCGTTACATATATTGTCGATTCGTCTTTACCTTCACAGATAAGGTTCTGTCTTGATTTTTCTGTCGGTGCAAAATGATATGCTGCCATAATTCCGACCGCCTGACGGTTAAATTCCTCAGGGTAAGGTGAATATATATTGTGTGTTCTCAGTCCTGCTTCAACATGACCTACTTTGATTCTTAAATAAAAGCATGCCAATGCGGTAACAAATGTAGTAGTGGTATCCCCATGTACCAGTACGAGTTCCGGATTTTCTTTTTCAAGAACTTCTTTTATGCTGTCCAGTATGTTAACCGTAACATCAAACAGGGTCTGGTTATCCTTCATAATGGAAAGATCATAATCAGGCTCAACATCAAATGCTTTCAGTACCTGATCAAGCATCTGTCTGTGCTGCCCCGTTACACACACCTTGGTATCAATACTTTCCCTGCTTTTCAATTCATTTACAAGCGGACACATTTTAATTGCTTCAGGTCTTGTGCCAAATACGACCATTATCTTTTTTTTCAATTTTCTCACCGTTTTATCTTTCTATTTTAGTTACATAATTTTTCCATTTCCCCTCCAAAGCTTGAGCCGCATACCAGCCCGGCAAGTGATATTACAAAATCATCAATTTCATAATCGTCTACAATCCCCAGCAGTGCTTCTTTACCACCGCTGAAAGTTCTCGGATCAACCATTACTATGGTATTATACTGTTCCACCATCCACGGAACCATGGCGTTACCATATGAATCATTTATCATAAGCAGATTGCTGCCCTCTTTATTTCCGCCTTCAATGGCAACATACTGGTATGATCTCTCAATAAAGGTATAATATCCTGCCCTTTCCTCGTCCAGTACCGGCTCATACACACTCTCCGTTATATCCGCACCTTCAACTCCATACGCATACTCATATATGTTGTCAGCACATTCATAATATGTAAATTTCTCAGGCTTAATGTCTGACACGTTTGATGAATACATTACAGCAAGATATCCGAGGAAATCACCCATATCTACTTCATTATAATTATCCGGAAGCACAAGTTCCCTGCCCATTACCGCAAGAAGTGCATTCGCACCGAAGCTTGCACCATGAGCCGTCCAGTGATGATCCGTTTTAAAGAATATCCTGTCAATCCCGACCACTTCCATTGCCTGCTTTATCAGTGAATAAGAATCAACAAGGATTACATCCTTATTAATGCAGGAATATATTCCGTAAATGGATTCAAGCTGACTGTCCGAATATTTTTTATATTCATCATCCTCAAACTCAATTCTCGTAGGAGTAATCATCATGTATTTGTTAACATTTTCCGGCATCATATCAAAAAGGCTGTTGCTTGCATTCACAATACTTTCCAGATAATCCTGGTTATATATGTACAGTGCAAGGATTCTGTCTTCAAGTATAAGCGCATCCGAGCCTATATCCTGCCTGTTGGAATCCGATTTAAACACCTTAATGCTCTGTTCTTTTCTGAGCAGTGACTCGAAATCAGAAGCGTTCTTAATTATACTGTTTCTAAGAAGAACGTGGTCATTTAAATATGCATCAAGCTCCGTCATAAAGCTTCCGTCAAACCAGCTGTCTACGGAAAACTCAGGTTTTCCCGCAAGTGTTCTGTTTTCTTTCTCGGATACCGTATTTTTGTCCCAGAAAGAATAAACGGAAAACACGCTTATGGCCGCCAGCGTAATTATCATCATCGCAAAGCTTATTACTTTACCTGTTTTCATAATCTTCCTCCTAAAATCTGAAATATAAGAAAGGATTATATGTCTGATTTAATATCAGCATAAAACACAATGCCGCCATGGCACAGAATGTAACACTCCTTGCAATGTTTCCGACAGTTGTATTTTCCTTAAATATACGTCCGCATATTTTTGCCGGCAGAGGCGTACATGCAATTATCATCACAGGTATGGTCCAGAAATATTTGTATATTATGGTCTGCTCTGCAATGGAGAGATTAATGTTTCCGCCTGCTCCAAACATTATCATGGTTGATTTTATCAGTTTCCCTATATCTTCAAAATAGAATAACGACATACTGTAGACAACAATAATCATTACAAGAAGATTTCCTGCCACGGGAATTTTGGAAGTATCAAACCCAATCTTCTTCAAGTATTTTTCAATCGTAAGCATCACGAAAAAGAACAATCCCCATATGACATAATTCCAGCTTGCTCCATGCCACAGGCCGGTAAGAAACCATACCACAAATGTATTCAATACCTGATGTTTTCTGTTTCCCCCTAATGGAATATATACATAATCCCTGAAAAATGTTCCCAGTGAAATATGCCATCTTCTCCAGAAATCAGAAATGGAGTTCGCCATATACGGATAATTGAAGTTTTCCTTAAAATCAAATCCAAATACCCTGCCCAGTCCGATTGCCATATCGGAATATCCTGAAAAGTCAAAGTACAGCTGAATTGTGAACATTATGACACCAATCCACAATGCCTTGGTTGAAATACCGTCAAAGCCGTTAACTAAAAGAGAAGTTGCAATGCTTCCGGCATAATTCGCAAATATTACCTTTTTCCCGAGTCCTATTGCAAAACGGAACATACCGTTAATAAATCCCTGTACGCTCTCACGTCTGTCCTGTATCTGCTCATCTATGTCAGAATATCTTACAATCGGTCCGGCAATAAGCTGCGGAAACATGGAAATATACAGCAGAAGATTCAGATAGCTCTTCTGTACTTTTGCATCACCTCTGTATACGTCAATAACATATGTAAGTGCCTGGAAGGTAAAAAAAGAAATACCGATAGGCATCGAAATTTCCGTTAACGGTATATTAAGCTTCGTAACCGAATTTACCGATGTTATCACAAAATCAAGATACTTAACCACAAACAGCATCAGAAGATTTATAACCACGGATGCAATAAGAAGTCCTTTTTTCTTAGCAGGATCATTTATTTTTTCAAATTTTCCGGCAATAACAAAATCCACAAAGGTAAGCACAAGCAGTGCAAATATCCACTTAGGTTCACCCCATGCATAGAATATTACGGAAGTCAGCAGCAGCACAAGGTTCCTGCCTTTTCTGTTTTTTATCAGAAAATATAAAATTAATACAACAGGCAAAAATATGCCCATGAATATAACACTTGAAAAAACCATCTTCTATCCCTCTTCTTTCCAAAAGGCTGCATATCCGGTACTTTCCACTTCAGGCAGCATACCCATGTCAAGCGATTTACACTTTGCAAAACAGTAATCTCCAATTTCCCTGAGTCTGCTGTTTCCTTCAAAAATAATATTTTTTAGATTTGCACACCCAAAGAAGGCATAATCGCCTATTCTTTCCACGCTTTCAGGAATAATTACCGTTTCGAGCATGTCACAGTCATAAAACATGCTGTTTTTAATCTCTGCTGCTCCGTCAGGAAATTTTACCTTCGTCAGTTTGTCATTGTTTCTAAAAGCATAATAATCCGTCTGCTCATAATTCTCAAGATTATTAAGATTCAGAAAGCCGTCAGCCGATATATTGCACTTTATACCCTCAAACAATCCGGCATTCTTATTTACAACGATATCTTTTTCATCAATTATTACATTTTCGGATACTTCAACCACACCGGCAAAATCACTGCGTTCAATAATCTCTCCGACATTTTCACATCCGACATACCCGTATATTATCGTGCCCTCGGTAATAACCATGCTTACCCTTGATATTGCTGATTTAATCCTTCCTGTTTTACCAATCGTAACATCCGGACCTATGTAAAGATTTTCAGAAGCAAAAACATTGCCCAGAATCTTTACCCCCTGCTCGATAATTATGCATCCGTCAGCAAATACATTACCGGTAATCACGGTATTATTCTTTATATGTATGCTTCCATCCGATTTCAGGTCCCCATATACGACCGCACCTGCTTCAATGGTCAGATCATAACCTGTTATTATCGTATGCTTAAATTCCTGTTCTCTTCCAACCTGCCGTATATCTCTTTTAATTTTCATGTAAACAGGGGCTTCTCTGTTGATTAACATCTCATCACACGGACTGTCGCTTACACGGACATAGTTTCTCATTTCAATTACCGGAGCATACAGTCTTTTAAATCTGCAATGAGGTTCAATTATGAGCCTTTCACCTGATGATACGCTTTTTCCGGCATTGGTTCCCTTTTTTATGACTGTAAACAGCTTGCCGTCCGCCCATCTCTGTATCTCTGAATTTTCTCCGATAATCACATTCTTCTCGCCGGCAACGGCACGCAGCACGGTATTTCCTGCAAACTCAACGCTGTCAGCTGCATAGATTTCCTTTTCAAAAACGGTTTTAACCTTAAATTCCGCTTTGTTGCTGATGTAACATATGTTTTTGACTTTTTCGCCAAGCGGCTCTCTGCCGTTCCAGAAAATAATTTTTTCACTCTTGGACAGTCTCACGGTTTCCACAACGCTCTGACCGTTTTCCGGAATTTTTACCGGTTCAACACCTGCCATAAGCTGTCTGAATGAATTGGAAAAATATCTGGCATCTTTTACATTATCATTTTTTACCATCAGTGACTTTTCCGTACCTGCATTATATTTAATCCTCTTAGAAAGCATAAAGGGAAAAATAAAAAGCAGTATAAATATAATACAAACTATAATCAATGGAATCATCCTAATTCTCCTCTTCTAATGTTCCGCCGCTTCCGTCATTATCATTATTTCTCTTAGTCTTCGCCCACTTGACTTTTCTGTTGGTTATACGGTCCACAACAGCATCAATAAATCCAAGCGATATGTACCACATATAAAAATAAAAGCTGAAACAGAGCTGAGGAAGTGCAAGCATATCCTCTTCCATGCCGTCAATGAAAGCACCTGCACCGATTTCAAAAAACGGAGCAAAGTTACCCCATGCATTGTACATACCCACAGCAAGCATGACACCCCATCCTGCCAGTATACTCATCCTGCCCATAAAGAACAGTATGAGACAGTCTATCTGTGCAACAGCAAGGAGAAAAGGGACCGCATAAACCAGAAGAAGCAGCATACCGTCTATTCTCTCTCGCGCCTTAATTTTCCGTGAAAAAAGGAACTTAAAAAAATACTTAAACAATACTTCGTTATGTCCTCTTGACCATCTTCTTATCTGTTTTCCCCTGACCTGCCATGTTTCCGGTGATTCTTCATAACACTCCGCACTGTTGTCATATACGACATTCCAGCCTTCGGAATAAAGTCTGTATGTCAGCTCGGTATCCTCTGCAAGTACCTTGGTGTCAAATCCGCCCGTAGCAAGCATGAAGCTCTTTCTGAATCCTCCGACCGTTCCGCCGTACTGCGGAAGAAGTCTCAGATTATATCTTGCCTGCTGGTCAATCTGATATCCGCCCGAACGCTCCAGGTTAAGGAGAACCGTTAACAGATTCTTCTTCGCATTAATCGGAATAACCCTGCCCATTACCGCACCCACCTTAGGGTCCTTAAAAGCTGATGCAAGCTTTTTAATAAGGTTCTTTGACGGTCTGTAATCTGCATCAAATACAACAATTACTTCACCCGTGGCAATCTGCAGTGCATCATTAAGTCCTACCGGCTTGCCTCTCTCACCCTCGCCACGACGGTGTATGACTTTAATAAAAGGATACTTTTCATGATAAGAATCCACTATCTCAGCCGTTCTGTCCTCGGAATGGTCATCTATCGCAATTATTTCAAATTTATCCATGTCATAATCACATTTCAGCAGCGACTCCATCACATTGGTAACCACTGCCTCTTCATTATGCATGGGTACCATAACCGTAACCCTTGGTAAATCACTGTCATATATATCCCTGTATGATACCCTCTGCCTTGAAAAGAGTCTGTTATATGTAAACCTGAAATGTCTGACTGCATATATTATCATCAGTACAGCCGTGAAAATTAAATATCCGTGCAAAATCTTTATGACCATTTCCATACTCCCTCCACTTCCATACTTTTAAACTTTCTGCTTGCATACTTCATAAACACTGAATACACTCCCACCATTATCATGAAATCAAAAAGTATACCGAAAGAAAAATACAGCACTGCCATAAAAAGATATGATGCTTTAGCAATTATGAACAGATATAATATATATCTCACGAATCCAAACAGGAATGAAATACAGCCGAGTATAAAAAATGATGAGATTCTCAAAACGGCAACCCTCGTTATCAGGGAAGTGGTAAGCCAGTATATAACCATTATCATGAGCCATGCAACAATCTGCTGCTTCATATAAAATGAAGAATACTCATTAAGATCATACGGAAATCCGGCCGCATCAGCCACAACAAAATATATCGATGATATAAGATGTATATACAGGGCTATGGTTAAAAATATCATAACAGGCTTTTTATCACTTTTGATACGCGAGCATATTATAATAAGAACAAGCGTAACTATAACACTCAGAAATGACATTATGAAAGACGGAGTCTTACCTTCCATTTCCACACAGTACACACCTCCGAATACCGGCAGGAAATCAGCCTCCCTTATTCCTGTGACATCACCGGTTATTCTCTCAAGTATGTCCGCGGCATAACGTGCCATAAAATGTGACAGGCCGTTATACAAAAACAAAAAGGCGACCACCATTGGAACAAGCACCAGAACAATCTGCAGCACATAAGCAGTCAGGTTCCTGTCCAGATGTCTGTAATCCCTTGAATAACTGATGTTTAACTTATTCTTATCTTCATTAACCATGTTAAGTTCCCTTTCCACATCAATTCTTTCCTAAGTCTGCTATTATACTAAAATGTATTATTTATGTCAACGTTTTTATTACTAAACGGTCAATTATACAAATATGCCGGCTATCTTCCAAATGGCTGATAACCGGCATATTTTACACTTTTATTCTTTACTGAGACATTCCGCAATGTCCATCCGTCCGTTAATTTTTCTGAATATAAATACCATTATTACCGTTACGGCAACAATACTGCATGCCGGAATAATGAATACATAAGGAAGTATTTCAAACAAAAATGAGCTGATAAGCGTCCGTATGTAAAAATGTGCAATATAACAGCCTGCAAGCGACAGACCGGTACCTGCAATAACTGCCGTTACAGTGGTTATTATATATTCATAAGACATAAACAGCAGCAGTCTGTCATCATCAACTCCCATTGCCTTCATGACGGCAACCTGTTTGCGGTTCTGCCTGAACTTATCAATATAGCTTACTAACGTATTTACGATAAGTATGGCAAGAAGAAGAGCACTTCCCGAATATACAACGGTGCTGATCATATTTTTCTGTTTCCTGATTTCTGCTTTTTCCCATGACAGATCCGATACGGACATATCGGAACAGCCCTTGAAAAATTCCATGATGCTTTCATAATCCTCATCTGAATTAAAATACAGATACTGTGGATAATTATATCTGTAATTGGATATCCTCGAAAATAAATTCATGTTAACAATAATTACCGGAAGATAATTACTGTCCTCTAACGGAAGATTAATTTCCGTTACGGTCTCCCTTACATTGAGTTCCTTTTTCTCATCACTGCCGACAAATCCGATAACAAGCCGGTCCCCTTTCTCTATCCCTGTTTCAAATCCTGCTCCGTCCGGAGTCTTTACATGCTTAACGATGATACATTCATCATCATCCAATGAAATACATGACTCCCCTTCAAGCTCATATGTATGTCTTAACATTTCTTCATCAGCACCAATGACAAAAAAGCCGGCAGTATACAGCCTGTCATCTATATGGTCAAGCTCAACCGCACTCTGTGCATCACTGTTTTTCAGATATTTTACAAACTCTGCGGATAAATCCGATTTCTTTACCTCAAGACTGTATGTCTGGGCAAAAAAAGGAAATAGTTCAAACATCCCGCTGTTTTTTTTCATTTCTTCATATTTAATATGGTTTGCTTCCGTTCCGTCAATCTGATCCGCAAAGGACGAATACGAATAATCCACCCTGTAATCATACCGGTATTCCCCACTGTCCCTGTAAATATAATGTGAGACATACATAAATAGCGAAGTAAATACCATCGCCGCAACAAGTCCGAAAAGTGACATTACATATTTTCCGGAACGCATTGACATATTGAGCTTTGCCATTTGCAGAAACGGAAGCTTATATTCAGACACTGAAATCTTATATGTTTTTTTCCTTCTCTTTCTTCTGTCAATGTCATTCGCACCCGAAAGTGCGCCTGCCGTATCATGCGGCAGCATTTTTGCAAAACCGACTGCCGAAAATGTGATACATCCTGCAATGTAAGGTATCACAATCCTTCCGGCCTTAGCAATAAATTTCATAACAGGAGCTGCTCCGAGAACTGATGAAGTAATAACCGCACCTGTAGCTGACAGTACAATGCCTGACGGCAGAAACAGCATTATAAGCATCATCAGAACAGCGCCGGTCATTTTTCTTCCCTGTATACCCAATGCGTTATAAATTGCAGCATTTTTTATGTTATTCCTGCTCATAAGCGTAAATATTGACACAAACAGAATCACCATGAATATTATTATCACATAAAGCATGGCGTCACATGTACCTAAAAATATATCCGTAGTTTTGCCTTCAGCATTAATTCCCGCATACGCAAGGGCATCTTCATTGTAAGATATATTCTTTTCATCAAGATGATATGTATGCATTAAGCGCTCTTTTTCCGCTGTCAGACTTCTGTCGGTCATACATAAAACAGAATAAAAATTTCCGGACATACCGGTATTTTTTTCACAGGCATCATAATTCATGATAAAGTCAGTCCTATATATGCCCACGTAACTCAGGTATTCATTGCTGCGTATAATCCCCGTTACACTGTAATCCCTGCCGTCAAGCGTAATTTTCAACAATTTTCCTTCTTCATACGACAGCCCGCACCGGTTAAGATAATCCTGTTCGCACAGTATTTCGTCTTCAGTTTCCGGAAATCTTCCGCTGACAAGTTCAATATCAGATAATCCGAAAACATCCTCTGATGCATATATTATTCTTCCTGTTCTGTCTTCCGTATAATCCGTATATAACACGGCTGTTTTATTCAGCTGAGTATCATCTGCCATTTCCCGTGCAGTCTGATGCGAAACATCATATATATACAACCGGTATGAACCGTATGTTTCATATCCCTGTCTTATATTTTTTTCGGTTGAAATTTCTCTGTAACCCACATATGACAGCATAAATGCCATACTGAATACAGTAACAAAAAAAAGCAATACTCCGGGCTTCAAATTCCGCCTGAAGGACTTGCCGATTAAAGAGCTTATTCCGTGTACCATCATAATCACCCCTTAAACGATTTTTTTGTCTGATGTAAATCTTCTCACGCTGTCAGCATAACGTGTCAGCGATTCATCATGTGTTACATACACAAGTGCGATTCCATACTCTTCACAGCACCGGTTAAGCAGTTCCATCACGCTCCTGCTGTTTTCTTCATCAAGATTACCCGTTGCTTCATCAGAAAAAATTATCCGCGGAGTTCCGACAATGGCACGTGCTATTGCCACACGCTGCATTTCTCCTCCGGACAGCTGGTGCGGGAGATGATTCATCCTGTGACTGAGATTAAGTATTTCGCATATGTCCTTTATTCTTTCCATATCCGGTTTTTGTTTTTTTGCAAGAACCGGAACCAGAATATTATCAGACACGGTAAGTGTTGAAATCAGGTGGTATGCCTGAAAAATAAAGCCAAAGCTGTTAAGACGCAGGTCTGTCAGCTTGGATGCTTTCATCGCTGACATTTCTTTGCCCTCAAAGAAAAGCTTTCCCGAATCACATTTCGTAAGTCCGCTTAATACGTTGAGAAGCGTGCTTTTACCTGTTCCAGATGGTCCGAGAACCGCAACCTTTTCTCCCTCGTCAACAGAAAAATCAATGTTGTCCAGTACCTTTATTTCATTGTCACCGAGATAAAAACTCTTTGATATATTTTCAGCTTTTAATAACATAATTTTACTCCTGACCATAATATGGATTGTACGGTGTAGTAACCACCGCATGTTCGCTTAAATCATATGAATATTTAATATTTTTTGCTATCCTGTTGCTCATGTAAACCGTTATTTTATATTCCTTGAGATGTTCTGCAATCGCTTCATCATCCATTCCCGGACAGTACATGAGACACATAAAACATCCGACATTTTCACTGACAACTCTTGAATATAATGTTTCAACACTAACGTCGAACGGATATGCATAACTCAACATTGACTCATTTCCGTTATATTCTATGTAGCAGCCTGTTATATCATACTCAAGGAAACTTTTATTTTCAAAATCCACAAACACATATATCTCGCGATAATCATCTGCAATATCCGATGGAAATCTGTCCTCCGTACGGAAATACACCCATGTATCATCATCCGGATCAGAATAATACTTAATGAGTTCATCAAGCTCTTCCTGTTCAATCTCTGATATCCACATTGTGATGTCATATCCCTTGACTCCATAACGGGTCTGATATGTAAACAGTCCTGCCAATGTGCCTATAAGCACTATCAATACGGATATAACAATAAATGCTTTTGAATGTATAAGTTTCTTCATGCTGTTTCAACTCCTTAATCCCATCGTATAGCTTCCGTCGGACGTATTTTGGATGCCGTAAGTGCCGGTATAAAGCAGAATACAATTCCCTGCAATATGGAAATACCGAACATGGACAGTATAAGCTTTCCGCTCAGTATCAGTCTTATTTCCATATATAAATGTCCAATAAGATATGATGTTGCCAGATTGCAGATAATAACACCGAAAAACAATGTCACAAACCCTGCTGCCAGTGCCGTAATTATTCCTTCTATTATAAACTGACAGACAATATCTGTTTCGGAAGCTCCCAGTGCACGCCTGATTCCTATTTCATATGTTCTTTCTTTTACCGAAAAAATATAAATTGTAACTATCATAAAACCGGATATCACAATCAGTACAACTATTATTGCATTAATAAATCCATGTATTTTTATTTCCAGATTCCTTACTTCTTTAACAAGCCGATTCTGTGAAACAATGCCCGCATTAATGTCATAAACAACGGATTTTTCGCTCAGCTCATCAATCAGACTGTCAATATCACCATCCTGCAGCAATCCCGTATTCACAATATATCTTTCTTCAGTACTGCTTTCTTCTCCCATATTATTGACATAATTATATGTCGTGTATGCAACGGACGTATTGCTGTATTTTACGGTATTACCCTGTTCCAGCAGCTTATTAAATTCTAAATTCATGCTGCGTCTTGAAGGCAAATCTTCTATTACTGCCACTACAACAAACCTGTCATATCCGTCCGGAGATATTACATCTAAATACTCCCCTACCGCATTTTCTTTTTGAAACCAGAATATAGCAGTGCTTCTTTCGATAATTATACAATTATCGCCTTTTTTTATATTTTCTTCCGAGAAATCCGCGCCATAAAGAATCTCTGCTCTTGCCAGTGATATATATTCATCTCCGATATAAGGAATTGCCGTATCTGATATGCCGGCATCTAATCCTATGAGATTTACCGAATTGATTACCTCAATGTTCTTGTATTGATAATCCCTATTGACAGTATATGCGCTTCCTATAATGTTGCATCTGCCAACAGACAGATTATCATCATAGTTCTGTATTTCTTCTATTATCCTGCCCTCTTCATCATACACAAGAAAACTGTTTTCATCAAAATTACAGGCTTCCTTATACAAACTGTTAATATAACCGTCCACAGCTGCATTTCCAAGCAGATAAACAAACAATCCGAGGTTATTCCCGTAAGCGTAAGGAGAAACCTTGTTTTATTTCTAAACATATACAGGATGTTTAACCTTAAATATAATAATATTTTTTTCATGTCAACACCCCGTCCCGCAATGTCAGTATTCTGTCTGTCCCTAATTCATCATGTAAATTATGGGTAACAAGTATTACGGTCTTTCCCTCTCCGGCAAGCTGTTTTAAAATGTTAAACGTTACGCTGCTGTTATTTGTATCCAGATTTCCCGTAGGCTCATCCGCAAGTATTATATTGGGGTTTAACGATAACGCCCTGGCTATTGAAACCCTTTGCTTTTCACCACCGGATAAAAACTGTACAGGAACATCGGCAAGCTGCTTTATACCCAGTCTTTCGGTAAGTTCATCAATCCTTGCGGCATACTCCTTATCCATTTTTTCCTTGGAGTACAATAACGGCATATATATATTTTCAATGGCCGTCATGTGGCTTACAAGATTGTATGCCTGAAATATAAAGCCCATATTTTTTGACCTTATACCACTGATACCGTCATCACGCAGTTTTGACACATTTCTGCCGTCAATACGGATTTCTCCTTCATATTGTCTGTCCAGCAGCCCTATGAGATTCAGCAGTGTACTTTTTCCGGCTCCCGATTCCCCTATAATCTGTGCATACTCTCCTTTATGAAACTTTATATTTAACCCATCCAGTACATATCTCTTTCCGTCAAAGGTTTTTCTCACATTGCACAGTTCAATCATTCTGATACTCCCTGACTGTTATTCAAATAATATTTTAATGACATTTCATCTCTCGGAAGGCTGATGCAGTCGTTCTCGCTGACTCCTGAGATTACTTCAACCATTTTATCCCCTATAATTCCGACTTCGACGGTTCTGCTTATTGTTTTCTCTCCTTCTACGACCAGCAGTCTGTATTTGTCTTCATACTCCGAATATATTACATATTCTAACGGTACCGCCGTTACGTTTTCTTTCTGCTGAATTATTATATTGGCACTGCATTCCGTTCCGGGTCTTAAAAGTATTTCTTCACTATTATATACAATTTTTGTATTAACAAAGCCGTCGACACAATATCCGCTTAGAAATGATATATTTCCCGAAAAGACTCTATCGTTACAGGTAACGGTAATTTCCTTATTATAAAGCGATTCCGCAGCATACTTTTCGGGAATTTTTATTTCAATAAATAATTTACCGTAATCCATAAATTCAAACTTAATGCCATCTGCATAATCAGTTATTTCCACACAATACATTTTACTGTCAGCCTTGTACTCTTTTCCGTTATATGAGGCATAAACCGTTCCTTTGTCTATTGTGTCGCCCTTCTTAACATATTTACTTACGTCCGCCGGTTTTCCTTCAATATACACATCAACCATTTCTTCTGCATAAACCGGCATAACACTGCCAAGAACATTAAGAGACTGAACAATATCTTCACGTGTTACCATGTATATTTCATCATCAGTGCCCGAAAGAATAATATCTTCTTCCAATGTTACTTTATAATTTGTATCTGACTTATACATCAAATATATGGAATATGAACAGAGTGCCATAATAATTCCCATAAACATAAGTAATCCAATTTTTTTAACATACACTCTCCTTATAAAGCATCAATATATCTTTTGATGTTGCCGTAATCCATATAATCCTTCCATATATATACCCCCGGTGTATATACCCACAGATAATCCTGACCATCATGTTCATAAATAATAACCTGTGATACCCTTATAATATTGTCTTCAAATACATTTTCCTTAAAGTTCAGTAAGTATTCAAAATCAATATCCTGATCTTTTTTTGCGTCAATGTCTATATTATTACTGTCAATTCGATTTCCGTTTGCTTCTAAGTCTTTTATTTCCAAATAATCAGTCAGCTCATAGCTTTTTATTTTCATGTCCTTATTCCCGCTGACCATTAAATCAAGTCTTCTTTTCTCATTAGGAACATAACCGTAGATACCGGTAAAACCACCGCTGATAAAAATTGCATTGTCCTCCACCTGACAGTTTTTGTTTTCACAATAATAAGTTGTATTTTTTATATTAATATATGGTGTCACGTACTCCACAAGCTGACCGTCGATTTCAAGAAATAATTTATTAATATTAACGTCTATTGCTTCATCATAGCTTTCACACATAACATCTAATAATACATAGTAAATATAATATCCGTTATATACTTTATAATCGTCAACATCTATGTCCGCTTCAACCGATATCAGTTCATTGTTATCGGATACAAACCCGTTAAAGGTTATACTTTTAACACGTTTGTTCATAATAACCGGACATGAAAATCCATTTTCTTTATTTTCTTCAATACATAAGGAATATCTGGGTATATCTCCGCCCCAAAATTCAAGTTCTACATCTTCATTAGATTTACGACATCCTGAAAGCAATACCAGAAGCATCTGTAATACGAGGACAGTTAATATAACTTTCTTCAAATGTTTTATCATATGTTTTCTCCTCTTTTATTAAATTTTTTTCTCATGCATTTGTAAAAAATCCTCATTACGCATAATCATATCCGGCATATACGCTGTCATATTACTCAGGTGTTAATACGTATAATGAGATACAATGCATATACAGTGTCATTACAACACCGGTTCTAAAATATTGCTCATTATGGGAAAATGTTTGAAGCTAAAGAATATATTGCCGCACATACACCCATAAGAGTGCTCTCGACAATGATTAAGAATTGTTTAATTTCATTATTCTTCCTCTCAATCCGTCTTATTTTTATTCATATCACCGATCAATGACAGAAACAATGTAGCATATCATCCGTATCATATCAACCATTTTTTGGATTTTTTTGTATTTTTCAGTCGAATATGCCATAACAGCTGTTATGACATATTCAAACATCATTTAAAAGAAAGCCCGGCAAAACCGGGCTTCTCAATATAATCAGCGTCTGTCACGCTCCACATATTCTTTTTTACTTACAAGGCTTTTGTACGCCGGACGAATTATCTTATCGACAGATACCAGTTCTTCTATTCTGTGGGCACTCCATCCGACAATTCTTGCTATTGCAAAAAGCGGCGTAAACAGTTCAACCGGTATATCAAGCATATCATATACAAAACCGCTGTAAAAATCCACGTTCGGACTTACTCCCTTATATATCTTCCTCTTACCGGTAATAAGCTCTATTGCATTCTTTTCAACAATATTATAAAAATGCATATCCTTATCCCTGCCCTTGTGCTTCGCAAGGCGTTCAACATATCCTTTAAAAATCACCTCTCTCGGGTCAGACAGCGAATATACGGCATGACCCATGCCATAAATAAGTCCTTTTCCGTCAAAAGCTTCCTTATTGAGAATCCTGTCAAGATATGCCCTCACTTCTTCCTCGTCTTCACAGTCCTTAACATTGGCCCTGATATTCTCCATCATCTTCATTACCATTATATTGGCCCCACCGTGCTTCTTTCCTTTCAGTGATGAAAGTGCTGCAGCTATTGAAGAATATGTATCCGAGCCCGATGATGTAACAACCCTCGTTGTAAATGTAGAGTTATTCCCTCCTCCATGCTCCATATGAAGTAAAAGTGCCACATCAAGTACCTTGGCCTCAAGCTCGGTATAGCTCATGTCCGGTCTTAACATTCTTAAAAAATTCTCTGCAATGGATAACTCGGGATTAGGGCGGTGTATATACATGCTTCCATCCTTTTCATAATGATTGTATGCGTGGTATGCATATACTGCAAGCATAGGGAATACACTTATAAGCTGTATGCTCTGCCTCAGAACGTTACGCACGTCAAGGTCTCCCGACTGTCTGTCATAAGAAGCAAGCGTAAGAACACTTCTTGTCATTGAATTCATTATATCGTTACTCGGTGCTTTCATAATAACGTCTCTTGTGAAATTAGTAGGCATCTCCATGCTTTCCGTTATTATCTCACGGAAAGCAGAAAGTTCCTTTTCCGTAGGAAGCTCACCGAATAAAAGAAGATATGCCGCCTCTTCAAAAACATACTTATTGCCGACATTACCGTTTACAAGGTCCTTAACATTATATCCCCTGTAATACAGTTCTCCGTCACACGGCACCTTCACTCCGTCCACCTCACGGAAGGCATCTATTTCCGATATATTGGTAAGTCCCGTCAATACACCCTTACCGTTAATATCCCTTAATCCCATATTGCATCCGTATTCCTGAAAAAGCTCCTTGTCTATCGCATCATTCTCATAACACAGATGTACCTTATCAACCGTATATTGTCCGATTTTATCTGAATAAGCCATATTAGCCCCCTTTTTCTAAATAATGTATATTATATAATACATTTCTGAATTACGTCAACCCCGACAAGGTCCTTTCATTCGACTATTGTCGGTTTCCTACGTCTTTTATAATTATTAACATGAATAGATAAAATAAAATATTTACCCAATGTAACTTTATATGATAAAATACTTTTATAAGTATATGCACCTCAAGGAGAACATTTATGAACAAAAGAGAATTAACAGAATTTGCCCGCAATAATCGTTTTGCAATGATTGCCCACGGCTCAGACGCACTTATAATGTGCTGTCTCAGCATAATGCAGACAATCACCCTCGGCAGAGCCGTATGGCATATAATTGCCGCACTCATTCTGGGACTTGCTCCCGTTGCAGGCGAGGTAATCTGCTGGTGCAGAAACCGCGAATCAACAATGATTAAGCATTTTGTAGGATACGGATACGCACTGTTCTATACATACTTTCTTTTTACATCCGCCAACAATATGTTTTTCCTGTTCGTTGTTCCAATGATTATTGTTATTGCAGTATATAATGATATAGCATACTCCGTCAAAATCAATGTCGGCGTAATTATCGAGTGTGTTGCCGCCGTAATAATCGGCTGTAAAACCGGAAAATTAGGTTATCAGGGAATTGCATCAGCAGCCATACAGGTTATCACAACGGTGCTGGTAACGCTGTATTCATGCATTGCGTCCTCAGTTCTCAATGCCAACAATTCGCATAAATTAAAGAACATACGTGATGCACGCGAACAGGTCGAGGAAGTGCTGAAGAACATTTCAAGAGTTTCGGAAGAAACACGCAAAGGAATTGAGGACATGAACCTCCACCTTGAGAAGCTCAGGGAAGCATCCGCCGGCACAAGAGATAACATGGAACATGTCACCTTAGGCATCGGTGATACCACTGAAGCCGTACAGGATCAGCTTCTTCAGACCGAGGCAATACAGACACGTGTTGATAATACAACGGAGGTTGCCGACTACATTGCAGAAAGCATGAATCTTACACTTTCCGTAATAGACACCGGCAGACAGGATATTGAAGTGCTTGCCTCACAGGTTGATGAATCAGTCAGCAACGGAACGGAGGTTGCCGACAAGCTTAATAATCTTAATGAATACATTAAAGAAATGAATTCAATCATAGAACTCATTAACGGTATAACCTCACAGACAAGTCTTCTTGCACTGAATGCAAGCATAGAGGCGGCAAGAGCAGGAGAAGCCGGACGCGGTTTTTCGGTTGTGGCAACCGAAATCTCCAATATGGCATCACAGACGAAAAGTGCAACCGTGAGCATTACACAGCTTATATCAGATATTTCACATTCAATTAATGAAGTGGTTACCGTTATCCGTCAGATGATTGAAGGAATCAATGCAGAAAAAACGGCAGCCGTAAATGCAGTTGACAGCTTTGAAAATATACGTACCAATACGCTGTCCGTCCGGGAAAATATATCAGGTCTTGTCAATACGGTTAAGGAGCTTCGTGATGCCAATCTTGTTATTGTAGACTCCGTCCAGCGTATATCAGGAGTTTCAGAGGAGGTATACGCAAGCGCAACTGAGACAATGAATGCAGAAGAAAACAATGCCGAAATCATTAACGGCATATCTGATATAATGCAGTCACTCCTGCATCTTACGGATGAAAACTGAGTACCGGTGCAGCAAAGCGGAGCAGGTCTCTCAAAAATGAGGGCCTGCTCCGCTTTATTCTTACAGAGGAGATATAACAATTTTATTCTTTTACGGCTCCGGCACTTACTCCGGTGATAAGGAATCTTGAAAGTGCAAAATATAGTGCCACAATAGGTACCGCTATAAATATTGCACCTGCCGCAAATCTTGTAAATTCTGTTTCATCAAGATGCATAAGTCCGACCGCAACCGTCCATAAATCTTTATTTTTTAACAGAAGGTTAGGAAGTATAAAGTCACTCCACGGCCATGCAAACTGCGTAAGCGCCGTATATACAATAATAGGCTTGGACAGAGGCAGCGTTATGGATGTGAATACCTTGAAATTTCCTGCTCCGTCAATCCTTGCCGCTTCATATATGGAATTTGATATGGTATCAAAATACCCCTTCTGCACCAGATATCCCATCGGTGCACCGGCAGAATATATGAGAATCAGGCTCCACAGTCTGTTAATCAGCCCAAAATTAACCATTAAGAGGTATACCGCCGTCATTCCCATGAAGCTTGGAAACATACTGAGAACAAGCGTGGATTTCATAAGTATCTTTTTGCTTCTGAACTGAAAACGGCTTATCGTATATGCAGTAAGAATGACAAGTGTCGTTCCTATCAGGCTTGAACATATGGCAACAAACAGAGTATTCTTCAGCCAGTTCGGATAATCATACATTCTTGTATCCGTAAACAGCTTAATATATCCGTTAAGGCTGTACATCTTAGGAAAAAATCCGTCCAGGTCATAAATTGAACCGCTTTTTGAAAAGGACGAAAGTATAAGCCAGAGGACAGGAAAGAAAAACACAAAACACACCGCTATAAGTATAATATATGTAATTACCGTTTCTAATACATTCTTTTTCATCGGAAGGTGTCCTCCTTTTTAAAAGCTGCGCTTCTTACATATACGGAAAGTGATATAACTGATGTAATTACAAAAATAATCAGACTCACTGCCGCTCCGATACCGTAATATGTATTGTCTATTGACAGATTATACAGCCAGTTAATGAGAAGGTCCGTATCACTTGCAAGAAAATAGCCATCCATATACAGGCCGCCGCGGAGAAAGTAAAACACTCCGAAATTATTAAAGTTATTTACAAAGCTTGTAATCAGCACCGGCGTCGTGGAAAAAACGACAAACGGAAGTGTAATCTTCTTGAACTGTTTCCACCTTCCGGCACCGTCAATGGACGCCGCCTCATACAGCTCCGTATTCATATTTGACAGAATACCGGTCGCAAGCAGCATCGACGTAGGAACTGACGTCCATGCATTAACAAAAAGTCCGATTATTTTTGCCCTGATTCCTGCATCCATATCAAGGAATCCGACGGCACTTCCGCCTGCGGCGGTTATATAATAATTAACAGGACCGCCGTATGAAAACATGAACTTAAAGGCAATCAGTGTTATGAATCCCGGAACCGCATATGCGAGTATCGGAAATGCCCTCCAGAAGGTTTTGCCTTTTATGCACTTTTTGTTAAGAAGCAGTGCAAGCCCGAGTCCCCCGAAATAATTTATGAATGTGGAAAGCAGAGCCCATATAATATTCCAGCCGAATATTTTCAAAAAGGTCGTCTTCACTTCGGAAAGTGAAAAAATCTTTTTAAAATTATCAAGTCCGATCCAGTCAACCAGCTCCGGCGGAATTATGTCACCGCCGTAATTGGTAAAAGCAATGAGTATCATAAAAATTATCGGCAGAACATTAAAAATAAGTACACCTGCCACAGGGACAGCCAGTGCCACAACATAAAATTTTCTGTCAAGAAAACGTCCTGCCGCTTTGAAAATGCTTATGTTCTTCCTGCCTTCACGACAGTTGATTTCACACTGCTTAACATCTCTTATATTGGATATGTGAATTATGATATATAAAAAAATGATTATGAATGCAAGTATTCCGCGAAGCATCATCATTACGGAATCGTCACCTTCCGTGCCCAGCCACGGATCCGCCTTGACGGTACCGAGTGTAAAAAAGCCTGCAATATCCCTTATGCCCGTCTTCACCATATACACAACCATGGCTGCAAATACGGACAGATACGCAATTCCTTTTACATATTGTCTGTACATAAGCTGACCCGTTCCCATGACTGCCATGGATGCGGCGACCTTAAACGGAAATTTTTTCTTTTCCATATGTGTATTCCCTTCTAATCTGCCAGTACAAATATTGCATCATATATATTTTTTGATGCTGTTTCAAGTGCCTTTTGAAAATCCTGTTTGGAAACATACTTTTCGGTCTCGCCGTCATCCTTCCTGAATGCATCCTTTGCAACATCTGCCATGATTGTATGCACCGGAACCCATATCTGGTCCACTGCCTTTATGGAAGGCATAAGATATATTCTGCCCTCTTCAAGGCTCTTGAAAATAGTCTCCGCCGTTCCGTCAGTGTTTTCCGCAACATCTGAACGTACAGGAGCAATTCCTAAAAGTTCGGTTCTGCGGTTAATCATTTCGTAGCCTGTTGCGAAATTCACAAATTCAATACAGGCATCTTTGTGCTTAGTGTAAGAGCTGATTCCGTAACCGTTTACACCACCCATGACTATCGTGCTTACATAATCTCCGGAATCACTGTTCAAATCACCATCGGCAGGCATATGTGCAGGAAGCTCAGTCATTTTAAGATTTTCTTCCGCCTTTTTTGTGGCTTCTGCCGTTCCAAGCGACTCTTCCGTTTCATAATATGTCGTCAGTTTTTCAAGAAAAAGACTGTATGTATCCGGCGTCGAAACCGCACAAAAATACGTTCCGTCAGCAACCTTTTCATACCTGTTATATGTAATGGTATCATCAATACATCCCTTATACATAAGTGATGACATCTGTTTTAATGCCGAAAGGCCGAGTGCCGCATTGCCCTCTGCAAAACCTATGTCTGCAGCATTGAGGCTTCCGTCTTCATTTTCACCAAATATGTACGAGCCGTATGACAGCATGAACGGCGACACAAGATACAGATTATTCATGGATGCCATAAACCCATACCTGTCCGGACTGTTCTCTCTTATATATGCGGAATAAGCATATAAATCATTCCAGTTTTCAAAGAAATCAGGTGTTCCGTTCTTATTGTCATCCCAGTCTGTTTCCCAGTTTTCCGGCAGCATATCCTCTCTGTAAAAGAGCATTGGCTCCTGTATGTTGACCGGCACTCCGCAATAATATGTATTTCCGTCCACGATTATCTTATATGCATCCCATGCTTCCTCAGGAACATATTCATAACAGTCAAAATCCTCTATATTAAGCGGCAGTATATGCTTATCCTCGGCATAGGTCATCAGCTTGTCATTAGCCTGATACAGTATGTCAGGTCCGTACCCGTAGGGTCCGTTGACTGCAAGGTCCGTATATTCATCCATGTTGGCATCAACAGCCCTTATTCCCTTATCCTTATATTTCTCATTAAATGCATCAAGAAGCTCCTGAAGATATCCTTCCTTCTTGGCTGTATCATTTTCAAGTACCCTTATGATTATCTCTTCGCCACTGCTTCCTTCGTCCTCCGATACATTTTTATCTGCGGCACATCCTGCCGTTCCGGCAATCATTCCTGCCGCAAGCATGACAGATATAATTTTTCTGAATTTCATATAAACACCCTTTCATTCAACATAATTCTGAAGCTGTAAGGTTCAATTCCGCTTTCTGCATTATCAGTATTATTAATCAACAGTTTTATGACATTGTCCTGCATTGTCTTTTCTAATATAAAAATCCCGTTTTCAGCGTATATTGCAGTTCTGCCGTCCGGAAGTCCGTAATCTGTCCTGAGCAATGACAGCTTACGCATAAATTCCGAAATCTCAAAATATTCTGCAGAATTACCGGCCTTTTCCCAGTCCATGCACCTGCGGCAGTCCGGCTCATAGCCTCCGGGCATAAGTATTTCGGTGCCGTAATATATGCATGGCGTTCCGGGGAACAGAAACAGGAGTGCAAGTGCCGCCTTCATTTTAAATTTATTTTCGTCAACCTCACTGAAAAATCTGTGTGTATCATGGCTGTCAAGAAGATTCAGCATCATATTGTTGACAGTGTCGGAATTTCTCATAAGAATTTCATTCAGCTTCCATGCAAAATGCATGGCATCTGATGTTCCGAAAGCAAAATAGTCAAGGCAGGCTTTCGTAAACGAATAATTCATTATGCTGTCATACTGTTCGCCTCTTAAGTTGGTATATGCGTCATGCCAGTTTTCTCCGATTAATACGACATTTTTATTAATTTTCTTAACTGCCTTTCTGAAGGCTCTCCAGAAATCATGGCTCACTTCATCCGAAACATCCAGTCTCCAGCCGTCAATATGATATTCTTCTATATAATAGCAGCCCGTCCTGATAAGAAATTCCTGTACCTCTTCATTGGACGTATTAAGCTTAGGCATATATTTGCAGTAGGCGAACATCTCGTAATTGTCACGTTCCCCGTTAACCCCGTCACCGTTTATTATGAACCAGTCAAAATAAGGTGAACTTCTCCCCTTTTCAAGCACATCCCTGAACTGATGAATGTTTTCGCTGCAGTGATTAAAAACAGCATCAAGAATAATTTTCATATTCCTTGCATGTGCCTCATCAATCAGCTCTCTCAGGTCATCATTGCTTCCAAACTGGGAATCCACGGAAAAATAATCGCTTATGTCATATTTATGATTGGATACCGATTTAAAAACCGGGGTAAGGTATACGGTATTGCAGCCCAGTCCTTTTATATAATCAAGCTTTTCCGTAATTCCCTTTATATCACCTCCGGCAAATGTATGCGGAGTAGGTATGTCACCCCACTTACAGTTGATATACGACTTATCCTTATCCGTTTTGCCCATATTGAATCTGTCTATGAATATCTGGTAAAATACTGCCTGTTTCATCCAGTCCACGGATTCCATTATATCGGCACGGTTTATGAAAGGATACTGGAAAAAGTTATAATATCCCAGAGTAAAATCATATGTTTCCGTTATGCCGTCCTCTGAAAAGTAGTAATATTTATCTCCGTCATATACATGGAATACATAGGCAAGTCTCGTATCTTCAAGGCTGAGCTTAATTTCAAAATAGTCATACAATTCGCCCGTATATGCTTTTGACATTTCCTTACTAAGCTGTGAAATGCCAAAAACATACTTATTTTCATATATGACTTCTGCCTTTTTTATATCATTACGGGCAGTACGCAGCCTTAAGACAATTTCCTTATCAGATACCGGGAAACAGTATGATGAATCTACAATGTGCTGCATTGCATATCTGTTCATAATTTTAATCCCTTCCGGTCACATCTCCGTTCCGTACTATTGTAATTACATCATCTGCTTCATTATCCGGATTGGTTGTAAGTGTTATTGTATAGCTTCCGGACATGGCAACCAGCACATTAGCCTTTGCATCAGTTCCGGCAAATCCGCCGCCGCTTTCAACCCATGATGCATCAGGCTCTGAAAAATATCCGTATCCGTGCTGTCCGTCCCACTGCCAGTCATGTATTATCTGGAACTTGTCGCCTTCATACAGGTCTATTGTTATTGAAAATTCGTTAGTGTTTTTTCCTGTGGATTTAAGGAGAAACAGTTCCTTCACATCATCATCCACGCTGCCCGCCCATGATGAATCCTTTAAGATTCCTTCAGCAGACTCTCCTACTATGTACCAGCTTCTTGTATCTTCGTTGATGTTATCTGCCTTATATTTTCCGTAAAGGGTTACATTGCCTGTGAAAGTATCCTTCGTTAAATCTTTTCTGCTTGCTTCAATAAATGAAGGTGCTTCATACCAGGCTTCAAATTTCATACCATCAACGCTCTGATATTTTTCATATTCCGATACATCAATGATATCTCCTGACTTAACGCTGACTTCGCCTAACTTAGTCTCTCCGTTCATAAAGGTAACCGTAACCTTAGGCGTCTCCGTTGTCGGTGTCTCTTCATGTTCCTTACCGCAGCCGCATATGGTTAACATTGTAAGCATACATACGGATACCACAATACATAAATGTCTGATTATTTTCTTCATAAAAAACCTCCTAAATATTTACTTAACCGTTTAACTTAATCGGTTAAGTAAATATTAGCACACGTTTATAAGCATGTCAATAACAGGTTGACATTTATTTTTTTATCTGTAAAATTAACTTATACGTTTAAATTGTCAGGAGAATTTCGATGAACCGCAGAACCACAGTAAAAGATGTTGCAAGAGAGGCTGGTGTTTCAGTCGCAACCGTTTCTTATATCATGAATAACCGTTCCGACCAGAAGATTAGCGAAAACACACGCAAGAAGGTGCTTCAGATTGCCAACCTTCTTAATTATACGCCAAGTCATGCTGCCAAGACGCTTGCCACGGGACGAAATAACATAATCGGCGTGGCATACCGTCTCAATGAAAATACACCGTCCCGCAATCTTGAGATTACCGGATTTGTGAATCTTCTGATTGAGAGACTGAACCGTTTAAAATATGATGTTCTGTTTATGCCGATTCGTGCCGTAGAAGATAATCTTCCCCTGAACAGAAATATTGACGGAATCATTGCCATTGATTTGTCGCGGGAGCAGTTTTTTTCACTTGCAGACAATTACATGATACCGATAATCAATGTTGACATGATAACCAATGATACACTCTTTTACCAGATATATTCCGATTATCCTTCCCTGATAAGCAGGGGCAGGGAACAGCTGGGTAATGACTGTTATCTCATTCTTGACAGGTACAATAACAGGGAATACGGTGAGTTCATAACTTCGCAGTTTGACAGCAGCCACGTCATATATTTTCAGGACTGTTCCAGGTCAGACCTCGAAATGCTTCATACGAAAAAAGCACTGATAATCGGCACATATCTTGCATTAATGGTAAGGGCTTATATTCCGGAACAGAACATGGCGGTTATTTCTTCTGATGAAACGTCCCATATTCTTCCGGACGACATAAAAATAATCAGAAATGACATATCAAAAAAAGCAAATCTTGTCATCAGCATATCGCTTAATGCCATAGACAGAAAATTTGATGTTGCACATGACTATAAGGTATAATTACTTTCTGAATACAATAACCGCACCGGTACATATCCCGGTGCGGTTTATAATTTTCTTATAATATGTTATGAATTATTCTTCAACAATTCTCTTTTTAGCGACAACTACCGTTACCATTCCTGCTGCTGCAAGCAGAGCAAGAATACCACATATCATTCCAACATTGCTGTCACCGCTTTCTACATCAGAACCTGTTCCTGTTCCTTCTCCTGATGTAGGAGCCTCTGCAGATTCATCCTGCGTTTCACCTGTAGGTGCTTCTGTCGAAGGTGCTTCCGTTGAAGGTGCTTCTGTTGTAGGTGCTTCCGTTGAAGGTGCCTCCGTTGTTGCCTCCTCGGTAGGATTACTTGCCGGTGCTGATACAATTACTTCAACGGCATATGTTGACTGATTAAATGTAACCGTTACGATTGAATCAGCCTCAGCAACGGTAATAACACCATTACCTGACTGTTCAGCATCCCTTAATCCGTATACATAGTCATTATCCCACGAACCATTTCCGATTACCTTATAGTAATATGTTCCTGCAGCCACATTATTAAATGTTATTGAGAAAACACCATTTTCAAGCGTCATAGGGCAGTCCGTCTTTGACCAGTCTGAACCGCACAGTGCTGCATCACCTGCGAAATAAGCTGATGTGTATGGACCATATGTATGGTCGTTGGTTGCTCCTGTAACGGATACACCTGCCCTGTCTGTAACAGTTGCATCATATGTTATCGACATGGTAGTTGAAGTGGCGGTATACTCAAAATTACCGCTATTGCCGTCACATATCGCCGTACCCCAGTTTCCTGTGCCAAATGCAGCCTTATTGGCAATCTTGAACATATATGATGTTCCTACAGTTGCTGAATCCGTTGTGTAGGTAAATGTTCCGTCTCCATTGTCAACCATTGTTGCTGTTGATGAAGCATCCCATGCTGCACCCGGTACAGTTCCTAAAATGAAGTAATCTCCATCTGCTGCCGCAACATCCTGCGTCTTAACAGCCACAATTCCTGCTGCAACAAATGCGAATGCAAAAAAAGCAGCAGCAAATTTCTTAATAAGTTTTTTCATAAATTTTACCTTCTCCTTTACTGTTCTGAGGCTTTTACAAGCCCTATATACGTTGAATTATACCATTTACCCCCCCATTTTTTCAACTTGTTTTGTGCAGTTTTTTTATTTTAAAGTATTTCGATATGGATTTAATTTTTTTGATATTGCATAGAGTCGGAGAGCATGTCAAACAACGACTTAACGGCTGTATATTATTGTTGAATATTTAGTTTAGACAGTTTCTTTGTATGTGTATATCATCCGTTCGCCTCCTTTAATTAAGCTTCGTATTTTTTTAGAGTGAGCGAAAATCAAAAAACGGACCGCCTTAATGGCGGTCCCGGTCTGCTTCACCTATTATTCTATCCTCTGAAATCTATGGCTGTTCCCAGATATTTTTCTGATTCGGTCTTAATATTGTCTGCCCTGTCAGAAAAATTATATTCCTCTATCTTCCTTACAAGCTCTTCTATCGAATCCGCAGTTATAACCACTTCTTCATCCCTGCTGCCGTAAATCCGTTCCTCCCGTGCTTCCTTTTCTGCCTTTTTCTCAGCTTCACGCTTTTCTGCCTTCTTTTCTTCACGGATTTCTTTAATGCGCTCTGCCTGTTCGTCAAATGATTTCTGCATTACTGCAAAGAATGATGACGCTCCGTTATCATTCACCTGCATTCCGAAGCCTTTAACACCTGTTGTGTTTCCGAGTGCCTGCTTCAGTTCAGGAAGCTTCGTTCCCGCTGATGCGATAACTGCTTCATATTTCTTACGGTACTGCTCGTCCTCTGCCATTCTCTCGATTTTTTCTTCATCAATGAGGACGACCATTTTATTGGGATTGGCATATGCAGCCGCATTCGCCTGTGCCGTTTCCTTCATGTCAGAGCTTACGAGTATGAAATCCATACCGCTGTAACGTGATTTCAGCTCCTCATAATATTTCGCGGCTTTTTCGCTGAGCTCCGGCTGTCCTATGGTCTTACCGGTCACTCCCGTTTTCTTTGCCGGTGTGCCTGTCGTGTACACATCCGTTACCTGTGTGTTGTTTGAAACTGAATCCATTCCATTCATATGAAATACCTCCTTGTATTTTCTTATATATGTATCGGCATGGTAATTTAAAAAAATTACAGTTAATCAAAAAACAGCGGCATGATTTTTTACCACACCGCCGTTAAAATGATATATAATACTTTATCTGCTTATACAGGCCTTTTTCCTATATACAACCGACATTCCCAAAGCAGTTATTGATGCAGCCATTAATCCAAGCCATAATATCATACCGTTGCCGTCTCCTGCTTCCACATCGCCGTTCTTCTCAGCCAGTGTATATATACTAAAATGATTTGTCGTAAATACTGCGTAACCGCCTTCTGCATTTACTTCATATTCAACTATCTTATCATTTTCATCTACATAATATACTGCTAATTTTTTACCCTTCAAATCATCAGATACCGGTATTGAGACTTTAAAACTTCCGTCTTCCAATTTTGTAACATATCCTTTTAATGAGCCTGAGTATAATTTCAGGTCAAATGTTACGCTTTCATTTACATTTAATAATTTTAATATATTTTCGTATTCAGTACCGCCTGTTAACAGTTCTGCCCGTAAGATTGTGTCAAGCGGGACAGATGCTGCAGATGAACTGATTTCAACATTTGTAGATATGTCTGCAGTCTTATATGATGGTGTTATCATTTTTGAACTGTCTCTTATAATAAGAGCTTTGTACTGTTTTTCTTTATCTCCGACTTTAACGGTTATGATAAACGAATCATCCGTATCACTGACACCGTCCATTCCAATTATGTCTTCTCCAAAATCAGAATATGCAGGCATAAACACAGCTTTCCATTCTTCTTTGGTCCAATCAGGGAATTCAGATTCCCATTCCCATCTGGTTGCCTCATACTCGAAATCAATCCATGCATCAAGTACCGTTCCGCCATAGGATACCGTAACTATGTCGTCTCTTCCCAGATATTCGTTGATTCTATTTTGTGCTGCTGCAATAAGCTCATCCCTTGAACTGCCTGTTGTATCAGGAACATAAATAATATGATCTGCCGATGTTTCTATCCAGGTATCAAGATGATATGCAATATCATTATACTTAAAGATTCCGACACCTGCTCTTATAGTGAAGAACAAACCATTTTCTCCCGCTCTGTTATCTACATAATATTCAATATTACTGTTATTTACTGCTTCTTTAAAATCTCCGGAATATAAATCCATACTTTCTGTGTCATCATTTGCTACGTTATTAACCCAGTAATTAATAATCTCCAGATCTCTGACATGAAAAGTATCTTCCGGAAAATTCTTTATAAATTCCTTAAATTTTTCTGCAACAGCTTCATCATAATTATAAATTATTCCTACATTGTGAGTTTCCTCATCTTCTTTTCCGTAGTTAATGGTTAAATCCACAGATGATAAATCATCAGCGAGATTAGAATAAGAGAAGCCTTTTTCCATATATGGGAATAACATTTCAAGCATGAAGCCCCAATCAACTTCGTCATCAGGCTTTATTGAATTAAATACTAATTTTCCGGCTTCATTTAAGTTATTTTTATATGCTTCACTCATTTCGGTTAAATATGATAATTCAACAATATGCTGCTCCAGCAGATTGTTGTTACTGTCATACATCTGTATGGTAGCCTTAGTGCCGTCTTCATCTATTAATACGCTGTAGCCGGTAAGATTTGATTCAGAAGCCAGTGTAAAACGGTAATTCTCATTGTTCACACGTAATAAAAGGCTGCCGATTTTATCTCTTAATTCATTTTTTGTAGAAGATGGTATCTGTAATTTACCGGATTTCAAAATAGTTTTAAATTCTTCACTTATGTTTTCCTGAAACACAACTACCACATCATCTTTCGATTCGTTACAGTCACTATAAAACACGGTTATATCGCAGGTAGAGTCCGCTTCATTATAGTCACTTACATAAAAATAATATTCGGATGTATCATATTTCTGAAGGTATTCAGCTAAAAACTGAGTCATATTTTCAGACATGGTAGTATCTGTTACTACAAGCTTTCCCTCATCATTTAATATCTGTTCAAACGCACTCCAATCTTCTGCCATTACATTAACATGGAACAGTTTAGCCGATAAAATCATGAGCACCGGCAAAAATACTAAAAGAGATAATACTTTTACTTTTTTCATAGTTTTTTCCATCCTTTTTTATAAATTTTATTTCAATAATCCTTCAAGCATATCTTTTGTGTAATATGTATCCTGCAGTGAAATCATATCAGATTCAGGTATGACTTCTTCAATCAGTTCAGCTATTGCATACACGTCTTCCCCATACATAAGCCTGTTTACATCATCAAGACATTTCGGAATCAGCATCCATTCAATTTCAGCAGTGTATTTTTCACCTCCTGACTCTATTGTAATGTTTGAAATGTTACCGTTGTCATCGAATGTATAATCTGCTCTTGTACGTACATTTCCCTCATCATCATATTCAGTATAGCTCTGAACATTTCCTGCTTCATTAAACTGACATTCGCATTCTAAATCCATACTTTTCCTGGTTCCGTCAGCCAGATATGCATATTGTTCAATAAGATAACCGGCACTGTTATATACATATTCTGTTTTTCCGCTGCCTTCACATAAAATATAGCAGCTTTTATCTTCACCTAACGCAGCAACAGTTCCGTCTTCCAGATAATGTGTTATGCTCTTTGTATGATTTTTTGTCAGGTCATATGGAATAAATGTACTGTGCCGCATCACACATTCTGTCCATTCTCCATTTGGAAGCAGTCTGTTAACCGGGTCTTTCTCCCATATAATATTATATCCGTCGTCTTCATACTCGTATTTTCTTACAGTTGGAGTACCATCCACTCTCTCGACCAGCTGATTGTTTTCATCATGACGATAAGTAATGAATGAATACGTTCTTTCTGTAACCTTCCCTTCATCATCAAACCTGTATTCATACTTTTCACAATAATCCGGTTCCCCGGTTTCGGAATCAATGGTCTTCACATACAATATATTTTCAGAATCAACATATTCAATTGTTATTTCATTTTTTTCATGGTTTTCGTCTCTTCCGTACAATTCATAATACTTTGTAACCTTATCACCTTCGTATCCGACTTCAAAGCCATAATACCTTTCACTTGTTCCGGAATACATAATATATTTGTATACTAATTTGGAATCATCAAACTCAGTTTCAATGGCTGCCAGCAAAGTCCCATCTTCTGAAGTGCACCCGGCTGACTTAGGGAACCATACCATTCCTGATGTGTCCTGACTCTCTCTTCCCGGTGTATCCGAATTATCTTCTCCCGAAGAATTTACGCCGCTGCCGCCACACGCTGAAAAAAAGACACTTACAACAAGTATAAGACTTAAAAACCTGATTTTTTTCATGTACCTAACCTCCTATATGCATCAAATTATCCTATTCAGATGCCGGTTCCTGTTTTAACAAATCGTTACATTCCTGTTCCCTTTGTTCATCTGCTTTCACAGAGTGCTTTACTCTGCGAAAAAACCGCCACAACCCTTGAAGGAGCTCTGGCGATTTTTTGATCACTTAATTTGACGGCTTATTTTGTGGTCATAAGCTCAGCGAGCAGGTTCATATTTTTCTGCTTATGCTCCATAGACGGATGTACATAGCGGTTCATTGTGATGTTTACACTTGCGTGTCCAAGAATTTCGCTGAGACTCTTTACATCGAATCCCAGCTCGACACATCTGGTTGCGAATGTGTGGCGCAGTGCATGAAAATTAACATCGTGGATATCACATTTGACAGTTACTGCCTTGAAACGATTTTCCATATTGCGTGGCTCCATATAGCTATGTACCATACCGGTAAGTAAATACGCCTTATTCTGCTTTTGAGTCGATAACAGCAGCTGTTTGATTTTGTCAGGAATGGGTATCCTACGGATTGAACAGTCACTCTTTGGCTGCATAATGACAACTTCTGTCTTTTTCTCTGCGTTGCCCTTAACCTGCACTCGTTGCATTGTCTGATGGATATACAGGCATTGCTCCTCGATAAGGATGTCTGCCCATGTCAAAGCACAAATTTCACCAATCCGCAAACCGGTATAAAGGCATAGCAGGATACCCATATTACACGGTGTCAGATTCTCCAGTAGGTATACGCTTAACCGCTGCTGTTCTGCACGGCTTAATATCCGCATGGGTTTTTGCGGCTGTCTGACGTAAATATCTTTAGTATCTGCGACAGGCATACCTTTCTCTCTTGCGGCGAATTCCAGGATATTTCTCAATAACGAGAGAATGCTGTTGACCGTCTTTGGTGCTAAGCCCTTGCCCTTTGCACCTCCGGTCATCAAGAGATTTTGGCTTAACAGAATTACATCAGAGCGAGTAATGCTGCAGATCTCTTGTTTTCCAAAGACAGGTAACAGGTATAAAGTCAGCAGGTTTGTGTACCTTGCAATACTTGAGATCTTGAGCTGAGGGGTTTTCAGGAGAATCCACTCGTCGGCAAGTTCAGTAAATGAGCCTTTATAATTGTAAAAGGCTTCAGTATTCTTGGAAGAGCAGTCGTTTAATTTCTGTTCTGCTTCTTCATATGTCTTGCCAAACACGTATCCGTAGTGAGCTTTTCCGTCAATCCGCTCCTTGATGAATCGTCCTTCCCATCGCCCGTCTTTTTTCAGGTAAATGTTCTTTCCCTGTTTTGGCATGTTTCTCACCTCCTTCCGAAACAATTTTGACGGAAGACAGGCACTTTCATTACCCTATTATACAAAAGCTGTATGAAAATTTTGCGAATTTTATTCTTATACAGAAAAAATATATTGATAAATGGCACGACAATGTGTATAATGAAAGAAATGTCGAGTTCGCAGAGTAAAGCACTCTGTGAAATTTTTTACACTTTTTTTCCGAAAGTCTTCCTGCGCGTCTGTCTATAAGTTCTTGGGGTTGCGATGCTGAACGATTATATTTAAAGGATTAACGATAAATTCCAAAGATTAGGATACTTTCTAAAGAGTAATCAACATCAGCTGTCGATTTGAGCAGAAACCGTCAATACTGTTTTCCTGCCTGTTACGGTATAGCTTACTGTAAAAGCCGGCCAATTTAAAACAAGGGAGCAGACATCAAAACCATGGCAATGCATCTCAAAGGTGCAAAATAGGCAAAAAAATAAGCGTACCACTATTTCTAATGATACGCTTATTGTAATTCAGTTTTTAATCAAGGTCGATTAGTACCCTTGCGGTTGTATCCCGCCATTGATTTTTCCTTACATATTGACCATTAGCCTTTCGGCAGGCTGCTGCCTGCTCAAAAGACAGCGGTAAATCAAAGGAAAGACAATTCCTACTTATTTGCAATAGCTGCCTGTGCTGCTGCAAGTCTTGCAATAGGCACACGGAATGGTGAGCATGATACATAATCAAGACCAATCTTGTGGCAGAATTCAACTGATGAAGGATCGCCGCCATGTTCTCCGCAGATGCCTACGTGAAGCTTGTTATTAACAGGCTTTCCGAGCTTAATTGCTGTCTCCATTAACTTGCCTACACCTGTCTGGTCAAGCTTTGCAAACGGATCATTCTCAAATATCTTAGTATCATAGTAAGCATTTAAGAACTTACCTGCATCATCTCTTGAGAAGCCGAACGTCATCTGCGTCAAGTCGTTGGTACCGAAGCAGAAGAAATCAGCTTCAGCTGCGATTTCATCAGCTGTAAGAGCTGCTCTCGGTATTTCTATCATTGTACCAACTTCGTATTCAAGTTCAATGCCTGCTGCTGCAATTTCAGCATCAGCTGTCTCAACAACAACCTTCTTAACAAACTTTAATTCCTTAACTTCGCATACAAGCGGAATCATGATTTCAGGCTTAACATTCCAGTCCGGATGAGCCTTCTTAACTTCGATTGCGGCACGGATGACAGCCTTAGTCTGCATCTTGGCAATTTC
>CAYONC010000007.1:0-107952 GCA_964405265.1 uncultured Butyrivibrio sp.
GACCATATTTATTATAGCATCGGCATTGAAAAAAATAAATATTATTTATAAAAAAACGGTGCAATCCGTATTATGGATCACACCGCTTTATAAATAGTCATGTTATGGTTTAATAAGCTTACCCTGCTTTAAAAGATTGAGAAGCTGCGTATTCTGTGCCACCGTTCCCGTAAAATTGGTAAGTCCGTTGGCTGCTGCTATTTTCTTCTGAAGTTCCCAGTTACATTTAACACCTACCGACTCAAGTGCCGGATAAAGGGATGTATATGAGCTCTTACATGCCGGATAATAGCTTACTGTTGATATTACGGTTCCTTCAGGCATTTTTAGCTTGCCCTGTTTCAAGAGATTCAGCAGCTCCGTATTCTGTGCCGCAGTTCCCGTAAAATTATCTATGCCGTTCAATTCGGCTATCTTCTTATGCAATGTCCAGTCACAGCTTACTCCTATTGACTCAAGTGCCGGATATAGGGATGTATACGAGCTGCCACATGCCGGAAAATACTTTACAGGATCCTTGACAACTGTGCCTGACGGCTTAATAAGCTTACCTTGTTTCAAAAGATTGAGAAGCTGCGTATTCTGCGCTGCCGTTCCCGTAAAATCAAATATTCCGTTAGCAATTGCTATCTTCTTGTGTAATGTCCAGTCACAGCTTACTCCTATTGATTCAAGTGCCGGATATAGGGACGTATATGAGCTGCCACATGCCGAAAAATATTCTACCGCCGGTATCACAGTCGATGAATCAGGCTTAATAAGCTTACCCTGCTTCAGAAGATTGAGAAGATATGTATTCTGCTCAACCGTACCGGTAAATCCATACAGTCCGTTAGCTGCCGCTATCTTTTTATGAAGCTCCCAGTCACAGCTTATCCCTATTGATTCAAGTGCCGGATAAAGAGATGTATATGAAGATGAACAGGCATTATAGCAGCCTGCCTGTGCCGCAGGAAGTGTCTCCTCAGGCTGAGAGGTCTCCGCCGTATATCCGTTAAATCCATACTTTTTCACAATTGAAGGATAATCCTTGTAACACACGTTGGCATCAAGAGGACCCACCCCGTTAACATATTTTGTAGAAGTATACTGCCACATTCCTGCCCTTGACGCAAACAGCTTATCCCTTGTGGAATGTACTCCGTCGTAATAATATGAAGCAACCCAGAATTCATATTTTGCACATATCTGTGACATCGGAAGCGTCGTAGACTTATACTGTCCGGTATACATACCGGCAAGATATCCCGCTGATGCAATTTTATCAAGGAACGTAAGATTGATACTCAGTGCGGTTGAAGAACTGAGATTATTCTGCGACGGATCCTCATAATCAAAATAAACCGGATACTCAAATGTCTTACCGCTTATCCATGAGAGACAATTCGCTGCATCATTTGCTGCTGCACTTGCCGTGGTTGCATAAGAATAATAATATACACCTACATCAAGTCCTGCAGCCTTGGCCTTCTTGTAATTGGTTTCAAAGCATGAATCCTTGCCCTTCGTGGTTCCACACCTCAAAATAACAAAATCATACCCTGCATTCTTAACATTGTTAAAATTAAAATACGCTCCCTGCCATGCAGATATATCCAAGCCTTCCGCATAGACCTTTCCCGTTGAATTACCGTATTTTCCTCCTGTATAACCCCTGTCATATCCGGTAGCGGCATACGTATCTTTTTCAAAAAAAGGAATAAGTGCCAATACCATTGCAACAGTCAGAAAAAACGGAACAACTCTTTTGAAAATTTTCTCCATGTTGTACCTTCTCCTTTATTCAGTTTTATCACACGCAACATTATATAGTATTTGTATTATACACCTCCCTTTAAATGAGAAACAGGTGTCAATAGTACTATTTTCTTTCCTGATAAATTCCACCCATTACCTTAGAAATGTCATCATGAATCACAAGAGTTGCTTTTTCATCTGCAGGAGTTTCCGTTTTATTGATAAGAACAAGCTGTCTGCCTTTGAAATACCTTATCAGGCCTGCAGCAGGATACACGACAAGCGATGTTCCGCCGATTATCAGTGTATCTGCTTCGGATATCTCCCGCACAGCACCGGTTAGTACATCATCATCAAGTGCTTCACCATACAGAACAACATCAGGCTTTATTACCCCGCCACAGGTACATATGGGAATTCCCTGCTGTTTTATTATGTACTTTCCGTCATATAATTTTCCGCAGTTAAGGCAGTGATTTCTGTGTACGGAGCCGTGCAGCTCATACACATTCCTGCTTCCCGCCATCTGATGAAGCCCGTCTATGTTCTGTGTTATCACAGACCTTAACTTTCCTTCATTTTCAAGTGCCGCAAGAGCCGTATGACAGGCATTGGGCAGGGCATCCGGATATACCAGATGCTCCCTGTAAAATTTATAAAAGATTTCCCTGTCCTTCATGAAAAAATCATGGGATACAAGCTCCTCCGGTGACAGGCTTCTTCCATATCTCCGGCTGAAAATCCCATCTGCACTTCTGAAATCAGGAATTCCGCTTGCCGTGCTGACACCTGCTCCTCCAAAAAAAACCACGTAGCTGCTGTTATCTATTATTTTTCTTAATTCTGCCGCTGCCTGATCCATTATCTTGCTCTCTTCCTTCTGATTCCTACAACCGTAAGTGATGCACCGGCAGAAATCAGGATTAACAGTGCATATAATGGTGCTCCTGATATATCCCTGGCATCAATGTCTCCCGAAGAAGAACCATTTACAACATTAACCGTGAGCTTTGTGCTGACTCCTTCCGATTTTACTTCAATTACTGCCCTTCCTTCTTTTAGTCCGGTCACATATCCGAATGACGTAACAGAAACGATGTCCGGATTAAGGGAAGTATAAGTAAAATCATTATCTGCTGCCGCTGCAAGCGGCATTACCTTCTTCTCTATGCTGTCTCCGCTGCCGACAATGAGTGTCATATCGTCTGCCGACAGCTTTTTGATTTTCTCCGGCACCGGCTTTTCGGTAAGTCCTTCATAATATGATGATATTATATTGACTTCTTCATCGGCCTTTGCCGTCTTCCATTCATTGTCATTGCTTATGATTCCCATAAAATATGCAGTACATCCTCCGGCATATTTTTCAAAGACAGTTTCGTTAACAGCTTCACTGATTAATATTACATCCGCACTCTGTCCGCTTTTTATGACGCCAATCTCCGTTCCTCCATAGCAGGTATATACAGGTAAATCGCCGTCATAATTTTCTGACATTGCAGCAGTAAGCTCATTAATGTCTTTTTCCATAAAGCGGAAATACAGTCCTCCGTCATAGTCCGCATTACCCGTATTAAGAATAACCGCATTAATCTGGAATACGGCATTATCACAGTCATCAGTATATTTTATGACCGGAGTAATTTTCATATCGGATATTTCAAGTCTGTAACCGTATTTAAGTGATGCTTCTTCCGACGTGTACATAACATTACCGTCTTCCGTTATTGTGAAATACATCTCCACTTCATCTGCCCTTACATCATCAGGAAGTGTATATTCCATTTCAAATTCACGGTACTCCTTATCCGTCGTCCAGCGACTTATGGTCTGTGAAGCATATTTTTCTCTATTGACATATAACGTAACTTCAACGTCTTTTCCCGGAAGAACACCGGTATTTTTTGCCTGAAGTGATACCGTTATGGTATCCCCGTTTTCAGGATATTCATCCGAAAATGATATGGCATTGCTCTCCGGTGCCGTATATACGGCCGATGTATCAAGTATGTCAATTACAAACCTGTTATTTATGGTCTTTATCTCATCATCATCAGATGAAAAATCATAATCAAATGAATTGTATACTGCTATAAGACTGTTGTTGTCCAATACGCAGGCATTAAAATCCTTCTTGTAAAGACCTATGGTATCAGCTTCATCTATTCCGCCTTCCGTAAGATATGTGCCTTCTCCCCATTCTCCCTTAAGCAGTTCAACCTGTGCCCCATCTCCGTTTACAACCGTTTCCGTTCCGGTAATGGCAAAATGCTTCGCCCACAGCTGCTGCTGGGTTCCCTCTGACATCGTATATACAAAAAGTATGTTATCTCCGTTAGTGTACAGCTTCATGTCATCATTAATACTGTAATCATACTCATCAGATATAAAATCAGGAATTTCATATCCTTTTTCTACTTTTCTGATACCGTCGTCATCCGTATATACGCCCTGAGACATAATTGATGTAATATTCTGGTATGCATATTTTCCATTGCACTTGTAAAAGAGTAAAAGATTTCTGCTGCCTTCATATTCAACCCATGCAAAAGTCGGATTGGCCGTCACATATTCATCCCCGGTTATACGTATTTTACCATTGGTCTTTAATATACCGTCAGCATCATCAACATAAAAATCCTTAATGTACAATGCATTAACGGTATTATAGGCATCAAGGTCGTCCTGGTCCAGACTGTTTTCATAATCCGATATGCTGTCAAGAACGAATCCTCCGTCACTGCCAAGAACATAAGCTATATCTGCCCCGTCACCGCTTTCGACAATATCAAAATATTTTACCGTCTTTCCTGACGTATCCGCCTTAACCGGATCCGTCCAGTTTCTGCTTCCTGCAGGTTTTGCCGCTGTCGTATACAATGTTACCGGAAGCTCCTGAATATCTGAAATTGTTGACTCGCCCGTCATATCCGAAAGATCAATTGCCGCAAATGCCATGTGCACCGTATCGGCATCACTGTTATAAACAGCCTTAGCACCCATGTATATTACATCCGGATCATCACTCTTTAAAAACTTGAAATCATGGAAGGTTCCATTTTCCTTGTTGTAATAAATGGTTGCGATTCCTGCTGCCTTAAGCACATCAAGACCGGAGGTATTTTCCGTGGCGTCCGTTGCAAGCTTACTCCATACAATCAGTATATCCTCATCACAGTCAACAAGATCAACATACCCGTCAAATCTGTACAGCATCTCATTAAGCCTGTTGGTCTCTTCATCTGTAATACTTCCTATATTACTTTCGTATGCTTCCCTGAGTACCGACTTCATCTGCGACGTCGTATTGGTAACCGAATCATATATAAAATAATGCAGTATGTTGTTTTTGGTTCCACCTGCCTCTTCCGAATCCCTTACGACCGTAACTAAATATTTTCCTCCACCAATTTCAATTATATCGGAATCCACAAGAGAATCCGTCTCATGTGTATATTTGTTAATACTAAATGCCTTTAAGAGATCCGAAGATTCAGCATAAGCATTATCCGATATATTGAGTGTCATGCTGTCAAGCGTAACTTCATTAAGAACGTCTTTTTTGAATGATTCTCTTAATGAGGTATTAAGATTCTGAGTTGAGAGAGTATTAAAAAGCTCTTTCTGAAACAGTTTTTCCTTCCACTGATACTTTATGAAGAGAAGTTCTAAGCTTATTCCTCCGGTCATCGCCACTGTTCCGTAACCTTCAAGAAAATCATTGAACTGCATGTCAAAAGTACATCCCAATACGCCTGATGCAGAAATAATTCCGTCATATCCAATTCCCACACCGACTTCCAATCCTATTTTCAGCTCATATACACCCTGGAACATACATGCCCCGGCGTCACTCAGCTGCTGAAGCGTAAGCGGAACCTGCTGACCCTGTTCATCCGTTTCAGGGAAAAGTCCCATATATATGTTGGCATTAACCGATGCCGTAAAGTTTGCAAAGCACGGAACATAAAACAGTACAAACGGTACGCTTATCTTAATTGAACCGCCCGCTCCGACTATAAGCAGAACCCCGACAAAATTCCATGTACCGTCATCACCCACATAATAACTGCCCTGATAGCATACGGTTACGGAAAATGAAAGCTTTACCGAAGTATTCATGTTAAGAGCATTGGATTTCTTGAGTCCGTTTGCAAATGCCGGAAGCTTTTCTCCGTCGTTAAGGATTTTATCCAGCTGGTCCAGCTTTTTTGCTATTGCTTTAGCCTTATCAAGAGGACTTGCTGAATTAAAGCTCTTATCATCCGACATCTGCTCGCTCACCAGTCCGTAGCTTATACCGATTGTAATCGTCTTAATTTCATGTCCCTCATATGTCTTTCCGGAAGAACCGACGTTTACTATCGGTGTTAATCCGTACAATGAAAATGTAGGACTTACTCCGCCGATACACGGTATCGGCTGACTCATTGAAACCGGAACACCTATATCAGGAGCATAGGTTATTGTTTCTTCAACTGCAGTACTGATAAATGAATATCCCGTATCAAATTTACCGTAACTGTGATATATTGCATTGGCATCCGAATCATATGTCTTAGAAAAAAGTTCCACATACAATTTTTCTCCATGCGTTGCAATCTCACTGAGCACCTGGACAAACTGTGCCCCATTGCCTTTTACTTCCACATCCTGCGTAAATGCTATGCCTTCGTCATTTTCGACGGTCCACCTGACCATATTTACAGGTTTTCCGCTTTCCGCGCCTTTATCCGAAAAGCTCATGTTAAAGGTTACCGCATGAGTTTTTACAAGAGGTATGGTTGAACCAAGCGATTCTCCAAGGCTGTTCACTGCTGATATCTGTGTAGGCGCAACGCCGTAAGTCTTATACGGAAGTACAATGTCAGCCCTGGTATTCGTCACACCATCCTGCGTAGTCACATCTGCCTTGCTTATGTCCACGTCACACAGGTAATAACGGTTATTGTAGCTTACAAGTGCCCTGAACACTTCATCTCCCATAACTTCAAGTTCAAGCGGTTCTGAATTTTCCATTGTAGGATTAGTCTCCAGATAATACTGTCCCGTCGAATCCGACATTCCCATTTTCCCGCTTATGGTCACAGAGGCACCATATACAGGCTCAGTATCATTAATGCCATCCAATGCATATGCGGGTGCAAGTATCGAACCCTTCTGCAAAAGAGCATTTCCGTACAGACCCGTACTGTATTTCTTCGATGCATTCATCTTTTCAAATGTAAGTGTTACCAGATTGCCTTCAGATGTCTGGACATTCTGCATGGCATAATAAAAAGTATCGCCATAATATTCTTTTGTCTCACCTGAAGCAGCGTCCGTATATTCCCATCTTGCCCTGTATCCGTCATCCGGCTCAGCATAGAAGGTTAATATCTGTCCTACTTCGGTTTTTCTGAAATCCGTAGTTGTTACCTTAGTCTCTTTAACCTGTCCGTCATCGCCCAGTATATCCTGAGACACGGTATATCCCTTAAGCAGGATTGTTCCATTAGTATTCCTGTCCTGAAGCTTTGTATCATTCTTACCTGCAAAGCTTCCATATGACGGATTGGTTATAAGAAGTCTCGGCGTCGTATCTTCACAGCTGAACACCGGTTTTACGCTTGCACAGGCATCCGTTATGAATATACCACATTTAAATCCGCCGGTATCTTTTGTATTAACATCTGCCACAGACAACAGAGCCGAGCTGCCCGCCATTCTTGTTTCGTATTTTACCGACCAGTGAATGTTCTCGGAATTATATCCATCGTCATATGTGAAATTAAATGTTACTTCATCTCCTACATAATACTTTCCGTTATCACGCACGTTCCATGTAAGGGTTCCCACACGGATTCCGTCCTGATACAGGTATCCCCTGCCCGGATTTGACTTATCCGTTTTAAAGCTCTGTCCTCCTGTTCCGGTATTCACATCGGTCACACTGAATGTACAGTCGTTAACTTCATATACCGGTTTGATGTATATTTTATTGTCTTTTATATAATCGGCATATGTTCTTAATACTTCTCCGGTAAGTGTAAAGCTTCCGCCGGAAAGCTTATATACGGATGACGGGTCTTTACCGTTTGCATCCTTACAGAATACCACTCCGACAAGCTTTACGGAACCGCCGTAATTATCAGCCACATTACCGCTGATTGCCGTTGTCTCATCCCTGTATATATCCATACTGGTACGTGTGGTTGAAGAACTTGAAGAATCTGCACCCGGATCCGACATTCTGCAGTCCGTAACAATATCCAACTTCTGAAGTGTTCCGTCTTTAAATAATTCAACCTTATCAGGTTTAACAATGCTTATCGTGTACTTCGTCATGTTCAGATGCATATTTTTGGTACTGTTGCCCGTATTATTGTATATCTTGGTACCTGCCGTACCTACAAGTCCGCCGTGATGAAGAAGAATGTACAGATACTTTTCTCCGTTCACTTTGCTCTTATCAATCGTATAAGTCTCGGTTTTTTCGGACGATATATTCGTCATGTTGGAAGAACCGCCTCTTCCCGGAAGATAACTTTTATTGGTAAACCAGTCATAATCCGACATCTTGGAGGTAAGCTTTCCTTTTGAATCAGCATAAAAACCTATATGACTTACATTCGTAGAGCCGCTTATGTTTCTTATGGTCCATGACACGGAATCAACACCGGTAAAATCTATCTTTTCGTTACTTACCACCTCTATTCCGTTATTGTATGATGACCAGTAGTTGTTATATTTTATCAGACAATACCTGTTGTTTCCGTCAGCCTGATTGGTATAATATCCTATCTCTGACTTCTTTACTTTACCTCTTGTCGTATTCAGATTAAGCTTAAACTGGTTCAGGTCAATTATCTGCTGGCCTCTGTTATACCTGTTCATGCTTACCATGGATGAAGATACAAGACTGTCTGCTGCCGTTTCATGTCTTGTCTCCGCTTCAACGGATGAAGTAATTTTAATTACCGCTTCCGCATTCTCAACATAAACATTTTCAGAATCAACTATTTCCACGCCGAATTCCGTATTGTCCTCTGCTCCGTCATACATTTCAATCGGAATTTTAACTTCACTCATTCCGGGCGTAAAATCAAGCGTAAGCTGGGTTCCCTCATATGCTGTTCCCGCTGCGGCAGTGCCTGATTTTGTTCTTACCGTAACCGTCACAAAAGTACCGTAATTTCCGGTTCTGTGTAAAATTGCATATGCCACCTCACTGTCCGGATTAACACTGCTGTCAACAAGGCTTATGTATGTCTTAGGTATTTCCCTTTCTTCCTTGATTGTAACCGCAGTAGAAATTTCTGCTCCTATCGATGCATTATCCGGATTGCATATATTAATGAGGAACTGCAGGTCCGCACGTACCGTTTTGCATTTAAGCGTCTTAATGTAAATTCGCTTACATCTCTCTCCCGGTGCAAATGTCAGTTCAAATTCACTTGATACCGGCATAAGCTCATTAACTGCATCATTGTACTCCGATATACTGTTTCTCAATGAATCCAGTTCACTGTCTGTATATGCGGTATTTCCTTCAACTATCGTACCCGTACTCGTAACGGTCGGTATAAAGCTGTACTGCGTCATGTTATAGTACGGATTGGCATCACCATCCACAGGCGCTGCATTGGAATAATTTGAAAGATATATTTCATAATCCGTTCCGTAACATGCGGTAAGGTCATTGGTCTTAACCGTTATTGCCGCCTGTTCTGCCGTACCTCCCTGCCTTATGATGTCAAAAGCATAGAAACCGTTCATCTTCAGTTCCATCGCCGCAACAGGAACAACAAATGCCCCGTTCGGATACTGCTCTGCTGCTGTTTCATTGTCGTAACCGTTTATGATTTCATAAACATTATACAACTCATCAGCTTCGAGCATGACAGGCTCAGCATATATGCTGCCCGCCGAATACAGTCCCGATAAGCACATCACCACTACAAGCAGCATGCTTACGGTAAATTTTAGTGTTTTATTCATTCCCGGTACCTCCATAAATATTTGATAATATTTTACCACCCGGAGGATGTCAGCACAATAATTTACCGGATGTTTTTAATAATATTTTTTATTTTCATAATGTTCAGACTCTTTGCACAGTTTAAGGTAACCCTGATATCTTTTTTCATAAATCCTTCTGAAGTCCGTATTCATATAAATTCCTCCACAACCGTATTTTTTGCCCTTAATTGGTTTATTTTCTGAAAAAGAGCATAAAAATACCGCAGAAAGAACCTTGTCATTTCCTTCTGCGGTTATTCAGTCATTACCGACTGTATGGAGTTTATGAAAAGTTACTTAAAAAGTGTAAAAAAGGAGGTCATATCCTGTATTAACCGTGCTCTTATTCAGCCGGTCCGCAATTACCCTGCTAAATATATTCATAATGCACATGCTCCTTTCGTTTTTATCATCTTTAACGTAACACCATAAACAGTCCTGTCAATTATCTTCGTTATGCTTTGCGGCAACAAGATCCTTCAGTTTTAGAAACAGCAGACCTAAAGCCACAAATATGATTACAAGCAGCACAACCATGTAAAATACCCCGATACCCAGAGTTGACGAGCTTATCTGTGAAATATCAAAACCAAACCATCCCGTAGGAGCACCAAAGTTAATAAAGTTGTACGGAGCACACATTTCTCTGTTCCACCTCATTCCGTTATTTGAGAGAATTACAACAAATGCCAGATACGCCAGAGGAGGTATTACTGCAAATATTGCATGATAAAGCTTTGAACGGAACCGGTAATCACACAGAAAAAAATCAGCAAGCGCAAGTATCGGCGTAATAAAGTGTACACAGAGACTTCCGGCATGATTATTCAGATACGACTTAATGAACCCTCTTTCATTAGTCGGAGCAAGTACAAACATATAAATAAGGAATGTTAATGTAATGCATATGGTCATCATAAATTTAAAAATATACAGACCGTTACATCTTATATCCTTACGTCCTCCGGTTGCTAATGAGATACAGTCTCCCACAAGAAAAATTACCAGTGCAATATCGATAAATATATTGGATATATTTGTAAAATATGTAAGTGAAGTAATGTCACTGTAAGTAATTATCAGTCCGTATACCGATGCCGCTATGGCAGCTGCTTTAATAAAAATACCTGCTTTTCTCATTTACATTTTTTCCTTTATCTTTTCGGTAATCTTCATATAAGCCGACGGCTTCAGATGCCATGGATAACACCCGTGCCTGAACTCAATATGCGTAAAATAAAAATCCTCTTCCGACAAACCTGATATATCCGTGGCTCCCGGACATTTTTCCATAAAATAATCATAATACCTGTCTAATATGGCATTAATGCGTCTTATTTTAACTGCATCAGGATATAAAAATTCTTTTCCTTCTTTTCCATAATATTCTGACAGCTTCATTCTGACCAGTATAATTTTATGTGCCGGCATATATTTTTTTAAAAGTTCTATAAACTTATCACAGCTTTTTTCCCACAACTCTTCCGTATCAGGATCTTCTCTGGCAATTCTTTTATATTTTATCTCTGATAAAACTGATGTTTCTTCAAGTGCTTCGCTTATCGTAAAATAATTGTTCCCGCTTATTCCGATATCATACCTTTCCTCCAGAAAGTCAACAAGAAAATAATCAACATCCTTAAATTCCATAATGCTTTTGTAAAAAAGCTTATTGGAAAGATCGTTAATAATGCCTTTCTGTCTGAACTCAACAGGATGCTTTGCATCAACTGAGTTGAGCAGCGTATTTTCTTTGTTCATCAGACTGATAATACTCTGAAACCCATAATATTCCGTCAAAATTTCTCCAGGATCACTGTTCATCAAAATCTTGCTGACCGTATAGAGATTATAGCTTCCAAAAGAAACAACATTAAAAATCTTTTCATCCGCCCTTTCAGAAAAATACCGGGTTAAAAACATCTGCTGCTTATTATCAAATTCATTTTCATAAATATGCAGCACCCTCCGTACCATACGCATGTTAATCCTGAGTCTTCTTATCATATATTGTTTCATTTCATCATAATACTCAGTAAAAAGATTATGTGACTTAAAAATATCTACCAGACTGTACAGGCACTTTACCCTGTCATCAAGACGATATATGTGATTTACCGTACTTCCCGCATGATTTCTGTAATAATACAGAGGACGGTTTACATGGCTTATTCTGTCTGCATAAGCAAATAAAACGGGAATTGCGGCAACATCCTCAAAAAAATGGTTCGGAAAAGAAAACCCGCTTTTAATAAATATGGATGCTTTATAAAGCTTTGAAACGGGAAAAGAAGATATTTCAAATACATATCCTTTATTCTTTCCTTTTTCAAGCAGATTATCCTCGACATATTCTTCGTATACGGATCCGACCTCTTCGTCGTCCATCTTTGTTCTGTATAAATCTGCAATCGCAATATCCGCATCATTGCTTTTCAGCGAATCATATAACTCCTGTACGGCATATGTTTCCATCCAGTCATCCGAATCGACAAATACTATATATTCTCCCACAGATTCCTGTAAGCCTCTGTTTCTTGCCTCTCCCTGTCCCATATTGGTCTGCGTGAAAACCCTGACCCTTGAATCTGTTTCCATATACCTCTGACATATTCTCAAGGAATCGTCTGTCGAGCCATCATCAATCAACAATATCTCAATATCCCGGTATGTCTGATTAAGGAGTGATTCCATGCACTTGTCCAGATACTTTTCTGCATTGTAACAGGGAATGATTATTGAAACCAGATTTTTCTTTCTATTTTCCACAATATAATTCATATATTATCCTCATCAGAGTATGATTTTTTCACAAAGCCTTTTACAGTTGCTGCCGTCGGGATAATCATGAACCAGCCGGCTCACCCTGTTGCGTTCCTCATAAAACTCATCCTTATTCATACACACATTCTGTATGAAATTTATCATATCATCTGTATTTTTCATTTTTTCTCCCGGCATAAGCTCCAGAGGATTTTCTACGGAAAATCCCAGCCTGTACTCATGCATGTCATCCGTACTGTACCCAATCGGACGGTTAAGTAGCATATAGTCAAAACCTATGGTCGAATAATCCGTTATCATTCCGTCCGCAAGTCTCATAACATCATAAATATTTATACCGTATTCATCAAGAACGTCCTGAGTCAGTATTGAGAAATGACTGCTGTCTCTATTATTAATCTTAATATAAGTTAAATCCTGCAGCATGTGCGGCTTTAAAATCATAAGCACGTTCATTTTTTCTAAAGCACTTGTCAGCTTTTCAAAATCCTGCACTGATTCCAGCAGTGGAATTCCCAGATTAAATATCTTATCGGTATCCGTTCTGTTCGTGTTTTTTCGCTGCCGGAATGTAGGTACCCAGAGGATTATCTTATCATACCGTGCTGTTTTAAATAATCCTTCCGCTCTCTCATGTCCGTATTCCGAAAACAAAATATCCGTTCTTGGCGAACCACATTCCATAATTCTCTGTTCATTAACAGAATATTGTTCTTTAATAATTGTAGTGCTGTACCGGGACGGACTTATGACATAATTCAAATCAGACGGCAGATTGATGATTCCTTTTGTTGCTTTTATAGGCGGAGAACCATGATTTAAATATACCGATATCTGATCATCCCGTAATTTTCTGAGTATCCGGTTCTCATATATGATATACTTTGCTCTTCCTACATAATGGTAATATTTAATCACGTCAGAAAACGAATCAGCAAGCATTGCCGTTTTCCGGTTCAAAAACACTTCATTCCGTGTATCAGAAAACCTTTCCGGATGATCACAAAGCCATGCTAACTTATATTTTCCGAAATAGTTATTCCCTGCAATATATTTTCCTAAAGCCTGTGCATTTTCACAGGTATCACCTTCTCCGTTTAATACGATAACGTCTTTTAACGGAAGACGGCACATCAGACGTTCCAGACGGTTTGTCAGCTCGTATCTTTTATCAGGTGCTTTGTAACACATACCTTTTTTATTTTTGCATATATTTTGAATCTGGGCAAAAATTTCCTTATAACACAAAGCAGTAATCACAAGCACATGCTGATTCAGATTAATTTCTGCGAGTCTGTCGGGATGCATTACCGGCACTTCATGACCGTTCAGGAAAATGACGGTTCCATTCTTGCATTCGTTATTATCAACCACAAATGCAACTCTTTCTTCCAGCTTCAGTTTCTTATAGGTTTCAAAAACATAAGACAGATTTCCGCCGGCTCCGAAACATATAATCTTTTTCTTCCTGGAAATGCGTTTCAGCTTCTCCGCCGTACATTCACGTAATTTCATATATTCTCTCCATGGGACTGCATCTGCATATAATATAATTCTGCATCAAAAATATTTTACTCTTTTTCAACGGTTTTTACAACCGTTTTCAAATATACCACCATAGACTTATTTACATTTCACTTTTATTTTTCTTTTTTTAACAGCCTGTCAGATAATCCCCTTATAATCAATTTATATCCTTACAAAGAAAAAAGGTATAATCTCAATTCATGGGATTACACCTTTATTTTCTAAATCATATATCCATGCATACAAAAAATGTCCGCAAGGTTTTTATATCCTGATTATTTAAGAATGTTCTCAAAATTCTTGATAACATCTTCTTCATTGAAAGGCTTCATTATAAAAAGGTTGGCACCGCTCTTAAGTGCTTCAACAACCTTATCCTGCTGGCCTGCTGCCGTAATCATTATTACGTTAGCCTTGCTGTCCTTAGCCTTAATCTGTTTAAGTGCTTCAACACCATCCATAACAGGCATCGTGATATCCAGAGTAACCACATCAGGCTGAATCATATCATACATTTCAACTGCTTCAGCACCGTTAACGGCTTCAGCTACGACTGTATAACCGTTCTTCTCCAAAAGTCCTCTTAACATCTTACGGATAAGAGATGAATCATCCACAATCATAATTCTTCCCTTGGATGATGCGGCAGCTTCCGTATCTTCATTCTTCTTAAGCTCAACCATATATGAATCATTACCCGGAATCATATTCTCATCCACTGATATGATAATGTCAACCTGTCTGTCATGTATGTATACCGGCATTGTATATGCCGTACCTGATATCTTCTGGTTCAGATATACAACCGGAGGAAGCATGTCTATATTAAGACCCGTCTTGCTTGATTCCGATGCAAAGAGACCGTTATTAAGGTTAGCGAACTCACTTACGGCGTCATATATCTCATCGCTTCCGGATATTGAGGTTCCGTGTGCAAATCCGTTGGCAAGTTCAATTATGCCTTCCATGCTGCTGTCTGCAGCAAATCCCAGATACAGGAATTTGTCGCCCCTGCTTATCTGTCCTGCAAGTACGGTATATTCATAATCCTTAACCTTATGCATTCTTCCCGGATAAAAATCGGTCGTAACAAATCTGGTTATATTCCTCAGCACGAGACCTGCAAGCCCTGTCACAAGCGGATTCATCGTTGCTGCAAATAAAGGAATAAGCTTATCAATATTCTCTTCCTTAAGTGCTTCAAGTTCTCCGTCCGTAAAACCGTTGGCAGACTGAAAATCCAATAAATTCTTATCAATATCAGTCAGTGTAAGACCACCCTTATCTGTCAGAAGCTGATAAAATTTCATTGCAACATTGCCCTGCTTCTTGAGAAGAAGTGATACCTGCTCATCCGTAAGATACTTCTGTTCAACGGCAATATCACCAAAACGCTTGTCCATCTGCGTCTGCAGATGATTAATCTCTTCCGCCTGTTTCTCGGTCAGCATTCCGTCTGCTACGGCAATCGTACCCAGCTTAACCCTCGCATTATTCTGTTCCTTCAAAATATCAGTAAGCGTATCCTGTGAAATCACTTCATGATCAACAAGGTACTTACCAAATAACTGGCTAAACATTATATTACTACCTCCATACAAACTACATATTATACTAATTATACAAAATAATTCTTAAAATTACTACCGTTTTCTGAATTTTTCATAAAAATTTGAAATAAATTGAAATATTTCATAAATAAATGCCATGTCATACAAACTGACTGTTATAAATCTGTGAATAAAAGCCGCCTGATTCAAGCAGTTCATCATGATTTCCCTGTTCTATCACATTTCCGTCCTTCATCACAAGAATTACGTCCGCAGACTTAATCGTTGAAAGCCTGTGGGCAACTATAAAGCTTGTCCTTCCCTTCATCATCATGCTGAAGGCTTCCTGAATCTTCATTTCCGTTCTCGTATCAATGGAAGATGTCGCCTCATCAAGAATCAGCATCGGTGGGAGGCACAACATAACCCTTGCAATACACAGAAGCTGTTTCTGCCCCTGAGACAGGCTTCCTCCGTCTTCTCCGATACAGGTATCATATCCGTCAGGAAGTCTTCTGATAAAACTGTGTGCATGTGCCGCCTTTGCTGCCGCTATAATCTCATCCTCCGTTGCATCCGGTTTTCCCATACTTATGTTATCCCTGACAGTTCCCGATTTAAGCCACGTTTCCTGAAGCACCATGCCGTAGCTGCTCCTGAGGCTTTTTCTTGTAACACTGCGTATATCCCTGCCTTCGACCTTTATTTCACCTTCATCCACATCATAAAATCTCATAAGAAGATTAATTACCGTTGTTTTTCCGCATCCGGTAGGTCCTACTATCGCAATTTTCTGTCCCGGACGGACTTTCAGATTAAGGTCCGTAATAAGTTTTCTGTCCGCAGTATATGAGAAGCTGACGTTATCAAGTTCTATACTGCCTCCGCCCTCATTAACACACAGTTCTCCGTCTGCATCCGCCCTCATCGGTTCCTCTTCTATCAGTTCAATGACTCTTCCTGCACAGGCAACCGCGTTCTGCAGTTCCGTTACAACCCCTGAAATTTCATTAAACGGCTTCATATACTGATTGGCATAGCTTAAAAGTGCCGATAAGGCACCAACCGTTATACCGCCTCCCATCACGGAAAACGCTCCTATAAAAATTACAAGTGCATAGACGATATTATTAATAAATCTTGTGGACGGATTGGTAAGGGATGAAAAGAATATTGCCTTAAGGGAATACTTTCCGAGCCTGTCATTTATCTCATCAAAACGTTTCAGTGATTCTCCTTCCCTTCCATATGCCTGCACGATTTTTTCATTACCGATTATCTCATCAATCATGCCGGTCTGTTCCCCTCTTGCTTCTGATTGTTTTTTAAACATGGTAAAAATTTTTTTTGCAACAAATGATGCAACAAAGAATGACAATGGTGTCACAAATACAACCACCATAGTTATTTTCCAGTCGTATATAAGCATGAATACAAGAGTACCGAGTATCGTCATTATGCCTGTAAAGAACTGCGTAAATCCCATTAGGAGTCCGTCAGCAAACTGGTCCACATCCGATATCACACGGCTTACAACTTCACCCGGCGGATGTGTATCCACATAATTAACCGGAAGTATCTGAAGCCTTGAAAATGCATCCCTCCTTATGTCCCTTATTATGGAAAATGTTATTTTGTTATTGATTACATTCATTATCCACTGCAGCAGGGCAACTGCGGCAACAGTTGAAAGAATTATCGTTATAATCTGCATTATCGCCTTAAAATCAACCTCCCCCCGTCCCGTAACATAATCTATTGCCATGCCCTGAAGTACGGGAATTGCCAGCTGTCCTGCCACTGTGGCGAGTGCAAGAAGAAGCGACGCTGCTATGGCAGTCTTATATTTTCCCAGGTATTTCATTATTTTTTTAATTGTTGTATTCTGCTTCATCACACATTACCTCCCGCTGTCCTGTTACCGTCAGTTCCGTATATTTCACGATATACGCCGCAGCTTTCAAGCAGTTCCTCATGTGTCCCGATTCCTTCAATCACTCCGTCTTCAAGCACTACTATCCTGTCAGCAGAAGCTATTGATGCCGTACGCTGGGATACAATGAAGGTTGTCATGCTTCCTCCCATGCTGCGTATCGCCTTCCTGAGCTTTGAATCGGTCGCATAATCCAGTGCGGAAGAACTGTCATCAAGAATCAGTATCTCAGGCTTTCTTATCAGTGCCCTTGCAATGGTAAGTCTCTGTCTCTGTCCGCCTGAAAGATTTTTGCCTCCCTGAAGGATTTCATAATCAAGTCCGCCTTCTTTTTTATCAACAAATTCCTTTGCCTGTGCCTCTTCTGCTGCCTGATATATTTCTTCATCCGTTGCTTCCCCTTTTCCCCATTTCATGTTATCCCTTATTGTCCCGTTAAAAAGCACCGCTTTCTGCATTACGATTCCTATGCGTTTTCTCAAATCTTCTTTTGTATAATTTTTTACATCCGTTCCGTTGACCTTTACGCAACCTTCAGTTGCATCATAAAATCTTGGTATAAGGTGGACAAGTGAGGATTTACCGGAACCTGTTCCACCGATTATGCCTATTGTCTCACCTTTTTTTACTCTAAGATTAATTCCGTGTATGGAAGGAGCTTTACCATTCTTATAAGTCAGTGATACATTTTCAAATTCAACGGCATATTCAGTTTCCGGCAGTTCAGATGTTTTTTCAGGATAGTACATGCTGCTTTTCACATCAAGGACCTCCCTGATTCTGTTTGCCGATGCCATTGCCTTGCTAATCTGCATTATAAGACCTGCTAACTTCACAAGCTCAACAAGAATCTGTGACATATAATTTACAAGTGCAATAACCTGACCCTGTTTTAATATGCCGGTGTCCACCTTTACGGCTCCCGAATATATAAGTGCAATCATGGCAATATTGATAATTACAAAGGTAACCGGATTCATAAGTGCCGATATTTTCCCGGCAAACAGCTGCGTCTTAGTCAGCTCTTCATTGTTTTTTTCAAATATGTTCTTTTCTTCATTTTCCTTATTAAATGCCCTTATAACCCTTGTTCCCGTAAGATTTTCCCTTGTTATTTTAAGGACCGAATCCAGTCCGGACTGTACCTTCTTATACAGCGGAATGGATGCCATCATAACGCCGAATACTATAACGGACAGTGCAGGAATTGCAACGCAGAAAACAAGTGCACATTTTACGTTAATTGTAAAAGCCATTATCATGGCACCGAAGACAATAAAAGGCGATCTTAAAAACAGTCTGAGGACCATGTTAACACATCCCTGAACCGAATTAACATCCGTCGTCATACGGTTAATCAGCTTTGACGTTCCTATCTCATCAATTTCCGTAAACGAGAGACCCTGTATATGTGCAAACAGTGAATGACGAAGCTCTGTTGCAAATCCGGTTGCTGCTTTTGCCGCAAAATACTGGGCGGTAAGTGAACAGGCGAGTCCAACAAGTGCAAGAAGTATAATAATCAGCACACGGGATATGATGTATGATGTATTCTCCGTTCCTATTCCCCTGTCAATGATATCTGCCACAACAAGTGGAACAAACAACTCAAAAGAAGCCTCCAGTAATTTAAACAGAGGCCCCATAACACATTCTTTGATATAATTTTTCAGATATACAAATAAGCTTTTCATAATTCTTATTTTTCTCCAAGTCTTGTACTTATGTAATTTTCTATAATGTCCACACAATCTTCATAGGTCATTTTTCCCGTATTAATGCAGAGGTCATAATTTTTAGGATCCTTCCATTCCCTGCCCGTGTGATACTTATAAAATTCAGAACGGTATTTATCCGTGGTAGTCACATGCTGTTCTGCTTTTTTTCTGTCATATGAACACCTTTTCATCTCCCTCTCTATACATACATCCTCCGGAGCGCAGACAAATACGGATATGAGATTAGGATTATCCTTAAGTACATAATCTGCTGCCCTTCCGATACATATATATGACTCATTATCCGCCAGTTCTTTAAGAACCTTTGCCTGGTAGTTAAACAGATTGTCATTAGACGTAAAATCATTGCTGTCGGGCGGAATTAGCTCGCCCGAATATACTTTTTTAGAAATTCGGTACAACAGACTCTGCTTCATATGTTCATCAACACGTGCAAACAGTTCTTCATTAATACCGCTGTCCTCTGATGCAAGACTTAAAAGATTCCTGTCATATACATTAATTCCGAGTCTCTGTCCGAGTATTCTGCTTATGCTTGTTGCACCGCTTCCGCACGTTCTGGTTATTGCTATTACAAATTTCTTGTCCATAACAGCCGCCTCCGTTTCTGTTTATTTAAATCTATTATAATAATTTAATTTTGCTTCTATATAGTCCTTAAATGACATGCTTCTTGAATTACTGTCAGGCTCTGCGCTTCTGTCAATGTCAAATCTGAATTCGTATCCTCCGGTATTGTCAAATTCTTTTTCCGGTACGGTATCACTGCCGTAATTCTCACTTGCAATATCATAGAACTGTTCAAAATGCTCCGTTGTAAGCCATCTGCTTGCTGCAACCTTCTCAAGTGCGGCATCATATTCATCCCTGTACAGTCCCAGTTCGGTTACTGTAAGATTAATCAGCGGATTCCGCTGTTTTGTTGTCATATCACTGATTGTATCCGAATATACCGGCACCTCTGTCATTCCGTTGCCCGACGGATTCCACTGTTTTGTCATACCGTATGCCCTGTCATTGTCATATGGTATGATAATCATTTTACCACTGTCTGCCTTAAAATAAACATAATAATTATTATAATTATTTCTCATATCATCCGGGTCCCCGACAAAGTATGCCACGGCAAGATATTTAATAAAATAATCCATATCTATGTATTTTTCAAGTCCTCTCCTGTCAACACCGCCTGAATTAACATATTTTATCAATTCTTTAAGGCTTGAATTATCAGACTTTTTCTTATTGGTTTTAAGGTCATAATTATAGAATTCTCCCTTTTCCTCATCTTCTTTGCCAATGGTACATTCCGTCATAAATCCTGCTCCGACATTAGTCCATCCGCACTTATATAAATCTCCTCCGGCTTCTTCTTCAGAAAGATTTCTTTTCAGAAAAATTTTGTCCACTGGCTCATACACCTTAAACACGCCTTCATATACACCGCCAAAGGTAAGAGTCGTAAGATTGGTTTCCGGAGCAAGTATTCCGAATTCCCTGTATGTCTTATATGCGTAATATTCCCTTATATATGTGTTATCTTCTGTCTGGTTCCACTTAATATCCATTTTTTCAAGTGTAGCAAAGGTTCTGTCCTTTATTTTCTCTTTGTCCGTCTTTAATACATATTCACCTTCAGCATACACATCCGGGTCATCAAAAGTTTCCTGAAAATCAAGTTTAAGATTAATGAGATTAAATATTCCCCTTTCCTCTGAATAAAAATCAGTTCTTGACGTATTGCCCTTCATACGGACTCCCACGTCCTCCAGAAAGTATTCTGAAGTGCCTTTATCCGTAGTTACCCTGAAAGTAACGTCGCATTTTCTGTAAACCGGCGACTTAGAGCCGGCGTTGCTGTATTTTTCATAATCTGCCTGAAGCTTTGCAAGCTCTTCATCCGTTATGTCAATGTTAATCTCTATCTTGCTGTTTATATCAAAAAAATCCTTATATAACTGCTCCTCTTCACTTATCTGTGTATTATTTTCTTCCTGTCCGCTTAATGAAGATGTTTCATTCTCATTTACGTTTTTTTCGGATATTTTTCCACATCCCGTGAACAGAAGTATTCCCGCCATACATATTCCGGCAGCCATTTCTGCAATTCTTCTACTCATCCTTTGTTCCTCCTTTGCCCTTTCTTACCAACATCAGATAACATACACCAAAACCTGCAGAAATTGATATGGCAGCCGTCAGAGCAATAATCCATGCCGGTATTCCTTCAGACGTTACGTGAACATCCGTACATTCCGTTTCAGGCTCTGTCCGGTTCTCTGTCGTCTCCGTCTCCGTTTCCGTTTCCGTCGTCTCCACGGTTTCTTTCCGTTCGACGCCTTCTATTTTAGGGATTTCGCCGTTATATTCCGGCATTACGACGATGTTTATGTTATATTCCTTAACCGTTCCGTCTTCCGCCGTGCATTTCAGAACGGTTCTGTTGGTACCTTCTTCAAGTGATGAAATGATTCCCTGTTTCACTCCGCGTGCTTTCGCGTCTGCCGGGGTTCCTCCTATACTGAACTGCCGTCCTGCATATTCGTACGGTACATATATTACATATTCCGTTACATCAGATGAAAATGCCGGTGATACGCTCCCGGTATCGGTATAAATGGTAAGTATGTCTGCATTATCTGAAGGTACATAAGCCGGATCCTGTTTTCTTACTGCCGTTATTGTATATGTTCTTGTACTTCCGTTCTCAGCTTTTACCGTTATTGATACAGTATTACTGCCTACCGCAAGGCTGTTGCCCGATATTGACACGGAGGCTCTTCCATCCGATGCTGCCGCATTTATTTTAAGACTGCTTATATCGTAATCTGCCTCGCCTATACTGTATGACATTGTATCGGAATTAAATGCCGGCGACAGATTAAATCCTTCCACATTCAATGACGCAAGACTATTGTTCCCTGACAGTGGCTGCGCCGTCTTAACCGAATATGTAACCGTTCCCTTATCCACTGACTCCGAGCTTTTGGCAAGCACCGTATCTTTAAGTGATATGCTGACTGCCGTCCCTGCAGGAAGTGATTTATTAACCGTAAAGACGGCCGTCGCGACCGTTACCGCCGACTTAACCGGATTGGACATATTTTCATCATATGCCATGAATATATTGCCGTTAGTCTCCGCTTTCCAGCCCGTCATATTAACTGTAATTCCGTTTAAGGTTACCTGACTCCCGTCATATGATAAGGTTCCTTCTATTGCATTAGCTCCGCTTTCCGATATTGTAATCTGAATACTGATTACATCTCCTGCTCTTACCGTACCGGGTCCCGTTAAGCTGACTCCCGACGCTGCCGCTTTAAGTTGTGCAGGCGCCGACATCAATACGATACATAACATTACAGCCATTATTCCGGAAATTTTCTTCATCATCATGTTCCTCCGTCCCGTTTATTTTACCGCCACACCATTTATACCGTTCTTTTTTAGAATATATCCTTTTATGCTCATGAAATCAGCAACATTGACTTTTCCGTCTCCGTTTACGTCTGCTGCTTTTAATGCATTATCCTTCAGCCCGGATTTTTTTAGTATATGTGATTTCACGGACATCATATCTGCAACGTTGATTTTTCCGTCTCCGTTGGTGTCACCTGTTACTATGATTGTATAACGCCTTATTATTTTTCCGTCGTATTCAATTACAACCGTCATTCCCGTTGCAGCTGCAGTTTTTCCACTCTGTTTTACCGTTCCGGCATACACTGCCGTATATTCTTTGCAATCCATTACATTAAGCAGCTCCGACACAGTTGTTCCGATAGTTACACGACTTACAACATTAGAGGTATTATTTACACTTACGACATCTGAAGTGATATATTCCGGAATCTTTATGTTCTCTTTACCATCATCCTTGTCTTCATCAGTACCTGTATCATTATCCGGATCAGGTATGGTCACGGTCACGACATTGGTTGAGCCGGTAACCGTTCCGTTATAAGCTCCGCTTACCACGCAGTAGTACCGTGCCGTTCCGTATTCCGAAGTATCCGGTGAATACGTTCTCTTATCTGCTCCGCTTACTGCCGTTCCCGCAGTTTTGTCCGAATCGGTTTTATACCATTGGAAGGTGTAATCAAAGTTTTCCAGTTCGTCCGTTATTTTTGCCTCAAGGGTAACGTTCTCCCCCTTACCGCACTGAACGTCCTGAATGTTCTGCAATGTGATTCCGTTCATTATTCCGCCTATTTTTACTCTCGGTGACTGTGCATATGTAAATATATTATACATTGCATTTTTTGCCTGAATGGTAACATAATGTTCCGATGCGGCATCATATCCTCTTATGACGGTGCCTGTATCTCCTGATACTTTTACGGCAGACATAACGTTATCCGTCAGACTGTCATATCCATACAGTACATATTCGGACACAGTCATGTCAGACTCATATGAATCCCATTTAACATATATGTATCCTCCGCTGACATACCATTTTATGTTACTCACCGGTTTATACTTAACATAAACAACTGATAATGCAGAGTCACTGTATTTCCTTACGCCATCTTCCGTAACATACGCCTTCACATAAAATATGGCACTGCTTCCCTGCTTTACTGATGATATATCTGCCGTATATTCCAGTGTATCTGCGGATACATCCGCAATTTTTTCATCTTTAATATGGCTGCCCGTAGAATTGACATAGCTTCTGTATATGGTATAACCCGTTGCTTTCCCGCCTGCCTGCCAGCTTAATGAGGATACGTTCATGGTATCGCCTCCCGCCTTAAAAGAGACCGGTGAGGATACATTTTTAACTGCCTCAGACACAACGCCCGCTACTGACAGCTCCACGGGATAACCTTCACGCTCTGCATAAGTCTTAATCATATAGTAATATTTTGTATTGTATTTAACGCTGTTATCCGTATATTCCAATGCATCCTTTACATCTGCCACTTCACTGTATGTGATTTTATCCGATGAACGGTATATTTTATACCCGCTTATTCCCGGTACGGCATTCCACTCAATGGTTATACCCGAATCATCATATGTAACATTTCTTATTGAAGCGGTTTCCAGTTCAAGTCTTCCCTTTTTAGCCGGAGAGTCGTATGAATTTCCTTCTGCATCATATGACCTGACCTTATAATAATAATCCTTGTTAATATCTGCGGTCATGTCCGTATATGAGCTGTCCGTTCCGGTATATAATATGGCATATTCACCGTTTTCCGAATCTGCACGGAGCAATTTACAGTAAGTTACTGACGTGCCCCTCTGCCATCTTACGTTAAGTCCGGTATTATCGCTGTTGCTTATTGAAATAATGCTTGCATTAACGGCATCATCACTGTGATCCGATGCAAATGCCTTTATGCATAAATCAGCCTGTACATTCTGTCCGCTTATTTCATATATGTCATATACACCGTTTTCATTAATCACATAGCTGTGATTATCACCATTCGTATTGACTGCATATGCATATCCGCCGCCCATGTTGTATGATCCGTTTACGGCAGAGGTGACTGCAGTTGACCTGTCGAATTTAATTACAACAGAAAAAGTATCTCCCGGATACACGGTAACTGCCTGTGGCAGCTTTATCGTATAATATCCGGCATACAGCGTACTTCCTTTCACCGCTTCCGTTAAAAGCGGCGTTCCGCTTTCGGGGCTGTCTTCCTCAGGATTACGGTACAGTGTTATTGAATAATCCCTATCCGCATCCTCTACCGCAAAAGCAACCGCAAGTATGTCCTGACTGCCTTCTCCTGACACGTTATATACGTTAGCATATGCCGAAGCATTATATGTTACTGAATATCCAAAAAGGTCTGCTCCGTCATGCTGATAGTTATAATCATATTCCGACTTTGGAGTAATCTCATATACACATGCCGTCGCATTAAGAATTGTTTTATCCTCATATGATATCCACATATATCCGTTATCACCATAGTATGTTCCCCAGCTGTTCTTAATCAGCCATGCTCCGTCATTTTCCGGAGTATATGTTCCGTCTATCGTAAAGTTTTCCCTGCTTACCGTATCATCCCATCCCACAATGGCTACTGCATGATTGGTATAAGTCTCCTTGTATGTATAATGATAATATTCCGGATATCCCGGAGCTGAAACGGAATACTCATCATTGGCATTATAATATGTTGACACAGCCCCGTTTTCCATAACGGCTTTCTTGACATGCTCCATATCCGACATATTGATAAAATACTGTCCCGTGAGTATATATTTTACCTTGGAGCTGTCATATGATACCACGGTCTCACCCGTATAGTCATACGGCACATCCGATTCATCCATAATTCCCGCCCATTTGCTTAACGTCTTGAATACATAGCTGTCATTTCCTCCGGTAATCATTGAGTCATACATGCCTGACGTATATGTATAATCCTCTGATGCCGTACCGGCTGTGTCCGTATAAGACCGGTCTTCAAATGTAAGTGACGCCAGTGCATATTCAGAAAGGTCCACATCTTCGGCATTATCTGCATATCCGTGTGTAAGAAGATATGATTCCATGGATGCCGTTGCTGCAAACGCCCAGCAGGTCCCAAGGCTTCCCTGTCTCTTCACTGACGTAACATATCCTTTTTCTACCGAACTGTATGATTCAGGTATCTGCGATGATGTATATAATCCTCTTTCATTATCCTTATTACCGTCTGCAGACGGTGCCCTGTATCCAATGTCTATATATCCCATACCGCGTTCATTGTCCGTCTCCGGTACGGCATATCCGTATATGTCTGCGGAAGCACCACACATCTGTCCCAGAACCGCGGCTGATGTTACTGCTGCCGTCAGACATTTCAGAAGCTTATTAACCATCATGCTTTCACCTTCTTTCTTAAAAACATGATACCATTAATACGTCTGTAATTCAACTTTTTATCTGTTTTCCGCTATGGTCAATTTCATAATTTCCGGTATAAATCAGTTCGGACACCGGAACTATTTCGTACCCTCTTTCTTTCAATCCTGTTATGATGTCATCAAGTGCATATTTGGTATATTTCGCACCGTTATGCATTAATATTATTGCACCGTTTTCAAGATTTTTATGATTAAGAACGGTTCTTACAATGCTGTCTGCTCCGTAGTCTTTCCAGTCAAGGCTGTCACCGCCTGATACAGAAGTAAAGTGTATTATTCAATATCTAATAATTCCAATTCTGCATATAAAACAGCATGGTCAGGGATATAATTTTTGTTGCCTTTATAATCTTTCGCGCATAAACTGTCATATCCGTTTTGTGGATTAACAAAATCCCATAAGTAGTCACAGTTATTAATCTTAAATCCATTAGAAAAAATATGATCTTCTTTTGTAAAAAATGTTTTACCATTTTTTCTGTCAATAGTTACAATGGAGAACTTATTACCATACTTGCCGCCTCTGTCAGGGGTACCAAGGGAGAAATTCAAATCATCTTCAACTTCTCTCCATATCATTTGATAATTGTAATACTGACGTGCACCATGTAAATACACATGCCGCTTGTCGTATTCATTAAAGATAATTCCATTATTAAAATCACCCGCAACTATCACTCGTCCGTTTAGCGCAGATAAATAATTATAAAGTATATTAAATTGTCTTTTACGATATTTAAAATCTTCATCAGGATCATTAAAATCTGTCAATACTTTTATTCGTGTACCAATAATTGTCAGTGGAGTATTGGCATATGTTACCGTAACAGCGAGAAAATCCGGGGACTCATTGCAACTTTCCTTTTCATTGTATATTTGTTTTTTTATATATACATCATCTCGACGTTTAATATTAAACGTATTTTTTTTAAGTGCTATCAAAATACCATTTTCATATGAAGTATATGTCATAAACCAAACATAACCAGCCGTCTTTAGTTGATTTTGACAATAATCCCAGCCCTTTGCGATAACAAACTCATTTAATATGATTACATCATAATAGCTTTTATTTGTAACTTTATCTATTATCCAACTATGTATCTCATAATCATTGTCCCAGCCAACTGATGCTGCAGCACGAATGTTCCATTCTAATACATTTAACTTTTCCATAACAAATCCCTTCCTGTTGTTTAATAATAACTTCTTTGTCATAAGATTTGTGAATAGGTTTTAAGGAACTCTGCCACCTCCTAAATTAGCTAAAAAAGCCCTCTGCAAATAACAGAGAGCTTGAAACACTTTACATTTAAGCAAAGTTCCGTTCGAACTTGTGTTCTGCATTGTTTTGTGGTATAATAATTCTATCAGCTTTATAGCTGCTGGCAATCGTGTTACAGGGTGGTTGACCTCCATTTTTACATAGAATGGAGGTGATGCTCATGAAGAATAAATTCGATTTTAAAGACTTAATGTCTTTCGGAATGTTCCTCTTAGCACTACTGACATTCATTTATTTGATTTGTCACTAAAGTAATAAAGACCTTCCCTGTACTTTGACCAGATAGGGAAGGTCTTCCTTAACATCTGAGGTCAACCACTCTGTGGCGATTGCCTTTACTAATTATAGTATAGCACATAATTTGATAATTACAACAATTAAATTTTCCATACTATCTCCATATCCCCATTAGAAGAAAGTAGTATTTTTTCAATCATCTGTTGACAAATGCTTTTCTTCTCATCTGTTGAAAGCCTATCATATACGATTGGTAATCTATCAGAAATTCGTAACCTTTCTGTTGCTTTGGTATTCATAAACTCCGTAAGTTGTATTTCGTTTATTTCCTGCTGCAATGCTTCGATTTTACTATGTACTGTTTTGGCACTTTCGCCACCTAATGCTACAAGTTCAATCAAATTATCTATCTTGGATTTTAACTCCTTGATGTGATTTTCCTTTTCTTTGTCTGATATAATTTCTGTTACAATACTCTGAGCAATTTTATCTAGTTCTTTTTGCACTTCATTTCCAACTTGATTTTGAAGGTCTGGAAATCTAACACCCTTTAATGATACATCACAAGTTTTTAATGTATATCTTCCGTGACATCCTAAATATGGTATGCCTTTTATAGATTTACTATGGGATTTAATAGCATAACCACATTTCTTACACTTGATTAGTCCTGCTAATTCCTCTAGTACACTTGGAGCATTAGAACGACTTATTTGTTCATTCGTGGCTAATCGTTCCTGCACCATTATAAAAGTCTTGCTGTCAATAACACCCTTGAAATTAGTAAGATAAATGCTTTGTTCTTTTAAGTCGGTGTATTTTCTGGTATTAACATTACCGACCTTTTTGCCGACTATATGAGCACTTGTCGAACCATCCCATTCGCAATCATTTAAGAATTTAACCTTGCGTATTTCGTAGTATTTCTTTAGTCGTTCATCAGCAACAGTATAGACGCTATTTTGAAGCATACGGGCAATAGTAACATTATCCCAACCACCATTTTTACGCCTGCTCTTATACCCTTTTTCTGTTAAAGCATTGCATATCTGGTTCATTGAAATATTAGGAGAATAGGCATATTCATTAAAGCAATATTTCACGATTTCCATTTCATCAGCATTTACTTTAAGCGTTGGCTTTTTGTCTTCCGTTTTTCCATTTGTAAACCCATAAGGAGCAGGACCGCCTGCCCAACGCCCATCCATACTGATACGAGAATAGTAATTATCTTTCACACGCTCTTGAATACTTTCACGCTCCATTTGTGCGAATACAATTAATATTCCCATCATTGCACGCCCCATAGGAGTAGAGGTATCAAAGTTTTCATTTACAGATACAAAGTCTGTTCCGTGTTTCTGCATTATTGAATATAAGTTGTAAAAGTCTGTGATATTTCGGCTGATACGGTCTAATCGGTATACAATAACTCTGCTTATCTTATTTGCTTCAATATCCTTTATTAAATCTTCTAATTCTGGTCTGTCAGTATTTTTTCCAGAGTATCCTTTATCCTTATATATGTTTGCTTTACCAGTTGTTATTAACTCACATTTTTCGATTTGTGTTTCAATGCTCACGCTGTCCTTTTTGTCTACGCTCTGTCTTGCATATATCGCCTCGGTTCTTTTCATTTTGTAAATACTCCTTGTAATTTAAGTAATCAACAAATTTCAAGTAAAGATTGATTTTTTCTTCTTTCGTGATATTTTTATATGTGTTAATTATCACTTATAAAAACCCCTAAAATTGTTGTCGTAGCAGTATACACAAGCAGGTGCCAAAAATACAACAAAATTTATAAATTTTTTGAAAAATCTTTTCTTTCTTAAATTCTTTACTTATATTACAAGTGTATCAACCGACCACTGTATCGTATAATATCCGCAATTTTCCGCTGCTTCAATTAGTGTATCATTATATCCTCCGTACGGCGGCCTGAACAGGCACATACAGTATCCCGTAAGCTCTTCAACCTTTTCATGTGGGGACATTAATTCTTTTTCACATTCCGATAATGAAATAGTATCCATATGCTTATGATTTTCACTGTGATTACCTAAATCATGCCCCTCCGCAAGTATCCTTTTGACGTCATCCGGATATGTCTCTATCCAGCCGCCGGTCATAAAAAAAGTAACTTTAACATTATGTTTTTTTAATATTTCAAGTATTTCGCCCGTGTCTTCATTTCCCCATGCCGCATCAAAGCTTAAAGCCACTTTTTTTTCTTCTGTTTTTACTGAATATATCGGTATTTTTCTCTGTGAAACGTTAGAAGATGCCGTTTTTACCCTGTAAGGCATGTAAAACATGCATCCGATAAGAAGCAGAGCCGGTAAGGACAGATACAATACCGGCTTTAATACTGATTTAATTTTGTTCATGACGTTCCGGGTATTTTTTTTAATTATATGCTTCCGGTAACACGATAATTACTTACCATGGATATCTTCCGGTATCGTACCCGTGATCTTCAATTTTTATTATGACGTCTCCGGGGATATTATAATATTCCCATTCGGAATCCATATCATCCCACAGTGCATCGCAATGACGCCAGCCTTCATCCGTTTTAACCACGTTCCACGCATGGGTATCGCTGCTGCACACGTAACATTCAATTCCTGCTTTATTTGCTATCATGCAAAACATTTCGGCATAATCCACACATACGCCGCTTCCCTTTATAAGTCCTGAGTATGCATAGGGTTCTCCGCTGCTGTCCCTTACTTCATATTCCATATTATCAATCACAAAACGGTATATATATTCTTCCCTGTCTGCCGCATCCAGAGACATAATTCCGTCTGCAATTTCTTCTGCCCTCTGCTCCACGGCAATGCAGTCACTTATCCGTATAGCGCTTCCTTCTTCTATTGCCGATACAAGCTCCGTATTGGTTAATACCGAAGAATAATCCATAATGCAGTTACCCGTAAGGACAATGCTGCCGATTGACGTATAATCCTTTAAAGGCTGAATGGTTTTAATAAAATTATCGTTAAAATCGGCATATTCTACGGATACTGCCCGTGTAAGCGGCGAAATGTCACTTATACGGTTGCATCCGAAATACAGTCTGTCCAGTTCATTACATCCCGAAAAATCCGGTATCTGCTCTATAAGATTATGCGATATGTCAATAACCTCAATCCCCTTTATGGCAGCAAGCTCACTTATGTCATCTATGCTTCCCGGTCCGATATGAAGTTCTTTAAGATTGACAAGAAGTGAAATCCCTTCAAGACTGTCTACTCCGCCGTCCCATATTGCAAGATATGTTACGCTTTCATAATCCTCTTCTGTAAGCACGGTATCCGCATCATATCCCAGCTCACTGCATATTCCTGCATAAAGCACCGTATCGGATATATGTTTTTCAGAAGCCTTTATATCATCCGTCGTTTCTTCTGTTTCTTCCGTTTTCTCCGTACCGTTACCGGTGATATCAGTCAAGTCATTCTGTCTGCCGCATCCGTTTGCTAACACTGCCATGGCAAGTAATGCAATTATAAAACCTTTTTTCTTCATATTTATCTTCTCCGTTTTTTTACATTTTATCAAAAAAAACTTTTATTTTCAATCAGCTGATTATATAATGTAATCGGACAGGGAGGACAGACATGAACACAAAAAAAATCAAAGAATTTTCCATATATGCCGCCATATCGGCTCTTGCACTGCTTTCAGTGAAATATTTCGGATATGTAATTAATGCGCTTGCCATCGTTTTTTCGGTTGTAAAGCCCCTAATCATAGGCGGTTTTATGGCATACGCCGTCAACATTATAATGAAGAAGCTTGAGATAATATATGCGCCGAAATCGAACAGTAAGCTTATTGCAAAAACACGCCGCCCCGTATGTGTATTTCTGTCATTTTTTATAGTTGTCGGAATAATTGCCGCAATCATTGTTCTCATCATTCCGAGCCTTAAGGATGCGGCAACCATTATTTCTGAGAATACCAACGGTATGTACGGTAAATTCATTAACTGGATTACAAATTACCAGGACAAATTTCCTACAATCGTAGAGGCTGTCACATCCTTTGACATTGACTGGGGTGCCCTGAGCAGTCAGATTGCAGGCTTTCTGAAAAACGGCATAGGCACGTTTTTCGGCTCTACATTTAATATAATAAGCGGTGTATTCGGTTCAATATTCAATGCCTTTGTAAGTATTGTTTTTGCCATGTTTCTCCTTATATACAAGGATTCTTTCAAAACACAGTCCAAGAGATTTATCAGATATATTTTTCCTAAGAAGAACGATGTAGTTCTTAATGCCATGCATGTTGCCAACGTTAAATTCTCTTCATTCATTGTAGGACAGGTTGTAGAGGCAATCATACTGGGGCTTCTGTGTGCCATAGGAATGTTGATTATCCGGCTGCCTTACGCTGCCGTTATCAGTGTTCTGGTAGGATTTACCGCATTAATACCCGTTGTCGGTGCATATGTGGGCGGTATTGTGGGATTTTTGCTCATATGCACGGTTTCACCGGTTAAAGCAGTTGTTTTTGTTATATTCCTTGTCATTCTCCAGCAGATAGAAGGAAATGTCATTTATCCCAAAACAGTCGGAACATCAGTCGGACTTCCGGGGATTCTCGTTTTCGTATCCGTTGTCATCGGCGGCGGACTTTTCGGTGTTGCCGGCATGCTTTTAGCAGTCCCGTTAATGGCAACAATATATGCTCTTATTGTCGATAGGATAGAAAAAAAGCAGACTTCAAATACAGTGAATAATAAGGCGGAAGAAGATGAATAACTACAAATTTACGATTTCTTATGATGGTACAAGATATTTCGGCTGGGAACATCAGCCCGGCACGGATATGACCATACAGGGAAAAATTGAGAACGTGCTTATGCGGATGACCGATGCGCAACAGGTTCCCGAAGTTATATGCAGCGGGCGTACCGATGCAGGAGTTCATGCAAAAGCAATGATTGCAAATGCACGACTGAATACCGCATTATCACCGGCAGAAATTAAAAAATACATGAACCGTTACCTTCCTGATGACATATGCATTACGGATGTGGTCATTGCCGGTGACAGATTCCACTCAAGATATAATGCTACCGGAAAAACCTACCGTTATACATGCTATGCCGGTGAACTCAAACCGGTTTTTGACAGAAAATACGTGACCGTTCTTGAGCAGATTCCTGATTTTGCTGCCATGCGGCAGGCTGCCGTGCTTCTCAAGGGCGAGCATGATTTTGCCGGCTTCTGCAGTAATCCTAAAATGAAAAAATCAACCGTCAGAACGATTGATTCAATCAGCATTACCAATAAAGGCTCTTATATTTACTTTACATACCACGGTAATGGTTTCCTTCAGCACATGGTAAGAATCATTACCGGAACGCTTTTGGAAATCGGTATGCATAAAAGAAGCATTGAAAGCATTACCGATATATTATCATCAGGAGACCGTTCCCTTGCCGGATATACGGCACCTGCATCAGGACTCTGCCTGATACAGGTGGATTATAATTAATTTATAACAGTCTACTTATGGTATCGCCTGTCATCTTCCTCATATTTTGGTTCGCATGTCAGGTTGATACCTAATTTTCTGAATGTCTGCTCATCCACTGATGAAAGTATTACGGACGAATGAGCTTCACAGCCTTTAAGCTCCGGTATTGCCTTCATTGCTCTTTTTGCAGTCTCATCACCTGCTGCCGTTGTTGATAATGCTATCAGTATCTCGTCCGTATGAAGACGCGGATTCCTGCTTCCGAGATAATCCGTTTTAAGCCTTGTAATAGGCTCTATTGCATCCGGAGATATAAGATCCTTTTCATGATCTATCCCGGCTATATGCTTCAATGCGTTAATCAATGCTGCCGCAGACGCTCCGAGCAGTTCGCTCGTTTTTCCGGTAACTATGGTACCGTCATGAAGCTCAACCGCCACTGCCGGATGATCGTTGGTAAGCTTCTCCTTCTCAAGGGCTGCCCTGACGACATTTCTGTCTTCGGTTGTAACACCTGCCTGCTTCATAAGGATTTCAAGCTTATACTTATCGTCCTTTTCCTGTCCTGTTTTCCTGAGCTGCTGAAGGCAGTTATAATATCTTCTTATTATTTCCTGTTCTGACGCCTTGCTGCACGCTTCATCATCAATAATGCATTTTCCTGCCATATTGACGCCCATGTCCGTAGGTGATTTGTACGGGCTCTTCCCTGATATGAGTTCAAACATCGCATTCAGTACCGGAAATATTTCAATGTCCCTGTTATAATTAACTGTTGCTTCACCGTAATTTTCAAGATGAAACGGGTCTATCATATTCACATCATTAAGATCTGCCGTTGCAGCCTCATAAGCAAGGTTAACCGGATGCTTAAGCGGAAGATTCCATATAGGGAAGGTTTCAAACTTGGCATATCCTGCTTCAATTCCGCGTTTATGCTCATGATACAGCTGTGAAAGACATACTGCCATTTTGCCGCTTCCCGGTCCCGGTGCCGTTACAACAACAAGCGGGCGCTCGGTTTCTATGTATTCGTTCCTTCCGTATCCGTCATCACTTACTATTCTCTCTACATCACTCGGATATCCCGGTATTTTAAAATGTCTGTATGACTTAATTCCCATGGATGCAAGACGGCTTTGAAAAAGTCTGGCAGAATGCTGGTCTGCAAACTTGGTAAGGCATACACTTCCAACGAACAGTCCCACAGACTGAAACGCATCAATAAGTCTTAACACGTCCATGTCGTAGGTTATTCCGAAATCACCTCTCATTTTGTTGGCTTCAATGTCTTCTGCACTGATTACTATGACTATTTCAGCCTGCTCCTTCAGCTGAAGAAGCATCTGAAGCTTGGAATCCGGTTCAAAACCGGGAAGAACCCTTGACGCATGATAATCGTCAAACAGCTTGCCTCCGAACTCAAGATACAGTTTATTGTCAAATTGTGCAATCCTCTCTCTAATGTGTTCTGACTGCAGTTTAAGATATTTATCATTATCGAATCCGATTTTCACAATGTTTCCTCCAGATTATCATTCTTTTCCGTTCCAGCAGTATGTGCATAATGAATCAGGATCTATTCCGACAGCTTCAAGCATATCATCAAGCCTGTGATACCTTAATGAGGTAAATTTCAGTCTTTCACAGATTATATCAACCATCTTCTGATATTTTTCAGAATCCGGATCTGCATATTCCTGTATTACCTCTTTTGTAACGTTTTCTCCTTCAAGCTCATTTATAACCTGTCTTGTTATAAGCTCCATTTCTGATTTTGACCTTGAAAAATTGAGATAAGGACATACAAAAAGCAGAGGCGGACAGGCAGGTCTTATATGTACCTCCTTAGCACCGCTTTCATAAAGAAATTCCGTTGTCTCCCTTAACTGCGTTCCGCGTACTATGGAATCATCTATCAGAAGAAGCTTCTTATCCTTAATCAAATCATGAACCGGTATAAGCTTCATATGTGCGATGAGGTCCCTTTTGGTCTGGATTGTAGGCATAAAAGAACGCGGCCATGTCGGTGTATATTTTACAAACGGTCTTGAAAACGGTATGCCGGACTCGTTGGCATATCCGATTGCATGTGCTATTCCCGAATCAGGAACGCCTGCAACAACATCAACATCAACATTGTCCCTTCCCGCTAACAGCTGTCCGCAGCGGTATCTCATTTCCTCCACATTAACGCCTTCATATACTGCTGACGGATAACCATAATATACCCAAAGGAAAGTACATACTTTTCTCTTCGTTCCCGGAGCTGCAAGTGTTCTAACGCTCTTTTCGTCAAATACGACTATCTCTCCCGGTCCGAGTTCCCTGTCTGCTTCATAGCCGAGATTCAAATAAGAAAAGCTTTCAAAACATGCACAGCGCGCACCATCCTTCTTCCCGAGTGAGACCGGTGTTCTTCCGTATTTGTCCCTGGCGGCATAGATTCCCACAGGCGTAAGCAGCAGAAGTGAAAGCGAGCCTTCAATAATATCAAGAGCATACTTAATACCCTCTATAAGGTTGTCTTTCTGGTTGATAAGAGCAGCAACAAGCTCAGTAGGATTAATTTCCCCGTTGCTCATTTCAAAAAAATGTACGTTGTCTTTTAAAATATCCCTGACAATTTCATCCGTATTATTAATCTTGCTTACGGTTGTAATTGCAAAACTTCCGTGATGTGACCTCATCAGAATCGGCTGTGCCTCAAAATCGGAAATACAGCCTATTCCGTAATTTCCTTCAAGTGAGCCTAATTCTTTCTCAAACTTCGTCCTGAATGGAGAACCTTCAATATTGTGAATGGATTTTGAAAATCCGTTTTCTCCAAAAACAGCCATTCCGGCTCTTCGTGTTCCTAAATGAGAATGGTAATCCGTGCCAAAAAACAAGTCAAACGTACAGCTTTCTGCAGATGCCACGCCAAAAAAACCGCCCATGTCTCTTCCTCCTGATAAATAAACTCAAGTAATTATACCAAAACAGCATTTAAAATCCAATATGTGATTTTGACGTTTTAATTAACCGTTATCGGTGCTTTTCTTGTTGAAATGGGCAATAACACCTGCGCCTGCAGCAAAAACGGCTCCTATCGCAAGCGTAATTCCCGATATAACAAATACCCTGCCTGATAAAGTGCTCTGAACGGCGTCAATTACTGCATCCACCATTACTCCGCCGCTTATCATGCTCTTTATATCAACAAATCCCACAACCGTTCCTGCAATAACCAGTACTGCGCCTGCCACCACTGCCGGAACGGAAATATGAATCATCCATGCACCGGTATACCTGCGGTTAACAAGTATGAGCAGTACCGCAAGCATCAATATGACTGCACCGACTATGATTAAAGTCGTGTCCGACGTAACGTTGCGGATTATGATAAACACGATATTCTCATCTTCAATTATTGTCTCCGTCGTAATTTTACCTATATTAAGCTCATCAATTGAAGCCTTAAGCTCTTCCCTGACTTCGGGAGTAATCTCAACATCCTTAAGCATTTCATTATCGGACTTTTCGATTATGTCAACAATTTCATTAACATCTATGGTTACGCTTCCTTCTCCCGAATATATTACATCCGCATAATCGCCGAGAACCTCTGAGAAATAATCTGCCACGTCGTTATCAAGGAATTCTCTGATGTCATCCTTGGAAACGTCTTTAAATTCTTCATATTCAGTAAGCTCGTTATATACATAATCGGTAAGATTAACCTGTTCCCCGGAATCCACCAGCTCTGTGATATCCATATTGGCAACGTCAAACTCCCTTACAACTGTTCTTATGGTCTTTCTTGAACCAATCTGTCTTGCAAGCACAAGAAGCAGAAGAGACAGAATACCGACAAAAAGAAATACGCTTATCACGGCAGAGCCGGCTTTTTTCCCTGTGGTCCTTTCATTTACGCTGCCATTTTCAGGCTGTTCATAAATATTATCATTATCCATGCTGCAACATCCTTTCCATTACTTTTTTATTTTGATTATATTACATTTCAGATTATAGTAAAAGAGTTTTTTGACATTCGTATGTATTTGTAATAAAATATTCCGGACACGGATAACATCATTATAAAGAGGCTGAAAAGAATGAAATACCGCATAGACAGCAGCTTAGGAATACCTTCATATCTCCAGCTGTATTACCTGCTGCGTGACGACATAACACACAATATATATCCTAACGGCTCCAAACTGCCTTCAAAACGTACTCTTGCAGAAGAGTGCTGTGTCAGCGTCATTACCGTGGAGCATGCATATTCCATACTGTGTGATGAAGGATATGCCGAACCGGTTGAAAGAAGCGGTTATTATGTAATATATAAAGAGAATGATTTCCGTTCATCCGGTGCGGACGTCCATGACAGCAGGATACATAACCGGCAAATTCATACCGGCAGCACGGCATTCCCATATTCGGTCCTTGCAAAGACAATGCGCAGGGTACTTTCTGAGTATGGTGAGGAAATACTTGTCAGAACTCCTCCGAAGGGTGCACCGCTTCTTCAGGATACAATCTGTTCCTACCTCAGACGCAGCAGCGGAATTGACGTATCACCCGAACAGATTATAATAGGTGCAGGGGCAGAGTATCTGTACAATATCATCATACAGCTTCTGGGACGTGACAGAGTATATGCTACGGAAAATCCATGCTATGATAAAATCAGACATGTGTATCTGTCATGCGGAATACATCCTGAAGCCCTTAAACTCGGAAAAGACGGCATTACCTCTGAAGAGCTGAATAAATCTGCCGCCACCGTACTTCATGTCACCCCGTTCCACAGTTTTCCGAGTAATGTATCAGCGGATGCATCCAAAAAAAATGAGTACATACGCTGGGCAAAGCAGCGCAATGCAATAATTATAGAAGATAATTACGATTCGGAGCTTACCGTATCAAAAAAACCGGAGGATGCCCTTTTTTCCATTGCTCCCGAAGGCATGGTAATTTATCTTAATACATTTTCAAAAACAATAGCCTCCTCAATAAGAGCCGGATATATGGTGCTTTCCGGAGAACTTTTGGAGCTGTATAACAAAAAGCTGTGCTTTTACTCCTGTACGGTTCCCGCTTTTGAACAGTATGTAATTGCAGAGCTGATTAATAATGGTGATTTTGAACGACATATCAACAGAATAAGACGCGAAAGGCGTAAGCACATGGAAAAGCAAAAGGAGGAGAACGGTCATGAACTCTAAAAGAATTCTTACAGTACAGGATATTTCATGCGTGGGAGAGTGTTCACTCACGGTTGCCCTGCCTGTAATTTCCGTATGCGGGGCAGAGACCTGCGTTATTCCGTCAGCCGTGCTTTCAACGCACACGGGCGGATTTAAGAATTATACATTCCGGAACCTCAGTGCCGACATTCCGAAAATTGCAAATCACTGGAAAAAAGAGGAAATCTTTTTTGATGCCATATATACCGGATATCTCGGAAGTCCAAAGCAGACGGATTATGTCATTGATATAATGAATACCCTTGGAAATCCGAAGTGTATAAAAATCATTGACCCCGTAATGGCGGACAACGGGAAATTATACAACGGATTTGATGAAAACTACGTCCTGTCCATAAAAAAGCTGTGTTCCATGGCTGATTTTCTTCTTCCGAATATTTCTGAAGCCTGTCTTCTTACGAAAACGGAGTACAGAACCGATTACGACAGCAGGTACATCTCAGAGCTCGTCAGAAAACTTGCCGCCATTGGAAGCAAAAATATTATACTTACGGGTGTTTCCTATAATCCTGATAAAACAGGTGTAGTAATATATAACGGAAACAGTACATCCTATTACGAACACGACAGACTGCCGGGCTGCAGTCACGGCACCGGAGATGTGTATTCATCAGCATTTACCGGAGCATTAATGAATGATATATGTCCTGAGGCAGCTGCTGAAATTGCAGCTGATTTCGTCCTTGAATGCATAAAGGAAACACGGAAATACGAAAATCACTGGTACGGAACACGATTTGAACCCGTACTTTACAGACTTCCGTTAATGATAAATGATAAAAAAAAGAAATAAAAAAAGCGCGAGACGGGGATCGAACCCGCGACCTTCTCCTTGGCAAGGAGACGCTCCACCACTGAGCCACTCGCGCATAAATTATTGAAGTTTTTAACCACAAGTGATAATATACTATAAGATATAATTTTTGTCAACCATGGTTTTTAATTTTTTTCGATATGATTAAGATAAAGCATAAGAACAGCCTCACACCGGGGGATATTCGTTCGATAACCGAGCTGTATGAAATATCTTCCTCACACGACAGCATGATATATGCCCCTGATTTTACCGGAGACGGTTTTGTCATTGCATATTACCGTAAAAGAATAATAGGATTTCTTGAATACTTTTATACCGGTATTCCGGAGGTTTCCGTATGTGTACATCCCCTTTTCAGAAGAAAGGGAATCGGCAGCCGTCTTGTCAGAAAGCCGGCTTTTTCCGAATTTGTTCTTACAGGAAAGGATGACAGTCCGGGATTTGACGGTTTTGCCGCTGCCATCGGACTTACCCGCAGATATCATGAATATCTCATGAAATATGAGGGTGGTATGCTTCCATGCAGCACTGATGTAACATATGAGGAGGAATCCGGCCGTTTTTTTTCAGGCCCGCCGGATGCTGAAACAGCCTCATGCCGTATTTATGAAGAAGAATACACCGTTAACATATATGATGTTTTTGTCCCTGATGAATTCAGGCGTATGGGATATGCTACCGGTCTTGTTTCGCATGTACTTAACGCTTATTATGATTCCGGAAAAAAAATCATTCTTCAGGTATCTGAACTTAACACCGGTGCATATAAATTGTATCTCTCACTCGGATTCAGACCCATTGATTCCGTATTGTATTATACAAAGTAAGGACGTAAAGGCTTCATATGGAAAAGAATAAAAAAGAAGAACTTAAGTTTATTAATTACAGACTGTATGTAATAATTATAGTAATACTTGCTGCTTTTCTGATGGTTTTCAATGTAATGTACAGATGCAGCACGGCTTTTGCAACTTCTTTTTCAGATACCGTATTTATGCATGCATCAACGGTCATCAGTGCCATATTCTCAATATCCCCGGTACCTGTAATTGAACTGCTTATCTGTATTCTGACTGCTGCAGTGTTTTTTTCCGCCGGGCGTCTTATTTATCTTATAATAAGATATCACAAAAAAAGTAATATATTCCGTTTCAAATACCGGCTGAAAAAGTCTCTGCTGAATTATACCTGTATTCTGCTTGCCTGTCTTAACATATATTCCCTGAACTGCGGAGTCAACTGCTTCAGACTGAGCTTTGCCGCCGGTAATAATATCATAATACGCCGGCATACGACGGACGAACTTAAAGAGCTTGCAGACATCCTTATAGAAATGGCAAATGATTATTCAGAAAACATAACCACTGATGAAGCCGGACATTTCTGCATGGACCATGGTGAAGCTGAGGAAATTGCCGTGAGGTCGATGAAAAGTCTGAGCCGTAAATATCCTTGTCTTAAAAGCACTTATTTTAAGCCAAAGCCTGCAATGTTTTCAGAACTGATGTCTGTTACCCTCACTCTTGGTTACTATTCTCCTTACACCCTTGAGGCAACATATAACAAAAATGTCAGAGACATCGAAATTCCTTTTACACTGTGTCATGAGCTGGCACACACAAGCGGTTTTATGCTTGAGGATGAAGCAAATTACATCGGTTTTCTCGCCTGCACCTGTTCAGACAGTTATAACTTTAAGTACAGCGGTGTACTTGGTGTGATTACTTATGTACTTAATGATCTGTATGACTCAGTGGGCATCGCGGAATATCAGGAAATAATATCTTCTATGAATTCACAGACCGTATCAGACCTGAATTATATGTATTCTTATTGGGATGAATATGAAAACAAAAAAGCAGGCAAAATAGCAAATACCGTTTACGAGGGTTATCTTGCAACAACCGGTCAGTCCGATGGTCTTAAATCATACGGGCGGGTCACTGATTTGCTTCTTGCCTGCTATATTGACTGATTAATTATTTTTATCACCGGCAGTAATGATTTTTACTGCCTTAGGTACAACTTCGATTTCAACACGCTGATGCTCATCTGCACACTCACCGTCAACGGTCCAGCATATTGAGTTATCACTTTCAAATACAACTTTGGATGCTTTAAATCTGTCTACCATCGGACTTTCCTGACTCTTGGAAAACATTCCTGCCACTACCTGCTGAAGTTCAAGCGGGCTTTTAGGTTCCCTGACAAGCACTACTTCAAACAGACCGTCATCCATGCTTACCTTCTTTCCCGTTATTCCCTTAAATCCGGCTACGGACTTTGAATTTGCAACCATTCCGTATATATATCTGCCTGATATGGTTATATCATTGCAGGTAACGGTCATCTGGTACGATTTTATCCTTGTAAGACTCTTCAGGCTCTCTATGACATATGCCTGATGTCCGAGTATATTCTTCATATTCTGTGATGTCCTGTACGAAACCTCCGTAAACAGCCCAAAGGCGGCTACATAATTAAAGTATCTTCCGTTCATTTTTCCGATATCACAGCATAAATGATTTCCTGCTGCTATAAGCTTTGCCGCTTTCAGCATATCCTTGGGTATTCCGAGGCTTCCGGCATAATCATTTGTTGATCCTGCAGGAATATATCCTATTACCGGCCTTGTAAATCTGTGAGTCATAACTCCCGCAATAACTTCATTAACCGTTCCGTCACCGCCGCTGCATACGATAATATTATATTTTCCGTCTGCTTCGCACACATGGTCATATCCGTCAAGCGCACGCTGTGTGGGATAAATGGTTATCTCATATCCTGTCCTGACAAATATGTTAAGTATTCCTGCTAATTTATTCTTTATCTGCCCCTTACCCGAATGAGGATTGTATACAAATAACATCTTTTTCATAAACTTCTCACACACCTGCCTGTCTTATTCTTCCTGAGTACCAAATTCAAGAATATATGGATAATGTGTCTTTCTCTTCTCTTCCGGCGGAAGCATCATATAATCTTCTCCATACAGATGGGTAAGATGAAGCTGCACATCCCGCGGAAACTTCATTTTAATCTCTTCAAACTGCATTGTCACACACGGAAACACGTCTTCGTAACGGTCTTCCTCCATATGTGGAGTTGTATCACATATATAGCTTATTTTTTCGGTCGGACTGCCATTATACCGTGTACATGCCTTAATGCACTTTTCATGAAGCTTTCTTCTGTCCACTTTAAAAAACCTCATTACTCCGTGAACCCTGCGGCATATAAAAAGAATAATCTTCTTAAGTATTCCGCTCTGTGCAAGATATGGCTCCGGTACATTTCTCAATATCATGAGCTTACTCAGATACCATGCCCTCCATTGCTGGAAAAACCGTTTGATTACGTTATCGGACAGATTATCATAAGGAAATACATCAAGAAATATTCCAAACGGACAGTCCGGAACTTCCTTCAGCGGATATTCCACAAATCGTGTTCCTCTGATACATATTCTTGAAGTCATGAGCGGATAATTTTCGTAATTAAAAGCGTTAAGCACATAATACTTATTCCCGTAATCCCTTTCCACTATTTCAAGAAGCCTGTCATAATCCTCCCTCGGAAGTCCGACATCAATGTCATCATCCCACGGGATGAAGCCGCCGTGCCTTACGGCACCGAGACACGTTCCTCCGAGACCGAAATAGCGAAGGTTATTATCTTCACATATTTTTATAAAATCCTTCAGTATTGATTTTTCTGCTTCTTTAAGCCTGTTAAGTTCACTTTCTTCATAAAACTCTGTCATATTGCCTCCATACACGTCGTTATACTAACACGTTTCGGTATTTTTAGCAAATAAAACCTATCTGTCCCACTTATCGCACATTGAATTAATCTGATCGGCAAATTTTGCAAGGTCCTTATTGGCGCCGCCCTCATTGTGCCTGATAACCGTAAGAAGTCTTCTTCCGGCGGCAAGAAGTCTTTCAAACACATCCGAAACCTTATGCTGAGATGTTTTCTTCTCAATTCGGATTCTGCTTCCTTCTTTTATGAATTTTCCTGCTGCAAGGTCATACACCGCACCGGAATACGGAGCTGCAGAAGGGATTCCGTATTCATGCTCCAGACATTCGGAAAAAGAATCCGCTACCTGTTCTTCTCCGTGTACGACAAATACCTGCTCCGGTTTGTTTTTAAAAGACGTTATCCACTTAATCAGACCATTTTTATCGGCGTGCCCGCTTACTCCATCAAGTTTCACAATCTCTGCCTTGACGTCAATCGTTTCACCGAACAGTTTTACCTCCGTTGCTCCGTCAAGAAGTATTCTTCCGAATGTTCCCACTGCCTGATATCCTACAAAGACCACGGTACATTCAGGGCGCCACAGGTTATGCTTGAGGTGGTGTCTGATTCTTCCTGCTTCGCACATTCCCGAAGCCGAAAGTATTACCTTGGGGCGGTTATCAAAATTAATTGCCTTGGAATCATTACTTGTTATTGACAGTGTAAGACCCTGAAACTGTATGGGATTAATCCCCTGTTCAACAAGCTCCATTGCTTCTTCATCAAAACAGCCGGCTATGTTCCTGTTAAATATCCTTGTTGCTTCAACCGCCAGCGGACTGTCAACATATACGTGGAAATTATGTCCCTTAACCATGTTATCTGCTTTAATTTTTCGGAAATAATACAGCATCTCCTGAGTTCTTCCGACGGCAAAAGCAGGTATTACAACGTTGCCGCCGCGATCAAACGTTCTCTGGCATATATCTGCAAGCTCCTTCACATAATCAACCTTGTCATTATGAAGTCTGTCTCCGTAAGTTGATTCCATTACCACGTAATCCGTTTCTGATATATATTGCGGATCATTAATTATTGGTCTGTTAATATTTCCTATATCGCCTGAAAAAACAATTTTCTTCCGTACACCGTCCTCATCAAGCCATATTTCTATGCTTGCCGATCCTAAAAGGTGTCCGGCATCAGAAAACCTTACCCTCAGTCCTTCAGATATGTCATAAACCCTGTCATATTCCATTGCGGCAAACAGATCTATCACGCCATCAGCATCATTCATGTCATAGAGAGGTTCTACAAATGCCTTTCCGGCACGCTGTCCTTTTCTGTTCTTCCATTCTGCTTCCGTCATCTGTATATGTGCCGAATCCCTGAGCATTATCTCACACAAGTCGGTTGTTGCCTCCGTGGCATACACCTGTCCTCTGAAGCCTCTTGCATAAAGCAGCGGCAGAAGTCCCGAATGGTCTATGTGTGCATGAGTGAGGAACACATAATCAATATCCGGCACCGGCACCGGTATTTCAGCATTCTCAAACTCATCATTTCCCTGCTCCATTCCGCAGTCAATAAGCATATTCTTACCGCATGCCTGAAGCACGTGACAGCTTCCCGTAACCTCATGGTCGGCTCCTACAAATGTAAGTATCATAAACAGCCCTCCGTTTTTTCATTATATGATATGATTATACTTTAATTTTTGCTGGACGTACAGAAGATTTTGACATAAAATGTGTATTGTCACAATAATCAAAAAGGAGATTACAATGGAATTTTTATTATGGTTACAGAACCACCGTACGCCCGTTATGGACAAAATAATGTCCCTTCTTACTTTTTTGGGAAGTGAATATGTGATTCTTGCGGTACTGTGCATACTCTTCTGGTGTGTCAATAAAAAAACCGCATACAAGACATGCTTTTCGTTCTTCCTCTCGGGTCTTGCGGTTCACGGACTTAAAATGGCATGCAGAATAGAGCGTCCTTTTATCAGGGACAGCAGGCTTCATCCTGTCGAAGCGGCAAGAGCCGATGCCACGGGCTATTCATTTCCAAGCGGACACACACAGGGTGCCGCCGGTCTTTATTCAACGCTTGCTTTTCACTTCAAAAAGCTGTGGATATATATTGCAGGTTATTCAATAATCCTTCTTGTTATGTTCACAAGGCTGTATCTGGGATGTCATACGCCTGAAGACGTACTGGTGTCATTTGCGTTATCAGTTGTAATTGCATTTGTTGTCAACGCTTTTTTTGACCGGGTAAATTTTACAAAAAAAGTAAGGATAATTACCATGGCTGTCATAGAAACCATTTCCGCACTTCTCATTGCATACTGTGCCTGTCTTGTCGCTTCAGGCAGAACAACCACCGGACTTGCAATGGACTGCTTTAAAGCTGCAGGAATCGGTCTCGGCTTTGGTCTTGCATGGTTCCTCGAAACGGAATATATTGATTTTGACCCTAAGGCAACCGGAACGTTATGGGGACAGATACTTAAACTTATTATCGGAATAGCCGTCACTTTTGCACTCAAGGAAGGCATAAAGCTTATATCAGCCACATCCGTTGCCGTGAATATAATACGGTACTTCATGATGATTATGTGGGCCGTTGCCGTTTATCCTTTCATATTGAAAAAAATCAGTCAGAAGAATAATCAGAGGCAATAAAGCCTTCACTTATTTTTGTAATCAAAGCCCTGCCTCCGGTGCTCTCGTTTATGGCATCAAGCAGGGCCCTGCTTTTCTCTTTTTCCGTTTCTACGGTCAGCTCTGCCACATCTGTATATTGTGAACCGGTTATTTTCCCTCCAAATCCGGGAATTATATGCTGTAATTTACCCAATCCGTTATAATCTGTTATAATCTTATATTCTTCTCCCTGCTTAAGCAGTGACAGGCTGCTGTTGCGGAGTGACTCACATGCTGCACCCGTATATGCCCTTACAAGTCCTCCGGTACCAAGAAGTGTCCCTCCGAAATACCTTGTTACCGTTATCAGACAGTTATGCACACCTGTTCTCAGGATAACATCAAGAATCGGTTTACCTGCCGTTCCCGACGGTTCTCCGTCATCGCTGCATCTTGTTATTTCATTATTCGTTCCAAGTACGAAGGCATGGCAGACATGTCTTGCATCCCAATATTTTTTCCTGACCTGTTCAAGGATTTCCGCTGCTGTTTCTTCTGTTTCAATTTTATATGTCATTGCTATGAATCGTGATTTTTTTTCTTCATATATTCCCTCTGCCCCTTTTTTGACAACTATATAACCTGACATATCTTTCCTCTGTTTTTTTATTTATTGTAACACACACTTTGTTTATTTGGTAATAAATTGTTAATACTGTTAATATTGTGTTACATAATTCTTATTTTTACGGAATTTTCTTTATTTATCGGCTGTAATTTGATATACTGTGAATAGTTTTTATGGAGGAATCATATGAATTTCAGCAACAGAAACATTAAAAAAATACAAAATACACTCTCATCCGGCAGAAGGAAGCTGACTTCCAAGACATTTATATATATTTTTAAAGCAGTTATTACCATTGTAGTATGTGCGTCAGTCATATTTGTATGCATGGCGGCAGGTGCCGTTAACGGCATAATCAAAACCGCACCCGAAATTACAATCAATGATGTCACTCCTTCGCAGTATAAGACCACAGTATACGACTGTAACGGCATTGCCATTGAGACACTCGTGGCATCCGGTGCCAACAGAATATATGTAACAATCAATGAAGTACCTGATGACCTGAAAAATGCCTTTATCGCCATTGAGGACGAGCGTTTTCTTGAACATAACGGAATTGATGCAAAAGGAATCATAAGAGCTGCTTACATCGGCATAACCAACAGCTTCCGTTTTACGCAGGGAGCAAGCACGATTACACAGCAGCTCATCAAGAACAGTGTATTTTCCGTTGAAAATGAAAACAGCCTCGGTGACAGGCTCAAGCGTAAAATACAGGAGCAGTACCTTGCAATTAAGCTTGAAGAAGTAGCATCCAAGGATCAGATTCTTGAAAATTACCTTAACACCATTAATCTGGGCAATAATAACCTTGGCGTGCAGTCAGCCTCACTTAATTATTTCAATAAAGACGTATCGGAACTTACTCTGTCAGAATGTGCCGTAATCGCCGCAATAACACAGAATCCGTCCAGATATAATCCTATACGTCATCCTGATTATAACGCAGACAGACGTAAGCTTGTTCTTGACAACATGCTTGAGCTTGAAATGATTACCGGGGAAGAATATACGGAAGCAATGAATGATGACGTGTATTCAAGAATCGCCAACAATTACACAACCAAGACCTCTTCCGCTTATTCATATTATACGGATGCGCTTATTCAGGAAATCATGTCTGATTTAATGAAGCAGAAGGGATATACCTACACACAGGCATATAACCTTGTATACCGCGGCGGACTGTCAATATATTCATGTGAGGATTCCGTTCTCCAGAAATATGCCCAGGATGCAATCAATAATCCGGATTACTGGAACGGATACGAGGAATACAGCATTACCTGCCGTTTCCGTGTTAAGGACTCTGACGGTAATCTTAGCAGTTATTCAGAATCAACCCTGCTTAAATATCTCCAGTCACGGTACGATTCAAAGTTTGAACTGGTTTTCAAATCCGTTGAAGAAGCTGACAGATACATTAATGAATACAAAAATTATATTCTTGAGCAGACGAATGGCGAGATAATACAGGGAAGCGAATCCACGACTTACACGATTCAGCCTCAGACTTCCCTTGTAATAATAGAAAACGGGACCGGTAATGTCAGGGTAATTATAGGCGGACGAGGTGATAAAACGGAAAGTCTCGTGCTTAACAGGGCAACTTCTTCCAAAAGACAGGCAGGTTCGACCATAAAACCGCTTGTTGCATACGGACCTGCGATAGACACCTCCGGATATACCCTCGGAAAAATATATGATGACGTGCCTTTTTACTATGATAACGGTCAGGTGGTAAAGAACAATGACGGTCTGTATCTTGGTTATGTACCGTTAAGACTCGCACTTGCAGAATCAAGAAACACGCCGGCACTGCAGACTCTGTCAGACATAGGTATTACAACCGGAACGACTTACCTCAAAAAATTCGGTATTACAACCCTGACACAGAATGATTACTATCTTCCGATTGCCCTCGGTTCGTGCAGTGTAACCAATTATGAAATGACTACCGCTTATTCGGTATTTGCCAATGACGGTGAATATATTGAGCCCCGTCTTTATACCAGGGTAGTGGATCATGACGGAAATATCATACTTGACAATACGGAAACCGTCAGTACAAGAGTAATCAAAGAAACCACCGCATGGCTGATGACGGATGCGCTTCACAGTGTTCTCTTGGATGGTACGCTTCACGGTCTCGACGTGGGAACCAACTATGTTGCCGCAAAATCAGGTACTTCACAGAATGATAAGGATAAATGGGTAATAGGTTACACTGATGATTATACGGTGGGAATATGGTCGGGCCACGATTCCAACAAAGCATTTGACACAAGTTATGATGTGCCTTATGTATACATCTGGGCTGATATAATAAAGAAAACCTGTGAAAATAATGTATCGGAAAAACCGGAAATTCCGAAAAACATTGTTGCCGTTGAAATATGCAGGGATTCAGGACTGCTTGCGGCAGAAGGTTTCTGTGACTGTGACCAGCGCGGAAGCCGTGTGACAACGGAATATTTCATTGAAGGGACAGAACCTTCCGATTACTGCAATGTCCACCAGAAGGTAACATGCTGCAGTGATACCGGAGAAGTTGCAACAGATAAATGTACCAATACGGTATCTAAAATAATGATATTCAAGAATCTGTCGGATGTTAATCTTGAAAAATTCACAATAGAAGATGCAAAGTATGCTTTTACGCAGGATGATTTAACAGACTGCTGCGAAAAGCACACGGGTAAGCTGATTTCACCTGTTAAATACACGGATATTCCAATTGATGAGGCTTACGATAAAAACAATTCCGTCAAGCAGGATTAAAACATATTACTGCATAATAAAACGGGCTGCCTGTAATGCTGACACCTGATAAGAAAGTAATTTAGAAACTAAATCTAATGCATTGAATTATCCGGTATTAGCAAAGACAAGTCCAAAAGATGAATACCGAGAAGAACGGTAAAAGGTTTTTCTCGGTATTTTTCTGTTTATAGCGGTACATTCGACTATTAAACCTACTTTGAGTGCAATTATGATAGAAACTTAAAGGAGACAATATGCGCAATAAAAAATACTACATAGCATTAGATGATTTTGAACGGCGAGTGGTTGTGAACTGCTTGAACGAAATGCGGAACAGTCTTATCGCAAACGGTAAGTACGCTGATGCGGTGGACGAGGTTTTATTGAAAATCATTGGTGCGAAGCAGAAGAAATTCAAGATAATTTACAAGGAGGCGTAATTTATGGAAAAGCATATTTATAACGAACAGGTGGGCATCAGTTACACTCTGCACGGCGATTATTACTTGCCCGACCTTGCCCCCGATGAAGAAGAACAGCCTATCGGCGTATGGGGACAGCGGCACTTACGATATATCAAACAACAGCACAAGGTGCTATATCTAAATCTTCTGACAAGCGGCAAGCTGAACGGGCATCCTGCAGACACCGACAAACAGGCGGAAGATATGTTTTCTCGGCTTGTAAAACAGAAGGCGGAGAGTGAGGGAGTGACCGAACAACTCAAAGCAGACAATCAAATGGAGTGGATTGGTCGTATGAACAATATCCACGCCAGAGTAACGGAAATCATAAATCACGATATAATTTATAGCTAACCGATAGCGGTGGCAGGGAGCGGTTCATTAACGCACTTCTGCCACCGTTTTTTTATATTCTTCAATCATTTTTCAATATTCTGTGCTATAATAAAGTATAAGTGGAGGTGTCGGTATGCGACTTTTGCTTGTTGAAGATGAAAAAAGAATGGCGCAGGCGCTATGTGAAATCCTGCGTCTTGAAAAATATGAAGTTGATCACTATGCTAACGGTCTTGATGGTTTGTCTGCAATCGAAAGCAACATCTATGATATTGTGATTCTCGATGTTATGCTTCCCGGAATGAATGGATATGAGATTGCGAAGCGTGTGCGCAGCAAAGGAATTTCCACTCCCATTTTGATGCTTACCGCAAAGGCAGAGCTTGACGATAAGGTAACGGGGCTTGACAGCGGTGCAGATGATTATTTAACAAAACCGTTTATGACAAAGGAATTACTTGCCCGACTTCGTGCGCTTGGCAGACGAACACTTGGTACAACCGATGGTGTATTATCCTTTGCGGATATTTTCCTTGATACAAGTACACTTACGCTGTCCTGTACCACTAACGGTCAAAGTGTGCGGCTAAGTGAAAAGGAGCACCGTATCCTTGAATACTTAATGTCAAACAGCGGTCAGATTCTAACCCGTGAACAGCTTGCGGTGAAGATATGGGGATTTGAAAGTGATGCCGAGTACAATAATGTAGAGGTATATATGTCCTTTACCCGTAAAAAGCTTGCGTTTGTTGAAGCCAAAACCGAAATCAAGGCGGTGCGGAGGATCGGATACGAATTGAGGTGTGACGATGTTTAAGAAATCAAGGCGAAAAATCGTTGCCGCAATTATGTCCATACTTGTAGTTTTGTGGGTAGGTACACTTGGCATTATTTATGCTTCCAGTTATTATGAAATGGCAAATCAAAACAAAGAGATGCTTCAGGCACACGCCGAAATGTATGTACTCCCTCAGTCATTTAATGAGGTGGTGCCGCCCGGAATACCTATACCCGATGGTAATCAAAACATTACCTCAAGCTTTGATCAGCAGTCTCCGATGTTTCAGTTGTCCACCTTCTATACTGTCGCAATGTCATATGACGGCGAAATTCTTGAAATAAAGAATGAACCGCCGACAATATACACCGATGATGAGTTGGAAAAATTAGCCCAAAATATTATCAAGGGCACCAAGGAAAGCGGTAGCCAAGAGAATCTTGCTTTCTATAAAACAGATAAGGGTGGATATACCCTTGTCACTTTTATGGATAATACTGTCATAAACGAGAGTGCTATGACTTTGTTCCGATATACGCTGATTTTTGGCGGTGCAGCACTTGTATTGTTCTTCTTTTTGTCGATGTTCCTTGCGAGAAAAATCGTACATCCGCTTGAGGAAAGCTACCAAAAACAAAAGCAGTTCATATCTGACGCAGGCCATGAACTGAAAACGCCTGTATCGGTGGTTAGTGCCAATGCCGAGCTTCTGTCCCGTGAAATCGGTGATAACCAATGGCTGCAAAACATCCAGTATGAAAACGAGCGAATGGGTATGCTTGTATGTCAGCTGCTTGATCTTGCCCGAACCGAGAAGGTTAAATCACAGATGGCGCATATTGATTTCAGCCGCCTTGTTGCAGGTGAAGCACTTCCGTTTGAAAGCGTTGCCTTTGAAAAAGGACTTGTGCTAAACAGCAACATCACAAAGGGCATTGCAGTGGAAGGCAACAGCACACAGCTCAAGCAAATTGTTTCTATATTGCTTGATAACGCTATTCGTCACAGTAAAGAACAAGGCGAAGTGTATTTATCCTTAACAAAGGAACATAATTTTGTAAAACTCTCTGTTATCAACAAAGGCGATGAAATCCCCGCAGAACAGCGTGGGCAGATATTTGAGCGTTTTTATCGTGTGGATACCGCCCGTAACGGCGAGGACAAGCATTACGGTCTTGGCCTTGCCATTGCAAAATCTATTGTAACAGCACACAAAGGTAAAATTGAGGTACTTTGCTGTAATGGTCTGGTTGAGTTTCAAATTCACTTACCTATTTGACTTTGCAACGAATAATCATGAACTTTTTGTGTATTCAATAAAACTTCAATCTTCCTCCTGTACAATGATGCCATCAAAGTACAGGAGGCTTTTTTTCAAAAGCTAAATGAGAAAGGAGTGAAAAGATGAAATACCGACACGAATGGAAGCACGAAATCAGCTACGGAGATATGCTTGTTCTTCGTCAGCGCTTATCCGCCGTTATGAAGCGGGATGCACACGCTATTGACGGAAAGTACCTGATCCGCAGTTTATATTTCGATAATGCATCCGATAAAGCACTGAGAGAAAAAGTTGACGGTGTGAATATCCGTGAGAAATTCCGCATCCGATATTATAACAATGACACATCCTTGATTCATTTAGAGAAGAAAAGCAAGGTAAACGGCTTATGCCTAAAGGACAGCGTAACGCTATCTAAAGAACAGGCGCAGGCAATCACAAGCGGTGACTACGCTTGGATGGTAGACAGCGGCATTCCGTTGGTTCAAGAGCTGTACAGTAAAATGATGAGTCAGGGACTGCGGCCTAAAACCATCGTGGACTATTTAAGAGAACCCTTTGTGTTCGCACCCGGCAATGTCAGAGTGACACTTGACTATAACATTCGCACGGGTATGAACTGCACGGACTTTTTGAATCCCGATTGTATTACGGTGCCTGCCGGGGATGCGCCCATTATCCTTGAAGTGAAATGGGACGAGTATCTCCCCGACATTATCCGTGATGCTGTGCAGCTTCCGAATTGCCGAGTAGGCGCATTTTCCAAATATGCCGTGTGCAGATTATACGGCTAAAAATCAAAAATATAAGGAGTAAGTTATGACTTTTAATGACATTTTCAAATCAAGTTTCTTGGAGAATATCGCAAGCGTGAGTATTCTCGATATGGCGATTGCCTTGGCTCTCGCTTTTGGCATCGGTACGTTTATTTTCCTCGTATATAAAAAGACCTATCAGGGCGTAATGTATTCCTCCAGCTTTGGAACAACCCTTGTTGCCCTCACGATGATCACCACAGTGGTTATTTTAGCGGTAACTTCTAACGTAGTTCTTTCTCTTGGTATGGTCGGTGCGCTCTCCATCGTTCGTTTCCGTACCGCTATTAAAGAGCCCCTCGATATTGCATTTCTTTTTTGGGCAATCGCAGTTGGTATCGTGCTGGCAGCAGGTATGATTCCTCTTGCTGTGATCGGCAGTGTTATTATCGGCGTAATTCTTCTCGTATTTGTGAACAAGAAATCGCACTGCAATCCTTATATCGTCGTTCTTTCCTGTGCGGATGCTATGACCGAAAAGAAAGCGGTTGATTTCCTCAAGGGGAACGTTCAGAAGTGCGTTGTTAAGAGTAAAACTGCAACCAAAGGTCTGATTGAACTGAACCTTGAAATTCGTATGGTGAATGACGATACCGATTTTATAAACGCACTCAGCACTATGCCTGGAGTAAACAGTGCAGTTCTCCTGAGCTATAACGGCGAATATATGGGTTAAGGAGGTACGCTATGTCAACACACAAACATTTTGATAAAATTTGCTGTGTTGTCCTTGCCCTCACGCTGATTCTGTCCGTGCTTTTTATGAATGCAGAGCATTTCGGCGTTCAAAAAGCATCCACCGTAATGGGATACGAAAAAAGGCTGTTTGATACGTCAAAGGTTCATACCATTGATATCATTATGGATGATTGGGATGAATTTACTGCCATCTGCAAAAGTGAGGAATATTACACCTGTACCGTTGTGATCGACAACGAAGCATACAAGAACGTTGCCATTCGTGGTAAAGGAAACACCTCACTTAGTCAGGTAAGTAACGACCGTTACAGCTATAAGATCGAGTTTGACCATTACGACAGCACCAATACCTACTATGGACTTGATAAATTATGTCTGAATAACATCATTCAGGACAACACCTATATGAAGGATTATCTAACCTATCAGATGATGAATGAAATGGGTGTGGCTTCTCCTCTTTGCAGTTATGTATATATCACTGTTAACGGCGAGGATTGGGGCTTGTATCTTGCGGTAGAAGGTGTGGAGGAATCCTTCCTTCAGCGTAATTACGGTAAGGATTACGGTGAACTTTATAAACCCGACAGCATTAGTATGGGCGGTGGTCGTGGCAACGGCGAAAAATTCGATATGGATGAGTTTTTAGGCGATTCCGAGTCGGAGAATACAGGCGATACGCAAAACGGCAATAATAGCACCTTCCCACAAATGCCGGGAGGAACAACAAGCGGCGATGCTAACAGCGAAAATCAAATGCCCGGTGGAAATATGCAGGGCGGACAGCTGCCGAACAGAAATCAAACAGAACAAATGCCGGACGGGTTTGGTGGAGGTCAGATGCCCGATGGTATGACACCCCCTGATGGTTTTGAGCTTCCGGACGGAATGGAAATGCAGGACGGTATGCAGGGTAATATGCCCGGTGGAATGAGCGGCGGTATGAGCAACGGCAGCGACGATGTTCTTCTCAAATATATTGATGATGACGCAGACAGTTATTCAAACATCTTCGACAATGCAAAAACTGACATTACCGAAGCGGATAAGAACCGCTTGATTGCATCCTTGAAAAAGCTCAGTAATTGTGAAGATCTCGAAAACACCGTTGATATTGAAACTGTTATCCGTTACTTTGTAGTCCATAACTTTGTGGTGAATTTTGATAGTTATACCGGCTCGATGATTCACAACTACTATCTCTACGAAAATGATGGGCAAATGCAAATGATCCCTTGGGACTACAATCTTGCCTTTGGTGGCTTTCAATCGACAGGAGATGCTACAAGTCTTGTAAACTATCCGATTGATTCTCCTGTATCCGGCGGCAATGTTGAGGACAGACCGATGATTGCATGGATCTTTGAGAATGAGGAATACACCGAGTTGTATCATCAATACTTTGCAGAATTTATATCGGAGTATTTTGATAGCGGTTATTTTACAACGATGATCGACAGTGTGACGGAGATGATTTCTCCTTATGTTGAAAAAGATCCCACCAAGTTCTGCACTTACGAGGAATTTGAAACGGGTATTGCAACACTCAAAGAGTTCTGTTTGCTCCGTGCTGAGAGTATCAGCGGACAGCTTAATGGTACGATTGGTTCTACCTCAGATACACAGCAAAGCGATACGCTTATAGATTCCGGAGACCTCCAAATCAACGATATGGGTTCTATGGGCAATATGGGCGGTAGTATGCAACCCGGCGGAGATAGGCAAAATCCCAATGAGGATACAGACTCTGATGGGATACAGCAGTTTCCGATTATAGGGGAAAACGGTGAAACCTCTGATTCTGCTACAACCACGCCCGATAACTCTGAAAGCGATGGAGCAATAGATGGTTCAACGCCGCAAATGCCCGGTGGAGATATGCAGAACGGTCAAATGCCGAACGGCAATCAAGGCGGTTTTGACAGCGGACAAATGCAAGGCGGAACGCCACCCGATTTTGCCAACGGTGAAACCGGACAGCAAGAAAATTTTAATGGTGGTCAGATGCAATTGCCTGACGAAAATGCTCAGCCGAACAATAATGGGCACATCCAACCGCTGGAACAAAGTGCTGTATCTGTATCTTCTTGGATTGTAATAGGACTAAGTATATTGGTGCTTGCATTAGGAATCGTTTTTGCATTCACTTATAAGCGACGTAAATAAATAACACTCCCATCCAAAGGCAGTTTTGCAATTTGGATGGGAATGTTTGCTTTATCGGTGATATATCCCTTTCTTTTTCAGCTTGTCCCGCATTTTATCAAGTCCCTTGCGGCAGATATTCTCCGCCGCTTCTGCTTTTTCTTGCCGCAACAACTCTTGGCAAGGCTCAAAGGTATAGTCACAAGTAATACCCTCTCGACTTTCCTCGCTGTCCTCATCAGCATAGCTGCGGTAAAAATCCACGAACTGCATATTGTGAAAGTCACTTCGCAGTATCTCCTTTACCGTCTTTTCGGATAAACCCACCTCATCGGAAATTTTCTTTAAGGTTTCGGGATCGTTTTGCTGTTATAGCCGGCATATAACCGCATAATATTACGCAGATTTTGATATTCATCGTCGCTCTGTACCGTAAAGCCTGTCCGCATTGTGCGGATATAATTATGAATTTTCTCCTACATAATACGGGTTTTGTAGGTTATAAACGGCGTGCCGCAGTTGGGCGGATATTTCTCCAATGCCCGCAGGATACCAAGTACACACGCCCCCTTTATAACTGCCGCTGCTTTAATCGTTTGTCGGTCATGGCATATAACACTTCCCGTGTCATATCCCTTTTGAATTGCTCAGCAGTGTACCCATCGCCGTGGATCGCTAATGTTTTCAGTTCGTTTGCTATCTCTTTTGCCTTTGTTGCAAATTCTTTTGTAATCGTTCCTTTTGACAACTCGGCTCGGATGCAGTTGCACCGCTTTTTATGGATGCTCAGTATCGGGTGGGCATCTTGCGGAAATCGTATATCCTACGCTCGGCGTTACCTTTATATCCATTCACGAAAATGTCAATACCTCTACGGGCGAAGGTACGGAAATGATGCCGTTTTATAATATATTTAACGAATGGTATGCGGTGCAGACCTCCAAGAAAATTCGTGATGTTTGGGAATCCAAATCCGACAACGGAAAAAGAGTATCACCCACCATTCCGTTTGGATATATGAAAGATCCTACCGATAAAGAAAAGTGGCTGATTGACGAACCTGCCGCCGAGATCATGCGAAAGATATTTGCAATTTGTCTTGATGGACGTGGTCCTTCTCAAATTGCACAGCAATTAGAAAAGAAAAATATAATGGTTCCGTCTGCGTATTATCAATCTGTAAACCGAAAGTGCGCTCAAAAAGTTCCTATCGGTTCTTGCCATTGGGATATGAAAACTGTGGTTCACATTCTTGAAAACAGACAGTACACGGGATGCGCAGTAAATTTTAAGAGTAGTACAGTCAGCTACAAGGTTCACAAGAAGGTCTATTTTGACGGGGAAAATCAGGTAATCATACCGAATATGCAAGAACCCATTATATCTGAGGAGGATTGGCTGAAAGTGCAAGAGCTTCGCAAAAACAAACGCCGCCCCACCAAGACGGGACGGACGAGCTTGTTTTCGGGATTGGTATTCTGCCCCGATTGCGGTGCAAAGGTTCATTTCTGTGCATCCAAGAATTTACGCCGTGACCAATAATTCGAGAGTTAATTGCTTCGGTTGCGGCAATGCAAAGAACTTTGGAAAGCACCGACCAAAAAGCGGTGGATTTAAGACTTTTGCTTAAAACCCTCAGAGAACTTACCGACGTGAATGAGCTTACGCCCACAATCGTCAATTCGCTTATTGACCGTATCGAAGTTCACAACAACGACAAGTCAAGCGGTCATTGTTACGTGAAGGTCAATATTTATTTCTCGGCTGTGGGAATGATTGATATTCCTACCGCAGAGGAAATCCGTGCTATGATAGATGAAATTAAGAAAGCTCCCCAACAATTCCGCTATGTGGCATAAAAAGAGGAAACGGTGCAACCACTCACGGGGTTACACCGTACCTACATAGAGATTACTTCCTTATGGACTGCCTGTAACAAAGCAGCCCGTTTTTCTTCCGTCTTATTCTATTACCTTTATCCAGCCTTCAGGCGGTTCAATTCTTCCCATCTGAATACCTGTTAACGTGTCATAGAGCTTCTTAGTTACAGGTCCCATCTCAGACATTCCGCTTGGAAGACATATCTCATTACCGTGATCCACGATTTTTCCTACCGGTGAGATAACGGCTGCCGTTCCGCAAAGTCCGCATTCCGCCATATCCTTAATTTCATCAAAATATACTTCTCTTTCTTCTGCATCAAGGCCAAGATATTCTCTGGCAACATATACAAGGGAACGTCTTGTAATTGACGGAAGAATACTGTCTGACTTAGGTGTGACAACCTTACCGTCCTTCGTTACAAATATGAAATTGGCTCCGCCTGTCTCTTCCACCCTTGTTCTTGTCTTAGGGTCAAGATACATATTCTCATCAAAGCCTTCCTTATGTGCCGTAACAATGGCATGAAGACTCATAGCATAGTTGAGTCCTGCCTTAATGCTGCCCGTTCCGTTAGGTGCTGCCCTGTCAAAATCAGACACCTTGATGGTGATAGGCTTCGCCCCGCCCTTAAAATACGGTCCCACAGGTGTTGCAAATACCCTGAACTGATATTCATCAGCGGGTTTAACGCCTATTACGGCATTACTTCCGAACATATAAGGACGAAGATATAATGTTGCACCCGTTCCGTAAGGAGGTACATAGGCTGCATTAGCCCTTACCGTTTCAACGACGGCATCAAGAAATCTGTCCTTAGGGAACACAGGCATTTCCAACCTGCGTGCCGACTGTTCCATTCTCTCTGCGTTAAGATCCGGTCTGAATATTACCGTCTTTCCCTGCTCCGTTGTATATGCTTTAAGTCCTTCAAAGACCGTCTGTGCGTACTGTAAAACTCCGGCACATTCACTAATCACTACCTTGTCATCCTCTGTAAGGATTCCGTCATCCCATGCTCCGTTTTTATAATTAGATACATATCTCTTATCAGTTGATATATAACCAAATCCAAGATTTGACCAGTCAATGTTCTTCTTCTCCATCTGACATTCTTCCTTTCCGTATTCTGTCCGTACAGGACTTTTCTTCCGTTTATTATCCTACTCTTTTCACAATGAATTTTCAAGTTAAATATATATTATTTCTTAATTTTGGGTTCAAAAAACACGGATGCAATATATCCCAGAATCAGGGCTGCACTTATTCCGCCTGCTCCCGCTTTAAACCCTCCGGTAAACACTCCTATGAAGCCCTGCATATCAACTGACTCCCTGACGCCATTATATAATACGTTTCCAAATCCCAGAAGCGGAACGGACGCACCGGCTCCTGCCCATTCAACAAATGGTCTGTACAATCCCACTGCTCCGAGAACGGCACCGGAGCATACAAGAAGAACCATTATCCTGCCCGGCATAAGCTTCGTTTTTTCCATAAGAATCTGAACTATGGCACATATAATGCCTCCCACAAGAAATGCCTTTAAATAATCCATTTTTTACCCCTCAATTCTTTCAATTGATACCGCATGGGCTATACCCGGAACCGTCTGCCCCTCATTAAAGCTAATGGTTGAGAGCAGTGCACCTGTCGGTACAAAAAGTATCCTTTTAAAAATTCCTGCCTCCATCCGGTTAAGTATATATCCGCACAGGGTTGCCGCACTGCAGCCACAGCCGCTTCCTCCTGCATGGGTATCCTGTCTTTCACCGTCAAATATCTCTATACCGCAGTCATGATGATTTACCGATATGTCAAAACCCTTTTCCTTAAGCAGGTCAATCAGTATTTTCTGCCCTACGAGACCAAGATCTCCGGTGTATATTGCATCATAATAATCCGGTGAAATTTCCATGTCCATCAGGTGATTAAATATTGTATCACAGGCTGCCGGTGCCATGGCGGCTCCCATATTCATGGAATCCGTTATCCCATAGTCCGTTATTTTTCCTGTAGTAATACCTTTAATCACTATATTGCTTTTTATTCTGCTGCTGATAACCACGGCTCCTGAACCTGTAACCGTCCATGTGGCACACAGAGGTCTCTGACTGCCATACTCAAGCGGATATCTGAACTGTTTTTCTGCACTCGCAAAATGGCTTGATGTAAGTGCGATAACATTATCTCCATACCCGGCCGCCACTGTCATGGCTGCAAGTGACATTGCCTCTCCCATTGTGGAACAGGCTCCATACAGCCCATACATCGGAATGGAAAATTCCTCTGTTCCGAATGATGTGGCAATCAGCTGGCCTAAAAGGTCTCCCGCAAAAATATACCGTATATCCTTATACTCAATCCCCATTTTATGCATAAGCCGCTTTACGGCTGTTTTCTGAAGTTCGCTTTCAGCTTCCTCCCATGTATTCTTACCTGCAAAGGGGTCCTTTATTATTTCATCAAAATAATCCTTTAACGGTCCTTCTCCCTCTTTTTCCCCGACTACTGAAGCTGCACCCGCTATATATGGCGGATTATCAAAAATTATACTTGCCTTACCTGTTTTTCCCATAATAAACCTCATTCTGATTGATTTGGATTATTATGTGCAGTATCCGAAAATTTATACAAAAAACGGAAACCGTTACCCGGTTTCCGTTCTTATCAGCTTAATCTTTCAAGCATCTTATCCTTAACATAGGCAGATATCTGTACGGTTGTCCAGTCCTTGAACATTTCGTACGGCATAACCTCCACTATTTCAAAATGCACCTTCGTTCTTTTAAGAAGCCATCCGTGCTTTATGTTATTGCTGTTATGTACGACTCCTATCACAATCGGAGACTTCGCCCATACAGCCGATTTAAAGCATCCGTGCTTAAATTCAATAAGCTTTTCTTCCGTTCGGTTTCTGGTACCCTCAGGATACACGCCCACACAGCTGTCTCCTGATGAAATCATGTCTGCCGCTTTCTTAGTTATTTTAGCACCGCTTCTTACATCTTCTCTGTCTATCGCCATATACCCGCACCTTGTCATATAACGGTGTCCGATGGGGATATTAAAGTTTTCAGGCTTGGATATAAATGCAAGGGGATATCTTCTGAATGCCCCGACCTGAATAAATGTATCATATATTGAAATATGATTTGAAACAAACAGGAAACATCCTTCTGACGGCTTAGGCAGCTTCTCCATTCCGGTTACCGTAATATCAGCCGAACACAGCTGTGCAGCATTTTCCATAAGGAGACTGAATACAATTCCATAAAATCTGCTGTGCTTCGGATATTCCTTTTTGATGTTAATCGTGGCAGAAACTGCCGCAAAGAAAATCCATACAAGAAGCAGTACGGATATATACGCTCCGAGCCATATTCCTATCATCAACAACGGTATCATATATATATGGGCTGCCGCAAAACTATTAATTGCCGGATTAATGCACATTAATACCGTCATTACTATTGTCGATATTGCAACATCTATTTTGTGTATCATCTTAATCTGCCTCCAACCATTAAGATATTATCAGAAAAGTATATCAAATACAAGTTTTAATTTGCGATATATGCATGGTATTTGTTATATATAAGTGCCGGATTATATGACAGCTTTGATTTTCTGAGTCCCTCTATTCCCATGTCATCCTCCCTGTTCACATAAACATACTCCGAAACGGAATTTTTCAGAAACAGCCGGTTTATCGCCTGATATATGCCGGAATATGATTTATCAGCCTTTTCAAAGTGTATGACAAACATGTCTTTTCCCAATGCCTCACCGACGGTAAAAGCTTCCACTTTCCCGTTAACGCGCAGCAGTCCGCCCTTAAAATTCATTTCATTATAATTTTTGAACGCTTCATCTATTATTACGCTTTCAGCTTCGTTATTTTCCATGATAACCCATCTGTTTTTCATATCCATACATTCATCAAGATTATCCGAATTTATTTCTTCATATGTGTAATTATAATTTTTTATAAAATGATTATACATATTTTTCTTACTGTGATATGCATTTCCCGTAAGTGTGATAAGGTCCTGTACACGATATATATAATCGCTGTCATTCCTGTCATATCCGTACCTGAAACGTCCCGGATATTCTGATTCCAGCATATCCTTCATATTCTCCGACAGATTATTTAAAACTGTTTTTTTGTTCATATGCTCTGCATTCTCAAACAGAACTGCCGTAATTTTTCTTACGCTGTCTCCAAAGCATAACGGTGAGTATACGGCATATTCCCCATATACTTTTCTGTATACAAGATTTCCTTCAATGATTCCGTAATAAAGGTCTTCATTCCACCATAACACATTTGCCGGTGCAAATTCACAATTCATTGTTCCCGATGCTTCAGTATATTTTCTTATAGTATCAATATCCGCTTTTACAAGCTTTTTAAATCCGTCCATAATTCTCCCTGTCAGAATGGTATAAAACCTTCTATTCCGTCAGCCGGCAGGCTTTTAAGTTTTTTAATAACGACAGGATAATTCCTGTGTGCTTTAATCAGCATGCCGTAATCAGCTTTTTCCATACCATAATATTTAACATAATCTTCACATACAACAATGTATCCCGCACACCGTTTTCCGTGTCTGATGACATAATATTCGCACTCTTCCTCAGACAGTACATATCTTATCATATTATTGCCGAATTTCAGAAGATTATTGGTACATTCATAATTAACGGACGTAAGAGTTATAACCTCTTCCATGTCTGAACGGCATAGATATTTATAGTCGTGATGAAATTTATATGAATGTGTCCACGTTTTTTCCGTAAAGCCATGTCTTTTATAATAATCCGATAATTCCGGCTCTGCCGGTATGAGAAAAAGATAATCCTTATTTTTTTCCTCTGCCCTCTGTACGGCATATTTTATTAATTCCGACATATAACCCCTGTTTCTGTATTTTTCCTCTGTTGCAAGTGCATACAGGTATGCTGCTTTTTCAGAAAAAATCATGCACAGCATTGAAACGGTTATCCCGTCTGTTTCATATACATATATGGGGTTATCTTTTTTCAGTTCAAAAAAAAGACTGATATTTTTTTCTTCATCACCAAAAGTCGTTTTCCACAATGACTTCAGTGACTCTTCATCCGTTTTAACTGCCTGTCTTATCATATTTGCCATCCTACATACAACGGAAAGCCATTGCATATGCAACAGCTTTCCGTGTTATTTACCTGCTGGCATTTCTGTACTGCCCCGGTGTCATATTAAAGGTTTTTTTAAATAGTCTGTTAAAATGTTCAACATTCTGGTATCCCACTGCCGCCGATATGTTTTCAATGGTCATGTTTCCGTTTCTGAGCAGTGATTTTGCCTTTTTCATACGTGTATTTACCACATGCTCTCCAAATGTCCTGCCGGATTTATCCTTTATGTATTTTGATATATACGGTTCTGAAAGACTGAACCTTGCCGCCATTTCTTCAAGAGTCACATTCTGATAATTTGCCTGTATGTAATTAAGCATTGTTACAAGTCTGTCATCACCGTTAATTTCATTGTTTTTAACGGAAAGAAGCTTATTTACGGCAACAACCAGTGCATGAATGGATGCTTTGATGATATCCTCATCCATTCCGGCTCCCCAATACATTTTTTCATTGCAGGTTATTCCGACGTATGCCATCGCCTTGGATGACGAACCGTTTGAAAGTGCATGTTCTTCGTATGTTGTCAGCTCGTAACTGATTCCAAAGAACTGCTTTATCGTATTGCTTACGGCATCAAGACGACCGTTACCGTTGGCATCAACAATGGTTTTCTTCTCGCCGCACTGTATCACGACTTCTGCCATAATGCCGTCATTCTGCTTAAAATGACTCTCTGCAATTCTGAAATTAGGTGTGTTGTCAATATATCTGCTTTCAAATATTTCGTATACCCACTGTGGTGACAGTTCCCTGTGTTCTTCGTCAGACACCTGTTTTACGGCGTATCCTACTTCTTCTCGCATTTTTTCAGGAAGTGAGATACTGAAATTCTGCTTAAGTATATAATTAATTCCGCCCTTTCCCGACTGACTGTTTATCCGTATTACGTCAGAATCATATGTACGTCCCACGTCAACAGGGTCAATCGGAAGATACGGCACCGTCCACGTTGTACAGTTTTTCTCTTTACGCCAGTCCATACCTTTGGAAATTGCATCCTGATGTGAACCCGAAAAGGCTGAAAAGACAAGATCTCCCGCATAAGGCTGTCTTGCATACACGGACATTCGCGTCAGTCTCTCGTATTTTTCCCTTATATGCTTCATATCAGAAAAATCAAGCTCCGGATTAATTCCGTATGAGTACATATTCATTGCCAGTGAAATGATATCCACATTTCCCGTACGTTCTCCGTTTCCGAATAATGTTCCTTCTATTCTGTCTGCACCCGCAAGAATACCAAGCTCAGCATCGCTTACCGCACATCCTCTGTCATTGTGAGGATGAAGGCTTAAAATAACATTATCGCGATATTTAAGATTCCTGCTGACATATTCGACCTGAGTGGCAAATACATGCGGCATTGCCGTTTCAACAGTTGCCGGTATGTTAATTATCGCTTTATTGTCTGAATCCGGCTTCCACACGTCAAGAACGGCATTACATACATCCACGGCATAGTCAACCTCCGTTCCGTGAAAGCTTTCAGGACTGTATTCAAATGAAAAGTTTCCTTCTGTTTCCTCTGCCAGCTGTTTAAGCAGTATGGCTCCTTCCACCGCAAGCTGCTTTATCTGTTCCTTATCCTTACGGAATACCTGTTCACGCTGTGCAACCGAAGTTGAATTATATAAATGTATTACTGCATGCGGTGCACCCTTTACTGCTTCAAAGGTCTTTCTGATAATATGTTCCCTTGCCTGTGTAAGCACCTGTACCGTAACGTCATCCGGGATCATATCTCTCTCAATCAGGGTTCTCATAAAAATATATTCCGTTTCCGATGCAGCCGGAAAACCTACTTCTATTTCCTTAAAGCCTATATCCACAAGCATTTGAAAAAATTCAAGCTTTTCTTCCAGACTCATCGGTTCAATCAGTGCCTGGTTTCCGTCTCTTAAATCCACTGAGCACCATATCGGTGCTTTCTCAATATATTCCTTCTTAACCCATTCATATTCACATACCGGAGGCATAAAATATTGTCTCTCGTATTTGTTATAATTTTTCATAATACCTCTTTTCATTTCTCTATTAAAATATTTCAATACTATTGATATTTTATCATATACCCATACTAAAGCAATGATTAAATTTAATCATTTATTTTGATAATATTTAAGCATAAATATACACTTCCGCATATTCACATTCATTGCGGAAGTGTACGTCATCAATTACAATCTTCTATAAACATTACTTTTTCATATTCCCCGTCATGCGACTGTGCTTTGAGAATTTCCTGTTTTCCATATATGAACAGCCTGTTCTCATCCCTACCCGGTCCGTATTTTACGGCACTTGCAACAGTCCGATATATGTTGTAACGCTTCCTTGATATCCTGTCATACATCTGCTGGACCTCAGCTTTATCCTTTGACGGAATACATATGCAAAAATACACGCTCTCCATATGATATATCTTATATCCCTTGGCAGCAATCTCAAGCGTAAGTGCAAGATTCTTGATTATCTTATCACCGTATTCCCTGCCATACTCAAGATTAATGCCGTTCAGATCGTTGATTCTGATAAAGAGAAGCCATCCCGTCTCTCCCTGGGCAATCGCACTTCTCATATCCTTCATGTACTTGCTTTCATTAAAAAGACCGGTAAGAAGATTAATCATATATTTAAGTGCAGTATCGGACACACGTCCTATCATTACAAACGGTTTTCCCTTGTCATCATTAATTACCTTACCACGACAGTTAATCCACACAGGCTCATTATCCCGGTTAATCCACCTGTAATTCATATTGTGAACCATGCTCTGCCCGGTGGCAAGTCTCATGAAATCATTCTGAAGTTCCTCAACATCATCGGGATGCACTATGGAAAACAGCTCTTCCATATTGATTGTAGGATTATCGTTGTTACCTATCGCAAAATGATTATGTATATCCCCAAAAAAGCTGTTCTCACCCTTAGACAGCTCATACATATACAGATAATCATCCGTTGTCTTGCTTAAAATTTCAAGTACCATGCGGTAATTCTTGATACGTTCCTCACAATATACCGGGAATTCCTGCTTCATGCGGTATTTCATTTCATACATTCTTTCATCACTTCGGTTAACAAGGTGATCCAGCTCCTCGCCTTTCTCACGAAGATTATAACCGTAAGCAATGGAAAGTGGAGTCTTTCTTCCTTCATTAATATCCCTGATTCTGTGGTTAAACTCCTCTTCCATAATATGTATGTCCGCAATTGTACAGTCATATAAAAACACATAGAACTCATCACCGCCGACACGGAAGCACTTTCCGCGTTTTCCGAATGATGCATTGATGCATACCGCTGCATCCTTAATAAGCCTGTCGCCCTCTTCGTGACCGTATCTGTCATTACACAGCTTCAGATTGTTAACGTCAAGCACCACACATACAACATTCTCTTCATCCTTTGCAAGCTCCATCTGTCTGTTAAATGAATATCTGTTGCCAAAACCGGTAAGTGCATCATTGTTACCCGTATAAACCATTTCTCTGATGAGATTGCGCCTTTTTATGCAGGATACAATAAAATAAGACATGAGCTGCAGCACGGCTGAAGCCTTTTCAGCGGATTCAAAGCTGTAATTATCAACTCCGTAAAATCCTATTGTCCTGCCTTCATCATACAGCGGAACAACGACAAGAGAGCGTATATTCTGACTGCACAGAATTGCAGAACGCAACGGGGTCTCATTCCTGACTTCATCAGTACTCCGTATGGTTATGCAGCTGTTATCATTAGTGTTAAAAGCATCATACCACTCCTTACATACTTCCGGCGGGAGCTTTTGAAGATTATGCTTCTCCGATGTTGCACCTTCATTAACCCATTCATATGTATTGGAATCTCTTAATTCTTCATCTCTTTCAAATACATATACCCTGTCCGCATTAAACAGTCTGCCTACGTATCCCAGATAGCTGTCTATGGAGTCTTCAGGATCCTCATACTGAAGTGCGTTCCTTATACCTTCATTAATTCGTGCATCTATATTATTAATCTTTTCCTTATCCATTGTATCATCCATGTCAGAGACCCTCCCTGAAAAATCACCTCATTATAATACCATAATCTGTTAAAAAAAACACCGTTTTTAATATAAATTTTTTATAAATTTCATACTTTTCTCAAAATATCCAATGTATGTGCTGATGCTCCCAATATATCCTGTCTCTCACATATTGTCAGATGATATTTAATAAACAGTTCAAACTCTTCATCTGACAGGCTGTTAAGATATGGTCTCATAAAATTAGCCGCACCGTCAGGAGTTATAATTTTTATTCTTTCAAGTCCTGCATCCTCATTAAGCCTGTTTATGTTCTCCATTCTTATGTAATCATATAAATCCTCCGGTTCTGAGCATATCTGAAAATCATCCGTCAGTCTTCCTCCTTCAATGCTCTCAATTATGTGTTTTTCCTTAAAGCCATAAGTTATAACCCCATACTCATTCATTATGTATGCCACAAGAATAATTCCGCCCGTCCGACATATTCTCTTTGCTTCTGTTAAAGCCTTCAGTTTATCTTCATGACTGTACAAATGATACATAGGGCCGAACAGCAGAACCATATCATAAAAATTTTCAGGATATTTTTTCAGATTAAGTGCATTTCCCTGCTTTGCATTAACACTGCTCTTCTTGGCTTTCAAAAGTCCGAGATTATGCCTTACCGGCTCTATTGCAGTCACGTCATAGCCTTCCTCAGCAAGTGCCACGGAATATTTGCCGGTTCCGGCACCGATATCAATTATATGTATGTCACTTTTATCCCTGTCTGTGGGAATATATTCATGTATATACTTCATTGAAGTAATATATTCTATTTTTCCATGTCTTGATTCAAGCCTTTTTTCTTCGTTAAATTTGTTATAATGCTGCTCCAGCTCGTTCATCATAAGTCCTCTTTCACTAAAAAAATACAAAAGGAGTAGCATCATACTACTCCTGTAACAGTCAGTATCCAGTATATAATACCAAGAAGCCAGCTGCTAAATATTCCGTACAGTATCACAGGACCCGCTATAGTAAATATCTTACAGCCGATTCCGAATACCTGACCTTCCTTCTTAAATTCTACTGCCGGTGCAGCCACCGAATTGGCGAATCCGGTAATGGGAACAAGTGCTCCCGCCCCTCCGAATTTGGTAATCTTAGGGTATATTCCGGTTGCAGTCAGGGTTACCGATAAAAATACCAGTATTATGGATGTCCACGTTGATGACGTCACATTATCCATATCATATATATTGGTACATATATTATTGATTACCTGTCCTGATACACATATTATTCCACCCGTGAGAAATGCCTTAAGCATCTGCATCCACAGGTTATGCGTGGGTGTAACCCTCTCCACATATGCATTGTAATTTTTTCTGACCGATTCATCCATATCCAATCCTCCCGTTATAGGATTAGTATGTACGGAATCCTTCATAATATACTAAATGTCTTTATATTTTAACCATTCGGAACAGGTAAGGACAAATTCTGAATTGGTCGGCTTCTTCTCAAGAGTTCCAAACATTCTGTCCACCTGACCGGAACGTGAAGATCTGCGGTTTCTTGCCCATGTTGACTCGATTGCATATCTTATGTTACGTTCCACATTGGTAGGTGACGTTCCATACTTCTCAGCGAGCTTAGGATATACGTCTTTGGTAACCGACATAAGTGATTCAGGATCTTCATACGCAAGCATTATCGCATCTCTCAAATACTTATAACCTATCATCTTAACAGGTACATTCATGCTTCTCATAAGGAGAACAACTTCATTCTCCATATCGCCCTCCTGCGGTTCAGAAGGTACATTCTTAGGTGCAGGCATTACGCTGTATGTAATCGGCACTGCACTGCACAGTTGCTTAATTCTCTTAATAAGTGCTTCTCCGCTGAATGGCTTCATGAAGAAGTATGAAGCTCCTGCCTGAAGTGCATGTGAAATGATATCTTCCCTGCCGGCAGCGGAAATAATTATAAAATACGGCTTGTTGCCTTCAAATACAGGATCCGTAATCACTCTCTCCATAACATCCATTCCGTCTGCATTCGGCATGACGAGGTCAAGAAGAACCACATCCGGCTTAAATTCCCTGATTACCTCAAGAGTCTGGTTCCCATCCCTTGCCTGAGCGACTATTTCAATATCTGCGTCCTCCTGTAATGAATCTGCAATCATCTCCCTGATGAGGTCATTGTCATCTGCAATAATTACTTTAATTTTTCTGTTCATAAGTAAGTCTCCATTTATTTAGTAACTGTAAAAAAGAATTTCCATTCCGGTAATTCTCATTAATGCAGCCGGTAAAGCATATATAATTCTGTCTTTCCCTGCAGCACATACCTTAGCTTCATTCCGCAATTATCATACCACGGATAAAACCACCCATGCGTATACTATAACACACAGACGGCTGATATAACAAGCCTAATTATTCAAATTATCGGCAATTATTTCAATAATCACATGATAATTATCACTGACATCATCAATTATATCCCTGACGCCTTCCGTTTTTCCGTTTCTGAGTATCTCACACGCTTCAAATACACCTGAATATAATGTCTTAAAACCCAGATTACCCGCTATTCCTTTAAGTGCATGACAGGCCTCAAATGCTTCAAATGCATCATTCGCATCCAATGCGGCAATAAGCTTATCATAATTCTCATCTCTGTAAAAGAGTTTAAGATACTTCACATACCTGTCTTCCTTGTTGGAAAAACGTGATATGGCACCTTCAACATCAGTATCCGCCATTTTCAATAACGTCTTCCAGTCATTCATCACTCATACCTCTTCATCTTTACGCTTTTTTCTCACGTCTGATTATACTATATGAGAACTCAGTTTTTATACAATTTATTATCTGCATTATACGACAAGCTGTTTTGTAAAATCTCCGTAACAAGCGACTTAAATCCGTCAATATCAATCGGCTTGGATATATGCTCGTTCATTCCGGCTTTTTTTGAAGCTTCAACGTCCTCCTCAAATGCATTTGCAGTCATGGCGATTATAGGCAGATTTTTCGTATATTCAGTTCCATATTCCCTTATCCGTCTGGTAGCTTCATATCCGTCCATTACAGGCATTCTTACATCCATAAGAACAAGCTCATATTTTTCTCCAGATATTATCTTTTCATATGCCTCCCTGCCGTTTAAGGCTATCTCCGGTCTTATTCCCATATCCTCCAGATAATCACAGACAATATCGAGATTTATCATATTGTCATCCACAACAAGAACCCGCCTGTACTTATTATATTCTTTATCAATATAAGGTTCCGTGATTTCCTCTTCACATTCTTCAATAAGATCGGAATCAAATACAGGTTCAAACAGTATTTTATCCACACCCGTCTCCTTAATGGCTTCCTTGTATTCTTCTATGTCATATGAGTGAATGAGTGCAATTCTGCCCTTTTCATGTGCATTATTTAATTTATCCGGAAGATATTCCCTGTCACTTTCGTAATATACAACTTCATATTCCGAAAGGTCCGTTTTTCTTCCCATTACAATACCGTCTTCATGTTCAAGCGGCAGGGTTATTTCAAAACGGGTTCCCTTCAGCACTTCACTTTCCACTTTTATGTCACCGTCAAACGCTTTTACAAGCTTCATTGTGATTGCCATTCCGAGTCCTATTCCCTCAATTCCGCTTTTCGTAGTATCCTCCGCACGTTCAAACGGCTCATATATTCTTTCAAGAAACTCCTTGGACATTCCCACACCTGTATCGGTTATTATAATTTTATATTCAGACATTCCAGGAGTGTCTCCCGGAATCTGTTCCAGCACAAGATTAATGCTTCCGTATTCAGGTGTATACTTGATGGAATTAGTCAGCACATTTGTTAAAATCTGGGTAATTCTTACTCTGTCCGATATAATTGTTTCATTAACCACATTAACTGCTTCTGCCTTAAAATCAAGACATTTACTCTTTATTCTGTCCTGAACCATTATTACAATATCATGGAACAGTTCAGGAAGAGATACTTTCTCATGCCTGAGAATCATTTTCCCGCTTTCAACGTAGGACATGTCAAGAACTTCATTAATCAGCTGTTGGAGATGATTTCCCGATAATTTGATTTTTTTAAGACTGTTATACACCCTTTCGGTATCATCCATATGCGCCAGTGCTATGTCCGTCATTCCTAAAATTGCATTCATCGGAGTTCTCATGTCATGCGACATATTGGACAGGAAGGTAGTTTTTGCCGCATTGGCAACCTTGGCTTCAGAAAGCGCCTGTCTTAATTCCGTGTTGTAATGCAGTTCTTTTTCCCTTTCATCATGAATATCCCTTATGGCGAATATTATTTCCGTAACTCTTCCGCCGTTTATGGCGGTTATCTGTATGTCCAGACGCACCCACCTGTATTCACCGCCGAACAGTCTCATGTATTCACAATATGTTCCGGTCCTTCCGTTACATATTTCCTCATTGAGAAAATCCAGTGACGTGTTCTTCATAAAAATTTCATGATCGTTAGGATGTATTTTCCCATACATGTATTCTCTTGTAAATTCTTCATAGCCGCGGCATCTGTTGGCAATTTTCCGCATGTCATCCGGTGCCCTCAGCACCTTAACGGAATTATTCTCTATGTTGAAATAATACATTGCATAATACGAATCACCCAGAGCATACAGCATCTTTCTCGTTGTATTATGCTCCTTGCTGAGTCTTTCATACCTGCTTTTTGTTATTTCCCTTTCATCTTCATTACGCACGAAAAAAAGCAGTCTTTCACCCTCAGGAAGGGCCAGTCTTACAGACATCCCGCTGTAAAAGTGCATCATCCCGCCGGCATCCTCTGCCCTGAATGTTCTTTCCATAAATTCATTGGGCTTCGTCTGCCCTTCGTCAAATAAATCTCTGAAATACTCGTAATCCTCTTCAAAAACATACGATTCAATTTTATCCAGCAGCATATCAAGTCTTCCGCTTTTCTCCGTTCCCCCTATGTCATCATCCTTATGGATAACCTTATAGCTGTTCCTTGACGTATCAACCATTACTGAGAAAGAAAACATTCTGGACAGTACGATATTTCCGAGTATGTGATTGGTACGGGATAATATTTCATCATTACATTCCTTGACGGCCATAATCACATACGGGCTGTCTTCATTATATGCACCGTCTACCGATATAATTAATTTATACCAGTTATCGTTGACCTCCTTATAATAAAACATCAGGTCATCAGTGTTATGGCTGAAATATGCCATAAGATACTCCGGACTTATTTTCATGCTGAGGCCTTCACGATAATCCTTATCAACATATCTGTTGACATATCCGGTTTCAAATACACTGTATTTAATTGAATCAAATGGAAAATATTCTTCCGCAAAAGTAAAATACAGCGTTTCCATTATTCCGCTTTTCAGATTAATCCTGAAAAGTCCCTGAAACTCCTCCGACAATGAAGAAATTACTTCCTTCAGTCTGTTACTGTTGTAATACTTCTGCATATCCTCATTATATATAAGTACACCCATGAGAAACATTGCGTCGGTATCATATTCCGGCGTACGTATAAATTTAAGCGAACGCCATTCTCCCGATTTCATCTGATATGTTATTATAAAATTTTTCTGTTCATGCAGCTTGTCCTTAATAAAGGATAAGTCCGCACCGCTTATTACCTTCTGCCTGTCCCTGTCGCAAACGTAGTTTTCGGCATAATCATTTATTGACGCTTTCAGCTCATTAATTTCCTTATTGTACTGTTCAAACAGCCCCGTTGTATGAAGCACGGTATAAGATCCCGTATTTCCGTTCACAAGATATAAGGAATAAAATTCACCATATAATGTCTTAAGTATATCTTCGTTCAGCATGGCATATGCCCCCTTTTCTTATGTTAAATTATACTTGTTTTGTCTTGCTCATGCAACCATTCTGAAAAAATAGAACATGCTTCCCACACCCTTTCCGACCGCAAGTGTGAGAACAAGAAAGGCAAGCCCTTTTTTCAGCCTTGTCCTTCTTGTAAATACCGGAACACCTTTAACGGCCTCCGTGAGGGAAACGATAAAGCATCCCGTAAATATACCGCTGCCGGCTGCGAAAATAATCCATAATACGGAAGGAATATATACAAAGGGTTCATAAATACATATAATGTTGCCAATGGTTACACCTGTAATTATTACACCCTCATAAAAATAAATATGCTTTGATGTTCTGCTGAACTGTATAAATCTCGTAAGAACTCCTACAAAAGAAAACAGTGCAAAATATCCGCATGCCGTTATAAAGCCTGCACTAAGCCCGAACAGCACGTACAGCAGGCATTTAATCCACATCATCCGTTCTACCGTTCCTTTCGCTGTTCGTTATTATCGCCGTATTTACGTCATCTTCATAGAGTCTCATCTGAATTTCAATCGGTGTAGGATCTTTCAGCTGTTTTTTCTTTCCGAAATGATTGTAAAAGACAATTATCCCTGAGGTAAGTCCTACCGAATACGCCGCCTGCTGTATATACAGTCCGGCTTTTTCTCCTTTGGTCCACTCATTCATTTTTTCAAATATTCCGTTTACATCCACGTCATTTCCATATGCCATTATTGCAAACGCACCGCCGCAAAACATTATGACGGCTATGACCGCCACTTTTAAAAATTCCGTAACCGGATTTTCTGAAGATACGGCATTATATGTTACTATAAGCTCCGTTTCGCCAATGTTGTCTATTTCAATATTGTTTATATTCTGCTCCATAATTGATATTATTTTCAGTGCACTGATTACAAACCGGTGTTTTTTTCCCTCCGGTACACGGATTATGCACAGATTTTTTACCGCTGCAAGCGTGCTTTTGTTCATACACCATACGGACGCGACATCACCTACCGTTATCTTTCTTTTTGCAACCTCACTTTTCTTTTTGAAACTGATATATACCTTATCCATTTATGCCTCCATGTCTTTACGCATCCGGAGAAGAATTTTTTTCTCCATCCGTGACACCTGAACCTGGGATATTCCAAGTCTGGCAGCGACCTCCGTCTGAGTCCTGTCCTGAAAATATCTCATATATATCAGAGTTTTCTCAGTTTCGTTCAAAATATGCATGGTTTGCTCAAGAAGCATATGATTCATTATTTTTTCACTGTCAGATTCTTCTGCCGACGCCGCCAGCCTGTCCGCAACATATACCCTGTTTCCATCGTCATGATATATGGTACGGTATATGGAGTCCACACCCTTTGATGCCTCGGATGCAACGGCAACATCCTCAATGCTCATTCCTGTTTCATTTGCAATTTCTTCAATCGTTGCTTCCCTTCCTTTTTCTTTCATTATCTTATCGCCGGCGATACTTATTCTGCGTCCGTTTTCCTTAATTGTACGTGAAATTTTTATAATTCCGTCATCACGCAGAAAACGCTTTATTTCACCGCTGATCATCGGTACGGCATAAGTTGAAAACATAACCGGCTGTTCAAGATCAAATTTGTCAATTGCCTTAATAAGTCCTATGGTTCCTATTTGTGTTATATCCTCCATTTCATATCCCCTGCCTGCAAAACGTCTGGCTATGCTGTATACAAGGCCCATATTTTCAAGCACGAGAATGTCTCTGGCTTCTTTACTTCCTTCGTGTGCCATTTCTATCAGTTCTTTGGTATGATTCATAAACCACACCTCCGATTATTCTGCCGTCACCCCAAAATTTTTTTTCATTACTACCGTTGTTCCCCTGCCACCGTCAGAAAAAACTTTAAGTTCGTCCATGAATACCTCCATAAAAGTAAATCCCATTCCGGAGCGTTCATGCTCGGCATCAGTGGTATACATAGGCTCCATTGCCTTCTGTATGTCCTCGATTCCTTTACCATAATCCGTAATTCTGACTTCAAGACTGCTTCCCTCTATTGCAGCAGATATTTCAAGCAATCCGCCACGATTACCGTATCCGTGTATAACGGAATTTGTTACAGCCTCCGATACCGCCGTTTTTACATCATTGATTTCTTCTAACGTAGGGTCAAGCCGTGCTGCAAAAGCCGCCACGCATACCCTTGCCAGACCTTCATTTTCCGATATTGCATCAAATTCAATTTTAAATCTGTTCATGTACAGCCTCCTTATAATTTGTATTTCCCGTCTGTTTCAGTATTTTATACAATCCCGACATTCTGAATATTCTCTGCATGGCATATCCGACATTGGCAACATACACTTCACCACCGCTTTTGCTGAGTTTTCTGTATCTTCCCATTAAAAGTCCTATCCCCGAACTGTCCATAAATCCGACATTTTTAAAATCGAAAATAATTCTGTTCACTTTATGCATAAATGCCTTTTCGTCAATTTCAGTTCTTATCTGCTCGGTAACATGATGATCGAGATCCCCTTTCAGGTTTACAATCATGGTTTTTCCATTTATACTGCATATTTCCTGCATACAGTCCCTCCTTTATATAATGATTCATAAAAATGAAAAAACGGCAAAGCATATGCTGCTCCGCCGTCTGTTCCAACGTGGTTTATTCTTTCGTATCGTCATAGGTTTCCAGATATTGTGCAAGAAGCTGTGCAAACCTGGTTCCGCCGTGACTTGTGTTAATTATTGTTATGTATTCCTCTGCTGCTTCCCTGTCATTCAGTCTGAGATATGACATTGCAAGATAATATACAGGTTCAACAGCGGTTCCATCAAATTTAACTGATTTTTTGAGGTAAGTTACCGCACTTACATAATCCGATCTGTTATATGCATTAAGCCCTGCCTGAAAATATGTCTCTGCTCCGCCATTGCAATTCTCATCAAGCGTTGTATACAGATTCTTGGCTGTTACGGTAGGAAGCTGCGTTACGTCTATATCTGCCAGCTTTAACAATGCAGTATCAAAATCATCCTCAAGATATGCCGCCACTGCCTCCACAAGGGTTGCATACATTGCCGTCGTACCTTTATCCCCCGTGTATATTCCAAGCTCGTCCTTTGCTTCCTTAAGCTCTGTCTCCAGTTCCTCAAGCTGTTTTTCAAGATTGGTTATGGTAACCGAGTTTTTAGACAGATCCTCACTGTATTTTTTAATTGTTTCATTGCTGTCACGCCGCACATTCTGTACCTTGGAAGGAACAACAAGGAACCATACGAGTGCCACACCGATTATAACGCCTAAAAGAATCTGCACCACCGTAAGTATTCCGTTAGACGGTTCCTTATACGAATCCGGTGGCAGAATTACATCATTACCAGACAATCCTCTGCGCTTAGGCTTATAATACAGCTCGTCTCCCGCTGCCGCCGTTCCCATTCTGCCTGCTTCATCCATATATCTCAATGCAAGCGTATTGTTGCGGTCAATCTGCAGTACCCTTTTTATGGACTTTACAGCCTTATCTGTGTCTCCCTTTTTCATATAAAGAAGCGACAGCAGAAGATGTGCCCTTATAAATCTCGGATTAAGGGTAACAACCTTCTTAAGCTGTATCAGTGCAACGTCTTCTCCGCCCTCACGAAGCTTTTCAAGTGAGAAGTTGTATTTTTTTGCCGCCTGGTTAAGCTGCTCCAGTCTGTTAGGATTAAATTTTACTTTTTTTATGTAAATGGTTGCAACATTCTTATCAGGCTTCAGATTAAGACTTATCACCCATTCCTTCAGTGCAAGTGCGGCCTCTCCCATCTCAAAATAACATAACCCGAGGAGATTTCTCGCCTTTATGTTGGATTTGTTGATTTTAAGACCTGTTTTTAATGCACTTACCGCTCCGGTAAGATCACGTACCTGTGCCTTGGCAAGCCCAAGATTGTAGTATTGGTTGGATGCTTTAACCACAATCTTATATACCGACACATCTGCACCGCATTTCATGCAGTAATCGCTGTCCGTCAGCACACTGTTACATTTATAACATCTCATATTAACATTCCGTCCTATTTATCCGTTATTTCCCTGATAATCCTGTCGATTACCTCTGTTACATCCGTTGTATTATTTCTGTAAATCGCATCTTCCGCTTCGTCAACCTCGACACTCGGCTGAAATTTCTTTATTTCTTCATCAAAATCAATCATGCTTCTTCTCCTTCCGTTATTGAAAGCACTTCCCCGGCAAGATAGAGAGAGCCGGCAACATATAATTTCATGCCTTCTTTCTTATATTCAATCGCTTTTTCAAGGCCTTCACGGACACTGCCGGCATACTCCGCCGCCACACCATGCCTTCGGAATACCCTTGTAAGTTCTTCCCCGTCAAGCCCTCTTGGGTCATTAATCCTGCACGTTACCGTTATGTCAAAAAGACCGCTTCCGCATATTATATCAGCCATGCCCTCATAATGCTTGTCCTTAACGGCAGAAAACAGCAGAACTCTTCCATGGCGGCATCCATCCGCCTTCACTGAAGCAATGAACTGTGTAATTCCGTCATCATTATGTGCTCCGTCCAGCACCACGTCCGGCATAATTTCCTGCATTCTTGCCTTCCACACGGTAGAGGCAATTCCGTTATGCACCGTTTCATCATCTGCCAGTCTGCAGGCTTTCGCTGCCATGGCGGCAAGTGCGGCATTGTGTACCTGGTACAGTCCCCTGCCGTTCACCGTAAAGCACTCATTATCATAATACTTATTATGCAGGCAAAAATCAATATTTTTATCATTTACCTTTATTTCCGATATGTGACGGTTTTCAAGAATTATCATATCAGAGCCTGCTTCCGCGGCTTTTTCCTTAATCACTCCGGTTACGTCAGCATTGTTGTTTTCAAATACAACCGGAACCCCTGGCTTAATTATTCCTGCCTTTTCCAACGCTATCTCTGCATAAGTGTCTCCGAGTATTTCCGTATGATCACGGCCTATTGAAGTAATAACCGTCACAACCGGTTTTCTGAAAACATTGGTTGCGTCAAGCCGCCCGCCAAGGCCTGTTTCCAGCACAATATATTCAACATTTTTTCTTTCAAAAATGTCCATTGCCATTCCGAACAGAAATTCAAAAAATGAGGGATGCGTATATCCGTCATTAAGCATATTCTCTGCAACCGCCTTCATCCTGCCAAAGCTTTCTTCAAATTCAGCATCCGTTACATCCCTGCCGTTTACCGAAATTCTTTCATTTATACGACATAAATGCGGTGACGTAAACAAGCCCGTGCTTTTCCCTGAAGCAGTCAGTATATTTGCAATATATGAACACACGGAGCCTTTTCCGTTGGTGCCGGCCACATGAATTATTTTTCTGTTTCTTTCATTAAAACCCAGCCGTCTGAGCATTTCTTCCGTATTCTCCGGTGTGGATTTTTTTGAAAACCTTACTATACCGTTAATATATTCCGTTTCTTTTTTCATTTTATCACCCAATAAAAGATTTTAATAATGATTCCGGCTTTATGCAAGAGTATTTTTTCGCAAAAAAAGACAAGAACCGCCTAAACGCCTTGTCTTATTTCATCAATGAATCCGATAAACTGCTGTCTGACATATTCCGGTCCTTCGATACGGATTTTTCCCCTTGAACCTGCAATCCAGCCGAAAAATGTGTCGCTGACATTTACCTTTACGTGTGCTGCCGAATGATTTTCATCCCTGTCGGCCATAAAAATTTCTTTTCCAAATCTGTCAATTATAATTCCGACTGAACTTTTGTTAAAATACAGTGTTACCATTTCTTCCGTTCCCGAAAACATTCCGAAATGCTGTCTGCTGTATGAATCCGGCTTAAATTTTCTGATTGCTTCAGTATTATCCCTTTTTTCTTCAAGTATCTCCATGTCTTTTATCTTATCAACGCGAAAATGCTTGTTGATTTTGCTTTCAGAATCATATGCCACGAGATAATAATATTCATCATCCCACAAAAGTACCACCGGACTTACCACATACGGCATACCGTTTTTTCTGTATACAAGCTTTTTATTAATATCCCACTCACAATACCGGAATTTTATTTTTTTATTACCGGCTACCGCCTCATGTATATAATCTATATTGTACAGTATTCCCTCGTTGTCTGTTTTAACACGGTCCGTAACATATACCTGTCTCTGAAGATTATGTGCTTCATATATACTTGTCATCTTCTCGATTTTGGATATCAGTCTGTTGGATTTTTTCTCTGTTATGAATTTGGATGACTGTACGGCATCAACAAGAAGCTTGAGCTCTGCAAGTTCAAAATCCCTGCTTCCCATATAATAGCCTGACGGTGCTTCCTTTTTATAATTAATGTCATACCCGTAATCATTAAGGAGCGCAATGTCATTATAGATGCTTTTTCTCTCTGCTTTGATTCCGTTATCTTCAAGATATCCGATTATTTCCTTCATGCTTACCGCATGATTAACATCCGTATTACGGTTAATAAAATCGAGCAGATAAAACATTTTCATTTTCTGTTTTTCTGATTTTGCCATTTTCAACCACCCGCATAATCATCAGCAGCACAAAAAACCACCACGACGACATAATAAATTAAGGCACAGCAGTTCCGTACAGCAGCTGCCCATATAACACGGAGTCATTCCTCTCCGGCTGTATCCTTCCGACATTCCCGAATACCATCCTGCAAAATGTTCAAGCCGGTTAAGAAAATTAATATATTCCTGATTGCCCGGTTCAAGCTGTACTGCCATTCTTGCATCTTCCCTTGCTTTTATGGTATTGCCTAAGCCGTTATTGGCATGTGCATGCAGATAATACCACCTTGCACTCTTCTCATATATCTCATCAAGCACATATAATGCCTGATGATACTGTCCGTTTCTTATAAAATTAACGGCTGCCACGAATTTCGGGTCGTTGCCGCCGCTGCTTCCGGCATATCCGCCATAGCTTCTGTAGCTTCCGTTACTGCTTCCCGTATTCCCCGTATTCCCTGTATTCCCGTATGATGATGTACCCTGCTCCTTCTCACGTATAATCTGACTGTATGCTTCCTGAATCTGCTTAAATTTCTCTTCTGCCGCATCCTTATTCGGATTATTGACATTGGCATCAGGGTGATATTTTCTGCTGAGTTGTCTGTATGCTTTCTTAACTTCATCGGTACCGGCATTTCTTGAAACACCGAGTACTGAATATGGATCTGTCATATATTACCTCTCTCCGTCCTTATCCTGCAGACGCTTTTCCTTAATAAAATTATATCTGCTCCAGATTCCTCCGTAAATAATATTCTTCATTATATCAACATTATCTATAATAGGCAACCTTTCAAAATATCTTGCACTTTCAGCCGCATATGCTATCAGGACGTTTTCACAGTACTTTTCAAAATCTTCCTGCTCCTTGCAATGTCTGAAAGGATTATACGAGCCTTTTCTTATATCCTTATCAAGGTCATCATATGCATCCATTGCATATATGAATTTTCCCAGAAAAAATCCCATGTGATACAGGTCTTCCTTCCATATGTCTCCCATTGTTCCAAAAAGTGTACCAAACATTATTCCCGTATGCCTTGATGCTTCATCAATATCTGTTTCCTGAGATTTTTCACACTCATTCTGGTCTCTGATGTATGCTTTTACCGCTTCCGACTGGAGCGGATATTTCCCTGAAGCCTTTTTATATGCCCTGCTTATTACTGCTGCTGCCGCATTGGACTTAAGCTTCCTTTCATCATTCCAGTCATCCTTAAGCTTATGGTATGAAAGCAGGATATTCATTCCTGCTGCATAATCCGTATATTTATTGCTGACTTCGCCGTGTTTTTTTACCGGATGAACAACACACCTGCGCATAACGGCGTCGGTATTCTCCTCAAGCAGCGAGGACAATAGAAGTGCAAGAAATGTCATGTCATATGTGAGGGTCATCTGTCCCGCCGCACCATAATTTTTTCTGAGGCTTCTGCATACACCGCAATAATATGAACGGTATATTTCGTAGTCCTTTATTTTAAGTTCATCCCTGCATATGGTAATGTAACCGAACATCTGCGTCTCCCTCAATCAGGTTTTCTTAATAAATTCAATATGGCATTTAGGACATCTTATGCAGATTCTCCCTTTTCTCCTCGGAACTCTTATTTTCTGTGCACAGTTAGGACATTTAAAAATCCTGTAAGGTGAGCTTCTTCTGTTCTTAAGTCTGCAGAATGCTTCGTTCTCCCTGCGCCTTGCCGGTATGTTCTTTGAAAACATTCTGAAATAAGAATACCCCATTATGGCAAAAGCAGGCAGCAGTACATACGGAACAAAGACCGCTACAATCATCATTATCAGACCGACTATGGCAGCCAGTCTTCCAATCTCGTCCACACCGTTGCGTCCTGACATAAAATATGCAAATTTGTCCCTGAATCTTCCTGACATATTATTTTCTCCTAAATTATGTTTCAAAGATAATAATACCCTTTAATGCCGTCCTTTACCACTAAAAACTTCACATAATTTATTAAATTTTTCTAAATTCCGGATATCTGTCAAGAAGCTCAAGCAGCTTATCCATTTCCTCATCACTTCCGACGGATATTCTCAGATATTCACTTATCCTCGGTGCATCGAACCTTCTGACATATATTTTATTGTCTTTCAGGTAATCATATATCTTCTTACCCGGTACTTTTCCGTGTTTTGCAAATATAAAATTTGCACCGGATTCCGTACATTCAAATCCGCGCTTTTTGAGTTCCGCCGTTATCCTTTCTCTTGTATTCACAATTTTGCCGGCTGTCTGTTCATAATATGACCTGCTTTTTGCCGCAGCAGTTCCTGCCACAAGAGAGGTTCTGTTAAGAGTATATGAATTAATTGAATATTTTACGTTCTCAAGAGCGGCGATAAGCTCTGCTCCCGCTATTGCCATACCCACTCTCATCCCTGCCATTGACTTTGACTTTGAAAAGGTCTGCACCACTATAAGATTTTCATATCTGTCCAGCAGCTCTGTTGCCGAGGTTCCTGCAAAATCTACATATGCTTCATCCACAACCACAATCACATCCCTGTTGTGCCTGAGGATGTCCTCAATAAAATCCGTATCCCTGAATATTCCGGTAGGTGCATTGGGATTGGCAATTACCACTCCGCCGTTTTCTCCGTAATAATCCTCTGCACGGATGTTAAAATTCTCATCCAGTGCCGGTGTGGCATAAGGAATCCCATATACTCCGGCCCACACTTTATAAAAGGAATATGTAATATCCGGGAAAAGGACCGGTTTATCCGAATTAAAGAAGGTCAGAAAAATCATTGACAGCACATCATCAGAACCGACACCCACAAATATGCTGCTTCTGTCAAGTCCGTAATCTGCTGCAAGTGCATCCCTCAGTTCCTCACATGAAGGGTCCGGATATTTTCTGAAATCCATACATTTAATATTGTTCATTGCCTCCACAACCTCCGGAGAGGGCGGGTATGGATTTTCATTGGTATTTAATTTGATTATTCCGTCATCCTTAGGCTGTTCACCCGGTATATACGGTTCAACACGTCTTATGTTTTTTTCCCATTCTCTCATGTCACATTCCTCTGTCATGTCATTTTTCATATTCCTGTCTTAATTTTGCAAAAAAAGGCAGTGATTTAATTATTGTATCATATGCCACGCAATATGCAATTCTTACATATCCGGCACATCCGAAGGATGAACCGGGAACAACCAGAATATTGTACTTTTTAGCCCTTTCCGCAAATTGCACATCATCTCCCGGCGTCTTCACAAACATATAAAATGCCCCTTCCGGTCTGACACATTCATATCCGGCATCCGAAAGGCCTTTATAAAGTGCTTCCCTGTTTCTGTTATATATTTCAATGTTGGCACTTATGTCAATATCGGTACATCTTGCAATAACCCTCTGCATAAGGGAAGGAGCATTAACAAATCCCAATATGCGTGTTGCAACGTTACATGCTGCCGCCACATTTTCATAATCATCAAATTCCTGCGGTACAATGATATATCCGATTCGTTCACCCGGAAGTGATAATGACTTGCTGTATGAATATCCGACTATGGTATTGGAATAATAACGGGTTACATACGGTACCGTAACCCCGTCATATGCCAGTTCCCTGTATGGTTCATCTGAAAAAAGTGCAATTACGGTATTGAACTCTTTTTGTTTTTTTTCAAGTACTGCCGCAATATTCCTTATCGTCTCTTCCGAATATATTACACCTGTAGGATTATTTGGTGTATTGATTATTACTACTCTGGTTTTTTCGGTTACCGCTTCTTCTAATGCCCTGATATCCGGCTGAAATGTCCTTTTGTCAGGTCTGACTTCCACTATATGAGCATCCGCATTGGCGGCATAAGCCCTGTATTCTCCAAAATACGGTGCAAATGCGATTATCTCGTCTCCCGGATTGACAAATGCCTTAAAAAACACATTCATTCCGCCTGCCGCTCCGACTGTCATGATAATGTTGCCGGCTCCGAATTCCGTTCCGTACTTTCTGTTAACCGACAGGGCTATTGCCTCTCTTACATCCTCATAACCGGAATTACTCATATATCCGTGAACATATACCGGCGGTTCCTCATCAACCACCTTCTTAATTGCTTCATTGACCTCCGGCGGTGCCGGCACATTCGGATTACCGAGACTGAAGTCATATACATTTTCTTTTCCATATATGTCTGACAGCCGTTTTCCTTCTTCAAACATGGCTCTGATAACGGAACTGTTCTTTACAAGACCTTTCATCTTTTCAGAAATCATATACTGTACTACCTCCGACGTATTATCTAAGTCAACAGTATATTCCTTACAAATTTCAATGACAAGTCCTTTTTCCGTCACATAATAATCTTTTCTTCTTCAAGATAGGTTTTCAGTTTTTTTCTCATGCGGTAAAGTATCATCTTTATCTGCGGAGGATTTTTTTCATATACGGCTGCTATGCTGTTTATTGATACATTCTGAAAATAGTGCATAAGAAAAACCGTCCTGTTGAACTCCGGCTGGTTTTCAAGAAATATTCTGATAGAGTTCACAACCTCTCTGTATTCTATTTCATATGAAATATCAAAACCTGATTCATATTCATCATTAAGTTCAATAAGAATTGCCTTCCTTTTCATGCACAGTTTTTTTCTTAAGACACTGTACGCCTTTCTTTTTGCAATCTCAATAATGTAATTTTTAAGATGCACCGGCCGTACAATATGTACCGTATTCCACAATGCCATATATGTATCATTCAGACATTCCTCGGTATCTTCCCTGTTCTCGGTTATTTTCATTACTATTGTCCTGACACTGCTGTTATATTTGGACTGTGTTTCACGGATTGCCCTTTCGTCTCTTTCAATATACATTGTAAGTATATCTTCATCCGGCATAAATAACAAAACCCTGTCCCCCTTATGCGACTTTACTATTTATGTCGCATTTCCGGAGACAAGGTAACGCTGTTTTGATTATCTAATTATATTTTCAATATATCCCGGAACATCTTCACGGCTGATTCCAAGTGATACCGCAAGCTCGGCATACAGATATTCCTCCGCCTGCTTCATATATCTCTCATCCAGTGCGGTAATCTTCTTGCCCTGTTCAGCACGTTCCTTCATTCTGTTCCGTATCGTCAGTATAAGCCGGAACCATTCCCTTCCGTCGCAGCTTCTTATGCATTCTTTATACTTTTCCTCACGCAGCTTTTCGCCTGTAATGTCAAGTGCTTTCATGTCTGCGGATTCCCTTATAAGATTAAGAGCCATATCCTTAGTCATGATGCTCCTCATGCTGACCCTTACATTGTCAGCCGGTGTATATACGGTTCCATGCATTCCGGTTGACGGCGCAAGAAAATAATACAGTCTGTCCTTAGGAATGCCTTCCATATCGAGTGTTCCGACATTGGTCACCCTGCACAGTCCATAAGTTCCATATACCACATAATCGCCTGTCTGATACATCCGTAATACACCCTTTCAATAAGCAGTTATCTCTGTCTTTCAGGTATATTTTATCATTTCCGAAAAAAAAATGTAAGTTTTTTATCTCACAAAATTTTGGATAAGCATATCGGACAAAAAAATAATACGGCTGTCTGCACGACAGCCGCATGAACAGTTTTTCCACCGTTATCCCGGTTTTATCTTATAAGTATTACATGAACGCCAAAAAGAATTACCGCTATTGCTATTATTCCATATACGGCAATTACTGCCGGCTTATTAAACCAGCCACCCTTCTTTGCTCCGATAATTCCTAAAACAGCAACCGCTACGGATACCACTGCAGTGATAATTCCCCGTATGGCAAGTCTGTATCCCATATTGTCAATGAATTCCGTCCTTGACGTTATATCTTCATATCCATACAGTCTAAGCTCTGAATATGAGGATTCAAGCTCATCCTGCACCTTAACCGGCATTTTACTTTCTTTTCCCGAAATCTTAATTCCGTCTCCTGATTTCACAATACCATCATCCGTGAAATTTTTATCGTACCATTTTGAGCTTTCTCTTACCGTAATTACTGTCAAATCGTCAGTCACACATACATAATATGTTGATTTTGCAAACGGTATGTAGTTCATCTTCTTGGTATACTCCACTCCGGTGTACACGGCGACTACGTTATATTCGTTATCATCCTTCCCGCTTATGTCACTGATTGACGGTATTATAAGCAGTCCGAGATAAGCCAGTGCCAGTATTACCATACATATTGCAGTTACAACTCTGTTCTTTTTCTTCATTTGTTAATCTCCTGTTCATATTTTTTTCACAATTATAGTTCCATGACAGGATTATGTCAATAAAATTTTAATGGTTATCATTACACAGACCAGCTATCTGAAAAAATAATAATATACGGCAGCCGCAACAGCCGCAACAGCCACTCCCGCAATGACAATCATGCCTTTCCGTGATTTTTTCACTTCAACCGGTCTTTCTTCAAAAGTATCCCTTATCCCGATGCTCATTCTGTCAAGGATATTTCTGTCCCACAGCTCCATTGAATACTCTTCCGCCTTCTTTTTTGCTGCAGGTGAAAAAGAGCTGTTGGTTATATAAACCGTTTTATCAAAACCTGCCCCCTTTACGGCATCATGCAATGTTTCAATCTGAACGGCACCTATCGCATCTATGTCATAATGACATTTAAAACATATCTTTTTTTCATCATTCTCCGCCGTAATGTCATACGGCTTGCCGCTGTGTTCCTGCGTGTTACCGTAATTAAGGGCTGTCAGGAATTTACTTATCACGGACACAAAATTTTCTCCATCAGATATAAGCATTCTCATCTCTCCGTTCGTTTATAATTTTTTCCAGCAGAAATAGCATTTATATTCTCCGCCGGGCGTTATTCTGTTTTCGGCACCGCAATATTCACATTCCTTAATCACATATCCCCTCGGAACCTGAATCCACGATTCATGTCTGTATCCGATTTTACCCATTCCCTGCGGAAGCTTCGGATGTTCATCATCATTGTACATACGATGGGTATATTTTCCGTTTTCCGACATGTATTTATCCATGGAAACACACCGTTCAGCATCATTACATCTCTGTGGCATCACATTACGTGGATGCGGTTTTACACTCTGCGGCATCACATTACGTGGCTGCGGTTTTACACTCTGCGGCACTACATTACGTGGCTGCGGTTTTACGCTCTGCGGCTGCGGTTTTACACTCTGTGGCTGCGGCTTTACGCTCTGAGACTGTATATTCGCACGTGCAGACGGGTGTTCCTTATATAATTCCTGCTTCAGCTCATTTAATTTATCCGGATCCATCCTGCTGATATTCTTCATTTTACTGAATATTGAGCAGACAACTATAATAATTATTATAAACATTATTATGGGCATAGTGCATATTCCATCCTTTCTGATTTATCTTTTTTGATTATAACACAGGTATAAAATTTCGTATACTTATTTTTGCTGTAATTCTTGACGTAAAAGACATTTCAAGTTACTATTTTATTATAAAACATACGAGGTGCTGGTATGGCTGAATATTCCATTATTAAATTGAATAAAGGTGAATATCTGTATGAAAAAGGCAATGACATTAACAGTATTTCTCTTATAACCGAAGGACGGATTGAAGCCTATTCTTCTTATGGTGTCATTAGTTTTGAGAAAAATAACATTGCCGGACTTACCGACTGTCTGTACGGAATCTGTATATATGATTACGTTGCCGCTGAAGATGCGGTTGTACACCGCTTTGCTTATTCATCAGCATCAGATCTGGCAGGCATATTAGGGGCATGTCCCGATTCCGGAGAAATTGTTATGGCAGACAACAGGTACGTCATGGAGCTTATAAGAATTTATCTTTCACTTCTTATAAAATGCAGAAAAAAATCTCCTGCTTTTACCCCTGACAACGAAGTCAGCCGCTGGGAAATTGACAAATATAACGGTCTGAGCTCTGCCGGTGCCGGAATATTGAGGAGCTACTACAATTCAGGCATAAGTCTGGCTGTGGCAGCCCTGGCGGAAAACAGCCGTTTTGCCAACCTTCTCCATAATTCCTGTATGCAGATTGGCGACATGCTTAATATAGACATGAGTTATACACCTCCTGCCGTGACGGCTGCCGCTGCAGCACCCGCACCTTCTCAGGTAATACAGTCTGAAGATGATATTGAATCCATACGGGAGGATTTAAGAAATTCAATGGGAAAGATCCTCCGTTATGCAGAGCTGATGAGGGCTGATGCCGATGATTTTATTGCACTTATAAGCAGATTCAAGAGCTGTCGTGACAGACTTTCCAATGACGAGAGTATACGAAGGCTGCGTAAATCCATATCCGATTCATTTTACAGAATATATGACAGAATTTTTTCAAAAGCCGTTACTGATGATGCCATTCCGGTACATATCAATATGTTTCTCAATTTCGGTTATCTTGATGAAGAACTTGCAGGCGAAGAAAATTCAATATTTCTGTACCGGCTCGCCGACAATGTGGACAATCTGTGCAACACGGGCAATGTATGCACAATTTTCCACAGACTGAAGCAGATATTATGGGGTGATAAGAATCCCGGACGTAACGTTCTTGATCAGTCATACAGTGAATATATACGTCAGGAAATCAGGTGCGGACGGCTCGATATTACGGAGGAGGACGCACTTAAAGACAATGCACGTAAGGTTAAATTTGAAACCGATAACCTGTTTCATCATGCCAATACCATTACCAACGGAAGGATAAGCACGTTTGTACCTGTTTTTATAAAAGAGCATGTTCTCCGTCCGCTTCCTGATGCTTTTATATCCGCCGAGGGTATCATGAATATAATTAACAGCATACGTGAAACCGATTTTTCACTTTTTTACCGTTCCGTTATATATCACAATGATAAGGCAGGAATTTCCAAGGAATTTATACAAAAGGAAGTATTACCGGAAATAGTACTTACCCCGTGTGCAGGAACCAATGCCCTTTTATGGCAGGATATAGACGGACGCCTTCGGGACACTCCTGCCTTAATGGCTTTTCCGATATTCTGCATGGAAAACCATGAAACGGTTGTATTAAATGTTTTAGGCAGATACCGTTGGGAAATATGCAAACGTATACAGGGTACATACTGGAATGACATATCCGAGAAGTCACTGACATCCGAATATTATGACTATATGCTTTTTTACAGGAAAAACAAAGATTTAACTGATGCCGCCAAGGAAAAAATCAAATCTGCACTTATCAACTGCCGTAATAATTACAGTGAGGTATTTGCAAGGGACTATGCATCATGGATAATATATGAATCCAAGGGAAACGGCAAGCTCAATAAAATTGCAAGAAATATTTTTGCCAAATACTGTCCTTTCAGGAAAGATGTTCGTGATAATCTTGCTTCCAATCCGATGTTCACGGATGCGATTACGGGATACGACAGGAGCTCCGCATCCGTCAGAAGACGTATAAATAATTTGTGCAAATCCCTGGCTGCCAATGGTATTCCTGTTCCTGAAGAATTGGAAATAACAAAAAAATTATATGATATGTAGCACATAAAAATGCCGCCTTATAACCGGATAAAAAGGTTATAAGACGGCATTTTAGTGCAATAATTATTTTGCCGTAATATATTTCTGTGCAACAAGAAGCTCTGCACTCAGAACGGCTCCGCCTGCCGCTCCTCTTATCGTATTATGTGAAAGTCCCACAAACTTCCAGTCAAATACACTGTCCTCCCTTAAACGTCCGAACGAAACGCCGAATCCATTCTCATAATCGACATCAAGGGCAACCTGAGGTCTGTTATCCTCTTCAAGATACTGAATAAACTGCTTAGGTGCACTCGGAAGGTTGAGTTCCTGAGGAAGTCCTTTAAAATTAACCCATCTGTCAATAATTTCTTCCTTAGCAGGCTTTTTCTCAAAATTAACAAATACGGCAGCCGTATGTCCGTTAAGTACCGGAACACGGATACACTGTGTCGTTATTACAGGAAGTGCTGCCTTTTCAATATGACCGTCAACCAGCCTGCCCATTAATCTTAATGGTTCCTGCTCGCTCTTTTCCTCTTCTCCCGCAATATACGGTATAATATTTCCTTCCATTTCAGGCCATTCCTTAAAGGTCTTGCCTGCTCCGGAAATTGCCTGATATGTGGTTGCTACCACAAGCTTCGGTCCAAACTCCCTGAGTGCAAAAATTGCCGGTGTGTAGCTCTGAATTGAGCAGTTAGGCTTAACGGCAACAAAACCTCTTGTGGTACCGAGTCTCTTTTTCTGATATTCTATGAGTCCGAGATGTTCCGGATTAATTTCCGGTACAACCATCGGAACATCTTCCGTCCAGCGGTGAGCACTGTTATTAGATACAACAGGTGTTTCCGTTCTGGCATAATCTTCTTCAATTTTCTTAATTTCTTCCTTGCTCATGTCAACGGCACTGAATACAAAGTCAACCTTGGATGCCACTTCTTCCACATCCATAACGTTGTATACAACCATTTTCTTAACTGCTTCCGGCATTGGTGTAGTCATCTTCCATCTTCCGCCAACCGCTTCTTCATACGTCTTCCCTGCGGAGCGCGGACTCGCTGCAATGGCAACTACCTCAAACCACGGATGGTTCTCAAGCAGTGAAATAAATCTCTGACCAACCATTCCCGTGCCGCCAAGAATACCTACTCTTAATTTCTTTTCCATTTCTGTATCTCCTATTATTAGTTTTTCTGATATACGGCAAATTCATACCCTTTTTCCCTTATACCGTCAATCAGGTCATTAAGCATCATTCTGTTAGCAGAAGATGATGCACTTAACTGATAGATTGCACCTCCGTGAACCTTGTCGAGAGCATTTGCAAGTGCCGCATCCACCTCCGGCTGTGCATCCACATTCCAGTCACTGTATGCAAAACTCCAGAATACCGTCCTGTATCCGTGATTCTGTGCCACTGCAAGTACCTGTTCACTGAAATATCCGGATGGGGTACGGAAGAGGTACATTTCATATCCGTAAGTTTCATAGACGTAATTGTACAACGTATCAAGCTCACTTGTCAAACTATTTACGGATAAATCCGGCACATCCGTTCCATTTGCCGTGTAACTGCCTATCACATGTCCTTCATCAATCATTCTTCTGACAAGCTCCGGATTGTTCTTAGCATATGACATCGTAATAAAAAATACCGCTGTTACTTCTTTTTCCCTAAGCTTATCAAGTATGTCCGGGGTGTTTCCGTACTCATATATCTCATTGAATGTAAGCCATACATACCGGCTTTCCGGCTGTATAAAATCCACTTTATATTTTCCATATTTCAATTCGTAATATGCGAGATTAGGTCTGTTGGTATCCTTATCATAAGAGCTGCCGACACCATAATATATACCCGTTGTGTCAAATGAGTTAACATCTTCAATGACAACACCCTCATTTCCATTCATAAACGGTGTATAATCAACTCCGTCACCCGTCTCAACAGGCATGTCTTCCGGCTTAACCACACATACTTTAAACCCTGTTACGGAATAATTACCATATGAATCCCTGGCTATTACCTCCCTGTTGTATTCCCCTTCTCCGGCAAATTCAAGAACTTCCAGCATGTTCTTCCTGCCGTCCGGGGCAGTCATGTCATCAGAAAAACCATATGTATATTCCGATACGTCATTTACATTCTTAACAACATCCTGAAGTCTCAGGCTGCCTGCATTTTCAAGATATATAACATCTTTTTTTAAAATAACCTCCGGTGCCTCCGTATCCGTTACCACTATGTCAAAATATGTTGTCAGGTCTCCATACGTTATACTGCACCTGTATGTACCGTACCGGTCCTTATCCACCGATGATACATCAAGCGTCATTCTTTCAAGTACTGTTCTTCCTGCCCTTACATAGTCCGACAGGTCAGTACTGACTTCACTTCCGATATTAAGCATGAAGCTGTCTTTTTTAAGATTAATATATCTCTCACCACAGGCGGTCAGCATTAACGGTATTAAAAAAAGCATTAAAATTCCCGGTATTATTCTCTTCATACAGGATTCCTCCGTACATCTTCAGTAATAAATGAATTATATCACGTCCGTTACCATATAGAAAGTAATAAAAATGCTGTTGCCGGAAATTGGCAACAGCAGTATTAATCAAAAGCTACTAACGGGATTCGAACCCGTGACCTCCGCCTTACCAAGGCGACGCTCTACCTCCTGAGCCATAGTAGCGAACACATATGGTAATGTACCACAAATCAAAAAGGAAATCAATAATTTTTTGAAATTTTATTTCTTATTCTCTGTATTGCATTATCCACCGACTTCGGAGATTTATTCAAAATACCGGCAATACGGGCATAACTCAATCCTTCCATATACAGCTTCAGCACCTGTTTTTCCATTCTGCTGAGGTTATTATTTATTTCCGTTTTTATATTATCCGTACTTTCCCTGCCTATAACAAGCCTCTCCGGGTTACTGTCCGATTCATCCGTCAGTGTATCCGCAAGCCGTACTCCGGTGCCGTCCTCATCGCATATAAGCTCATCAAACGAAACATATGTATTCAGGGGGCTGTTTTTTTTCCTGTTATATGTGGTAACAACGCTTCTTATGTGACGGCTTATGCACAAGGACGCAAATGTCATAAAATTAGCCTCCCTGTCTGCCCTGTAATCACGTATTGCTTTAAAAAGTCCCAGCATTCCTTCCTGCAGCAGGTCCTCATTGTCTGCTCCTGCAAGATAATACGACCTGGCTTTTTTACGGACAAGATTTTTGTATTTTTCCATAAGTACGTCTGCAGCCCTGCCGTCGCCGTTACGGTATATTTCAACAAGCTCCTCGTCCGACATTCTGCCGTACCACTCCGCATTAACCATAACTTATCCCATCCTCTGTCTGACTATTTCATATGCAAGCACTCCTGCCGCAACAGATGCGTTAAGCGAATCTATGCTGCCATACATCGGAACTGCTGCCGTAAAATCGCACTTTTCTTTTACAAGTCTGCTTACGCCTTCGCCTTCATTACCTATGACAAGTCCTATGGCACCTTTTAAATCTAAATTGTACATTAATTCTCCGCCCATATCGGCACATACGAACCACAGGCCTTTCTTTTTAAGCTCATCCATTGTTGCTGCTATATTGGTCACTTTCGCTACCGGAGTGTAATTTAATGCCCCTGCCGATGTCCTTGCCACAGTTGCAGTAAGTCCCACCGCACGTCTTTTAGGTATTATAACCCCGTGTGCTCCCGCAAGATTTGCCGTTCTTATGATTGCTCCCAGATTATGCGGGTCCTCTATTCCATCCAGTATGAATATGAACGGCGGCTCATTTTTTGCTTCTGCCGCTTTAAGAATGTCATCAATTTCAGCATACTCATATGCTGCCGCATTTGCGATTACACCCTGATGACGTCCTGTTTCTGACATGCGGTCAAGACATTCCCTGTTAACAAATTTTATTATGGTATCTTTTTTTCTTGCTTCCCTGACTATGGATAACACGGGGCCATCCTTGCATCCGTCCAGTATATACAGCCTGTCTATGGTTTTTCCGGAACGGAAAGCCTCAAGAACCGCATTTCTTCCTTCAATGGTAAACTCTGTGTATTTCATTTGCTGACCTCTCCGTCCAGTATGGATAATCCTGTTTTAACAATTTCCATTATTCTGCCAAATTTTTTCTGAAGATACAGATATCCTATAAGTGCCTCAAATCCGGTAGCTTTCCTGTAATCTGAGGCAGTGGCGTTTTTTGCCCTGGTTGCGGAATGAGCGTTTCTTCCTCTTCTGTATACCGCTTCTTCCTCCTCAGACAAAAAATCGTGCAGTGCTTCCGCCATCCGTGCCTGCGTTCCTGCCTTTGCAAGACTGCTTGCTTTTCCGTTAAGCCTGTTAACGGGAGCATTACCCTTCGTAACAAGCATTGTTCTTATAATAAGTTCATATACACAATCACCGATATATGCAAGTGTAAGAGGCGAATATTCCGCAACATTTACTTCTTTTATACCGAGAATGTTCTCCATGGCTTCAATCATTTAATTTCGTACACTGTTCCTTCCCTGGTATCCTTGATATATATACCTTTTGCCGCAAGCTCATCCCTTATGGAGTCGGCTTTTACAAAATTCTTTGCTGCTTTTGCTTCTTTTCTCTCTTCAATCTTATCGAGGATATATTTCTCAAGCTCACTGTCCGCAGCCTTTCCGGTTTCCTCACGTTCAGCCGTCAGGTTAAGCGACAATACTTCATCGAAGCTTTTTATAAGTGCAAGCTTTGTTGCATCATTAAGACTGCTTCTTAATACGTCATAAATTACCGTAATGGCTGATGATGTATTAATATCATTACATAATGCCGACAAAAAATCATTTTTAAATTTTGATGCTTCTTCTTCGTTTACGGCTCCGTCTTCTTTAAGTTCACTTATTTTTCTGACAAGCTTGTTGTATGCCGTTGTCATGTTGTCAAGCACTTCATATGAAAACTCAAGCGGTTTGCGGTAATGCGACTGTAAGCAGAACAGTCTGTATACAAGCGGATTATATCCTTTTTCCTCCAATAATGAAACAGTAAGAAATTCTCCGTTTGATTTGCTCATCTTTCCCGATTTGTCATTAAGATGATGCACGTGGAACCAGTAATTGCACCATTTATGCCCCAAGTATGACTCACTCTGTGCTATTTCATTGGTATGATGCGGAAAAATATTATCAACACCTCCGCAGTGAATATCCATATATTCACCCAGATGCTTCATGCTTATGCATGAGCACTCAATATGCCATCCCGGATATCCCATTCCCCACGGACTGTCCCATTTAAGTTCCTGATTGTCAAATTTGGATTTTGTAAACCACAATACGAAGTCCGCTTTATTTTTCTTATTCGTATCTTCCACAACATCATCACGCACGCCGACCATGAGTTCTTTCTCAGACTGGCTTGAAAATACGTAATAATCCTTCAGGAGTGATGTATCAAAATATACATTGCCTCCTGATACATAAGCATATCCCTTATCAAGAAGTGCCTGAACCATATTAATAAATTCCGGTATACAGTTGGTTGCAGGCTCAACTACATCCGGTGTCTTTATGTTAAGCTTGGCGCAATCGGCAAAAAACGCCCTTGTGTAAAATTCCGCTATTTCCATAACGGTTTTATTCTCACGTTTTGCACCCTTTAACATTTTATCGTCACCCGTATCCGTATCACCGGTAAGATGACCGACATCCGTAATATTCATGACACGTTTAACTTCATATCCTGCATAACGGAGTGTTTTTTCAAGAACATCCTCCATGATGTAGCATCTTAAATTTCCAATATGGGCATAATGATATACGGTCGGTCCGCAGGTGTACATTGATACCCTCCCATCCGTATTAGGAATAAATTTTTCCGTTTTCCTTGTCAGTGTATTAAACAAAGTTATTTTATTTTCCATATATTTCTCCTATTTTTTCCTGAAGCTCAGCAACAGACTCTTTTAAGCGGTTAATTTCTCCATATACCGGATCCGGAAGATGTATCTGGTCAAGATCGGTATTCGGGAGCTTAACGTCATCGCATTTAACAATTCTCCCCGGTATTCCTACAACCGTGGAATTAGGCGGAACCTCATTAAGTACAACTGAGCCTGCTCCGATTTTTGAACCGGCTCCTATCGTGAATGAACCGAGTATTTTGGCACCGGTACTTATCATGACATTGTCCTCAATAGTAGGATGTCTCTTCCCCTGTTCTTTACCGGTTCCTCCGAGGGTTACCCCCTGATATATTGTAACGTTGTCACCTATTATGGCTGTTTCGCCTATTACAACGCCGTGCCCGTGATCAATAAATACACCTTTTCCGATTACCGCACCCGGATGTATTTCTATTCCTGTTCTTCTTGCTGTCCGCTGTGAAATCTTTCTTGCCCTGTAATATTTACCCGCAAGATAATAACGATGTGCTTTTCTGTATTTCCATATTGCCCAAAAGCTCGGATACAGAAACACTTCCATGTCCGATTTCATGGCAGGATCCCTGTCTCTGATAAGCAGTACGGATTCCTTAATATAGTCCCTGAATTTCATATTGCACCAGCCTTGTTACTTTTTCATCGGGCATCCGCCGCAGCCGCTGCAGCCGGAATTATTCCCGCCCATTATATCATATCCGGCAATGTCTCCCGGTGACACAAGGAGTACAACCGCTGATGCGGCAATTCCCTGCCCTGCTCCCGTAAATCCGAGTCCTTCTTCCGTTGTTGCCTTAACGTTGACACGTGATACATCCATATGAAGACATTTTGCAATGTTCTGACGCATATCTTCTATATACGGTCTCATCTTAGGATTCTGTGCTATGATTGTGCTGTCAACATTCTCTATGATATAGTGATTTTCCTCAATCAGCCTTCCCGTCTCCTCAAGGAGAAGCATACTTGAAATACCCCTGTACCGTTCATCACTGTCAGGAAAATGCTTTCCTATGTCTCCAAGGGCAGCAGCTCCCAAAAGGGCATCTGATATTGCATGAAGAAGAACATCCGCATCCGAATGTCCAAGCAATCCCAGACTGTATGGTATTTCTACGCCTCCTATTATAAGCTTCCTGTCAGGTACAAGCCTGTGTACATCATATCCCGAACCAATTCTCATATATTATTCCTCATTTCCTTATAAGGTAAAAAAGCCCTTGATAACAATCAAGGGCTTATCAGTAGCGGAGAAGGGAATCGAACCCCTGACACCATGGGTATGAACCATGTGCTCTAGCCATCTGAGCTACTCCGCCATATTATGATAAAATTTACAAATGGGACCTACAGGGCTCGAACCTGTGACCCTCTGCTTGTAAGGCAGATGCTCTCCCAGCTGAGCTAAGATCCCATAAACCTTATCATTGGCAGGTTGTTTCCCGCAACCTGCTTGACTATTATATTACCAATAACTGTTAGTTGTCAAGTATTTTTTTATTTATTTTACCGGTTCTGTTTTTATGGCCTCCATATCCCAGAAAACCAGCCCTTTTTCGCCTCCGTCTCTAATCACTTCTATACAGAGCGTCTGGTTCATTGTAAGGTATGACGTGTCCGTCACCTTATATTTTTCCGGTAAAAGTACCTCACTATTCATAATGCCCCTGCTCAGGCTGTAAAACCTCATCATTGTCCCTCCGGTCTCATCAACCATGGTGAGCATATAAGGATTCCCGTTATACAGCTTCATGCATTGCAGCTCACGAACGTCATCCAGATAAAATTTCTCTGTTATTCTCGGCTTGTCCGCATTATATACATTAACATATGCCTCATTTAACGATGGAACCGTAACATATACCTCGCCGATATAATACAGCTCGCCTCCGTCTCCCTCAAGCGGCTTCAGTTCGCCTGAAGCAACATCTATTCCGGCATAAAATACAGAATTGCCTGATTCATACCTTATGATTATATTACCGGTTTTTGCTTCAATACTTCTGATATATACACTTTCTGCAGCTCCCTCAAAGCTGTATACGGCTTCGGAGCTTCCGGTTTCCACGGCATAACTGTATATGCTGCCGTCTCTTGTGTAATATATGCTGTTGCCTGTTTCAGACACATATACACAGTCTGCTTCAAATTCTGCTTTAAGCGATGTATAACTTCCCTGTTCCATATTAAAATAATAAAATGTATTGTCATCCGCATCATATACATATACAAGATTTGAACCCGGAATGTTAATTACGGCATTAGGTGATAATGACACATTATCCAGTTTTATGCTTTTTATTTCAGCGGTACCCGTCACGGAATACAGTGACATGACAGAATCGGTTATGCCTCCGTAAATTACGGCTATACCGCTGTCACCATACGCCTGTATGTCAATTATCTGATAGCCTTCTTTTTCATAAACTCCGGTTGCATCATACAACGAAGAATAACCTTCCACAGGCACTCCCGCATATGATTTTTCTATTTTCTGAACCCGTGCCGTGGATGCCGGTTCCGAATCAGCCTGAACGGTTTTTTCGTCTGTTTTGCCGCAGCCCGCAAGCAGTGCTGCCGCGATTACACAGAATACAGACATTTTTAACTGTTTACCCATGTGATTCACCTCCGGTTATTTTTTTATTCTGAAGGTTTTTTCTCCTAAGCCGTATACCATGGCAACTACCGCCATGATAAGAGCCGCTGATACGGCTGTCATTATCAGTATGTATAACGTTCCGGGAATCTTTATGTATATACAGCCATATCCTCCGAGGTATATAAGGAAATTAAAAATCATATATGCACAGCCTTCCTGCTTCCCTGAAGAATTATACGGCTGAAGCAGATAATACATACCGAGTCCCAAAAACGTATAAAGCACCGCAAGAACCAGTATGCCCGCACACACTCTCGCAATAAGATATATTTCACCCGGTTCAAGAACCATTATTCCCACCATGGCATATGCCGCTGCAAGCGAAAGCACCGGCAGTGCATTAACCTTTAATATTTTAACTGCCCGGTACAGAAAATCATCAAGTCTCTCTGCATTTCCCGTCTGACATCTCAGCATATATCTGTCGTGCTGTCCGAACATAACTCGGCATATTTCCCATGTATCACACATACAGTACATGACAAAAACAAGAATATATACAGAATACGAGATCACTCTTCCCGTAACGTCTCCGTGCCCGGTCAGCAGGGAAATAACGCCTGCCATAAAGAGCACTGCAACAAACACAAGCTTAATGGTATTCATTTTTACAAACATTTTTCTGTTGCGTTCAAAAAACAGATTAATCATGTATCTGTGTCCGCAATACTCACTTGCGGATGTCTGCTCACGGTATACCGGTTCCGTTTCCCTCAGCTTTCCCGTATCTGCATTTTCGGAAAACATTTTTTTAACAACCAGCTTTGCCGTAATTCTGTTGTAATGCTCACAGTTCCATACATAATACGCCATAGCGGCTCCGACAACCGTCAGTGCAATAATGGTTACGGGACTAAACAGGATGTCATATGCTGCCGGTACATATCCTCTCACATAAGGAATAAAATATGCCGCAAACAGAGCCGCAAGCATAACGGATACGTCAGCGCCCTTAATGTTTCTGAAATTTTTCCCGGTTACACGGAACACAAGAATATTAAAGCACTCTCCGAACATTCTTGAAAAGATTACAACTACCGCAAGAAAAAAGGATTTGCCTGCCCCGATTCCAAGCACGGCGAGTACCGACCAGTATCCGATCAGTTCAATTACAGCTCTCAGTATAAGCTTAACCCTGAAATATATTCTCGGCTGTATTCTCATAACCCTGAGTGCAGCATAAGCATTTTCATCCGTATCAAAGAGACACGAATGTATGACAGAACCCGAAAAACAAGTCAGTATCAGAATAAAATATACATATGTATTGACCTTTCCGAAGCCTGCACTTCCTGATGCCATATACTTTGCAAAAAGTCCTGCCGGCAGTGCCACAAAAAGCAGGACATATGCATATATCTTCACAAGCTGCCATATGACATTGATAACAGCCGATATTATTCTGTCAGTCCGTCCGGGATTATTTTCCTTTTTCTTTATCACAAGGACCGTTCGGCCGTATTCACCGGCAAAAATGTATCTCAGACACTCTTTATAGCTTTCAAGCATTCTTCTGTTCCTCTCCGTTCCGTGACTTAATTACTCCGTTTTCTATCGTCAGAAATTCATCGCACATCTTAACGGCAAATTCCCTGTCTTCTGTTGAAATGATTATAATTCTGTCTTTCTTAAGCTCCGAAATAACCTTTTCCGCAGCCTGCTTATCCGTAATGCCGTCAAATACCACAACTGAAGGCTTCAGCAGATATGCATTGAGAAGCTGAAGTTTCTCCCTGTCTGCAGGTGTATAATTTCTGATGAGAACCTTTGATACCGTTTCGTCAAATCCAAACTCCTCAAGATATTCCTCCGGAGTTTTATCATCTTTAACCACATCCCTGTGAATATCCATAAAGCTCTTTATAAATTCCGTACCCGTAAGATATTCCGGCAGCACCGGTTCCTCATCAATAACCATGACATCACTGAAACGTATCCTGTGTTCCTTCCAGTCAGCCTCTATTCTGACCGTTCCTTCTTCATATGTATCCTCACTGCTGATACAGTCGATAAACGCCTTAACGGACGACTCCGTTCCGCTGATTCCATACACATATCCGTGGCTGAACGAATATGATGCATGATTCAGCACCGCTGTTTTGTCAATACTTTTTTTCAATTCACGAATTATAAGTCTCACTTTTTGTTACCTCCGGGTAAACTGCATACTGTTTATATTTTAACGCTTAATACCCTTTTTGTAAATAAAAGTATTGTATTATTTAATATCCCCGTGCTATAATGTGGAAAATTTATGTACGAAGAGGTTATCTGCATGAAGGAGTTCTTTAAAAAATGGTGGCACGGGCTTCTGGCCCTGTATACTTTTATATACATGCCGTGCTTTATATACCTTGAAAAAACCGTTACGGAATATTCTGATTTTCACGCAATACACTGCGGACTTGACGATTTAATTCCATTCAATGAGTATTTTATAATCCCATATTACTCGTGGTTTTTGTTCATGGCAATAGGAATTGTATACTTTTTCTTCCGTTCACAGGGCGAATGTGTGAGAATGGGAGCTGCGCTGATAATCGGAATGTCAGTTGCGGTTGCAGTATTTTTCCTGTACCCGAGCGGACTTGTAGGATTCCGTCCCGAAGAATTCCCGCGTGAGAACATATGCACGGAGCTTGTACGGTTCCTTCATAAGGCTGATACCCCGACCAACGTACTTCCGAGTCTTCACGTATACAATACGCTTGTAATTATTGCGGCGGTTTTCCATTCAAGAACTTTTGGAACACACAAAAAGACCATATGCATTTCAGCTTCGGTATGGGGATTTCTTATATGCATTTCCACCGTATTTCTCAAGCAGCATTCTGTTGTGGATGTTGCCGCCGCAGTATTATTGTTCGCACTGGTATATCCGCTTACATATCATACCCGCTTTTTTAAGAAATTTAAATAAGGCAAAAAACAGGCTTCCATACCCAAAAGTATGGAAGCCTTATCCGTGTCCGTCAGTCCATAAAGTACACATACCAGCTGCCGCTGTCCTTTACCAGATACATACTGCCAACCGACATACTGCCCATTCCGTTTACCGACATTTGACATTCAATTTCACATACACCCTCAAAACCGGTCCGATATTCATCATTAAATTCCTCAACCTCTTCTTCATCATAATAATCAATATCACCTAAGGTTATGGTAATCATCTTCATATATACGGTCATATATGACATACTCTCCACCATGTCGTCTCTCGTACCCGGATGTACATATTCAGCAAGCTTATCGATATCTCCCTTTGAAAAGCATTCCGTAAAGTGTTCCGCCACCTTATATGCCGAACCATACTTCTGTTTCTTAACCAGTTTTGGAATAAATATTGCAGCAAGCACTCCGATAACGATAACAGCTGCAATAACAGGTATAAGAAATTTTTTACTTTTCTTAGTCTTAGCCGATTCTGAGGTCATACCCGGCATGCCATATGCATATTCTCCGGTTATTCCGCTTCCTGCCGTATCCGTGCCTGCCGTCTGCTGAGTGGCGGTATTTCCCATCGGATTACCGCAATACGGACAAAACTTAGCTTCATCATTGACATAATTACCACAACTGTCACAAATCATTCCCATTTCCTCACTTTCGTACCTTGTAACCTCAGTTAAAATTAAATATTTTCTGGACAACCTTATAAATTAAGGTTGCAAGTCCGCGTCCCGTTCTTCCCGGAATGTGAAAAATAAATCCCATAGGGTTACGCTTAAGTTTCCTGTATGTGGCAGGCTGCTTTTCCTTGAGATATTTCCATAAATCCTTCTTCTTCCGGTAGTTCTCCGGTTTATGTGACAATATACACATAATAGAAGATATTGCAAGAATTATTTCAAGATAGTGTACCATATATTTCCTGCATTTCCTGTATTCTATGATATCAGGGTCGAAATAGTCAATCATCAGTCTGTTGACCTTGAGCTGCTGGTCAATTCTCTTTATCATGACACTCTGATGCACCGACTGGTCATCTCTTCCGATAAAATACCAGTAAAAATTTACATCCGCATAATACATCGTTCTGACATACGGAAGAGGCTGAAACATAAAAATGTTGTCAACATAAAATGTATGCTTAGGCAGCACAAGTCCGCATTCCCTGAGAAGCTCCGTTCTGTATATGACCGAATGCATTATTATGTATTTATCCTGCTTAAAATGTCCTACGTCATCCCATGTAAAATATGTATCCGTCGGAAGAACGTCGGTATACTTCATGACCTTCTTTCTTTTGGCTCCGACTTTATCGTATACATAATTTGATATAAGCATGTCAAGCGGATGTTCCTCAAGAATTGCCTTACGCATAATCTCAAGGAGCCGGCTGAAGGCTTCCCTCCCTACCCTGTCATCACTGTCAACAACCTTAAAAAAATATCCTGCCGCATTTTTCAATCCGGTATTCACCGCTTCACCGTGTCCGCCGTTTTTCTGGTGAACAGCTTTACATATCTTAGGATATTTTCTTGCGTAACTGTCAGCTATCTCACCTGTCCTGTCCGTGGAACCGTCATCAACAATGATTATCTCCACTTCCTCACCGCCGACCAGAAGTGATTCAATACATCTCTTCATATAAGATTCAGAATTGTAGCATGGCACAGCCACCGAAAGTATTTTCTTCATATTTACCTCATTTCTTCAACTACGTTTCAATATGATTGTCTGTAATTTCATTTCTGTCTATTTTGATATCTATAAGCTTAAGTGCCGCAAAGGTTACGGCAAGTGCAGCAACCGATGCAAGCATCAGTCCTCCAACCGTAATTTCACCGTTCGCCGCAGGCAGAAATTCTGTAAGAAGAACCGCCGTAACATTAGCCGCCCCGTGTACAATCACCGGTGCCCAGACTGTTTTGAACTTCTCGTATACATATGAGAGAACCATACCTACAAGAAATGCATACACAAACTGGACAAGGTTGCCGTGTATCAGTCCGAACAGTGCAGATGAAATTACCATACACGGAAGAGGTTTCATAAAATTTCTCAGTCTCTTATGAAGCAGTCCCCGGAACAGAAGTTCCTCTACAAGTGCCGCGCATATTCCGGATGCGACAATACGCACAAAAAGATTTCCCGAATATACTATTTCTTCAAGTTCCCGGTAAGCCGGAGAATATTGTGCAATTCCGGACAGTGATATAAGTCCGTTGAAACCTATTGCGGCAGCCGCACCTACAGGTACAAGAAGCAGCAGCCATGAGTGTCTGTAGCTCTCGTATTCATTATGTCTTCCGAGATATATGTCATATCTGACATCACTTCTCATTATCAGCATAAATATCGGGATTAAGATCACTGACCTTATGATTGTAATATATAACGTAATCGAATATATATAATTCATTCCGTTATTGACCATGGTTTCAATGTCAGCCGAATCAACACCCGCTTTACTCATTTCAGGAAGCAGATATTTCAAAATGGCAACAAATTCAACCACAAACTCCGCTGCAAGAAATATCAGGAACGGATATATGCATCTCCAAATAAGGCTTCCTACGCTTTCTTTTCTGTCCATAATTATTTTCCTATAATAGTATCAAGTATGATTTCCGTGTCACATATAACTTGCCTTATGTTACCGCCGTCAGGCATGAAGGGTATTCCGGCAAGAAGCACGGTCCCGAGCTCCTCCGCAAGTTCACCGGCATTTCCCCTGCCGAAAATATAATGCTTTCCGCCACAATCAGGGCATACAAAATAACTGTAGTTCTCAACTATTCCGAGCAGCTTCACGTTCATGCGTTCCGCCATGTTGACAGCCTTCATTACTATCATCCTGACAAGCTCCTGCGGTGATGTTACCATTACAACACCGTCAATCGGAAGCTCCCTGTATACCGTAAGAGGCACATCACCCGTTCCGGGCGGCATATCTACAAGAAGAAAATCAAGGTCGCCCCACTCGGTATCATTCCAAAACTGCCTGATTACGGATGTGATAAGAGGTCCTCTGTAAAGAACCGGCTTCTCCTCGTCATCAAGAAGAAGGTTCATGGAAATAACTTTAATTCCTTCTTCCGTGACTGCGGGTATAAGTCTGCCGTTTTCAGTCAGTACCTTCCCATGAAGCCCTAATATCCTGGGAATTGACGGTCCCGTAATGTCACCGTCCAGTATTCCGATTCTGTATCCCATGGAAGCAAGCCTGCATGCCGTTATCGCCGTCACGGTAGACTTACCGACGCCGCCCTTGCCGCTTATTATTCCAATAATCCTTTTTATGTTATTGCCGCCGACAGATGACATCTCCACCTCCAAAAATATACGATTAGATTCATTATACCCCTTTATTGAAATAAAATCAAACTTTACTTGATATGACACTTATTACATCCATAAACTTCTCTCTGAAGGTCATACTGCCGCCACCGCACTCATGCGTGCTCTTTTCCGCCTTTTCTCCCGCAGTCTTGAACATTTCACAGGCAGCAGCAGCCGCTTCAATACTCTTTTCAACTGAGAAAAATGCACCTAATACGGCTGACAGCATACAGCCTGCCCCGGTTATTTTCCCGAACATTCTGCTTCCTCCTCCGACCTCAATTACGTGTTTTCCGTCACAGATAAAATCCTCCGTACCCGTTACAATAATTATCATATTATTTTTTTCCGAATATTCCGTCAATGCTTTTTCGCTTACAGTGTCATCTGATGATGCATCAACTCCCCTGCCTGATGCTTCTTCGTAAATAAGTGCTTTTATCTCTGATGCATTGCCTCTTACACACAACGGATGAACCGTTTTAATCATTTCCATGCATTTCCGCCTTCTGTATTCCGAAGCGGCTGCACCGACAGGGTCGATAATTACCGGATGTCCCATATGAAAAGAGCGTATTCCTGCGGTCATCATTGCATCAAGACTTTCCATTGCACCCATGCTGCACACAAGTGCACTGCTTTTTTCCGTTATCTCACTTACCTCAAGGGGATGATGTGCCATTACCGGAGATGCACCGACGGCGTACAGGATGTTGGCACAGTCATTTGCCGTGACAATATTCGCAATACAGTGAATGACAGGAGTTTTTTTATTTATCTGTTTTAAATAATCCTGATATTTCATCTTAACTCTTCCTTTATTTTCTTTAACAGGCCTGATTTATGCATAACGGACAAAACCGCTGCTGCCAAAACGGTACCTCCCGCCGTGCTTATTGCAAAAGGAATAACAAACGTAAATAATGCTGCCCCGCTGTTTCCCATGATAAAATATGCAACAGGATATGCAAGGAGTCCGCCGATTACGGATGTCCCAAGCACTTCACCGATACATGCCGCAGGTATGTTTTTACATACATGGTACAATATTCCCGCAAGCAGTGCTCCGCACATACTTCCCGGAAATGCAAGAAGTGTTCCCATTCCAAACAGATTCCTTATGAGGCTTGATACAAATGCTGCTCCGACGGCATGAGCAGGTCCCAACAATACCGCACTCAGCACGTTAATAATATGCTGTACCGGTGCACATTTGGCACCGAATACCGGAACCGATAATAATGAGCCTGCAACCGCAACTGCCGCAAATAACGCTGTCAATGTCAATTTTTTCATATCTTTTTATCCTCCTGTTATTTACCGATATTTACCATGTGATATAACGGGCCGGGGCCTTTTCCAATGTCAAGCCCGTATCTTAATGCATCTGATACATATTTTTTTGCCTGTAAAACCGCTTCTTCAATGCTTCTGCCAAGTGCCAGATTTGATGCGATGGCACTTGACAGCGTGCAACCTGTTCCGTGTGTGTTGGAATTATTAACTTTTTTTCCGTAAAACCACTTTATTTTTTCATTCACAAGAACGTCATCTGCATCGTTAATGCTGTGTCCGCCCTTTATTAATACTGTTGTGCCGGTCATTTCATATATCCTTTTTCCGGCTTTTACCATATCATCACTGCCGTTTATTTTCATTCCGGATATTATTTCCGCCTCCGGAATGTTGGGCGTAATAATTGCAGCTGACGGCATAAGCCCGCTAATCAGTGCACTTACTGCGCTTTCTTCAAGCAGCCTGCTCCCTCCTGTTGATACCATGACAGGGTCAAGAACCACATTTTCTGCCCGATACTCTTTAAGCTTTCCCGCCGCAACATGAATCAGCTTTTCATTGCTCATCATCCCGATTTTAACCGCATCAGGATAAATATCCGTAAATATACAGTCAAGTTCATCTGCAAGGAAGCTTCCTTCCACGTTAAATATACTTTTTACTCCAAGTGTATTCTGTGCCGTAAGCGATGTTACCGCACTCATGGCATATACACCGTGTGCCGTCATTGTCTTTATGTCTGCCTGTATTCCGGCTCCTCCGCCCGAATCGCTGCCGGCAATGGTGAGTACGGTTTTAAGTGTCCCAACCATTCTTTTAACACGCTGTTTCAAAAGAGCCGCTGCTGCTTCCGTGTCACTCTGTCCGAATATTCCTTCTGATACTGCGGCTCCCGCTATTTTTATACCCTGAAGTCCTGAAATATTTTCTGCATTTATTCCGCCTACCGCAACAACCGGAATATTGATTTTTTCACATATTTTTTTCAGGTCATCCATGCTTATTCTTACTGCATCCGTCTTGGTGCCGCTTGTAAACACTGCTCCGCAGCCTATGTAGTCGGCCCCGTCTGCGACAGCCTTCAATGCCTGTTCCATGGTTTTTGCCGTCGCTCCGATTATTGCATTTTCCCCCAATATTTTTCTTGCCTCACTTACAGGCATATCTTCTGTACCGAGATGTACCCCGTCTGCCCCGATTTTTGCGGCAAGCACAGGATTATCATTAATTATAAGCGGTATTCCGTATCTTCTGCACACCTGCAATATATCATATGCCCTTTCTTCCGTGTTTTTATCCCTGTATTGTATCAGTGTAACTCCTCCCCTGATGGCAGCTTCCACGCGTACCTCCGCATTTTCCGAACCGTCGGTTATTCCGTACAATTCAAAAATTTTTCTGTTCATTATATGCCTCCTTACAATATACCAGATCCGGTACAATGCAGGTCACGTGTCTGCGTAAAAAAAGACGCAGATACACTTAGAGACAGTATCTGCGTAAATTTCAGCACTATTATCCCTACGTTGGCATTATCCAAATCAGGTCAATGGGTATAATCTCAGCCCTTGCGGGCACCCCGTTTTCCATACCATTATAACACATCCTTTATTTTATGCAACAGTATATGCTGCCTCTTTGTCTTTTCCCCATTGCACGCCAGCTTAGGAAGCCGTAAACATCATTTACAAGAAAAACCGCAAAGCATACCACGACAGAAATATATTCCCTGTTTTCAAATGATGCCATTATCCATAAAACAATCAGCACTATGTCGTTTGCAGCATATCCTGCCGCATAATACGGGCTTCTTCTGAATGTCAGATATACAGCAATAAAACTGGTTGTGACCGAAATTGTACTCGGAATAATATTAGCTGTCTTACAATATTTCAGGACAAAAAAGAAGATGATTGTTGCCGTCACGGCCGCAATCCACATAAATACATGTTCTTTTTTATTCATATAATTTACTTTAACTTCTGCCCTGTTTCCCTGATACGGATTCCTAAGCCATGAAACCAATGCCACAACAGCCATCGGAGCGGTCATCCCGAGATATGTCAGCATCTCGCCATAATACGCAAACTTAAATGAAATAATTCCGTACATTACACTGAAAACAATCATGAGAAGCTGTCCGAAGGGATTTCCTTTCGCATTAAAAATAAGTGACATAACTCCCGTAAGTGAAGCTGCAAGTGTAAAAAAATTTTTACGGTCAAATATGGCAAATGACACCACAATCAGAATCACGGAAGAACACCACAATATGATTTCTTCTTTTTTAAAGTAGCTCAATAACATTTTTTTCATTTTATTTTCCTCCTAAAAAAAGCATCCGACCATACATCTTCTGAGACCTGATGATGTATGACCGAATGCTTTGCATTCACTACCCGGTGGCAGTATTTTATTATTTTTCTGATACATATATTGTACATGACACGTACCGGATTTTCAAGACGAAATTGTTTCAATATCACAGTTTTTTCTTAACCGGCTGAATGGTATAAAAGCTTCATGAATATCGGGAATTTTCTGTATAACCTTATCCATCCAGATAATATCATACCATTTGCCAAATTTATATCCACACTGTTTATGCCTGCCGGCTAATGAAAATCCCATTCTTGAATGAAATTTTTCACTGTCATCCGTAAGATGTTCATCTTTTTTTTCAACGGAGGCAATGCACGCATGAACCGTATATATATTTTGTTTTGCCAAAAGTTCTTCCATACTTTTATACAAGGCACTGCCGATTCCGTTTTTTCTGCGATCCCCCCTTACATAAACGGACAACTCCGCCGAATGTCTGTAAGCTGCTCTTGAATGGAATGCGGATGCATATGCATAACCGACTATTTCATCATCCTCCATGGCAACAAGATATAGATAAATATTCAGAGTATTTTCTATTTTGCCAGTAAACTCTTTTATATCAGGAAGCTCATATTCAAAAGAAATGGCAGTATTCAAAACATACGATGCATATATATTTCTGATATTTTCTGCGTCATTTTTATTGGCAATCCGTATTTTCATAGCTGGTCTCCATTCCGCCGCCTTTCAGTTGGCGGCACAAATAGTAATGAAAGTCTTCCAATTAGTTTCTTAACACTTTATAGCAATACATTTTTTAAGGCTGCCATAAGACAGCTTGTTAAAGTGCGCCATTTATCGGCTGTCCTCTACTT
>CAYONC010000008.1:0-82344 GCA_964405265.1 uncultured Butyrivibrio sp.
GTCAGTCAATGCTTGCACAGGCTAACCAGGCTAACCAGGGAGTTCTCTCATTACTCAGATAATGTAATATATGGGAAAACAGGCGGCTGCCTTTACGGATATACCGTAGGGCGGCCGCTATTTTAATGTTATAGGAAATACAACCGGAAGGGAATTATATGTTTCTAAAAAAGAATGACAATACGGTTGAAAAGTGTTATTATTTTTATGGAACAGGCTTGTGTGGACAAAAACGCAGGTCTGACAGATGAATCGAAAAGGAGACCGGCTATTATGCAACTTGGAAGAAAACTAAAAAAAGCAACGGCACTGCTGTCAGCAGGCATAATACTTGCAGGATTAATTACAATAATGCCGCAGGGAACTGTAAGCGTAAAAGCGGATGATACTCAGAAAACACCGTCCGTATCGGCATATGCCACGAAGGAGCAGTTAATGGATGATACGTTTGCCCCGAAGAATGACGGTACGGCTGATAATTACGGCAAGCTTGTATTTGGTAAGAACAGCAATGGAGCTGCACAGGAATGGTATATCCTTGGTAAGGATAACGGAGTATCGGGAGATAATACAATGATTTTTGCTGCAGCACCGATTTTGTCAAAAACAAAATTTGATGCCGGTAATTTGACCAAAATGTATACTTATGCATCAGGAGAAGGATACGGAACCGACCCGGGCACAATAGAAGTATTAGTAAATCATTATGGAGCAAGTGATCTTAATTCGGAATTGAAATCTATTATAAGTAATACTTCTTTTTTTACCGGCGCTGAAAGTTATATGTTTAATTCTACAAAAATATATACAATGGATGTAATTAGTAGTGTGACTTACAGTGGTTCGAATGTGAATTACAGTATTCAGAGTATGATATATGCACCTGCGAAAGGAACCGGGGGGGGTACATTCATAACGGTAGGAAGCGATGACAGTACGGAGCTTTCCATGAGTGCTTACTGGGGCAGCGGAGACAAATTCTGGCTGCGGTCACCTGTAGAAGGTTTTGTCAGCTCAGCATATTACGCAATACCCGGAAGCGGCTTCGGTAATATCAGCGTATCTAACAATAAGGACATACGCCCTGCTTCCAATCTTAATCTCTCGTCAGTACTCTTTGCTTCTGCGGCAACGGCAGCAGCGACTGATACGCCGGCAGTCGGAAAAATAGCACAGGGTACTGCAATGACCTTGAGGCTGGACGGAGCCGATAAGATGACAGATATTGTCATATATGATGACATAGACGGACTGATTCTGGTAAAACCGGATTCATCGCAGGATACAGCCGTATCTGTTATGGTACAGGGGAAAGACGGAACGGATGATTGGTATTACAGTGAAAAAATAACGTCCGAGAAAACGATAAGCCTGAGGGATATAAAGACAGCAGCCGGATTATCGTCAGACATTAATCCTGACGAATGTAAAATATGGATTGAAACTATTGGGGCTGACGGAATGATATATGCAAAGCAGGCTGAAGAGGGCACGGTGATTAAAAATATAACGCTGGAAATTAATGGCCCTGCGCTGGGAAAAGTATTTGATATGTCTGCAGACATTGCGACATCCGGAGTAACCGTAACGGATGTTGTATGGAAGGAAAACGGGGAGCCTGCACCGGAATCGGCAGGGTATGCTGCCGTTTATACCGTTTCCGTTACGGTTAAGCCTGAAAGTGACTTCTTTATTACAGCAGAGACTGAGGCAACGGTAAATTCCGAAAGCGCAGGAATCACGGCAAACGGCGATGGAACATTTACGGTAATGTATACATTTCAGGCTACTGTAGACAGACTGACCCATACACATTCAGGATATGTGGGAGAATATGATGGTACGCCGCATTCAATATCCATTGAGGCATCTGTTTCGGATGTGACAATAAGCTACAGTACGGATGAAGATGAAATAAATGAAGAAGACAAGTATTATGATTCGTATAAGCCTGAATTTACGGAAGCCGGAGAATATACGGTATATTATAAACTGGAAAAGGAAGGCTACGAAACGCTATACGGAAGTGAAACCGTGAGTATATCCCGTCATGGTATTATTATCAAAGCGGACGGACAGGTCATAAATGAAGGTGAAGAGATTGCGGATGATGCATATTCTTCAACGGGAGTTGTTGATGGAGATATAATTGCGGATGTTACGCTTACGGTGGAAAACGGAGTAATAAAAGTAAGCAATGCCCTGATACTGGATTCTTACGGGGGTGATGTGACGGACAGCTATGAAATAACTTATGAGTCCGGTGCACTCAGAATTACTGCAGCTGATTCTGAATCGGATACAGGCGACCCGACACCTGATGCAGGTGACGGAGGTTATTCACATATATGGTTTTCTGTTCTGTTTTTAAGCTGTTTTACGGTAGTTTATCATTACGGAAGAAAAACACATATAATTGAGAAATAAGAATATGACAGTGACCGGATATCCGTGAGGGTATCCGGTTTTTGAAATGGCGGAAGTGTCGGGAAAATTGTATGGAAGTTTTTATTTCTTGATGTTATACTGAAATCAAGAATACACAGGATGAGGAGCAGCACGGATTGAAATATACGAGAAAATTTTCTGAAGAAGAGTCTGATGATACAGGTTTGTTTGATGAGGAAGAAATAATACAGGATTATAATGAACAGGAAGAAGAACCGGACAGAGCAGCGGATAATAAGCACAGAAAATTCATACCGGTTATTTTTGCACTTGCAGCAGTATGCATAGCGGCAGGAATAATAATTGTGAAAAATACGGAAAGCCGCAGAAAAGCAGACTTATATAAGTATTTTGAAATCGGAACGGTAACGGACAGAATACCCGTTGCGGTTGACGGGGAAGTTATTGGATTTATGGCTTATACGGATAACGGAATTTGTTATTTATCCGGTGAAGCCGTTAAGGAATATGTGACGGATAAATTTTATTATGACAGTTCTGAAAATGTTGTTCTCTACACAACACCATATGAGGTTATGGAAATTCCCGTGGGTGGAAATACCTTTGGAACGGAAGCGTCCTTCCGTGAATACCCGTATGTAATTGCATATGTAAAGGATGATGAATTGTTCCTGGCGGTTAATTTCCTTGAAGAAATAACCGGAATGGAATACAGGCTTGTAAATAATCCTGAACGGCTTGCCGTTACGGTTCCGGGTACGGAATTTGAACGGATTCTTTTAAAAGAAGATTCGGCAGTAAGAACCGGAGCATCCATAAAATCCACCATAATCGGAAAATCATCAGAGGACATAAGATGGTATCTTACGTCGGCTGGCAGCGGAAGCTGGTATGAGGTAACTTCGGAAGACGGAAGAAAAGGATATGTGAAGAAGAAAAATGTAACAGGAACGGAGAAAACCGTTTTTGTGCAGCAGGAAAAAGTTACCTATCCGTCACTGACGGCTGATCATAAAATGACGATAGTATGGGACGGAATTTATTCGGCTGAGGATAATAATACAATCGCTGCAAGACTGGAAAAGGTCACGGGGGTAAACGTAATATCCCCTACGTGGTACAAGGTACTGAATGAAAACGGAGACATTGAATCACTGGCAGACCATGAATATGTTGAATATGTCAGGAGCATGGGTTATGAAATATGGCCGTTAATAAGTGATTTTAATTCCGTGGATAAAGAAAAAGGCTTCAGTGAGAAGGAACTGCTGTCTGACCGTACTTCAAGAACACGTCTTATAAAGAATATAATGCAGGAAATATCCGATTACGGGTATGACGGAATTAATATTGATTTTGAAAAGGTAAAATCGGATTCGGGAGAAGACTACACGCAGTTTATAAGGGAGCTTTCCATCGAATGCCGTAAGGCAGGAGTAGTGCTTTCAGTGGATTTTTATGTTCCTGCCGGTCATAATATGCATTATGACAGGAAAGCCTGCGGGGAATGCGTGGATTATTTTATCGTAATGTGCTATGATGAACATTATGCAGGGGGAAATACGGCTGGTTCGACGGCGTCAATAGGATTTGTTACGGATGGAATTAAGAATACGCTTGATTATGTCACGGCAGAAAAAATAATCGTCGGAGTGCCGTTTTATACGCGCCTCTGGAAGCTTGAAAGCGATGCTTATGACGCAGAAATACTGGAATCAAAAGCATATTCCATTGACGGCTGTCAGAACATTGCCGGGGAACTCGGACTTATTGCTGAATGGGATGAAGAAAGCGGACAGTCGGTGGCAGAAGGAGAAACGGCAGACGGTTATTACAGAATATGGCTTGAAACCGAGGAGTCGGCACGGTTAAGAATCAGGGAAATTAACAAATTCAACGTGGCGGGTGTTGCGGCGTGGGAATTAAGATTTGCCAATAATGAAATATGGAATATTATATCCGGAGCAGAATAAAGTATATATAAGAAAACAGTCAGGATGCAAAACCATATGAAGAAGGCTATTGATATTCTGATGGCGGTTGTGCTTCTTGCGGGGGTGTTTTATTCAGCCTTTTTCGGCCTTGCGTATTCATTGGAGTCGGAAGCGGCGGATAATGAGCCTGTGCAGAAAAAATATTCCGTCGTAATTGATGCAGGACACGGAGGCAATGACCCCGGTAAAGTCGCAGCTGACGGAACTGAGGAAAAGGGCATAAACCTTGCGATGGCATTATGCCTTGGAAATATGCTTGAAGAAGCCGGATATGATGTGATAATGACAAGGACGGAGGATGTGTCATTAAGCAGTGAAAGCGACATTAACAGGAAAGCAGCGGACATGAAGGCACGCTGCAGTGCGGCAGAAAATGCCGATATTTTTGTCAGCATACATCAGAACAGCTTCAGCGACCCTGACGTACGAGGCGGGCAGGTATTTTATTACAGACATTCGGATAAAGGAAAAAAACTGGCAGGATATATACAGCAGGCAATAAAAGAAAAAGTGGATTCCGATAATACCAGAGAAGCAAAAAGCAATGAAGAATATTATCTTCTTTTACATACGCCATGTCCGTCCGTTATTGTTGAATGCGGATTTCTAAGCAATCCGGAGGAAGCAGAGCTCCTTAAAAGTAAGGAATACAGACAACGGTTATGCGAAGCGGTTTTATGCGGAATAGATGAATACTTTGGAAAATAACCGGAGATAAGTGTTATGAATACGATTGTTGAAAAAATAACTGAGAATGAAAATGATAATATGCATATAATAAAGACTGCGGCATCTGTTATAAAAAGCGGCGGTCTTGTTGCATTTCCGACAGAAACGGTTTACGGGCTGGGTGGAGATGCATTTGACCCGGAAGCAGCATCAAGGATATACGGAGCAAAGGGAAGACCCTCTGACAATCCTCTGATAGTTCATATATCGAAGACTGAGGATGTATATGCACTTGCAGAGGAGGTTCCGGAAAAAGCCGTTGCTCTGGCAGAAGAGTTCTGGCCGGGCCCTCTGACGATGATTTTTAAAAAGAAGAAATGTGTGCCGGAAACCGTAACGGGAGGACTTGATACCGTTGCGGTAAGACTTCCGTCGGACATTACCGCACGAAGGCTTATAGCTGAATCGGGAACGTACATTGCGGCACCGAGCGCCAATCTTTCAGGCAGACCGAGCCCTACAAGGGCGGAACACGTCATAAATGATTTGTCCGGAAGGATTGATATGATAATAGACGGAGGCAATATAGAAATAGGCCTTGAGTCAACCATTGTTGACATGACGGAAAATATACCGGTTATCCTGAGACCCGGATATATAACAACGGAAATGCTTCAGGAGGTTATCGGAGAGGTAAGACTTGACCGTGCACTGATGACCGGAGTCGGCAGGGATGTTAAACCCAAGGCGCCGGGAATGAAGTACAGACATTATGCTCCGAAAGCAGAGCTGACAATAGTTGAGGGAGAGAGAGACAGGGTTCTTGAAGCAATTAACGGATATATCGCACAGGCGTCGGAGAAAAAACTGAAAACCGGTGTTATGTATACATCATCTGACGGTGGAAAAATTAATGCTGATGTGAAAATCTCATTGGGTGAGACCGGTGATAACGGAGAAATTGCCAGAAATCTTTTTGCGGCATTACGGAGTTTTGATGATGAAAATGTTGATGTTATATACTCCGAAGCATTTAGTGAAAAAGGCTTCGGACAGGCTGTAATGAACAGGCTGCTGAAAGCGGCAGGACACAGAATAATAAAAGTATAATGTGGCGATAATTTTATGGAGGAAGCAATATGCCTGCATATAACAGAGTAATATTTGTCTGTACAGATAACATATGTATGAGTCCCATGGCAGCGGCTGTCATGAAAAACATAAAACGTGATGAATGGATGAGCGTGGAATCAAGAGGGCTGATTGTGCTTTTTCCGGAACCGGTCAGTGCCAAGGCAGCAATGATTATGAGAAATCACGGTTACGTGCTTGATACCGGAACGGCAAAGCGTCTGGAGGATACGGATTTCTCGGAGAATACGCTGGTACTGACTATGAGCAGGGAAGAAAAACACAAGATTTTACGGGAGTATCAGAATGTGCACAACTTATACACCATTATGGAGTTTATCGGAGAAAAAGGGGATATAATTGACCCTTATGGCGGGGATAATGATGTTTATGAGATGTTTTATACTTCAATCTGCGATAAAATGGAACAGGTTGAACATAAAATACATGATATTAATACCAAGGAGGATTTGAAATGATATCAATAGGTTCAGACCACGGCGGATATGACTTAAAGGCCGCTGTTATCAGACATCTTGAGGAAAGAGGAATTGAGTATAGGGATTACGGATGCTACGGACATGAGTCCTGTGACTATCCGGTATTCGGACGTGCTGCGGCAGAAGCGGTTGCGGATGGAACCTGCGACAGGGGTATTGTAATATGTACGACGGGAATAGGTATTTCCATAACCGCCAACAAGGTAAAAGGAATAAGGTGTGCGTTGTGTACAAGCACAGAGCTTGCAAAAATGACAAGGCTTCATAACAATGCCAATATGCTCGCACTCGGGGCGTCTGCCGTTACGGAGGAACAGGCAATGCAGATAGTGGATACGTTTTTGGATACGGATTTCAGCAACGAAGAGAGACACATCCGACGTATTGAACTGATTGAAAAATAGTGGTATAATATGTATATGTTTTTCTGTTAATCTAATGGAGAAAAAACGTGAAGTATAACAAAAGTGTATTTAAGGCATTAGCACTTGTAACCCAGTTCGGAATATCAATGCTTGTACCGGTGGCATTATGTGTGGCACTTGGAATATGGATTGATAACAGGTTCGGGACGTGGTGGACGGTTCCGCTTATCTTTGTCGGTATGGCAGCAGGAGGAAGGAACATATACCGTATGGCAATGACTATGGTCAGAAGCAGCGATAAGGAGAAGAACGAAAAGGATGAATAAGGAAGATAAGCACAGATTTCTGCTTATGACAGCCGGGATTTTCATGTTTTTTGCCGCTGCATCAATTCCGGTACTGATATTTACCAATGACAGGTTAAGATGTGAAATGGGCCTTTTCACAGGGAGTGTCATGAGTGTTCTGATGCTGTGGCACATGAATTTTTCAATCAATAAATCACTGTACATGGAGAAACATCAGTCGGCATTTCTTGCACTTAATTCTGCGGGACGGCTGATTGTGGTGGCAGGAGTGCTTGCAGCTGCGGCAATGACGGAATTTGTAAATGCGGTTTTTATGGTTGTAGGGCTTTTAGGTCTTAAATTTGCCGCATATGTATATCCGCTCATGGAAAGAAAGAATAGAAGGTGATAAAGTGACAGGACAGCTTTCCGGCATGATACTTGCGGATGTTGATTTTTATATCAAAGGACTGTTGAAATATGAACTGTTTGGACAGGAATTATGGATAACGACAACACACGTGGGTTTATTTATCGTATCACTGATACTGATTATTTTAATGATTGTGGGGCACAGGAAAATAATTAAGGCAGACCCCATGGCGAAGCCCCGGGGACTTCAGAATGTACTGGAAATATTCGTACAGACAATGGACAATCTGGCTGAATCCATAATGGGCAGTAATGCACGCAGGTTCAGAAACTGGATATGCATGATTTTTATGTTTCTGCTGGTTGCCAATATGTCGGGATTATTCGGACTGCGGCCGCCGACTGCGGATTACGGTGTGACGCTGCCGTTGGGAATTATAACATTTTTTATAATTCACTATAACGGAATTAAGGCGAATAAGATTCATCATTTTACGAATCTGTTTAAACCGTCGCCCATTCTTTTTCCGATTAATCTCATCGGGGAAGTGGCAGTACCGCTTTCGCTTTCTCTGCGTCTGTTCGGTAACATAATGTCGGGAACCATTCTCATGGGACTGATATACGGGCTGCTTCCGGCAGCGGTAACCGTAGGCATACCATCAGTCATTCATGTGTATTGTGACATATTTTCAGGAATAATACAGGCATATGTATTCTGTATGTTGTCGATGGTATATATTAACGATAAAATTTCAGATGAATAAATTTATATTTTAGGAGGAATTATTATGATTTCAAGTGAAGCTTTTGTATTAGGATGTTCAGCAATAGGTGCAGGTCTTGCAATGATAGCCGGTATCGGACCCGGTATCGGACAGGGAATTGCTGCAGGACATGCAGCGGCAGCAGTAGGGCGGAATCCTGGGGCTAAGTCTTCCATTACATCTACCATGCTTTTGGGACAGGCTGTTGCAGAGACAACCGGTCTCTATGGATTTGCAGTGGCAATCATACTTATGTTTGCTAACCCGTTTTTGGGAAAACTTTAAATTAAAAGGGAGGCACGGCCTTGCAGAGAATATTTAATCTGGATGCACAGCTCATCCATGACGCCATAATTCTGGCAGTCAATATTTTTATATTGTTTTTGCTCGGTTCATATTTCCTCTTTAATCCGGTAAGGAAGCTTCTAAAGGACAGGCAGGACAGGGTTCAGGCGGACATGGACGAAGCGAAGAAGAACAGGGAAGATGCTCTTGCTCTGAAGGAGCAGTATGATGAGCAGATAAAGAATGCGGATAAGGAAGCAGACAGAATTCTTGCAGATGCAAGAAAACAGGCGCTTGCCAGAGAAGAGATAATTATATCCGAAGCCAGAGAGGAAGCAGACAGAATTATTAAGAGAGCAGGAAGTGAAATTGAGCTTGAGAAGAAGAAGGCTGCAGATGATATAAGAAAAGAAATTATTTCCGTCGCTGCAGTGATGGCAGGAAAAGCCGTCCGCAATTCCATTAACGCAGATATTCAGGAATCAATGATTGAAGAAACATTAAATGAAATGGGTGATGAGACATGGCAAAACGGATAGCCGCAATATATGGTGAATCCCTGTTTAAAGCCGCCGCAGAAAGCGGAAGAACGGATGACATATACAGGGAAGCACTCTGTGTGGCAGAAGCCCTGGATAGTGATGATGAGCTTACGGAATTTCTGTGTCATCCTGACATAAGCCGTGATGATAAAATTACGGTTCTGGAGAATGTATTTAAAGATAATTTCTCAGGTGAATTTATGGGATTTCTTGTGACGGTGGTTAACAAGGACCGGAGCAGCGGACTGAAGGATATGCTGCATTATTTTATTGGCAGGTATAAGGAATACAGGAAGATTGGTACGGCATATGTTACCACGCCGTCGGAACTCACTTCCGGACTAAGGGACAGAATACACAAAAAGCTGCTTGATACAACCGATTATGCTGAAATTGAAATGGTGTATGACGTGAAGCCGGAGCTTATCGGCGGAATGGTAATAAGAATAGGAGACAGGGTAGTTGACAGCAGTATCAGAACACGTCTTGACAAAATGGTCAGGGAACTTAACAGGACGGCGTGTGAACAGTAATAAATTGAAGGAAGGTGCATAAATCCATGAATTTGAGGCCGGAAGAAATCAGCTCGGTCATAAAAGAGCAGATTATGAAATACAAATCGGAACTTGATATCTCAGACGTTGGAACGGTTATACAGGTAGCGGACGGAATTGCACGTATACACGGACTTCAGAAAGCCATGCAGGGTGAACTTCTTGAATTTCCGGGTGATGTGTATGGAATGGTGCTTAATCTTGAAGAAGACAATGTAGGCGCTGTTCTGCTTGGAGACGCAAGAAGTGTTAATGAAGGCGATACCGTTAAGACCACCGGAAGGGTTGTTGAAGTTCCGGTAGGAGATGCCCTTACGGGAAGGGTTGTTAATGCACTCGGTCAGCCCATAGACGGAAAGGGTCCGGTTGTGACGGACAGATACCGTAGAATAGAAAGAGTAGCTCATGGAGTTATTGACCGTAAATCGGTTGATACGCCACTGCAGACTGGTATCAAGGCGATTGATGCAATGGTTCCAATCGGAAGAGGACAGAGAGAGCTTATAATAGGCGACAGACAGACGGGTAAAACGGCAATCGCAATAGATACGATTATTAACCAGAAGGGACAGGGTGTGCACTGTATATACGTGGCAATCGGTCAGAAGGCATCGACGGTTGCTTCAATAGTGAAGACCCTTACAGAGTATGGGGCAATGGATTACACCACTGTGGTTGCTTCAACGGCAAGCGAGCTTGCACCGCTCCAGTATATAGCACCTTATTCGGGCTGTGCCATTGGTGAAGAATGGATGGAGAACGGAGAGGACGTGCTGGTTGTATATGATGATTTGAGTAAGCATGCAGCGGCATACCGTACACTTTCACTGCTTCTTAAAAGACCGCCGGGACGTGAGGCTTATCCGGGAGATGTCTTTTATTTACATTCAAGACTGCTTGAAAGGGCAGCAAGGCTGTCTGATGAACTGGGAGGCGGTTCACTTACGGCACTGCCTGTCATAGAAACGCAGGCAGGAGACGTGTCGGCATATATACCTACCAATGTTATTTCCATTACGGACGGACAGATATATCTTGAAACGGAAATGTTCAATTCAGGATTCAGACCTGCCGTAAATGCCGGACTTTCAGTATCACGTGTAGGCGGTGCGGCACAGATTAAGGCAATTAAAAAGATTGCAGCACCTATAAGGGTGGATCTTGCCCAATACAGGGAGCTTGCTGCATTTTCACAGTTCGGCTCGGAGCTTGATGCAGATACCAAGGAAAAGCTTGCACAGGGTGAGAGACTGAAAGAAGTATTGAAACAGCCGCAATATAAGCCGATGCCTGTGGAATATCAGGTCATCATAATATATGCGGCAACGAAAAAATATCTTCTTGACATAGAAACAGACAGGATTGCTGATTTTGAGAAGGAACTGTTTGCCTTTATTGATACGAAGTATCCGGAGATACCGGATGGTATCAGGAAGGAAAAAATACTGTCAGACGGACAGGAGCAGCTTCTGATTAAAGCGATTGAAGAGTTTAAGACACAGTTTAAATAAGCAGAGGTGAAACGGTTATGGCTTCAATGAAGGACATAAAACGTCGTAAGGAAAGTATTCAGAGTACGGAACAGATAACGAAAGCAATGAAGCTTGTTGCAACCGTTAAGCTTCAAAAGGCCAAGGATAAGGCTGAGGCGGCAAAACCGTATTTTGATGCCATGTATGACAACATAAAGACCATGCTGTCGAGAACGAAGAACACGGACCATCCGTATCTTCATCCGGGCAGCTCTCCTAAGAAAGCAATAATTGTCATTACTGCCAACAGAGGACTTGCAGGCGGATACAACTCCGGTGTTACAAAGCTTGTAACCGAAAGCGGATTCCGGCGGGATGAATGTGTAATATATGCAGTCGGACTTAAAGGCAGGGATTATTTTGCAAGACGAAATTTTGAAATAGCGTCGGATTATTCGGAAGTAATTAACGAACCGATGTATTCGGATGCGATGGAAATAGGCAGGAAAGTTCTTGATGATTTTGAAAAGGGTATCGTAGGAGAAATATATCTTGCATATACGGTATTTAAAAATACGGTTGTTCATAATCCGCAGATGATAAAGCTTCTTCCGGTTTCCACAGATGATACGGATGAGAATCACGCAGATGATGATATGTTGATGACATACGAGCCTGAAGAGGAAGAAGCGCTCGGCATAATCATTCCTAAATATATCAACAGCCTTATTTACGGGGCACTCATGGAATCGGTGGCAAGCGAAAACGGAGCAAGGATGACTGCAATGGACAATGCAACCAATAATGCCGATGACATGATTAGTGACCTGTCATTGAAATACAACAGGGCAAGGCAGGGTTCCATAACGCAGGAATTAACGGAAATCATAGCCGGTGCAAATGCAATATCATAGCACAAAAGGAGTAAGAAGATGAGCCAGCAGAATATTGGAAAAATCACTCAGATAATCGGGGCTGTTCTGGATATTAATTTTACGGGTAAACGGCTTCCGGAAATAAATACAGCCATTGAGATATACCGCGATGACGGAGAACGTCTCGTGGCGGAGGTTGCACAGCATATTGGAGATGATACGGTAAGATGTATTGCAATGGGAGCAACCGACGGACTTGTGAGAGGAATGGAGGCGAAAGCCGTTCATGCACCTATCAGTGTTCCGGTGGGTGAGGCAACACTCGGAAGAATATTTAATGTACTCGGTGAGCCGATAGATAACGGACCGGTACCGGAAGCAGAAGAATATTTACCTATTCACCGTAAGGCACCGGGATTTGAAGAACAGTCCACATCAACGGAAATTCTTGAAACAGGTATTAAGGTCGTAGACCTTCTCTGCCCGTATCAGAGAGGCGGAAAAATAGGACTGTTCGGAGGGGCAGGAGTAGGTAAAACCGTGCTGATACAGGAACTTATCCGTAATATAGCAACAGAACACGGAGGTTATTCTGTGTTTACCGGAGTAGGAGAGAGGACAAGAGAAGGAAACGACCTGTACCATGAAATGCAGGAATCAGGCGTTATCAATAAAACGGCTATGGTGTTCGGACAGATGAACGAACCGCCGGGAGCAAGAATGAGGGTAGGACTTACCGGGCTTACTATGGCGGAATATTTCCGTGATAAAGGCGGTAAAGATGTTCTTCTGTTTATAGACAATATATTCCGTTTCACACAGGCGGGTTCTGAGGTATCGGCATTATTGGGACGTATGCCGTCTGCCGTAGGATATCAGCCCACATTGCAGACTGAAATGGGAGCGCTTCAGGAGCGTATAACGTCAACAAAGAACGGCTCCATAACATCCGTGCAGGCTGTCTATGTTCCGGCAGATGACCTTACAGACCCGGCACCGGCAACAACATTTGCACATCTTGATGCAACGACGGTACTTGACCGTTCAATTGTTGAGCTTGGAATTTATCCGGCAGTTGACCCGTTAGGTTCATCTTCAAGGATACTTGATCCGAGAATTGTCGGAGAGGAGCATTACAGGGTTGCAAGAGGAGTGCAGGAAATCCTGCAGAAGTATAAGGAATTGCAGGATATTATTGCAATTCTCGGAATGGATGAACTTTCCGAGGATGATAAGCTTATAGTGGCAAGGGCAAGAAAAGTTCAGAGATTCCTTTCGCAGCCGTTTTATGTTGCTACGCAGTTTACGGGTCTTGATGGACGATATGTACCGCTCAGTGATACAATACAGGGATTCAGTGAAATACTGGAAGGAAAATATGATGATATACCGGAAAGCTTCTTCCTTAATTGCGGAAGCATAGAGGATGTCCTTGCAAAGGTTAAATAGGAGGGACGGATATGGCGGATAAGATGATGGAATTAGAGGTTATATCTCCCGACCGGAATTTTTACAGGGGAACGGTGTCAATGGTAGAATTTAATACCACCGAAGGATATATGGGGATATATCCTGAACATATCCCGGTTGCCGTAATCATTTCTCCCGGTGTGCTTGTGATACATGAGTCTGACGGAGTCAGAAAAGCAGCACTGCATTCCGGATTTGCCAAAATATCGGAGGACAGGGTAACGATATTTGCGGAAATAGCCGAATGGCCGGACGAGATAGATTTCAGGCGGGCAGAGGAAGCCGGCATACGTGCAAAACGCCGCCTCGGAAGCAGAGACAGTGAGCTTGATATGCAGAGGGCAGAAATAGCACTTAAAAAATCAATTGCAAGAATTTCCCTCAAAGAATAAGTTTAAATACCTTCAAAACGGCAATAATTGAAACAGCAGGTTTTGGAGGTATTTTTATGAGGAAAATCGGATTAATCATGGCGATAATAATATGGACGGTAACGGCTGGAAAGTATATAAAAAAATGTGCCGTGGCTGAAAGTACTCTGGCAGGAGCATTCGGAATCACGGAATATTCATATATTTCTGCTAAAATAGCGGCATATGGAGAATATGACGTGAAGCTTGATACGGAAGCCATGGAGAAATTTGTAAGAAACATAGCATGCGATACGGGTATTGCTTCACCGGATATAAGAAATGATGGAGAACGCATAATATGTGAAAAAGCATCTGAAAATGCGGATTTTGTAATGACTGTAATTCCACAGAATGATACAAACCACATATCCCTTGTTCTGGATTTAAAAGATAACATTGAGTCAGCGGAAACCTATGACAGACTTATAAAGGAAGTTTTTGAAGCAGAGCACATAGAAGGAAACGTGAATCTTTATTTTGAAGGCAGAATATCCGGAATGCTGAATTATGAAGAAAAGAACTATGTGGCAGATGAAATGCTGACATATCTGAGTGCGAAAACCGTTACGGAAAGCAGGGAAAATGAAACTTATACGATTTATGCTTATACGGACAGAATAGAAAATTATGTGAGAAGTATAGGAAGAAAAATAAATATTAACATTACGGCATCATATGATGAAATAAATAATGAGACGGTAATATATCTCGCTACTCCTTTAAACAATCTTGATTACTAAATCAAAGCGTTGTAAAATAAAAGAAATTTAAGACAGGCGGATGGATGATTTGAAAATAAAATACATCAGAATACCTCTGTATGCGGCGGCATTTGTGCTTACGGCGGTATTTACCTATATATTTAAAATAAGCGGAATAACGCAGAAAGCGGATTCATACGGAATGGATGATGCCGGACTTCCGGTTGTATATATGGTTACTGAAGGCGGCATCTGTTATAATCACACCTACGGACTCAAATCTGAGGCTGACTATGCACAGGTAAGAAGTACAATAACACCGATAGGAACGGACAGGGTAATGTCATTCGTTATTGATACATACGGATGCAGAACGGACGGAGTCTGCTATGAAGTGCGGAGCCTTGACGGCAGCGAACTGCTTGAGAGGACGGTAATAACGGATTATAAGTCTGAAAATGACAAAATCAGGCTTGACGTTAAATTTAAGAATCTGCTTGAAAAAGACCGTGAATATATGCTTAAAATAACCGTATCAACGGTAAAATACGGAGAAGCCGACTATTATACAAGAATTGTAATGATGGACAAAAGCGATGTTGACAGTAAGCTTCAGTATGTCAGAAATTTTTCTCTGAAAACCCACAGCCAGGATACGCTGAATGAAATAATTCCGAAGCTCGAACCGGACAGTACGGGAGACAATACCAATTTAGGCCATGTTAATATACACAGCCGTCTGTCGCAGGTAGGCTTCGGAAAGTTAGGAATCAGCCTTGATACGGAAATGTATATCAGTCTGAATGAGATATATGGAGACATTGCCTCGCTCAGCATCCGTTATTCCGTAAGCAACAGTGATGACAACGGAACATACTCATATGATGTCAGGGAATTTTACAGGATAAACCGCGTGGATGATACACTGACATATGTATATTCTTTTGACCGGTTTATGGATCAGATATTTAACACGGATATGGGAATAAGTGCAAGCGGTTATGTGTATCTGGGTATCACGTCTTCGGATGACATAGTATATAAGAGCAGTAAAAATGGTGGTATTGTATGCTTTGAAAGAAATAATGATTTGTGGATGTATAATCTGTCCAAGGATAAATTTACCCTTATTTTTTCATTTTGTGAAGAAACTTCTGACGGTTTAAGGGAGAAGAATGACTCTCACGGATACAGGATAATGGATGTTGATAAAAAAGGAAACGTGAAGTTTATTGTATACGGATATATGAACAGAGGTATACACGAAGGTAATAACGGTCTGGCGGCATACAGCTATTCAGCGGATACAAATGTGACAAAAGAGCTTATATTTATTCCAATGGAGGAGCCGTTCCGGGTAATAGAGGGCAACGTGGATAAGCTGGCATATATTAACGAGGCTAACGTCTTATATTTTTATCGGAACAGGTCGATATATTATATGAATTATGAGACGAAGGAATGTATGCTGGTAGACAGTGAAGTTATTTCTGATAAATGTATGCTTTCTGAAGATAATGTTCTGATGTATCAAACGGGAGAGTCCGAAAATAACTGCACGGAGATTAAATTAATGGAGCTTTCCACGGGAAAGATTCTTACCATTGAATGTGAAGAAGACGAAAGGATAAAAGCACTGGGCTTCATTGACGGCAATCCGGTATACGGTACGGCAAGATATGCTGATACGGATGAGGAAGAGAATTTATTTCCGATGAATACCATACGGATAGTTGACAATGAGCTTGCTACGGTACGGGAATACAGTGAATCGGGATATTACGTTACCGATGCGGAATTTTATGATACCAAGATAGTGCTTAACAGAATTGCAAAGGATAAGAACGGAGAATGGAAGTCTGCGGAAGCTGACCAGCTTTTAAGTAATTCAGAAGAGAAGGACGAAAATGTCATTATTAAGGTTATTTCTTCGGATGACAGGCAGAAGGAAACCTATATTGATATGAAGGGAAGCGGAAGCTCGCATACCACGGTGCAGACTGCAGGATATGAATTTCCGGCAGATTCACTGATTTATATCAGAAATGAAGCTGAAATAAAAGAAGAATTTTATTACGTATACACATACGGAGAATTATACAGGGCGGATACGGATAAGGATGCAATGATTGAAACGGCACGTGATACAGGAGGGGTTGTCGTTGATTCATCAGGAAATGTTATCTGGACCCGTTACATGAAATAAGGCAGGTTGTATGAAGAAAAAAAACAAAAAACTCAGGAAAATAATTTTTCTTATATTTATGTTTTTTGCCGGCATTATACTTATTTTTTTAGGGGTAATAGGCGGTAAAATACTTAAGCTGCGTTCAAATGCAAAAGACATAATGAAAAATGTGACGTTTGAAACGTTCAGACAGACGCAGACAAGCATAATATACGATAAAGACGGAGAAATAATATCCACTCTGAGCGGAATCAAGGAGCTTTATTATCTTGAAGGAGACGATATTCCCGATATTCTGAGAAAAATATATGTCCAGATAGAAGACAGGGATTTTTATGAGCATAAGGGAATAGATTTTTCGGCAATAGTCAGGGCTGCCATAGCCAACATAAAGCACGATTCCATAAAACAGGGAGCCAGTACGATAACCCAGCAGCTTGCAAAGAATATGTTTCTTACCCAGAAGGTGACATGGAACAGGAAAATAACGGAAATGTTCGTTGCCAAGGAAATAGAGAAAAAATTCTCAAAAGATCAGATAATGGAATTTTACATAAATAATATTTATTACGCTAACGGATTTTACGGAATAGAGGCGGCGGCACAGGGATATTTTTCAACAACGACGTCAGAGCTTTCACTTTCCCAGCTTGCATTTCTTGCAGGTATACCGAAAAGCCCGTCGGGGTATGATCCTTATACACATTATGATGCGGCAATAGCCAGACGTAACGAAGTATTAAAACAGATATTTGCAGCAGGAATAATCTCAAGTCTTGAATATTACCAGGCAACAGAGGAAAAAATTGTGCTGTCATCCGATATTGACGAGCGCTACAATTATGTGGAAACATATATTTTTAAATGTGCCGCTGAGGCATTGATGAAGCAGAATGGTTTTGTGTTCCGTTATGAATTTACGGACGAGGAAGACGAAGAAGCATACAGGGAGCTGTATAACCAGTATTATGCTGAATATCAGACGTCACTGTTTACGGGCGGATACAGAATATATACATCGATAGACATGGACAAGCAGGAACTTCTTCAGAAAATCCTTGACGAGGAGCTTGATGATTACCGGGATGTTAATGATGAAGGGATATATGATATGCAGGGAGCAGCAGTATGTATAGATAACAATAGCGGAATGATAACGGCAATAGTGGGAGGAAGAACCCAGGAGTACGACGGATATACGTTTAACAGGGCATATCAGAGTTACAGACAGCCTGGAAGCTCGATAAAGCCGCTTTTAGTATATGCACCGTATCTTATTGCGGGACACCTGCCGGATGAACAGGCAGATGATTCATATATGTTAGGCGGACCGGATAATGTCAATGATACATACAGAGGTCTGATAACACTTACGGAAGCCCTCGGCTACTCCTCAAACGTTGTTGCATGGAAGCTGTTTGAACAGCTGACACCTGCAGCGGGAATGAAGTATCTTCATGATATGAATTATCAAAAAATAACGGTTGATGACAATAATCAGGCGGCAAGCATCGGCGGCTTTACATACGGAGTATCTCCCGTGGAGCTGGCTTCAGGATATGCTGCACTGGAAAACGACGGAATATACAGGGAGCCTACCTGTGTATTACGGATAACTGACGCATCCGGGAAGAATATAGTGAATAATCCGGGAGAAGGGTATGAGGTTTATACGGAAGAAGCATCGCGGATGGTAACCAAAATGATGGAATGGGGTGTAAACAACGGTATACTTCAGCAGGCAAAGCTTGAGAATGCAGTAGTTGCGGCAAAATCAGGAACAACCAATGACAGCAGGGACGGATGGCTTGCCGGATATTCAAAATATTATACAACAGTTGTATGGGTAGGGTGCGATATGCCTAAATCCGTCGAAGGTCTTTATGGAGGAACATATCCGCTTAATATATGGAAAAAATTTATGAGCAGTATACATGAAGGGCTTGAATTAAAAGAATTCCCGGATTATCAGACAGAGATTACGGAAGAAAAGGACTATCCTTATGAGGATGACAAAAAACCGACGGAAAGCCAGACAGCACCGGGAGGAGCCAATCTTAATATCGGGGATGGTGATACCAATCATGATGTTGATGTAGATGGAAGAGGAGACAAGGATGTTAATGTAGACGGTATGGGAGATAAGGATTATACGCTGAATTATTAAAAAGAGTAAAACCTGCCTGATTATCCGGTGGGTTTTACTCTTTGGAGGTATTTATATCCTTTATTTAAAAGGAGTTTTTATATTCATCAACACACTTATTGATTCTGTCAACAGGATTTAAGAGACTGCTGATTGAATCATCATGGTTGAGTGTGTCAATAAGAAGTGCGATATATTTACTCATGTCAACGTTAATGTAATATTCCTTACTTAAAAGCTCAGGCGTCTGGTAGACCAGATTGGTTGTAAGGATTTTGTCAAAAAGTCCTTCGTTATATGCTTCATCAAATTTCTCAAAGCCGTTGGTGAAAAGTCCGAAGGTTGCAGCAAGGAATATACGCTTTGCCTTTCTCTTCTTGAGTTCTCTTGCGACATCAAGCATACTTTCTCCTGATGAAATCATATCGTCTATGATGAATACGTCTTTTCCTTCAACGGATGTCCCCAGAAATTCATGTGCAACGATAGGATTACGTCCGTTTACGATTCTGGAATAATCACGTCTCTTATAGAACATACCCATGTCAAGACCAAGCACGTTGGAATAATATACGGCACGTCCCATTGCACCTTCATCCGGGCTGATAATCATCATGCTGTCGCTGTCAATTTTCAAATCCTTAATATTATGAAGAAGTGCCTTAATAAACTGATATACAGGCTGAACGGTCTCGAATCCGTTTAACGGAATGGCATTCTGTACTCTCGGATCATGTGCATCAAAGGTTATGATGTTGTCCACTCCCATTGATACAAGTTCCTGAAGGGCGAATGCACAATCAAGGGATTCCCTGCCGCTTCTCTTATGCTGTCTGCTTTCATAGAGGAAAGGCATGATTACGGTTATTCTTCTTGCTTTGCCTCCCACGGCGGCAATAATTCTCTTGAGGTCCTGATAATGGTCATCAGGAGACATATGGTTGGTCTGACCGCACAGAGAATATGTCAGACTGTAATTACATACGTCAACGAGAATATATAAATCATATCCGCGGACTGATTCATTAATCATACCCTTGGCTTCGCCGGAACCAAAACGCGGCACGGATGTACTGACAATATAATTATCCTTCTGGTAACCTGAAAAGGCTATGGTGGATTTGTGTTCACTTTCTCTTTCCTTTCGCCATTTAACGATATAATCGTTAATGTTCCTGCCGAGTTCTTCACATCCACGAAGATTGATAAGCCCGAGGGCACCAACCGGAATGGTATCAAGCTCGCGATCGTTCTGCATAATAATGGTCCTCCTATTTGTTAGTTAATCTTATGTCATCTCCTATCAGTCCTATTATCTCATAGGAACTGGAGATACGTGAGAATATTCTCTCAGAATATGTATTCATCAACTGCGAGAGCGAAAAATTGGTTGAAATAATCGTTGAACGATTATGGAGCAGACGCCTGTTGATGCAGTAAAATAACCTGGAATTGGTATAAGCATTGGTAAGTTCAGTACCAAGGTCGTCTATAATTAACAGGTCACTCTCTATAATTTGCATTGAAATATCTGAATTGTCAAGAGCAGAATTATCAAAGTATTCGCTTTTTGAGGAAAAATATTCAAAAAGCTCAACTGCGGACAGGTACAGAACACTCCCTGATGAATTCAATATCTCCCTTGCAATGCAGTTGGTAAGAAATGTCTTGCCGACTCCTGTCGCACCGATAAGGAGAATATTATGCCCGGAAGGAAATTCACGTATAAAACGCCGGCATTTCTCTACGGCAAGCTTCATTGTGGCACGCGGAGTAAGTCCGGTACCCGGGTCCTTAACCGTATCAGAAAAAAGATTATAATCAAAATTGTCAAAATTTTCTCTTTCGAGAATATCCTTAATGTTGGACTGTCTGTACAGAAGGTCTATCTCTGCCTGCTTAAAGCAGCGGCATTTCCTGTTATTAATTAATCCTGTATCGCGGCAGTCAGGACATACATATGAAGGAGAAAGATAATCCTCAGGATAGCCGTATTCCGTAAGGAGTGACTTCATCCGGCCGGTAAGACCGGCGATTGAAGAATTAAGTGTATCCAAAAGGGATGTATCGCCCTTAAGTCCTGCTTTCGCGGCAGATACTGAAAGCTCCGAAACGGTATCGGCACATTCCCTGTATGAAGGTATCATATTCATAACTTCAACGGTTTTGCGTGCGGTTTCTTCACTGTTCCTGAACTGACGCTGATGATATATGTTCATTATCTCATCATATTGTGCATTGGTTAGTGCCAAGACGGAATCCTCCTGTTATCAGTTGTTAATGAGCTTCTTTTCAAGCTCTTCAAAATTATATGTACGCTGGCTGAAATTATTAAAGCGGTTATTAACGGCCGGCGGCTGTGAATTGCCGGAGGATACCGGTATTGTTATCTTCGCACGGAAGCCGGCATCAAGTGTTTTAAGATCGTCAGGTGTGTGTACTCCGGCTGAACGCCACTTTTTAAGAATACCGTCAGCATATGAAAAATTAGGCTTGCCCATGGAAATAATGGTTCTTCTGCACGCTTCGCTGACCATGTCACTGTCAAACCCGTATTCATCAAACCAGCGGTTGATAAATTCCATTTCCACCGGGGTTATGTTCCTGTCCCCGATTCCGAACGTCTTGCTGACAATATAGGTTCTGTTGCTGCGTAATGCTGATTTCTCCTTTGCTTCAGCTACGGATGTAATTCCCTTCTCATGCCATGCAAGTGCCACTGCTTCGATATAACGAAGCGAACGGTGATTGTTGGTGACGCAGTATTCAACCAGATATTCCGTAAGCTCAGCTGAAAAACCAAGCTCCTCATGTATATACAGGACAGTACCCATTTCCGTTGAAGTAAGGGGCTTGCCGACATATTTCTCTACAATGTACAGGAGCTGCTTCACATCCTCCTGTTCTTTCATGCGGCGTATCTTCGCCGGAGAATAAGAATGTGCAGAACCGGATGTCCTGCCCGGTGCGGAATTCTGCACGGTATCAACGGAGCTGCGTGAACCGCTAACGGTATCGTCGGAGCTCCGGAAATCCTGAGCCGTCTCCGACTCAAGAGGAAGAAATGTAATGGAAGAAGCCTCGTCCGTATCTTCGTCGAAAACAACATCCAGTACCTTAACGCTTACCCAGTACTTCAGTGCCCGTACGACATCCTTCTCCGTAAGGTTAAGCCTGTCCGCAATGTCTGAAACGGTAACACCCGCATCCGGAACGTCGGCACATCTTAACAGATACAGATATACCTTAACAAATTCTCCGTTGGCGTCACGCATATAAGTATCCAGAAATATGTTGGATACGCAGGTATCGTTATTCTTCCTGACCTGATTAAGCGTTAAGTGTTTCATGTCCGACTGCTCCTTTTAGCGTGTGAATGTTGTCATTATAACACAGCATTTTTCAAAAGAGAACAATAAAGCGGCAATTTTAAAAAAGTTGTGGAAAATGTGGAAATGGGGGATAACTATCGGGTGGAAACAAGTGCATCTCCAAGCTCCGTAATATTTCCGGCCCCCATTGTAATCACAAGGTCATCCTTGCCGCATTTTTCGAGAATTATGCTGCGCATCTTATTAAAATCATGTTCCCAGATACATTCCGTTCCGTATCCGTTAACCAGTTTACATATGTCACCGGATGATATTCCGAGGTCATCCGTTTCCCTTGCCGCATATATGTCGGCAAGAATTACAAAATCTGCCCGGCTCAGTGACTTTGCAAAATCATCAAGAAAAGCACGCGTCCTTGTATAAGTATGAGGCTGAAAAACAACAACAAGACGGTTATGCGGATATCTTGCGGCACATTCCAGCGTTGCATTAATCTCATCAGGGTGGTGTGCATAATCATCTATGACGGTGATTCCGTTAACCGTACCCTTCTTTTCAAAACGCCTGTGTGTTCCGTGAAATCCGGAGAGGGCGGAGAGGATTACCTCTGTGGACACATTCATGACACGTGCCGCTGCAAAAGCCGCAATACTGTTATATATGTTGTGGAGTCCCGGTACACTGAGATGAACCGTGCCGAGGCAGCAGCCGTTATGCATAAGTCTGAATATTCCGCAGCCTTCGGAATCATATGAAATGCCTTCAGGGTAATAACAGGCATCGGGCGTGCTGCCGACGGTAATGACATTACAGCGTGCCGCATCGTAAATATCTTTCACGTTATCAATATCGTTATTAATTATCAGGCATCCGTCTTCGGGAAGAAGACTGACATATTTTGAAAAAGAATTCCGTATGTCATGTATATCCTTGAAAAAGTCAAGGTGATCCTCACCTATGTTGAGGATGATTTCCATTGTCGGTCTGAATGAAAGAAAACTGTTGGTATATTCACATGCTTCCGTAATAAAGTTGTCTGAATGACCGAGTCTCAGATTGCCGCCGATTGACGGAAGTATTCCGCCAACTGAAACGGTAGGGTCACAGTCTCCGGCTATGAGGATTTCAGCCAGCATGGAGGTGGTTGTTGTCTTGCCGTGAGTTCCTGCAACACCGACTGACGTACCGTAATTCGCCATGATTTCTCCTAAAAGCTCAGCTCTTGTAAGCATTGGAATGCCGCGTGCCGCCGCCGCCGCGTATTCTTCATTATCGGGACGGATGGCCGCCGTATATACTACAAGCTCCGTATCTCCGGTTATATTTTCCGCCTTCTGTCCGGCATAAACAGTTATGCCCCTGGCCGCAAGCTGCCCGGTAAGGTCGGAAACTCCCGTGTCGGAGCCTGAAACGGTAAACCCTTTTGAGTGAAGAATGTCTGCGAGGCCGCTCATGCTTATCCCGCCAATTCCTATAAAATGAACGTGAACCGGTTTGTTAAAATCTATAAGATACATAATAAACTCCTGAATATGTTTTTTCTATATTTTATACCACTTTAAGCAAAAAAGTAAATGCTTAAATGCCATACATTTTTAACATACACACGGAATATAAATGAGTATAAGGACATGCCGGCACGAATTTGGTAAAAATATACAAAAAATTATTCAGAAATAATGAAAATACAAGAAAATTACCAAAAACGACTTTAATTTGTGAATATAATATGGTACAATACAGATATTGTTACAGAGACTAGAAAATAAATGGACTTGAGGTGAATGTATGGTTAAAAAAGAAATGATTGCCATGTTACTGGCAGGCGGACAGGGAAGCAGGCTTGGTGTCCTTACCGCCAAGGTTGCCAAGCCGGCAGTTGCATTCGGAGGGAAATACAGAATAATTGATTTTCCGCTCAGCAACTGTATTAATTCGGGAATTGACACCGTGGGTGTACTTACCCAGTATCAGCCCCTGAGACTTAATACACATATCGGCATCGGTATTCCGTGGGATTTGGATAAGAACGTGGGCGGAGTAACGGTTCTTCCGCCATATGAGAGAAGCACCAGCAGTGACTGGTACACGGGAACGGCTAATGCGATATACCAGAATCTTGATTATATGGAGATGTATAATCCGGATTACGTGCTTATACTTTCCGGAGACCACATTTATAAGATGGATTACGAGATAATGCTTGATTATCACAAGGCAAGCAATGCCGACGTTACGATTGCGGCAATGCCTGTTCCGCTTGAAGAGGCAAGCCGGTTCGGTATTCTGATTACTGATGACAATAACAGGATTACCGAATTTGAGGAAAAGCCGGCTAATCCGAGAAGTAATCTTGCTTCCATGGGCATCTATATTTTCAGCTGGAAAGTACTGAAGGAAGCACTTATAAGAATGAAGGACCAGAAGGGCTGTGATTTCGGTAAGCATATCATTCCGTACTGTTTTGAAAACGGAAGCAGGATATTTGCATACGAATACAACGGCTACTGGAAGGATGTCGGAACACTGAGCTCTTACTGGCAGGCTAATATGGAGCTTATTGACATAGTGCCTGAATTTAATCTCTATGAGGAACTTTGGAAAATTTATACCAAGGCATATGCTCTTCCGCCGCAATACATATCAGGTTCTGCACGTGTGGAACGGAGTATTGTCGGAGAAGCAAGTGAGATATACGGAACGGTGAGAAATTCCGTTATCGGAAGCGGAGTTGTGATTGAAGAAGGCGCGGAGGTTGTGGATTCAATCATAATGCAGAATACGGTTATAGGCAGGAATGTTAAGATATACAAATCAATTATAGCTGAGAATGTTGAAATCGGAGACGGTGCGACAATCGGCGTGGGAGAAATGGCGGAAAGTAAGCTTGATGTCAAGATATATGCGGCTGACATTGCAACCATAGGTGAGAATTCATACATTCCTCAGAATGTAACAATAGGCAAGAATACGGCTATATCAGGTGTCACGGAACCGGCAGATTATCCTGACGGAGTACTTGAAAGCGGCGGATACATCATTAAGGCAGGTGAAGACAGATGAGAGCGGTAGGTATTATTTTAGCAGGCGGAAATAACAAAATGATGCGTGAATTGTCCAACAAAAGGGCAATCGCGGCAATGCCGATATGCGGAAGCTACAGAACCATTGATTTTGCACTGAGCAACATGACCAACTCCCACATAGGAAAGGTTGCAGTCATAACACAGTATAATGCAAGATCGTTAAATGAACATCTCAGTTCATCAAAGTGGTGGGATTTCGGCAGGAAACAGGGCGGACTGTTTGTATTCAATCCGACAATTACCAATGAGAACAGTGTATGGTACAGAGGAACGGCGGATGCACTTTATCAGAATCTTACATTTTTAAGAAACTGCCATGAGCCGTATGTCGTAATAGCATCCGGTGACGGTATTTACAAGCTGGATTACAACAAGGTACTTGAATACCATATTGAGAAGAAAGCAGACATTACGGTGGTGGTGAAGAATCTTGATGAAACGGAGGATGCAAGACGGTTTGGTGTTGTTACCATGGATGAGGATTCAAGAATAACCGAATTTGAGGAGAAGCCGGTAACCACTTCAATAAAGACCGTTTCAACAGGAATTTATGTAATCCGAAGACGTCTTCTGATAGAACTTATCCAGAAGGCATATGACGAGGACAGATATGATTTTGTGAAAGACATTGTCATACGTTATAAGAATATTAAGAAGATATACGGATATACCCTTGATTCATACTGGAACAACATAGCAACCGCAGAATCATATTTTAAAACTAACATGGACTTCTTAAAACGTGATGTAAGGCAGTTTTTCTTCAAAGAATCCACGGATATATATTCCAAGGTGGATGATCTTGCACCGGTTAAGTACAATCCGGGTTCTGAGGTCAGGAACAGTATTATATCAAGCGGGTGCATCATCAATGGAAAAGTAGAAGATTCGGTTATATTTAAAAAGGTATATATTGGAAATAACTGCTATATCAAGAACTGTATTATACTGAATGATGTTCACATCGGAGACAATGCACATCTTGAGAACTGTATCGTTGAAAGCAGGGATACCATAAGAGCCAATACGGAGTACGTTGGACAAAACGGAGAAATCAAAATCGTTGTGGAGAAGAACGACAGATTTCCAATGTAGATATAATGCGGGAGGAACACACATGCAGATTACGGATATCAGAATCAGAAAAATAACAAAAGAAGGCAAGCTGAAGGCTGTTGCGTCCATTACCATTGATGATGAATTTGTTGTTCATGACATTAAGGTAATAGAGGGTGACAAGGGAATGTTCATTGCCATGCCGAGTAAAAAATCAACAGACGGGGAATATCGTGATATTGCCCATCCGATTAATTCTTCAACAAGGGAAGCCATTCAGGGCAGAATACTTGAAGCATATGAAAATGCATCAGGTGAAGAATTTTGATAAAACAGAATAACTTATGGGTGTTATGAAATTAAAAGAATCTCATGCCGGGACAGCCGGCGGTGAGATTCTTTTTTCATTATGGAAGAGTTAATATTGTAAAAAAAAAAAAAAATGTGTTATAATCATCATAAATTTTGGGACAGGAGGAATGCACATGACTTATATTGTTACGGGCGGAGCCGGATATATCGGTTCGCATACGGTACGTGCCCTTATTGAAAAAGGCGAAGACGTAGCCGTGATTGACAGTCTTGAAACGGGACATGCGGCAGCGGTTCATCCGAAAGCAAGGTTCTATAAGGGCGATATCAGGGACAGAAAATTTCTTGATGAAGTATTTGAGAAGGAACGGGCAGACGTGATAATTCATTTTGCCGCTTTTTCCCTTGTGGGTGAGAGTATGAGCGACCCTCTTAAGTATTACGATAACAATGTGAACGGAACGAGAACGCTGCTTCAGGCAATGGCGGCACATGATATTAAGAAAATAGTATTTTCCTCTACGGCTGCAGTTTACGGTGAGCCTGACAGTATTCCGATTGTCGAGAATGACAAAACGGAGCCAACCAATACATACGGAGAAACCAAGCTGTCCATGGAAAAAATGTTCAAATGGACAGACCGTGCCCACGGAATAAAGTATGTCTCACTCAGGTATTTTAATGCGTGCGGAGCACATGAAAGCGGTGAAATCGGAGAAGCACACATAACGGAAACCCATCTGATTCCGCTCGTTCTCATGGTACCGTTAGGTTTAAGGGATAAGATCAGCATTTACGGGGATGACTATCCGACAGAGGACGGAACCTGCATCAGGGATTACATTCATGTAACGGATCTTGCACAGGCACATATACTTGCGGCAGATTACCTTATTAAGGGAAATGAAAGCAATGTGTTTAATCTTGGTAACGGCGTGGGATTTTCAGTAAAAGAAGTAATAGAAACGGCGGAAAAAGTTACCGGACAGAAGATTCCTTCCGTACAGGCAGGAAGGAGAAGCGGAGACCCGGCAAGGCTCATCGCATCAAGCAGCCGGGCAAAGGATATATTGGGATGGAAACCGGAATATACACGGTTAGAGGATATTATTTCATCCGCATGGAAATGGCACAGTACTCACAAAAAAGGATATGATGAGCAATGAGCAGCCTGATTTTCAGCCTTGAAGCAACGGTTCCCATATTCCTGGTAATTATTCTGGGATATATATTGATGCGCACCGGTTTTTTTACGCCGGAGTTTACAAGGGTAGCAGATAAGTATGTGTTCAGGATTGCACTGCCTGTACTGCTGTTTAAGCAGATTGCAACATCCGATATTTACAGTGAATTTCAGCTGAAGTTTGTGTTGTACTGTATGCTTGCGACAACTGCTGTGTTTGTACTGACATGGATATATGCACGTTTTGCAATAAAAGACCGGGATATGAGGGGAGCGTTTGTACAGGCAAGTTCAAGGGGAAGCACAGCTATTTTAGGCATAGCATTTATAGAGAACATATACGGAAGCTCAGGAATGGGACCGCTTATGCTTGCATCTGCGGTTCCGCTGTATAATATATATTCCGTAATTGTACTGACATTTGGTTCCAAGGAACATATATCGGGAAAGGGAGCAATAAAAAAAGCACTTGTCAATGTTGCGAAAAATCCTATTATTATCGGAATACTTGCAGGTCTTGTATTTGTGCTGACCGGTATAAAAATTCCGACTGTTCCGCTTAAAGCGATAACAAATATTGCACAGACGGCAACTCCCGTGGCACTGCTTGTCGTTGGAGCCGGTTTTGAAGGAAAGCAGGCACTTGCAAAAATCAAACCGACCTGTGTGGCAACCCTGTTTAAGCTTGTACTTCTTCCCATGATATTTCTTCCTGTGGCAGTAGCAATGGGATTCAGGAATGAAGCACTTGTAGCCATTATAATAATGCTTGCTTCACCGACTACCGTTACCAGCTATATCATGGCAAAGAACATGGGAAATGATGAGGTGCTGAGCCTCAGCGTAATAGTGCTGTCCACGTTTTTATCACCACTTACCCTGACAGGCTGGATATTTGCGGCAAAATATATGGCATTCATATAGAAGAAAAAACCGTGTGCCCGAGGACACACGGTTTTAAAATTATTTTTATTTATCAAGTTCAGATGTGCAATGAGGACATCTTGTTGCATCAATGGATATTTCGGAACGGCAGAAGGGACATATCTTCGTTGTCGGAGCAGCCGGAGCTTCCGGTTCATCCTTTTTCTTACCTAATTCCCTTAATGAATTGATTCCCTTTACAAGAATGAATAATACTACTGCAGTAAGCAGGAAAGTAATTATGTTCTGTAAAAAGCTTCCGTACTGTATCTGTGCACCATTGATATTCCATACAAGCTGTGTCATGTCGGCTTTGCCTGTAATTATGGTAATAAGAGGGGAGAAAATATCGCCCACAAGGGAATTAACAATGGCTGTGAAGGCACTTCCTATGATAAGACCTACCGCCATATCAAAAATATTGCCTCTTGAGATAAATTCTTTAAATTCTTTTGCTATTTTTTTCATGTTGTCGTCTCCTTATCTTCTTCGGGAAGTATGTATGCATGAACCCTGGTAATCCTGTTTTTATCACACTCATCCACGACAAACCGCATATTATCAAAAATAACTTCATCCTTAAGCTGAGGAAGTCTCTCAAGCAGGTTAATGATAAGACCGCTTATGGAATCAAAGTCAGCATCATGCGAAGGAAGAAGAGCCTTTTTGTTAAAAAATCCGGCAAGGTCATTGAGACGTGCGGTTCCGGCAAGAACATATTCGTCATCGGAAATTTTGATAATGTCATCAACCTCGTCGTCATCATATTCATCACGTATTTCACCGACAATTTCTTCGAGCAGGTCCTCAAGGGTAATCATACCGACCGTGGAACCGTATTCATCAACAACAATGGTAAAGTTGTTGGATGTCTTCCTAAGCTCTTCCATTAACTCTGAAATCGGCTTAAATTCATAAGTAAAATAAGGCTTACGCAATATGCTTTTCACGGAGAATGAAGCGGCATCATCACATAAAAGCAAATCCTTAACATTGATGATACCAACCACGTTATCAACTGATTCCTCGTAAACAGGAAGTCTTGTATACTTATCTTCCTTAAATACGCGGACTATTTCATCATAGCTGCTGTCAATGGAAATACATGACATGTCTATGCGGGGTATCATTACGTCCTTAGCCTGTGAATCGCCGAAATCAAACACATTCTTAATCATTTCACGTTCGGAGCTTTCTATGACTCCCTCCTCGTGACTGACATCAACAATGGTACGAAGCTCATCCTCAGTAATGGATGCCTTCTTTTTCTTCGGATTAAAACCAAACAGAAACAGAACGCCGTTAGAGAGCTTGTTAATGATGAAAATCACCGGAGTGAAGATTATCATTATAAATCTTATAGGTGCACTGTAAAGCGGTGCTATCTTATCAGCGTATGCAGTAGCAATAGTCTTAGGGGAAATCTCACCGAAAATAAGTATTATCACGGTCAGCACACCGGTTGTCACACTGACAAAAGCATTGTCCCATAGCCTCAGGGTTATGGTGGTGGCAAGCGAAGAAGCGGAAATATTAACGATGTTGTTGCCAATAAGGATGGCACTGAGCATTTTGGAAGAGTCAGACGTTATCTTTAAGACACGCTGAGCCCTCTTGTTGCCTTCCTCTGCAAGGGAACGCATTTTAATCTGGTTAACGGTTACATAAGACGTTTCGGCTGATGAAAAAAAAGCCGATAACATAATGAGTACAATTAAAAAAATTAATTGCATGGTGACGCTGGGGTCCAATATGTTCAACTCCTTTATGATAAAAAATTTTTATAATAATAATATATTAATATGTTGCGGTATGTCAAGAATTAGTGCTATTATGATAAAAGATTTGGCAACAGTTCAGCCGGACATGAAATAAGCTGTTTGTTATGTATAATCCGACAACTTATGAATGACATGGCTGAACTGTTACAGGATTTGGAGGAAGTACAGTGAAGATAATAGCAGGACTCGGCAACCCGGAGAAAAAATATGAGATGACAAGACACAATATCGGATTTCGTATAATTGATGCACTTGCAGAACGGTATAACATCAGAATAAGTGAAAAAAAGCATAACGGACTTATAGGAAAAGGCGTTATTAACGGGGAAAAGGTAATATTGGTTAAACCTCAGACTTACATGAATCTCAGCGGTAACTGCATACGCCCTGTCTGTGATTATTACAGAACGGAGCCGGAGGACTGCATAATAATTTATGATGATATAAGCCTTGCACCGGGGAAAATCCGTATAAGAAAGAAAGGCAGTGCAGGAGGACATAACGGCATTAAGAGTATAATTTCCATGTTTGGAAGTGATAATTTTCCGAGACTGAAATTCGGAGTGGGGGATAAGCCGGCAGACATGGATCTTGCCGACCATGTACTGGGAAGATTTTCAAAAGAAGATGAAATTATCGTAAGAAGTGAATTGGAAAGAGCCTGCGAAGCGGCAGTATGCATGATAAGTGAAGGATATGACGCCGCCATGAACAGATATAACGGATAATGAGGTCAGAGAGAAAATGAACATTCTTGAACAGCCCGTAGAAGAGCTGACATATTACAGAGAAATTACGGACGATATAGATAAAATAGGCAGAACACCGGTGGCTTTTGGCTGTATAGACCAGCAGAAGCCATATTTTATCCGTAAAACCACGGAAAAATATAAAAGCAGACTTATAATATCCAACACGGAAATAAAAGCAAGGGAGCTGTATGAAGCATATAAAGGTATTGATAAAAATACTTTTTATTATCCTGCCAAGGATTTTATATTTTACAGTGCGGACATACACGGCAATGAGCTTGTAAAGGAACGCCTTGAAGTGATTGCACGCCTCGTTAGGGGCGAAGACATAACCGTGGTAACAACCATTGACGGATGCATGGATAAGCTGATGCCTCAGGAAGTCTTTAAAAAGCATACATTTACGATTCATACCGGTGATACCGTTAATCTTACGGAGCTTGTTGCAGCACTCACGGCCATGGGATATGAGAGAACGGAGCAGGTGGAGCGCGGAGGACAGTTTGCCGTAAGAGGAGGAATAACGGATATATTTCTCCTGACGGAGGAAAATCCGTGCCGTGTGGAATTCTGGGATACGGAAGTGGATTCCATACGGTATTTTGATGCGGAGAGCCAGCGTTCCGTGGAGAATACCGATGTCATTGAAATATTTCCGGCAGTTGAGCTTATAGCCGAAGACAGCCTCGGAACCGCATTTGCCGCAATAGAGAAGGATACGGCAAAATATGCCTCATCACTTGAAAAAAAAGGAAAATTTCCTGAAGCCGGAAGACTGAAAAAGAAGCTTGAAGAACTCAGAGAAAGACTTTTTATCCTTGAAGACAGAAGCGGACTTGATTCATACATAACTTATTTTTCGGAAAAAACGGTATCGCTGACGGATTATTTTAACCGGGATGATATGGCGGTAATATTGGATGAACCTAACAGAATTGCCGAAAAGGTTGAGCTTATAAAAAAAGAATTTAACGAAAGCATGGGACACCGTCTTGAATCCGGACATATAATTCCGGGGCAGGCAGACGTACTTCATGGTATAGGAGAGATATATTCAAAAATAGGAATGTGTCATTCACTTGCTGTTGCATCGATAGACTGCCGTCCGGGACAGCTTGAAGTGTCGGGACATTACAGCATCAATGTGCGGGGCATGGGTTCATATAACAATTCGTTTGCAACCCTTGTGGAAGACATCAGAAGATGGAAAAAAAACAGATACAGGATAGTTATAATATCCTCATCAAGGACAAGGGCGGAAAGGCTCGCTGCAGATTTGAGGGATCATGACATTCCTGCGGTCTGTACGGACAGACAGGACAGGTCACCCGTACCGGGAGAGGTGCTGACAGTCTGCGGAAAGCTTGCAAAAGGATATGAATATCCGGATATCCGTTTTGCCGTTGTGGCAGAGGATGACATATTCGGAAACACAAGAAAGCATCACAGGAAGAAAAAAAGCTATGACGGAAAAAACATAGCTTCATTTTCGGATCTGTCAGCAGGAGATTATGTAATACATGAAAACCACGGACTGGGAATATACAGGGGAATAGAAAAAATAACCGTGGATAAAACGGAGAAGGATTACATAAAAATCGAGTATGCAGGAAACGGTAATCTGTACATTCTTGCCACACAGCTTGATCTGATACAGAAATATGCGGACAGTGAGACTAAGCCGCCAAAGCTTAACAGTCTCGGAACGGATGCATGGAATAAAACCAAAAGCAGGGTAAAGTCTGCCGTGAAGGACATAGCGGAGGACCTTGTAAAACTGTATGCGGCAAGACAGCAGAAAAACGGATATATGTATACACCTGATACTCCGTGGCAGAGGGAATTTGAAGAACTGTTCCCGTATGAAGAAACTTCTGACCAGCTTGCGGCGATAGAGGATACAAAAAAAGACATGGAAAGCCGTATCATAATGGACAGACTCATTTGCGGCGACGTAGGCTACGGCAAAACAGAAATTGCACTGAGGGCGGCATTTAAAGCGGTACAGGACAATAAGCAGGTTGTGTACCTGTGTCCGACCACCATACTCGCAAAGCAGATATATTCGGGTTTCGACATGAGAATGAAAGACTTCGGCGTCAACGTGCGTATGCTTTCAAGATTCTGTACACCGAAGGAAGCTAAGGAAACCCTTGAAGGACTGAAAAAGGGTCTTGTTGACGTGGTGGTGGGGACACACAAAATTTTATCAAAAAATGTTGAATACAAAGACCTCGGACTTCTGATAATAGATGAAGAACAGAGATTTGGCGTGACTCACAAGGAAAAAATAAAACAGCTAAGGGAAAACGTGGATGTGCTTACGCTCTCGGCGACACCGATACCGAGAACGCTGCACATGAGCCTTATCGGTATCAGGGATATGAGCGTACTGACTGAGCCGCCGGTTGACAGGCTTCCGATACAGACCTTCGTGACGGAATATGATGACGAAATGGTAAGGGAAGCAATTAACAGGGAGCTTGTCAGGGGAGGACAGGTATATTATGTATTCAATAAGGTTCAGGGAATAGAAGATGCCGCGGCAGGCATAAGCAGACTGGTGCCTGATGCAAATGTTGCCTTTGCACACGGACAGATGCATGAGAGGGAGCTTGAAAAAATAATGACGGATTTTATCAACGGGGAAATAGACGTGTTGGTGTCCACAACGATTATAGAAACCGGACTTGATATTCCTAATGTCAATACAATAATCATACACGATTCGGATAAATTCGGACTTTCACAGCTATACCAGCTGAGAGGCAGGGTTGGAAGAAGCGGAAGAACGGCGTATGCATTTCTTATGTACAAAAGAGATAAAGTCCTTAAAGAGGTTGCGGAAAAGAGACTCAGTGCCATAAGGGAATTTACGGACCTCGGCTCGGGATTTAAAATTGCAATGAAAGATCTTGAAATCCGCGGAGCGGGGAACATGCTCGGAGCCGAGCAGCACGGACACATGGAAGCGGTCGGATACGACCTCTACTGCAAAATGCTTAATGAAGCCGTTTCAGAGCTTAAAGGCGAGAGGCAGACGGCGGATTTTGAAACCGTGATAGACGTGGATGCGGATGCATATGTACCTTCATCATATATCAGGAGTGAGAGCCAAAAGCTGAACATATACAAGAAAATTGCAACCATATCTTCCGAAGAGGAACTGTCGGACATGACGGATGAACTGATAGACAGGTTCGGAGAAATTCCGGGAACAGCCGTGAATCTCATGAAGATGGCATACATAAAAAGTGCGGCACATGATTCCTATATAACGGAGATCAAAGGCGACAGAAAAGAAATCCGGATAAAAATGTATCCGGAGGCGGCGGTTAATCCTGCAGGAATACCGGAGCTGATCGGTAAAATGAAAAACAGAATGAGATTCACGGGAGGAGAAAAACCGTATTTTACATATTTCTTTGGAAAGGATGAGGTAAAAAGCACGGATGACTACATTGATTCCATACTGAACATTGTCAGGGAAATATCAGAATTAAGAGAGGATGAGGAAGAATGATAGGAATAGTCCACACGGGAGGAACGATAGGAAGTACGGCAGGTGACACATATATATCAACGGATTGTAAGAAGCTTGCCGGACTTCTCCAAACATATCATGAAAGGGGCGGCAGGAAACAGGACTTTGTCATATGCACTCCGTATGAGTTGTTGAGCGAAAATATGAGCTGCAGGGAATATCCCATACTGGCGGATGCCGTAAAATCAATGATGGACAGGGGCGCAGAAGGTGTTATAGTAACTCACGGAAGCGATACGATACAGTATTCGGCGGCTTTTTTATCATATGTCCTGGGGGACTCATGTCCGCCGGTGCTTCTTGTATGCAGTAATTATGTTCTCGAAGACGCAAGAGCCAACGGAGCGGATAATTTTGCCTGTGCCGTTGATTTTATTGAAAAATCATGCGGGAAGGGTGTATACGTTCCGTACCGCGGGAAGGACGGAGTTACAAGAGTGTTTTATGGCAATTGCATACTGCCCCATGACATATACTCGGATGAACTGAGGGGTATGAAGGGCATATATTACGGAGATTATGCGGAAGGAAGCTTTGTACCGTCAGGCATGGAGCTTCCGGGTGAGAAAGTAAAATATGACATTCCTGAAAAGTGCGGCATGACTTCAGACATTCTTGTGATTCATCCGTATCCCGGAATGAAATATCCTTCCCTTAAAGGATACAGGGCAGTGCTGCACTGCAGTTATCACAGCGGAACACTGTGCACGGCGGGGGAAGAATTTGAGCACATGACCGAAGAAGCCGGAAAAATGGGAATACCCGTATATCTTACGGGAACGGATGATGAAAAAGATTACGAAAGTACGGAGGCATTCGAAAAAAAAGGCATAATAAAACTGAAGAATATTGCGGAGCCTGCCGCATATATATTAATATGGCTGGAAATAAATGTGAATAATTAATGAAATTATATAAAAAAATAAATTAATTCACAAAAAAATTATTGATTTTTTACAATGGGTGGTATATAGTAGTAGATACCGACAGGTAATTTTTTTCATATTTATGGAAACGTTTCCAAAATTAAAAGAAAACCTAATAAAACAGAGGAGGTAATTTACAAGTATGAAAAAGAGATTTTTATCAATCGCTCTTGCTGGTGCTCTTGCAGTAACATCTTTAGTAGGATGTGCTAAGGATAACGGTGATTCAAATGCAACCACACCGGCAGGTGATGACAGCAACAAGACTGCAACAGGTTCGGTTTACTATCTTAACTTCAAGCCTGAGCAGGATCTTGCATGGCAGAGACTTGCAGAGATTTATACGGAGAAGACAGGAGTTAAGGTAACTGTTGTTACTGCTGCTTCAGGAACGTATGAATCAACACTTGCAGTTGAAATTGAGAAGGACAATGCTCCTACATTATTCCAGGTTAACGGACCTGTAGGTCTTGCAAGCTGGTCAGATTACTGCTATGACCTTAAGGACTCTGATGTATACAAACAGCTTACATCTGATTCATTCGCACTTAAGGACGGAGATGCAGTATTAGGTATCGGATATGTTATTGAATCATATGGTCTCATTACCAATACCAAGTTACTTAAGCAGGCAGGTTATACGACAGATGACATTAAGTCATTTGCTGACCTTAAGAAAGTTGCTGAAGACATTACGGCAAGAAGCGAAGAACTCGGATTCTCAGCATTTGCTTCAGCAGGTATGGACAGCTCATCAGACTGGAGATTTAAGACTCACTTAGCTAACCTTCCAATCTACTTTGAATACCAGGCAGACAAGATCAGCTCAACAGGAGCAATTAAGGGTACATACCTTGACAACTACAAGGCTATCTGGGATCTTTACATCAACAACTCAACATGTGATCCGGAAGACCTTTCTGCTAAGACCGGAAATGATGCTGTATCTGATTTCGTAAATGAGAAGGCAGTATTCTATCAGAACGGTTCATGGGCATACAGTGATGTTAAGTCACTTGGCGATGACAACTTAAAGATGATTCCTATCTACATCGGTGTAGGTGATGAAGCTAACCAGGGTCTCTGTACAGGTACAGAAAACTACTGGTGTGTTAACAAGAAAGCAAGCGATGATGACATTAAGGCAACACTTGCATTCATGAACTGGTTAGTAACAGATGAGACAGCTACTTCAATCCTTGCAACAGCTCCGACTGACAAAGACGGAAACGCTATTACAAGAAAAGATGAAGACGGAAATGACGTAGAGGTTGCATTTAACTGGGTAATCCCATTCAAGAACGCAGCTAAGTCTGATAACCTTTTTGTAAAGCAGGATACAGAATATACTAACAGCGGATATACTCCTGTATCTTGGAACTTCACAACAATGCCTTCAGAAGCATGGAAGAATGGTGTAGGTGCAGCTTTAACAGCATATGCAGCAGACCAGACTGATGACAACTGGGCTAAGGTTGTAAGTGCATTCGTAGACGGTTGGAAGATCGAATATGATGCAAGCCAGGAATAATAATTTATATTGATGAATTAATTATTTGAAAGCCAATAGGGACAGGCAGGTGACCTGCCTGTCCTGATTTTTGCCTAAAAACAGGAAATTTTACCGACATTAACTCTGAAATCGGGCATTTTAAGTTGATGTCCGATACATACACAGGAGGTATATAATGGAAAAAGCCATAAGGAAATACTGGCCTTTCTTCGTGATTCCGACATTCGGTGCATTTGTAATAGGATTTATTGTTCCGTTCTGTCAGGGACTGTATCTTTCATTTTGCAAATTTACCACGGTAGGTAATGCGGAATGGGTAGGGTTGGATAATTATATTTATATTTTTAGAGATGAAATTACAGGTTTTTCCGCACCGGGAGCATTTAAGGATGCGTTCTGGTTCACTACAAAGTTTGCGGTAGTATCAATTATTTTAATTAACGTATTTGCATTTTTTCTTGCACTTGCACTTACTAAAGGCATTAAGGGAACCAATATCTTCAGAACGATATTCTTTATGCCTAACTTAATCGGCGGTGTCGTACTGGGCTACATATGGAATAAGCTTATTAACGGCGTGCTCAGTTTATTAGGTGAACCGCTCTTAGCATTGAATTCAACTGCCGGGTACTGGGGACTTATAATTCTCATGTGCTGGCAGCAGGTAGGATATATGATGATTATTTACATAGCGGGACTTCAGAGCGTTCCGGATTCAGTAATGGAAGCCTCTAAGATTGACGGGGCAAACGGATGGCAGACGCTTATCAGAATTAAGCTGCCTATGGTAATGTCATCAGTAACAATTTGTGTATTTCTCACATTAACCAATTCATTCAAGTTATTTGACCAGAATATGGCGCTTACCAACGGACAGCCGTATTCTGATCCGACGGAAATGCTTGCATTGAACATTTACAACACGTTCTATGCACGAAGCGGAAAAGTATGGATGGGACGAGGACAGGCGAAAGCTGTTATCTTTACCATTGTGGTTGTGGTTCTTGCACTTGCACAGCTGCGTGCGACAAGATCTAAGGAGGTGCAGCAGTAATGGCAAAAGAAAAAGAAATAAAAGTTAAGAAGAAATTTAAATTCGGCAATTTTGCTCTGGGAGCATTCCTTACGGCACTCTCCGCTGCATACATATACCCGATTTTCATGGTGCTTATTAACTCGTTTAAGGTTAAGGATGCACTTACAACTGACAGGGTATTTGAATTACCGACGGCAGAGACCTTCAACGGCTGGAAGAACTTTGATGCGGCAATAAGCACTAACGGATTTTTCAAGAGCTTCGGTTACAGTGTATTTATAACGGTATCTTCGGTACTTGCCATATGCGTGTTCTGTTCCATGTGTGCATGGTTCATTACCCGTGTTAAGAGTAAAATAACAAGTCTTATGTACTACCTGTTTGCTTTTTCCATGGTTGTACCTTTCCAGATGGTTATGCTTACCTTATCTAAGACGGCAAGTAAGATGCACCTTGATTCGCCATGGCTTATCTGGGTATTGTATTTGGGCTTCGGAGCCGGACTTGCGGTATTTATGTTCGCCGGATTTATGAAGTCGGTTCCTCTTGAAATAGAAGAAGCGTCCATGATAGACGGATGCAACCCTCTCCAGACATTTTTCAAGGTTGTATTCCCTATCCTCAAGCCTACAATGGTTTCAGTTGCAATTCTTGAAGCAATGTGGGTATGGAATGACTATCTGCTCCCGTATCTTGTACTTGACAGGGCATTTAAGAAATATTCGACGCTTCCTATTCTTGTACAGAGTGCGTTTACCGGAAGCTACGGAAGACAGGAAATGGGTCCGATGTTTGCAAGCATGCTTTTGACGATTATTCCGATTGTTATAGTATATATTGCAGGACAGAAGCATATTATTAAAGGTGTTGCGGCAGGTGCAGTTAAAGGCTAAGCCGTATGAGGATTGCCATGACAATAAAAGATATTGCCAGGGAATCAGGATATTCCATTGGTACGGTATCTCGGGTAATTAATAATGCTCCCGGGGTATCTGCCAAGGCTAAGGATGCGGTAATGAATGTTGTTTCCAAACACAGCTTCATACTTAACAGTAATGCCAAGCATCTGAAACAGCAGTCAAAGGACGGCATTGCAATAATCATCAAGGGAACTCATAATATGCTGTTCGCCGAGATAGTTGAGCTTATGCAGGTACAGGTAAGGAAAAAAGGATATGCCTGTATGATGTATTACATAAGCGAGCTTGACAATGAAGTGGAGGAAGCCATACGCATATGCCACGAGAGGCGTCCTCTCGGAATATTATTCCTTGGGTGTAATCACGAATATTTCAGACAAAAGTTTAAGCATATTGCAGTTCCCTGCGTTCTTGTCGCAAGTGATGCAGAGGGGCTGCATTTTAAAAATCTCTCAAGCGTATGCACGGATGACTATGAGGCGGCAAAAAAGGTTATAGAGCGTCTTGTGGAGCTGGGACATGAGAAAATCGGTATTTTGAGCGGAAAAACAAAAATATCACAGGTATCCGATAACCGGTACAGGGGTGCCGTTAAGGCATTGATGGAAAAGGGCTGTGTATATGATGAAAAAAAACAGCTTGTTGAGTCATATTTTACAATTCCGGCGGGGTATGTATCCATGAATATGCTGCTTGAAAAAATGCCGGATATTACGGCGGTTTTTGTAATGTCTGACGTTATGGCGATTGGTGCAATAAGAGCCATATGCGACAGAGGTCTCAGGGTACCGGAGGATATATCCGTAATAGGATTTGACGGAGTGGAAATCGGTCAGTATATGAAGCCGAGATTAACCACTGTAAGACAGCAGAAAGAAAAAATAGCAGAAAGAAGCATAGAAATTCTCCTTGACTGTATAGAAAAAGGTTCCGAGGCGGTTTACGAAACCGAAGAATTCGGGCAGATAAAGGGAGAAAGTGTTATAACAAGATAAGAAAAGGATGTGAATCTATTGAGAAAAAGCGGTGTGTTAATGCATATATCGTCGCTTCCTTCCCCGCATGGGATTGGAAGTATGGGTGAGCCTGCCAGGAAATTTGTGGATTTCCTGAAAAAGTCGGGTCAGTCATACTGGCAGATTCTCCCGGTATGTCCGACGAGTTACGGAGATTCTCCGTATCAGTCTTTTTCAACATTTGCCGGGAATCCTTATTTTATAGATTTGGATGAATTATGCCATAACGGATTACTTATGCCGGATGAGTATGTTCATACGGACTGGGAAAGTACTCCTGACCGGGTAAATTACGAAATTTTATATTATAAGAGATACGATATATTAAGAAAAGCAGCAGCACGATTCATGAATAATCCATGGAATGAGTATTATTCATTCTGTGAGGAAAACAACGAATGGCTGTATGATTATGCATTATTTATGGCACTAAAGGATGCCAACGGCGGAAGAGCATGGACGGAATGGGATGAGCCGTTGAAAATAAGGGATGGCAATGCACTTGATGAGGCGCGCAGGACTTATGCCGCAGACATTGAGTTCTGGAAAATAATGCAGTTTTTCTTTTTCAGACAGTGGAAGGCGTTGAGAAATTATGCCAATGAAAGAGGAATAGAGATAATAGGTGACCTTCCTATATATGTTGCTCTTGACAGTGTGGATGTATGGGCTAATCCTCATCTGTTTCTGCTGGATGAAAGCCTTCGTCCGATAGATGTGGCAGGCTGCCCGCCGGATGGGTTTTCCGCTACGGGTCAGTTATGGGGCAATCCGCTGTTCAGATGGGATGTCATGGCCGGGGATGATTACAGATGGTGGGTAAGGCGTATAGGACACTCATGCAGTATATATAACGTCTTACGGATAGACCATTTCAGAGGCTTTGATTCATATTATGCAATACCTTACGGTTCTGACAATGCCATTAACGGAGAATGGCGAAAGGGTCCGGGAATTGATATTTTTAAAGCAGTTCAGAGACAGATAGGTGCTCAGAACATCATAGCAGAGGATTTGGGTTATCTTACGGATTCAGTGAGGGAACTTCTGAAGGAGAGTGGATTTCCGGGCATGAAGGTTCTGGAATTCGCATTTGACAGCAGGGACAGCAATAACAATGATTACCTTCCTCACAATTATCCTAAGTATTGTATAGCATATGCGGGAACACATGATAATGACACCATATGCGGCTGGAAAAATACCGCGTCCCCGGAGGATATTGCGTATGCCAGGGAGTACATGGCATTGAGCGAAGACAGCTTCTGCTGGGACATGATAAGAGAATTATGGAGTACGGTAGCGGATACTGTAATAATACAGGCACAGGATATTCTGTCCCTCGGAAGTGAGAGCAGGATGAATATTCCGTCCACGTTGGGCGGAAACTGGTCATGGAGAGCAGAAGAAGGTGCTTTTACGGAGGAAGTTGCCGGAAGGCTGTACAGACTTACCAAATTATACGGAAGATTAAACTGAATGTGACCGGCGGGTTCTTTTAGAGCCTGCCGGTTTTTACTTTGAGAATTCTATTTACGGACTCGTCAATTCTTTTGGTTGAAATTCGTCCCGTCTGCACTGCGTGAAGCACAGCATTGCAGGCGGTTTGTAAATCTGACGGCATGAGAATTATGTCATTGCCGGCCTCGATGGCGAGAAGGGTGGATTCTTCGCAGGAATAGTTATTTTTGATTGCACCCATATTCATTGCGTCCGTGATAATTATCCCGTTGTAACCCAGGTCATTACGAAGACATTCTGTTACCATTCTGTAAGAAAGCGTACAGGGAGTGTTATTTCCTAAAATTTTCGGTAGGGAAATATGGGATACCATGACAAAATCAACGCCGGATATCTCTGCGTCTGCAAACGGGATAAGCTCCGATTTGAGAAGTTCTTCATAGGATTTGTCGGTATATGCATATCCTTCATGGGTATCGCCTTCGGTGGAACCATGTCCCGGAAAATGTTTGTACGTGCTTAATATTCCGTTTTCATGAAGCCCGTCAGAAAATGCCCTTCCGTATTCTTTTACAACCTGAGGATCGCTGCCAAAAGAACGGTCTCCGATTACGGTATTGGAAGGATTGGTAATTACATCCGTGTCAGGGGCAAAGTCAGTATTAAATCCGAGTTCACTCAGATATTTCCCGATTGTTCTGCCGGCGTTACGGGCTTCCTCTGATGACAGAAGCGATTGCATTGGTGAAACAAGAGGAACGCCGAAGGCAGGGTTGTTGCCGATGCGTGCCACTCTGCCGCCTTCTTCATCAACGCACAGAAAAGGTTTAAGTCCGGTTGCAGCGAGTGACTGTTCTCCGGCAGAGGAAAGCAGTGCAACGGTCTGTTCCGGATCCGTCAGGTTTGAAGCAAAATATATATAACCGCCTACGGAATAACCGCCTGTTTCGGCTTCGGGAGTTACAATGAACATCTGGCATATTTTTTCCGTCAGAGTCATTTCTGCAAGCTTCTGTTCAACCTCTGAATCATAGGTATTGTTTTTTCCAAAATAAGAATCAATTCCATCGGCTATACCTTCTGCGATAAGCAGACGGTAGGAATCTGTTGCCATTAGTTCATCCTCTTCAGGATTACTCATATAACCCATTTCCACTATTGTAACCGGAACATTGCACCAGTTTATTCCGCTCATGGTATCGGTTTCCCATACATATTCCCTGTTGCACCCGGTTTTTCCGCATAATTTATCAAGAATATTTTCAGAGAGGAACCGGCTTTTGGCATATAATCCTGAATTATACGGATTTTCCGGAGTCTGACATATTGTCATCGCTCCCTTTGCAGAGCTGTTTTCGGAACCGTTTGCATGGATTCTTATAAAAGCATCAGCACCGGCGTTATTTGCAATTTCTGCACGTTCCGCATTACTGATGTTAACGTCATTGGACGTTCGTATCATTAACACCTCATAACCTCTTGAAATAAGTTCAGTCTGCAGCTTTAATGCAACCTGAAGCGTAAGCTCGTATTCAGGTATTCCCGTTGATACTCCCTGCGTTCCGCTTGCCACTTTGGTCTTCATTTCCGTTGAACCGGGACCTAACGGTTCTTTTCCGTTGTCTGCACTGCCCTGATGTCCGGCATCAATTACTACAAGCAGTTTCTTTTCCTCAGGGGTAGTAACTGATATTTCCGTATCGGGAACTGTTTCAGGGGACGTGTCTGCGATGTTTTCCCCGGTAGCTTTTTCCATATGCTCTTCAGTAGGAACCGGATGGGTATCCTCATCATAACGTATGGTGTACTTATTGCTGCTGCCACAGGCTGTCAGGGTAAGAATGATAATAACCGTAATTATTGTGGTATATAATTTTTTCATTACAGTTTCCGCCTTTCGGGTTGATTACAAAAGTATAACGCGTATATACGAAAATATCAATTAGCGGAATTGTTACGGATAACTGATTACTTACAATCCGTCGCTTATTTCATTTGCTTTCATTCCGATTAATGAGTTTTTGCAAAGCAGTCCGTTCCATCACAAGAACCATTATTTCATCATATAATTAGATTTCCGTCTTTCCGGCAACAGTCTGAGCCGAGAACGTAAAGGAGTAAGTTCGGGACATTGAAAATTAACGGTATATTATCTCCTTTTTTACAAATACTATTTGCATAGTAAAAAATGTCAAAAGGAGAAATTGATATATGAAAGCAACGGGAATTGTACGGCGTATAGACGATCTCGGCAGAATAGTAATTCCAAAAGAGATAAGACGAACGCTTCATGTCAGGGAAGGCGACCCAATGGAAATATATACGGATGATACCGGTAATGTGATTTTGAAAAAGTATTCTCCGGTAGGCGAACTTGGCAATTTTGCAAAGCAATATGCAGAAGCACTGGCACAGACGTCCGGAAACATCGTATGCATAACTGATCGTGAAAAAATAATTGCCGTGGCAGGAGGCATGAAAAAGGAACTGGCAGGTAAGGAAATAAGTATCGGGCTTGAAAAAATAATAAACGAAAGAAGCTGCGTGACGGCTGCCCGTGGTGATAAAAATTATGTAATGATAACAGGGGAAGATAATTTTTCATACCAGATAATATGTCCCATCATATGTGAAGGAGATGTTATCGGTTCTGTAATCATTGTATCGGGAAATGAAAAAAACGGGTTGGGAGAGGCAGAATATAAAATGGCCGGTTTTGCCGCACTGTTTCTCGGAAAACAGATGGAATTATGAAAAAACGGCGTTCTAAGATAAAGAACGCCGGAAAAACTTGACTTAATCATGTTAATGCCCTATAATACTTTAAAGTGTTAAACTTTAAACAAAAAGGAGATACAACAATATGAAAAAGCTTAAGAGATTTGCGGCACTCGGACTTGCGGGCGTAATGGCAGCAGGATTATGTGCCTGCTCAGAACAGAAGACAGACAAAAACGACGGAACATATACCATAGGTATATGCCAGCTGGTAGAGCATCCGGCACTTGATGCGGCCACGAAGGGCTTCAAGGATGCACTTACGGATAAGCTTGGCGATAAGGTAACATTTGATGAAAAGAATGCACAGAATGATACTGAGACCTGTGCGACGATTGTTAACGGTTTTGTTTCATCCAAGGTTGATCTTATACTTGCAAACGCAACACCTTCATTACAGGCTGCTGTTGCGGCAACAAGCACAATTCCGATTCTCGGCACATCTGTTACGGAATATGGTGTGGCACTTGACATTGAAAACTTTGAAGGAACAACCGGATATAACGTATCAGGAACATCGGATCTTGCACCGCTTGATGAGCAGGCTGCAATGATTAAGGAACTGTTCCCTGAGACATCCAAGGTTGCTCTTTTGTACTGCTCGGCAGAAGCCAATTCCTTATATCAGGTTAAGTATGTTGCCGAAGAACTGAAAAAAATGGACATAGAAGCCAAGTTGTTTGCTTTTGCGGATTCCAATGACATTATAAATGTTACGACAACTGCTGCAGAATATGCGGATGTAATTTACGTTCCTACGGATAACACCGTAGCGGAAAATACAAGTGCGATTTATAACGTGTGCATGCAGGATGACGTGATGGTTCCTGTTATTGCGGGTGAAGAAGGAATATGTGCCGGCTGCGGAGTTGCAACACTTTCAATTAATTATTATGATATCGGTTACAAGACGGGAGAAATGGCATATGACATTCTCGTAAACGGAGAAGATATTTCAAAAATGGAAATAGCATATGCTCCGAAGACAACCAGAAAGTACAATAAAGAAATTGCTGCAAAGTTCGGATTAAAATTATCTGAAGATTATGAAGCAATAGAAGATTAATACCGGAGGATATTGGTGTGGAAATAACGGCATTATTTAACGCCATGCCGGGGGCGGTGGCACAGGGCATGATGTGGGGCATCATGGCAATAGGGGTATTTATTACATACAAGATACTGGATATAGCGGATTTGTCAGTAGATGGAACAGTCAGCCTCGGAGCTGCGGTTTTTGCGGTTACGCTTACAAGCGGACACAATATATGGCTGTGCATGTTATATGCCACACTTGCAGGAATGGCTGCAGGTTTTGTCACAGGTTTTTTCCATGTGTGCATGGGTATACCTGCAATACTTGCCGGTATAATAACACAGTTCGGACTGTATTCCATTAACCTTAAAATAATGGACGGCTCCAATATGACAATCAGTAACCGTACATATGACCTTATTGAATCAAGTCTGTACCGACGTGCAAACGGTTATCCTTTTTACAAGTGGCCGGTATTTGTCTTTGCGGTGGCAGCAATTATTCTTATTGCCGTGCTTTACTGGTTTTTCGGAACTGAAAGAGGAGCGTCACTCCGTGCTACGGGAAGTAATCCTAACATGAGCCGTGCACAGGGTATCAATACGAGCGTCAATAAAATAATCGGACTTGTGCTTTCCAACGGAATAGTTGCATTTTCAGGGGCACTCATGGGACAGTATTCAGGAGCCGCCAACGTGGCAACAGGAAGAGGAGCGATTGTAATCGGTCTTGCAGCAGTTGTAATCGGTAGTGCAATATTCGGAAAGATATTCAAAAATTTTGCACTCAAGCTGTTAGGAGTGGTACTCGGCGGAGTGATATACTATATCATAGTACAGATAATACTCTGGTTCCCGATAGATCCAAATCTCCTTAAATTCATTCAGGCAATGGTTATAGCACTGTTCCTTGGATTTCCGTATTGGAAAGAAAAATTATTAAAAAAACAGGTCAGGGTAAAAGTGACGGAGGAGGGCGATAAAAATGTTAGAAATTAAGAATATATCCAAGACATTTAATCCCGGAACCGTTAATGAAAAGACAGCGCTTAACGGACTTTCACTTACTCTGAATGATGGAGATTTTGTAACGGTTATCGGCGGAAACGGTGCCGGAAAGTCCACACTGCTTAATGCGGTTGCCGGTACATGGCGGGTTGATTCGGGAAGCATACTCATTGACGGAACGGACGTTACCAGAATGCCGGAATTTAAAAGGGCAAAATTTCTGGGAAGAGTATTTCAGGATCCGATGATGGGAACGGTACCTACAATGGGTATAGATGAGAATCTTGCACTTGCGGCAAGAAGAGGAAAGTTCCGCGGGCTTTCAATGGGAATTACAGCAAAGGAACGACGGGAATACCAGGAAATAGTTAAGATCCTTGAACTTGGACTTGAAGACAGAATTACTTCTAAGGTAGGACTGTTGTCAGGAGGACAGAGACAGGCGGTTACACTGCTTATGGCATCCCTAAAAAAGCCTAAGCTTCTGCTTCTTGATGAGCATACGGCTGCACTTGATCCCAAGACGGCGGCGAAGGTGCTTGAAGCAACGGAAACCATTGTCAACAGGGACAGACTTACAACACTTATGATTACCCATAACATGAAGGATGCCATTGCACACGGAAACAGGCTTATCATGATGAAGGACGGAAAGATAATATATGACATATCAGGTGAGGAAAAGACAAGACTTACCGTGGAAGACCTTCTTGATAAGTTTAATCATGCAAGCGGAGACGAAGTTGTAAACGACAGAATGATACTGGGATAAATAAAATTAACCGGCAGACCGTCATAGGTTATGCCGGTTTTTTTATAAGCAGGCGATTCCGCTCGTATATAACAGGAAATTACGAATATATAATGAAATTATTACATATTGATAAATAAAAAAGGTAAATTATGCTTAATTATCTGTGGGCATTCATGATTGCAGGAGGAGTTGTTTACGGAGTATGTACCGGACGGGTGGAGGCAGTGAGCGATGCGTTTATTACAGGCGGCGGAGAAGCCGTTTCACTGTGCATAACAATGCTCGGAATAATATCCCTGTGGACGGGAGTGATGAACATTGCGGTGAAAAGCGGTCTGACAGATGTATTTCAGAAAAAGATTACGCCGGTCATATCATGGCTCTTTCCTGATGTTCCGGAGAAGCACCCGGCGAGAAAATATATTGCACTTAATTTTGTTGCAAATATATGCGGTCTTGGCTGGGCTGCAACACCGGCAGGACTGAAGGCAATGGAGGAGCTTGCTGTACTTCAGGATGAGGAAAAAGGCTGTCATGCGGATTCGCTTTCGGATGCAATGTGTATGTTTCTTGTGATTAATATTTCTTCAATCCAGCTGATTCCCATAACAATAATTGCGTACAGGGCACAGTACGGCAGCGTCAGACCGGCGTCAGTAATTCTGCCGGGACTTATTGCGACGGTGATAAGCACGGCGGCAGGAATAATTTTCAGCAAAATTTTATATCGAAAAAAACAGAATTGCTTGAAATTAAGATGAAGTTATCTTACAATATTTTACATAAGGAATGACAAAACATAAGGAGACGAGGCTATATATGGATAACAATACACCTAATGCTGATGAGGGCGTTCAGGTTCACAGGGTACGAAAGCCGCTTAATAAGTATGTCAGAATAGGTATTCTTGCTTTTTCGGTTATTGCACTGAGCATATGGTTTTATTATACCTTTTTTGAACAGCATTCACTTTTCGGATTTATCAAGTCGGTGGGGAAGAGCCTCAGACCGTTTGTTATAGGAGCCGTTCTTGCATATCTTTTAAAACCTATATGTGCTTTTTTTGAAAAATTGCTGAATAAGGCATTTGCCGGTATGAAGAACAGAAATCTTGCAAGGAATCTTGCACTTAATACGGCAATAGGAATTACTTCGGTACTGTTTGTGACAGTGCTGTATGTTATGCTGGCAGCAGTGCTCCCACAGGTTGCGGACAGCGTACGGACGATTTCCGGAAATGTTCCGGGCTGGATAGACAGTGCAACGGAGTGGCTTGAGAATGTTACCGCAAACCTTCCTGCCATACAGTCACAGATTAAGGAGTTTTCAGAAAATTTTTCCGATAAAATAACGGAGCTGATTAATAAATTTATTGTGTCCAATGACAATGCCAGCGATATATTTTTCAATGTGACCAACGGAGTGAAGGAGACGCTGGTACTGTTAAAGGACATATTCATAGGAGCCGTATCATGTATTTACATACTTCATGAGCGTAAAAAGTTTGCGTCACAGGGCAAAATGATTGTATACAGCATTTTCAAAGAAAAATGGGCAGATAAAATCATGGAAGAAGCTCGCTTTACGGATAAAATGTTTGGAGGATATATCAACGGAACCATAATAGACTCTTTTATAATAGGTCTGCTGTGCTTCCTGTTCTGTTCAATATGCCGTATACCATATACGGTATTAGTGAGCGTGATAGTCGGCGTTACCAATGTAATTCCGTTCTTCGGACCATTCATAGGCGGTATTCCTGCGGCGATGATTGTACTTATGGTCAATCCGCTAAAAGGCCTGTACTTTATTATCATAGTAATAGCAATACAGCAGTTTGACGGTAACATACTCAAGCCTAAGATTCTTGGTAATTCGACAGGCGTATCAAGCTTCTGGGTACTTTTTTCCATTACTGTTTTTGGCGGAATATGGGGATTTGCGGGAATGGTTTTAGGCGTGCCGCTGTTTGCCGTTCTGTATGATCTTATCAGACAGCTTATTGTAAAAGGCCTTAAAAAGCATGATCGTCAGGATATGTATGACGATTACAGGGAAGAACAGGATATACGGAGCCAGGCAAAGGCGGAGGCAAAAGCAAGGCGTGTTGCCGGACTTACCAAAATGAATAAATTTAAAATAAATAAAAATAATAAATAATTTTTTTAAAACATAGAATCTACAAAGAAACTATGCTTTTATTTTTATGGACGTATTTGTATATATATCTGAATTTATTATTCCCGTTATTGTCTTTTTTGTTGTCATCCATGCACTTGTAAAGAAAAGACCCGTATATGAGGATTTCACGGATGGAGCCAGGGATGGTATAAGAACCGTTTTCTCAATACTTCCCACACTGATAGGACTGATGGTGGGCATAAAGGTCATAAGTGCGTCGGGATTTCTTGAAGATACCGCACGAATAATGTCACGCTTTACCCGGAATATGGGAATACCCGCTGAAGTTATTCCTATAATCATTGTAAGATTCTTTTCTTCAAGTGCCGCAAACGGATTATGTCTTGACGTATTTGAAAAAAGCGGACCGGATTCATATTCGGGATACATGGTAAGTATTCTGATGAGCTGTACGGAAACCGTTTTTTATACCCTGAGCGTATACTGCATGGCGGCAAAGGTCACGAAAACGAGGTGGACGCTTCCGGGTGCATTTGTTGCAACATTTGCAGGAATTGCGGCAAGCGTTGTGCTGACGGTTATAAAAAACTTGTAAATCAGGCAAAATCATTATAAAATATTCATGATATATTTATGTGAGGTGACAGATGATGAAAACGAGAGTTACGGATTTGCTTGGAATAAAATATCCTGTTATTCAGGGAGGAATGGCATGGGTCGCAGAGAGCAGGCTTGCTTCTGCCGTATCAGCGGCAGGCGGCTTCGGAATACTCGGTTCGGCTACGGCACCGGCTGAGGTTATAAGAAAATGGATTCAGGAAGTTAAGGATACCACGGATAGGCCTTTTGGAATTAATATTATGCTTATGAGCCCGTATGCAGATGAAGTGGCACAGCTTGCAGCAGAGGAAAGGGTTGCAGCCGTTACTACGGGAGCCGGAAATCCGGGGAAATACATGAAATTGTGGAAGGATGCCGGAGTTAAAGTAATGCCGGTTGTTGCATCTGTTGCCATGGCAAAGCTTATGGAGCGTGCCGGAGCAGATGCTGTCATAGCTGAAGGCTGTGAGGCAGGAGGACATATCGGTGAGATTACAACCATGGCACTGCTTCCGCAGGTAAGGGATGCCGTGTCCGTTCCGGTAATCGGTGCCGGCGGAATCGGTGACGGAAGAGGTGTTGCCGCAGCATTTATGCTTGGAGCGGAAGGCGTTCAGGTGGGAACACGGTTTGTTGTATCAGACGAATCGGTTGTACATGATAATTACAAGGAGCGAATCATAGCATGCAAGGACATTGACTCGGCCGTAACCGGAAGAAGCACCGGACATCCGGTACGCTCAATAAGAAACCGTCTTACCAAGGATTATGCACGTCTTGAAGCTGAAGGTGCAAGTGTAGAAGAGATGGAACGTTTTGCTGCGGGAGCATTAAGGAAGGCAGTTGTTGAAGGCGATGTGGTATACGGCAGTGTAATGGCAGGTCAGATTGCGGGAATGATTAAGAAGCGCCAGAGCTGCAGTGAGATAATCACCGAGCTGATGTCTGAAGCAGAGACTCTCTTCAGAACAGCACCTGACAGACTGGAAGGAGGCGTATGAAATGATGATGGGAATAAAAGAAATAAAAGAAATTCTTCCTCACAGGCATCCGTTTCTTCTTGTTGACTGCATAGAAGAACTTGAGCCGGGAATCAGAGCGGTCGGATACAAGAATGTTACATATGATGAGAATTTTTTTGCAGGACATTTTCCCGATGAACCGGTAATGCCGGGAGTACTTATTGTTGAGGCACTTGCACAGACCGGTGCCGTCTCCGTATTAAGCCTTCCCGAAAACAGGGGAAGGACGGCATATTTTGCCGGAATAAACTCATGCAGATTCAAGCGGAAGGTTGTGCCGGGAGACAGATTACGGCTTGAATGTGAAATTATAAAACGTAAAGGTCCTGTCGGAGTCGGTAAAGCGGTTGCGACAGTTGACGGACAGGTTGCCGCAATGGCAGAAATTACGTTTACGATAGGATAATAAAGACAGTGCCGCTTAATAGCAATGGAGCGACACTGTTTTTTGTTATAGAAAACCCCTATATCGGTTGAAAATTTTTACATATTATACATGGAAAAATAAATCTGTTATTATTACATCATAAAATTCGTAAGGAGATTTTGATATGAAAAATAATAAATTAAGATTTGAAACTTTACAGCTTCATGTTGGCCAGGAAACGGCTGATACCGCAACAGGAGCAAGAGCGGTTCCGATATACCAGACGACATCATATGTATTTAATGATTCGGCACATGCTGCCGCACGGTTCGGACTTGCAGATTCAGGTAACATATATGGCAGGCTTACCAATTCAACACAGGAAGTACTCGAAAAAAGAATTGCAGCTTTAGAGGGTGGTACCGCAGCACTTGCTGTTGCGTCGGGAGCTGCAGCAATAGCATATACAATTCAGGCACTTACCCGTAGCGGAGGGCATATAGTGGCACAGAAAACCATATATGGAGGAAGCTATAACCTGCTTGCACATACACTTCCGATGTATGGTATCAGTACAACGTTTGTTGACATCCATAATACGGAAGAGGTTGAAGATGCAATAAAAGACAATACGGGAGCACTGTATATAGAAACCATTGGGAATCCGAATGCGGATATTCCGGATATTGATGAACTGGCAGAAATTGCACATCTTCACGGAATACCGCTTGTAGTGGATAATACATTCGGTACGCCTTATCTGATACGTCCGATAGAGCATGGGGCGGATATTGTGGTACACTCTGCCACTAAGTTTATCGGGGGACACGGAACATCACTCGGCGGAATCATTATTGACTCAGGCAGGTTTGACTGGAAAAAATCAGGAAAACATAAGGCAATAACAGAGCCTAACCCGGGATATCACGGATTATCATTTGCAGAAGCGGCGGGAGAAGCGGCGTTTGTAACATATATAAGGGCAATACTGCTTAGAGACATGGGAGCGGCAATTTCACCGTTTAATGCATTTCTGCTTCTTCAGGGAGTTGAAACGCTATCGCTCAGAATAGAGCGTCATGTGGAAAATACGAAGAAGGTTGTGGAATTTCTTACATCCCATCCTAAGGTGGAAAGAGTAAGCCACCCTTCTCTTGCAGACCGCCCGGACCATGCGCTTTACGAAAAATATTTTCCGCACGGAGGTGCTTCGATTTTTACCTTTGACATAAAAGGAGGACAGGAAGAAGCGTACAGATTTATAGACAGCCTTAAAATTTTTTCACTGCTGGCAAATGTGGCGGATGTTAAAAGCCTTGTGATTCATCCTGCGACGACAACGCATTCACAGCTTGACATACAGGAGCTTGAAGCACAGGGGATAAGACGGAATACCATAAGACTGTCGATAGGAACGGAACATATTGATGATATAATCGAGGATTTACAGCAGGCTTTTGATGCATTATAATAAACCAAAAAGAAGGAAAAATGCATGACACTGATACAGCTTAAATATATTATCGCAATAGCGGAAGAAAAATCAATAAACGAAGCAGCGAAAAAACTTTTTGTGGCACAGCCGAGCCTGTCGGCGGCGGTAAAAGACATAGAGGGTGAAACGGGCATTACCATTTTCAGGCGGAGCAGCCGAGGTGTTGACGTTACGCAGGAAGGTGAGGAATTTATCGGATATGCGAGACAGGTTATGGAACAGTACTCCCTTCTTGAACAGAAATATGTATACAAGGAAACGGTCAGAAAAAAATTCGGTGTTTCCACCCAGCATTATACTTTTGCTGTCAAAGCGTTTGTGGAACTGGTAAAATGCTATGGCATGAGCGAATATGAATTTGCAATCAGGGAGACGAAGACCCACGAGATAATAGAAGACGTAAGAAGCTTCCGCAGTGAAATAGGCATATTATATGTTAACGATTTCAACAGAAAAATTCTGATGAGGATATTTGAGGAAAACGGTCTGGAATTTAATCCGATAATGAAATGGCATGTTTATGTGTATATGTGGAAGGGACATCCGTTAGCCGGAAAAAAGGAAATTGACATGAAGGAGCTTGAAAATTATCCGTGTCTGTCTTTTGAACAGGGCAACAGTAATTCCTTTTATTTTTCGGAAGAGGTACTGAGTACATACGGATATAAGCAGCTTATTAAAGCAAATGACAGAGCCACGTTGCTGAATCTTATGGTGGGGCTGAACGGATATACGATGTGTTCGGGGATAATATGTGAGGAGCTTAACGGAAATGAATACTGTGCCGTAAGGCTTAAGTCTGATGAAATCATGACAATAGGATATCTTGTTAAAAAGGGCGTTACGCTAAGTTCGCTCGGCAGAATGTATGTAGAAGAGCTTTTTTCATACAGAGATAAGACGCTTGGCTGAAAATACAATATCTCCCTGCAACCGGTACGGTTGGGGAGATATATTTTATTTGGATTCATGAAGACTGTTAAGTTCAGCAAAATAAGAAATTACACGTTCAAGAGTCATTATCTGGTCAACCGTGAGGCTGCTTACATCAATTACCTTAGCACCATTGTGGTTAATCAGTGTATCAACATTGGTACGGAATACCTGTGCGAGCCTTATTAATACATCATAGGAGGGCTGACGTGCATCACTCTCATAAGCCGAAACAGTGGACTTTGCAACACCAAGCCTTTGTGCCAGTTCACTCTGAGTCAACCGGAATTCATTTCTTAAAGTCTTTATATTCTGACCAATTAAAACCATGATAATTTTCACGCTCCTTTAAAGACATTATATATTATAAGGAGTTCACTGTCGGAACAATAGGCGGAGTACAAATAGTGGAAAAATATGGAAAAACAGATAGTTTAAGGCTGTTGCATAAATTTTTACGTATGATAAAATCATCATATAATTGAAATAAGTAAATGATTTGCAAAAGATAAAATCTTATGATAAAAATATAATACGGCGTAAGCTATGGAGGAGACATGTACCAGAAAAAAGAAATAATATACAGTGAAACCCTTGGCGTATGCAGGGTTGAAGAAATTACAAAGCTCACCCGGAAAAACGGTGATGCGGTGATGTATTACGGGCTGAAGTCATTAATGGATGGAAAAAGTGCGTATGTTCCTATTGAAAACCATTCAGTTAAGCTGCGGAACCTGATAGATGCAGAGACGGCAGAAAATATTATGGCGGATGCCGGCGATGGTTTCAATCCGTCAGAACGGTTTGAAGCAGAATATGTACTTACGAAGACAGGAGGAAACTTATAATGGATAAAATAGCAAGCTTTAAGGTTAATCACATGAAGCTTCTGACAGGTGTATATGTATCACGTCAGGACAGGATAGGAGAACTCTCGATAACGACATTTGATTTGAGATTTACACGTCCAAATTTTGAAAAAGTAATGGGAACAGCGGGAATACATACAATTGAACACATGGGAGCAACATTTTTGAGAACTCATCCGAAATGGAAGGACAGTGTTATATATTTTGGACCGATGGGATGCAGAACGGGATTTTATCTGATTCTTGTCGGAGAGCTTGCACCTGCGGATATCATTCCCGTACTTAGGGAAATGGCAGAATATGTTGCAGGGTATGAAGGCGACATACCGGGATATTCACCGAAAGACTGCGGAAATTATCTTGATAATGATCTTGCAACGGCGAAGCTCTACATGGCAAAGTTTGCAAAAGAAGTTTTGGAAAATCCGACTGAAGACAGGATGATATATCCTGAATAAAATAACGTGCTGCTGAATCAGGTATAACCTTTTCAGACAGCACGTTTTTTAATCACAGAATCATTGATAACTGTATTCTTTTTTTTGCAGAATCAATACTAAGAATTTTTACCTGGACAACATCCCCGACGTTGAGAACATCCATTGGATGCCTGACATATTTTTCTGCCGTAATCTGGGATACATGCACAAGACCGTCCTGATGCACGCCTATATCTATAAACGCACCGAAATCAATGACATTACGTACCGTACCGTTCAGAATCATTCCCGGCTTTAAGTCTTCCATGGAGAGAATGTCACTTCGCAGAACCGGCTTTGGCATTTCTTCACGCGGGTCGCGTCCGGGCTTTTCAAGCTCCTTCACAATATCCCTGAGGGTAGGTTCACCTATTCCAAGGTCTTCGGACAGCCTGCCGTAGTCCTGTATGTGTGAGGAGAGACCGGACAGGGTTCTGTTCCTTATGTCCTCAGGTGAATGACCGGTTTTTTCAAGGAGACGCAAGGCTTTATCATATGATTCCGGATGTACGCTTGTAGAGTCAAGAGGATTGACTCCGTCCGTTATTCTCATAAAACCTGCACACTGTTCGTATGCTTTAGGTCCGAGCTTCGGAACCTTTAACAACTCTTTCCTCGTGACAAATTTTCCGTTTTCCTCTCTGTATGCAACAATATTTTTGGCAAGTGAGGCTGTTATTCCTGAAATATGCTCCAACAGAGGGGCGGAAGCCGTATTAAGGTTGACACCTACGCGGTTTACGCAGTCTTCAACAACACCGTCAAGGCTTGAGGCAAGCTTTTTCTGGTTCATGTCATGCTGATACTGTCCCACTCCTATTGCTTTCGGCTCAATTTTTACAAGCTCGGCAAGGGGATCCTGAAGACGCCTTGCAATGGATGCGGCACTTCTCTGTCCTACATCGAAATTTGGAAACTCTTCGCTTGCAAGCCTGCTTGCTGAATATACTGATGCTCCGGCTTCATTGACGATTACATATTGTACGTTTTCCGGAATTTCACTGATAAGCTCTGAAATTACGGCTTCGGATTCCCTTGATGCAGTACCGTTTCCGCATGATATAAGGGATATGTTGTATTTTTTAATAAGTTTTTTAAGTATGGTTTTCGATTCTGCCACCTTATTCTGGGGTGCGGTAGGATATATGACAACCGTATCAAGCACTTTGCCCGTAGGATCAACAACCGCAAGCTTGCATCCGGTACGGAATGCAGGGTCCCAGCCTAAAACAGTCTTTCCTGAAACCGGCGGCTGCATAAGAAGCTGACGGAGATTTTTGGAAAAAACGGTAATGGCTCCATCTTCGGCTTTTTCCGTGAGGATGCTGCGTATTTCACGCTCAACCGACGGCGCAATAAGCCTTGAATAGCTGTCGGCAATAGCTGCTTTAATTACAGGGGATGTGTACGGATTATCACGTGTAATTATTTTTTTCTCAAGATAGCGTATTATGGAGTCAGCCGGAGCTTCAACGTCAACGGACAGAAATTTTTCCTTTTCGCCGCGGTTGATTGCAAGTATCCTGTATCCCGTAAGTCTGCTAAACGGACTTGAAAAATTATAATAGCCTTCATAAGGGGATTCAGCGTCAGGATCCTTGGCGGAGGAAATTAATATTCCTTCTTTAAGTGTTTTACTTCGTATGTATTGTCTGAAATCGGCATTATCGGATATTTCTTCAGCAATAATGTCCGATGCACCGGCAATGGCGGTATCTGAGTCAGGTATGCCCTTATCCGGTCTGATATAGGCGGCAGCTTCATCTTCAATTGGTCTGTTCATACGCTGGAGCATGATTATTGATGCAAGACCTTCAAGTCCGCGTTCTCTTGCTATAATCGCACGGGTCCTTTTTTTCTGCCTGTATGGCCTGTACAGGTCTTCAAGAACCACCATCGTTTCAGCTTCGTCTATTTTAGACTTTAATTCATCCGTCATCTTCCCCTGTGCTTCAATGGAAGATAATACCGTTTCTTTACGGTCTTCAAGATTTCTGAGATAAGTCAGCCGCTCGCCAAGTCTGCGGAGCTGTTCGTCATTAAGTCCGCCGGTTGCTTCCTTTCTGTATCTTGAAATGAAGGGAATGGTATTCCCTTCATCAATCAGTTTTACTGCTGCATCCGTCTGCCATTTTCTGACCTGCAGCTCATCGGTTATTTTCTGTATGATATCCAATTTCGTGTAAATCCTTTCAAAGTTATTTATTTGTTCAGTATAACATAAAACCCTGTTGAAAAAAAAGATATCAGGAAATATAATAAGCATTAAGAATTAGTATGAAAGGCAGATATATGAAAAGAAAACTGAAACCACGGAAAAAAATCAATAAAAAAAATATATTAATTGCGTCAGGAATATCCCTGCTGACCGTAATACTTGTGGCTGCCCTGCTGATTACACGCCATCAGAATGAAAAAAACAATAAAAAAAATGAACCTGTGGACTATGGTGAAGCATATGAAAATTTCAATCAGGGTAAGGCGGAAGAAGCGGTTAAGCTGTATTTTGACAGTATTAATGATAAGGATACTGATAAATTAATTGACATATGTTATTCGGAGGCGCTTCTTGAGGCTGTAATGATACAGAATAATGCGGACAGAGAGAAGCTGGCTTCAGTACTGAAGGAGAGCCTTGACAGTACAAGCCTTGTATACAAGGACATGGTGCTGTATTCTCATAAGGCATATCGGGATGAATATGTGTCAGCAGTCAATGACAGAATAGAGAGCAGTACGGGAGATAAAGATTCTATCAGTGCCATGTATGAAGTAAGCATAAAATACTACTGGCAGTCAGATATCGGCTGGGAGGAAAAAACCGATGCGATTAAGATGTATGTAACTGACGGCAGGTATCATGTGATGATATTCAATGAAGATGAATAAACACAAAAAGCGAAGCTCCGGGATAATTAAACCGGAGCTTCATATTTTTATTACAGATTTTTCAGAATATTAACGGCATTATTACGGATAATACATTCATAATGTTCTTCAAGAAATGAAGGCCTGGACAGATGACTTCCGGCAGTTGTTCCGTACTCGGAAAGCTGACTGCAGTACCGGGCAAAATTATCCTTGCCGCGGACGGATTCACAGGCTGTATACAGATAATATCTGCCGGCAGCGTCCTTGTAAAGAGAGGATATACCGGTATAATCCCAGCCTGTTTCACTTACGGCACGACAGACGTCATCCAGCGAATTAAATACAAATGTTCCGGATACGGAGCAGACGTCATCGTCATGGGAATCGCCGTCAGCATATATGGTTTCGGAATCCTCAGCAATATCATCAGACTCACGGTCTGCCGTCAGGGTGTCAAGCATCGGAATGAAATCATCAGTTTCATCCGGATTATTATCGGAAATTTCTTCCATTGTAGGAAGAATGCCGGAAAATTTCTTCTCAAGCTCCTCGGGGTCATCCACCTTAGTTATCACAAGTATTATGCAATCCGGGGAAACGGGAATTGCTTCTATCATAAGCGGACGGTTGTCTGCCTGAAATCCAAAATCGTGGGATGCCTGGTCTATCATATCCTGAAAAAGCGATTTTGCCTTCTCCGTACCATAAGCAAGCTCACTCAGCTTGAGTTCGCGCGACTGGAGATCTTCTTCGTTAAGAGTACAGCGAATCTGTGTATCACTTATTTTTTCGATTTTCAAAAAATCACATCCCTTCATGATAAGTCTTTTTAATAGTATTAGTATACAGCAACTGAATTAATAATGTAAATATTGAGAAATGAAAAATAAGTGATTTTTTTGTTAAAAAAATAATAAATTTGCAATTTTTACTTGAAAATAATAATAAAAAGTAATATTATGGGAATTGGATACACACGGGATATACCGGAGTGCTTGGAGGTAGACAGGCGATCAGTAACAGCAGAGAACTGTTTGGCAGATACGCAGTCAGGAAGGTCCTTTCGGGCGGCTCATTCGGAACTGTATATCTTGCTGAACATATTAATCTTAAAGTGCTTCGTGCAATCAAGTGCATCAGAAAATGTCGGGGACTCTGTGATATGGCATACAGGGAAGCCGATATTCTAAAAAATCTAAGACATCCTGCAATTCCAATCATATATGATATAGAAGAAGATGAAGAATGCATATATATTGTTGAGGAATATGTGCAGGGACAATCACTGAAAGAATTAATTTCCGAAAAAGGACAATTTCATACCGCTGAGGCGACAGGAATTATTCTGAAGCTTTGCGACGTGCTTAAATATCTTCATTCCGCAGGCATATGTCATCTTGACATAAAGCCGGATAACATAATGCTGCAGAATGGAAACCTGAGACTGCTTGATTACGGCAGCTCATGGCTGGAAGGCACATTTTTAAAGGTAAAAACGGGAACCGTGGGATATGCATCACCGGAGATGTATGGAAAAGGGAAGATAAGCTCCGCAAGTGACATATATTCCGTCGGTGTGTTAATGCTTGAAATGCTTACCGGTATGAAGTCTGCGGAAGCGGTGAAGGGAGTTCACCCTCCTGAGCTGGGGGAATTAATCCGTAAATGCATATGTCATTCACATACGGAGAGAATTGTATCCCTTGGTTATCTGGAAAAGAAACTTCTTAAAATTAAAAAAATAAAAACCGGTAGTGATGTATCCTTTAATATCCATGTGGGCGGTGTAGAGAGACACTGCGGAACTACCTTCTGTTCGTTCAGAATTGCTGAGGGCATGCTCAGGAAGAAAAACGGAGTGATTATATGCGAATGTAATGACAGCGGAGATTTTCTTGAGATTGCGAAGGACAATGATTTTGAATTTAACGGGGGAATATTTAACTGCAGAGGAATTAATATGTTTCCAGAATATAACGGACATGTTGCCCCGCCTGATTTTTCCGGATATAGTGCCGTCATAAGAGATTTTGGCGTTATATCTGAGAAAAACCTAAATTACTTTCTTTCTGGTGACACGGTATGTATTGTGACCGGCTGTGAAGCATATGAGATAAAACGGCTATATGATTTTCTTGAGCGGTATGACATCCCCTTAAATGACCGAAGCGGGAAATTTCATGTGATGATTACACACAGTGATGTCGGAAGATATAAGACCGTTGTCAGGAAGCATGGCTTGCCTAATCCTGTGAGGGTGCCATGCATAATTAAAGCTAAAAGCGAAAAGGACTGGTTACCATTCTGAGTCAGAAAAATATGATGATTGGTGTGGCAGGCACCCACAGAGGTGCAGGAAGCACACATCTTGCAATGATGCTTGCGGTATTTTGCGGAATAACCATGGGAGAACGGACGGCAATCGTTGAAATGAACCATTCGGGCTGTTTCAGGCAGGCAAGGATTATACGCTCCGCCATTGACGGACATAAAAATAAATATTTTCATAAAAAAATATCAATCTTTGAACAGTCGGGTATAAAAGAGCTTGCGGACATCGTATCCATGGGATATTCGTGCGTCATCATGGATTTTGGACATGACTGTGAAGCGGATAAGGAAGCCTTTTTGCTTTGTAACAAAAAACTTATAATAGGAAACCTGTCATGGTGGAAGCTGCAGCATTATGCTGCATATGCGGTAAAATGTGCAGCGGACGGAAGCATGAAGGATTGTACTTTTCTTGCAAACTGTTGTAACGTAAAGACGTTAAAGTACATGAAAAGGCATTTCAACATAAATATTACGGAAATACCGTATATGCCGGATCCGTATACACTCGGAGAAAAGGAACTTCTTTTCATGCAGAAGCTTACATCATCATGGTAGGCAGTAACAGGCAGTCAATATATCACAAATGCTGTACAATGCCTGTTACGGGAAGGCTTATATGGATAGCAGAACAATGTATGACAAGACTTCCCTGACTAATGAATTTAAGGAATTAAGAAAAAAAGGAGTGCTTCTGAAAGTAGAAGGAAATACCGGGATTTCAGAAGAAAACCTTGCAGAACTGATTCTTTCTGAGGGTGAATGTACTTATATGAGAGAGTATGTTTTTCGCGATAATAAGGTCGTTGAAATTGATTTCGGTAAAATATCATTAGAGAAGGAAAAATAAAAAATTAATTAAGACCCCATGAAATACGCATGAAGGACTGCTCCGAAAGGGGCAGTCCCGTTTTTTGAAAAAAATAAAAAATAATTAAAAAAGGGGTTAAGTATTTTATCACACTACCGATATATAAGTTGAATGGAAAATAACAGGCCAAAAGATACGTGAAGAAAGAGTATCGCTAAGAGGCATTCAAGGAGGAAATATATTATGGTAGTACAGCATAACCTTACAGCAATGAATACTAACAGACAGTTGGGAATCGTAGGAGACGCACAGGCGAAGTCAACTGAGAAGTTATCATCAGGATACAGAATTAACAGGGCAGGAGATGATGCGGCAGGTCTTTCGATTTCAGAGAAAATGAGAAGCCAGATAAGAGGCCTTAATAAAGCTTCGGATAATGCCCAGAATGGTATTTCACTTATTCAGACGGCAGAAGGTGCATTGAATGAAGTACATTCAATTCTTCAGCGTATGAATGAGCTTGCAACACAGGGTGCCAATGATGTCAATACATCTGTTGACCGTGCAGCCATTAACAAGGAAATCAAATCGCTCGGTGCAGAGCTTAGAAGAATAGAATCATCAACACAGTTCAACGACATGAATCTTCTGAATGGTGATTTTTCAAATAAAAATCTTCAGGTAGGTGCTAAGGAAGGTCAGACAATAACCATTGATATCAGCTCACTCAGCTCAGTAGCATCCAATACAATAGGTGCAACTGATGACGGTAAAGGAACACTTGATGCACTTTCGCTTGATGACCCTTCAACATCTAACGATACCGTTACGGATACGAATGATGATTATGCCAATGCAATGACACTTATCCAGCAGGATATCAAGTCAGTATCAGGCTTACGTTCAGACCTTGGAGCAATCCAGAACAGACTTGAGCATACAATCGCCAACCTTGATACGACATCTGAAAATACACAGTCGGCTGAATCACTTATCAGAGATGTTGACATGGCCTCAGAAATGGTTGAATACAGTAAGAACAGCATTCTTTCACAGGCAGGACAGTCAATGCTTGCCCAGGCGAATCAGGCAACTCAGGGAGTACTTTCACTTCTCCAGTAATAATAACGGATATAATATAAGCCGGTGTTCTGCTTTAATATGCAGGACATCGGCTTTAACCATGTCATCCGAAAACCGTATCAATAATGTTCTGAAGCATGGCTTCATAAGAGAAATAATCACGAACCTTACGGTAGCCGTTGTCTGCTATTGCGATACGCTCACTGTCATTGCTGAGATAAAAACGGCATTTGTCTTTCAGGTCCTGTTCATCTTCATAATATACAAAGTCCGTGCCGGGTTCAAAATATTCAATAAAATCCCTTTGAAAATTACTGAGAAGAAAACCATGTGCTCCCATTATTTCCATTGCACGAAGAGGTATTCCGGAGTGAATGCTCCGAAGTGAAATGTTGAGGTTGATTTTACTGCACTTAAAGACATAAGGGAGTTCACTGTATGCATTAACCGAACCCATGTTTCTGACATGCGGAAGATAAGGGGTGGGATTTACAGTGTACAGGCTGACATCAAATTCTTCTGAAAGTGATGCCAGAATTGACTTGCGTTCAATGCTGGTCAGTCGTCTGTCTATGAAATATCTTGAATATATGTATTCATCTGTTACTGAGATTCCGGGTGTCTCCCTGCACGGAACGGTGCGTTTAAGTTCATTAAAAAACTCTCCTTTAATCAGCTGCTCGGTAAAGCTGAATCCGCTTACAAGGCGCTGTGCTTCTGTCATTGCGTCGAGGTATCCCCTGCCGTATTCACTTATGCCTGATGTATTTGCAAACAGGTCGGTATCCTCATCATAAAGCCTTCCTACAAAGGACACGGGGGCATCTAACTTCTTATGGATGTCTGCGGTAGGAAGCATTTTATCCATTCTTGCCGTGTTGGCTGCAAGCGGCAGGTAATATACGGTGGAGACACCATTTTTTTTGAACCGCAGGTATTCGTCACTGTCAAAAATGAACACGTAATTGGTGGGATTGGCAAGCGTTGCTGAATAGAGATTGACTAACGGACTGTCATATACCCATGCGGCATAAGGTATGCCGTGAGAACAGCACAGTGCGGATATGTTTGGAGAATAATTTGAAGAAAATACCATATCAGGTTTTTCGGTATTCAGAGTCTTATCAAAATTTAACAGGGACGGGGAAACATCATATTTTAAAAAGTCAGGGAAATCATATGTAACCGCTTCATGCCCCATGTGTGTAAATGCTTCAAGAATGTCTTCCTTTCCGAAATTTTTGTGCTGAATAAGAAGTATTTTCATGCTGCACATCCTCCATAACGATATGGTTACAGTTTAACAGCATAAAATTTATAAATCAATAGAAAATGACGCAGTATCATGGTAGAATATAACAAGAATCGTATCAGAACGGAAGGGTTGGATCTTATGGAGATGTCTGTATGCATAATTACTGCAAATGAATCTGAATATCTTGAAAAATGTCTTGAGTGTATATCGCGTTATCCTTTTGAAATTGTTGTTGTTGACACGGGCTCGCAGGATAATTCAAAAGAGATTGCCGGCAGGTATACCGACAAGGTATATTCCTTCAAATGGGATAATGATTTTGCTGAAGCCAGAAATTTTTCAGTTTCAAAAGCCGGGAATGACATGGTTATGATTGTTGATACGGATGAATTTGTGCAGGAATTTGACTGGAATGAATTTGTCCGGAAGGTATCATCCAATACGGATAAGATAGGAAGAATAAATCTCAACAATGTTTATTCAAGGGAGGGCAGTGAGAATTCGTCAAATGAAAAACTGAGCCGGATTTTTGACCGGAGACTTTACAGGTATGAAGGGGCGGTCCACGAACAGATAGTTCCCATTGGGGATAAATGCGTGACGGAGACTTATGAAGCGGGGATAACCTTCAGACATGTCGGATATGAAGGAACACCGGATAATATAAAGAAAAAAACAGAGAGAAATATCGTACTTCTTAAGAAGGAGCTTTCAAAAGGAGAAGATCCGTATCTGCTTTACCAGCTTGGAAAAAGCAATTATATGGCAGGAAATTATGATGAAGCCCTCAGATGTTTTGAACGTGCATCATCATATGATCTTGACCCGAAGCTTGAATATGTGCTGGACATGATTATTTCATACGGCTATACAATGATTAATCTGAAAATGACCGGGGAAGCGATGGGATTTATTAATCTTTATGATGATTTTTCATACAGCGCGGACTATGTTTTCCTTATGGGACTTATATTTATGAACAATGCCAGATTTGATGAAGCCGTGACGATGTTCACTAAGGCACAGGAGTACGGGCAATGCAGTCTTGAAGGGGTAAATTCATATCTTGCGGAATATAATATCGGGGTAATATACCAGTGCCTCGGATATAGGGAAGAAGCACTTGCGCATTACAGGAAGTGCGGAGATTACAAAAAAGCGAAGGAAAGAATACAAAATGATTATTCTGATGTACAGATGGAAGGCATATAACCAGCAGGATATAGCAGACGGACTCAGGCGCAGGGGACACCGCGTTGATGAAATCAGCGGCGAAATGTCCAATTATGATACGGATATGTATTTTTACAGAAAATTTACCGGAAAATTAGATTCGTGTAAATATGACTGTGTATTTACGGTAAATTATTTCCCGATTATTTCAACGGCGTGTGAAGAAAGAAAAATACCGTATGTCAGCTGGTGCTGTGATTCGCCGATTGGAACGATGTATCACAAAACCGTGTTTAACAGCGTTAATAAAATTTTTACCTTCGATATGTTTAATAAGGCAGAATTTGAAGATATGGGAGCAGACATTGAATATCTTCCGCTGTGCGGTGCTGTGGACAGGGTGGATAAACTGCTTGCAGACGCCGCTGATCCGGAACGGTATGACTGCGACATATCCTTTGTAGGCAGCATGTACAACAAAAATTCCTATGATGAAGTGTATGAACATCTTCCGGAATATCTGAAGGGATATTTTGACGCGGTATTGAAAATTCAGTCCTCGCTGCACGGAGAATACATCTTTGATGATGTTTTGGATGCCGGTGTTGTAACTGAGCTGAACAGGAATTTTGTTCTCGCAAAATCAGAGGATTCATTTTCTGATCTGCCTCTCATATTTGCAACGACCGTGCTTGGATTTAAAACGGCCCAGATGGAGAGAAAGCGGCTTATTGCAAGGATTTCACGGATATGTTCTGTTGATTTGTATACGGATGACGAAAGCCTTGATATGCCGGGGGTGAATAACAAGGGGATTGCTGATTACTGGGAGACGGCACCCAAGGTTTTTAACAGGAGCCGGATAAATCTTAATTTTACGATAAAAAGCATCAGAACCGGCATACCTTTAAGAGTATGGGACATTCTAAGTGCGGGAGGCTTCTGTATTACAAATTACCGGCCGGAGCTTCTTTTGTACTTTGAAAACGGAAAAGACCTCGTTATTTTTGAGGATGAAGAAGATCTTATTAAAAAGGTAAAATATTATCTTGAGCATGATGAAGAAAGAAAACGGATAGCCAAAAACGGATATAATAAAGTTAAAAAATACCATTGTTATAATAACCGTTTTGATGAAATGAAAAAATTTGTGCCGGATATCTGAAAATGCAGTTACCTTCATGCACTTTTTGCAACATATATAACAGAGTATATGTAAGGGGGTGAATGAATGTCCGGTATACTTAAGATAAATAATATAGAAGAATTGTACAGATGCTGTAAAAAAGAACTGTTAGAAGCAGTTGACGCAAGAGTCGGCAAAAGAGAAATTTCAGAGGATATAACCAGTGATATTTTTATGGCAGTCATGACACACGAAAAGTGGTTTATGTCAATAAACGGGGACAGACAGAGAGAATATCTGTATGGCGTTATGGAAAAAATCAGCAAAATGTATGCAGAAAATCCTGAGGGAAAAGAGTATGGATTCAGGGAAGAGATGCAGGGAGAGGAATTAGTCAGTGAAGACGGATATGAATTTATTGACCGTGATGAAATAGGGAAAATGCTGTCCGTTGTGCCGAAGTCTGAACGGAGGGCTTTTGAGAAGAGGTATATACATAACAAAAGCATAGAAGAGATTTCCGTGGAAGAAGGCATCTCCGTAAATGCGGTATCAAAGCGGCTTTCAAGGGCACGGGCAAGATTGAAAAGTACCATCGTGTTCAATGAACAGGACAGTACTTAACAATAGCCGTTATACAGCATACCGGTGTAAATGGAGGTTGAATAAGTATCACCATCAGGATGTGCCGGATTTTTATAGCTTATAATGGATTTGCTGATATATTCCATTGGGTTAATCATTATGTCTTTTGCTTTTTTCTCCAAAGAATTCTTAAAAGGGCCGAGCTTTGATAAGCTGCTTAAAAGCCCGTCTGCAGAAAGGGAATGTATTTTTTCCTTATCTGTCTCCATATATCCTTCCCTGTTAACTGATAACCCATTGGAAAGCAGCGCCTCACGATGTCGTGTTGTGATTTCCGACAAGTCGGCAAGAAGCTTACGGCTTCCGAATGTATTGCTTTTCCGCGCAAGAGATGCCATGCCATTGTAGCATTCTGCCAGTCGGCTGATGCTGTCCGTTACGGAATCGGGATCACGGACAAGTTTTATTGTGGCAGCCCTTCCTGGTTCGTGTGTCTGCTTCAGTGTAAGCTCGAATCTTCTGTCCACGGTAAAAACGTTGGAGGATGAGATTTTCTCATTCCCGTTAATACTGAAAACCGCGTTAGACGGATAATGTGTTGTTCTGTCCAGCCCGAACAGCTCAACGGCACCGCTTTGTTCGGTTGCATCCGTGTCACTTATGGCAAATATTACCGGTCTGTCATGAATACCCGTCATGTTGGAGGTTATTTCGATGGCGGTTCGGTTAATGCCGTTGGTAAGAATCGCAGAATGAAGTCCGATGTTGGCGTTGTTTATAAGACGGGAAAGCTTGTTCTGCACGGCACGGTTGTTCTCGCTGTCACTGACCATGAATTTAAGGTCATATGTAATTGAGCCTATATTGACGTCAAATGAATATGTTCCGGGCATAAGTCCTTTTCCGGTCTGACTCACATAGTTGCCGGTATTAACCTGAGGGGTTGCAAGCTGTCTGACTTCTATTGAAAAACCGTATTCCTCATCAGGGAATGTGTTATCACCTATGTAATCGGCATCTACCGTATCCGGATCATCTGATACTGCGGTGCTTTTAAAAGATATTCCGCCATTGATGACATCATTGATTTCTGATAATGTCTCTGCCAGTGAACCGGCACTTTCCTTAATGTCAATTGCAAATTTCTGGGATTCTTCTGAAATATCCATACTGTAGAAAGGACTTGCCCTGTTAAGACGTACGATATTATTGTATACGTCACGAAGCTCTTCTTTCTTATGAGTATTATAACGGCTGTACGGACGGGAACCATATTGGGATATATAGTACGCATAGATATTACTGATCATACAGGTCACCTCCTTGTCGTATGATGTATCAGATGTAAAAATCCATTTTTACATCTATATTATATAATGCGGCACGTGATATGTCACTATTTTTTTGAAAAAAATCTTGACGCGGTCATATGTGCTGTGATATAGTGTAAAAGCTATTGGAAGTAAAGGCTTTTTTTTTATGCCCAAATTTAATGGATATATATTATGGAGGTGTAGGTCATGCGTGTTAAGATTACATTAGCCTGTACAGACTGCAAACAGAGAAACTACAATATGACGAAGGATAAGAAGACTCATCCGGACAGAATGGAAACCAAGAAATATTGCAGATTCTGTAAGGCACACACAATGCACAAGGAAACAAAATAATTTTTTTTTGAGAGGTGGCCGAGATGGGTGATTTAGAAAAAGAAATCGTTGACGGCGGAAAATCAATCGAAGAAATATCGGTTGAAGAGCTTACCGTCAAAACGGCGAAGGCTTCAGTGAAGAATAAGAAGAAAAAGAACGGTTTTTTTTCTTCCGTGAAGTCGGAATTTAAGAAAATCATCTGGCCTAACCGCCAATCACTCGGCAGACAGACGGTGGCAGTAATTGTATGCTCACTGCTGACTGCATTGGTAATTTACGGATTAGATTTGTTAATCACAATGGGATTGGACAAAATTATTGTGAAATAAGGAACAGGTGATTGGATGGAAGTGTCAGGAGCTAACTGGTATGTAGTGCATACATATTCAGGTTACGAAAATAAAGTTAAAGCCAATATTGAGAAGACTATTGAAAATAGAAATCTTCAGGATCAGATTCTTGAAGTTTCGGTTCCGTTACAGAATGTTATAGAGCTGAAGAACGGTGTCAGAAAACAGGTTCAGAAGAAAATTTTTCCGGGATATGTTCTTATACACATGATTCTGAATGATGATACATGGTATGTTGTAAGGAATACAAGAGGCGTTACGGGCTTTGTGGGTCCGGGTTCCAAGCCGGTTCCGCTTACTGATGCGGAAATGAAGAATTTAGGAATCAACGGCGGTAAGCCGTCAGCGTCGGAGTATGCTGTTGGAGAGACTATAGTTGCAATATCAGGCGTATGGGAAGACACGGTCGGTGTTATCAGAAGCATTAATGAAAGCAAGCAGACGGTTACGATTAACGTTGACATGTTCGGCAGGGAGACACCGGTTGAACTCGCTTTTAACGAAATACGCCGTATGTAAAACAGATTCGCAGACGGGCAGCCGTTTATCGAATACAGAAATCCGTTTTTTACGGATATGCCGGTCATTATATGATCTGCGTGGGAGGGTGATTCCCGTAAACACCACATTATTTTAGGAGGTGCCAAAATGGCAAAGAAAGTAACAGGTTATATCAAATTACAGATTCCTGCTGGCAAAGCGACACCAGCTCCACCGGTTGGTCCGGCTCTTGGTCAGCATGGCGTTAACATCGTTGAGTTTACGAAGCAGTTTAACGCAAAGACAGCCGATATGGGTGATACCGTTATACCGGTTGTAATAACAGTATATGCAGACAGAAGCTTCAGTTTTATTACTAAGACTCCACCTGCAGCAGTTCTTCTTAAGAAAGCCTGCAATATTAAGTCTGGATCAGGTGTTCCTAACAAGAATAAGGTTGCTAAGATTTCAAAAGCAGATCTTCAGAAGATTGCAGAGACGAAGATGCCTGATTTGAACGCAGCTTCACTTGAAGCAGCAATGAGCATGATAGCCGGTACGGCAAGAAGTATGGGTATTACGGTAGAAGAATAATAACAGTTGCAGTTGTGGGAGGGCAGACCCCGCAAATACCACCAGGAGGTTTTAAGATGAAAAGAGGCAAGAAATATGTTGAAGCGGCTAAATTAGTAGACCGCGCAACACTTTATAGTGCTGAAGAAGCAGTTGCATTAGTTAAGAAAGCTTCAACGGCAAAATTTGATGAAACAGTAGAAGCACATATCAGAACAGGATGTGACGGACGGCATGCAGAACAGCAGATTCGTGGAGCAGTCGTTCTTCCTCACGGAACAGGAAAGACTGTAAGGGTTCTTGTATTCGCTAAGGGTGCAAAGGCAACGGAGGCAGAAGCAGCGGGAGCTGATTATGTTGGCGGAGAAGAACTTATCCCTAAGATTCAGAATGAGGGATGGTTTGATTTCGATGTTGTAGTAGCCACACCTGACATGATGGGTGTTGTAGGACGTCTCGGACGTGTACTCGGTCCTAAGGGACTTATGCCGAATCCTAAGGCAGGAACGGTTACAATGGATGTTACCAGGGCAATTGCAGATATCAAGGCTGGTAAGATTGAATACAGACTTGACAAGACCAACATTGTTCATGTAACAATCGGAAAAGTATCATTTGATGAAGAAAAGCTTACAGACAACTTTAAGGCTGTTATGGACGCAATAATTAAGGCTAAGCCATCAGCATTAAAGGGACAGTATATCAAGAATATTACTCTTACATCCACAATGGGTCCGGGAGTAAAGGTTGATACGGCAAAGTATGTCGGATAATTATACTTGACAAAATAATAACGAGCTGATATTATATCAATCGTTGAACTGAAAACAGTCACTACCGTAGACAGCAGGTGCCGTAAGGCATAAGATGATAACGCCTGCCGAGGAGATTTTACAGCATTATGACTTTAAAATGTCTCCCGTCTGCGGGAGACATTTTCGTTATATGACATTCTATAAGGAGGATATATTCATGGCAAAGGTTGAAATCAAGAAACCTATCGTTGATGAAATCGCTGAACTGCTTAACGGAGCTCAGGCAGCAGTAATCGCAGATTACCGCGGACTTACGGTAGAACAGGATACCATTCTTCGTAAGAAAATGAGAGAAGCAGGCGTTGTATACAAGGTATATAAGAATACAATGATTAAGCGTGCAGCTGAAGGTACGGAATTTGAAGCACTGTCGGCAGACCTTGAAGGTCCTACTGCAATAGCTGTTTCTAAGGAAGATGCAACAGCACCGGCAAAGATTCTTTATGATTTTGCCAAAACGGCTCCGGCTCTTGAACTTAAGTCAGGAGTGGTTGCAGGAACATATTACGGAAAAGACCAGATTAATGTTATTGCAACAATACCATCAAGGGACGAACTTCTCGGAAGATTACTTGGAAGTATGCAGTCACCTATTACCAACTTTGCTCGTGTTATCAAGCAGATTGCTGAAAAGAACGAAGCATAATTTATAATCAATAATAAATTTATAATGGAGGAATTTTAAAATGACAACTCAGGAATTTATCGAAGAAATCAAGAAGTTAACAGTATTAGAACTTAATGACCTTGTGAAGGCTTGCGAGGAAGAGTTTGGTGTTTCAGCAGCAGCAGGCGTTGTAGTTGCAGCAGCAGGTGCAGGCGCAGCAGCAGAAGAAGAAAAGACTGAATTTGATGTTGTACTTGAATCAGCAGGGGAAGCTAAGGTTAAGGTTATCAAGGTTGTTCGTGAAATCACAGGTCTTGGATTAAAGGAAGCTAAGGACCTTGTTGACGGAGCTCCTAAGACAATTAAGGAAGGCGCATCTAAGGAAGAAGCTGAGGATATTCAGAAGAAGCTCGAAGCTGAAGGTGCTAAGGTTGTATTAAAGTAATTATTACCTTATGGAATGTTTAAAGCAGTGACGGCATAAGCCGTTGCTGCTTTTTTTCTTGATTTTATGCATATAACCTGCTACTATTTAATTATAAATCATTAAATCAAAAGGAGCGAGCAGCATGGGTAAAGCAAAAAAGATAATCATTACAGCAGTTATATCCGTTGTGGCAATACTGCTTATACTGACGGCAGTGTTTGCCTGTACTTACGCAACACGTTTTAAGAGCATAAAAAGTATTAAGAAGATTACGGATTATGACGAAGGAATAAATCTGTACCGGATGAATGTTTCGTATGATTATGATCTTGATAAACTGATAAATTATGGGATTACGGATGACCAGTCATTTATTGATGCGGTTGTAAAGACTGCACTTCCTCTTCTGCCCGTACACATAAAAGCACCTGATTTTTCATGCAGTGCTTTTTCTCTGACAACAGAGGATGGAAACGTCATGATGGGAAGAAATTATGATTTTAAAAATAACACTTCCGCAATGCTTGTATACTGTGAACCGGAAGACGGTTATAAATCCGTTGCATTCGCAGCACTTGACAATGTAAATGCCAATGCTGCGGATAAAAATATTAAATCAAAGCTTTCATGTCTGACAGCACCGTTTATATGTCTTGACGGCATGAATGAAAAAGGAGTGTCAATAGCGGTTCTCACGCTTGACAGTGAGCCGGCAAGGCAGAGTACCGGTAAACCGGCCATTGCAACCACACTGGCAATAAGGCTTGTGCTTGACAGGGCTGCTACAACGGAAGAAGCGGTAGAACTTCTTAAACAGTATGATATGCTTGCAACATCAAACAGAGACTATCATTTTTACATTAATGATGCGTCCGGTGACGGAAGAGTGGTTGAGTGGGACTGCCACAGTGATACCCGTGAACTTGTCGCAACAAAAACAAGAACCGTAACAAATTTCTTTATACTGTATGCAGATAAAGTTACCGGATATGAAAAAAACGGAATATACGGACATGGCAAGGACCGCTATGAATATATAGAGGACATACTTGATGAAGAGGAAGGGAGTTATGGTATTGATACGGCATGGCGGGCACTGAAAAAAGCTTCACAGCTTCCTAAGGCAAATGAGACGACAAGCAATACACAATGGTCTGTTGTATTCAATAATTCGGAAAAGACACTGGAATTTGTATTTCACAGAAACTGGGAAGATATAGTTACATATGACCTTGAGACCAACACTGTATCATATGACAGGTACTGATAAGACATGGTTTGGGGAAAAATAAAAATTAATTGACAAAAAAATATAAAAATGTTATGGTATGGACAGAGTTAGATTAATAGGGCAAACCTGTAGAAATGCGGGGACGCAAAGTTGGGAGTCTAAGGTAGGGATATACTATGATAGTTCGACTGCAATATTACTTGTAATATTGCAGTTTTTTTGTTTTATCAGATGAAAGTATAAAAGCATTCAAGTGATTCCTGCAGGCTGCCTGCCGTATGCAAAAAAGAGGGGTGTAACAGCTCATGTAACCTGATTCGTTAGGACTGAAAGACTGCAGCTTTTATGAATAACGAATTACAACCGGATAAAAAACAGAAACGGAGCAGCTCATATATGAATAAAAAAATAATCAGAAATATACTTATAATTACATTTTTAGTAATAATTATTGCCATAACTGCCTGCATTTTTATAAGCAGATACAGAAATTCTGAAATTAATAAGCAAAGCTTCAGTGAAATGCACATACCGTCGTTGTCAGATTTGCCAAAGGATAACATAAACGATGTACTGCAGTCTTTATATATAGAAAACAGTGAGGTATGCGGATTTGCGGATAAGTCATATAAATCAATCGATTTATATACGGCAGATTCAATAGTGAAACTTGCCGGTGTGCTTCCTGAGTATGATATTGGCTTATTGAAAGATGATTTTTTGTTTTTATCTGCAACAGACGTTACTAAGCTGGATTTGTTAAATCTTTTGTATTATGTTGATATGTGCGGTCTGATGGATATTGATTTGGATTATGACATGGTAAATAATGAGCTTTGTAAATACTATGATAAAAATCAGTGTCTGTTCTTTCTGGATGGTGAAAACGACTCCACTCACATTAAACTGGTCATAACCGCACTTGTGAAAAAATCCATGAAGAATAATCTGGATAAAATAAGATTTGAATTAGAAAAAGGTATTGCTGAGGCATATGACAATTATGAATTTCTAACCGGAAACAGCAGTTCATTGTATAATTCGGGAGGAGACATATTGCATTGTATATCCGTGTTTGGGATGAATGAAACAGCAGATATGTCAGAATTGTCGGAATGGTTTGAATATTGGAGAAAGACTTACGAGGATATGGTCATTGATACATCAACGGATGCATTAATGTATTCTGAATTTCTGAATATTGCCGTAATTTTTGATGAAAAATATTCCTGCGAGAAGCTTGATAATTATTATAATTCGCTGGATGAACAGAAGGTTGAAGAAATACAGGACCTGCATATAATCTTTAACATCATGGATAACATGAATAATGCGGATAATGAAAAGGTTAACGGATTAATAATTAACAGAATTAATAATACATTAAGCTCCGAATCTCCTGTAACACTGGAAACTGACCTGAAATCAACAGTTTACGGCGTGCTGCTGTCACAATATACAGGATTTTCATATGATAAGGATAAAATTAAAACGTACATAAATTCTATATATGACAGGGATGCGTCAGGTGAAAACGTGTATGAGAGAAGCAGTAACCTGTACTACGTTATTATATTGGAACAGCTTGTAAATAACTATGAAACGGATTACAGGATTAAATATATACAAAAACAGATAGATGATATGCTGGATGAAATGGAATATTCCGCTGAATCACTTGGTTCAGATATTATATCAACAAGACGTCTTGTTGAAATTGTATCTGATCTCCGAATCTTTGATGCTGATATAAAACTCACACAAAAGCAGACCGCCAAAATAAAAAAAGGCGTTAAAGCGGCACTAAAGCAGGAAGAGCTGAAGAATTCCGTTCTTATTAACGATATGTATGTAATGGACAGGATTTTATCATTGAATCTGGTATCTGATGAAATGTTGTCAGAAGTATACGCTTCCCTGACGAATGACGGAGGAAGCAGGTCGGCTGCCGGAGCCGGCATTGAACCGGATATTACTTCCACATATCAGTTTTTCAGTTCGCTTGAAATGATGAACAATTATGAGAATATAGAAGAACAGAGAAAATTTATAAGCACGCTTGAAATAAAAGACGGTTTATACGTGAATGAAAAAAACGACAGTCAAATGAAATTGTATGTTATTGCATATGGTAATTCAATAAATTATGTACAGACAGGAGGGGATTCGGGTGATAAGGTTGTGCCATATATGCAAAAAGATTAATGACAGAAATATATTGAAAGATATTGATTTAACCTTCAGCAGAGGACAGGTAACATTTATAGTGGGAACATCCGGAGCGGGTAAGACCACTTTGTTAAATATAGCAGGAGCCCTTGATAAGCCGACATCGGGAAGTGTTATTTATGATGGCGAAGATATCGGAAACAATATGGATGCTTACAGGGCGAGAGACATAGGATTTATTTTTCAGGATTATAATCTGATACCCGGACTCAGCGTTATTCAGAATATAGAAATAGCGTCCGAACTGTCCGGAAAGCGTGCAGACAGGCAGGATATCATATCTAAAACGCAATCCATCGGTATAACTGACCCTTATCAGAAGGTGGAGACTCTTTCGGGAGGAGAGAAACAGAGAACGGCGATATTGAGAAGCATATGCAAGGAAGCGGATATTCTTATAGCAGACGAGCCTACGGGAAATCTTGATTCTCATAATGCGGAGCTTGTTTTTGAAATGCTGCGGTCAATAAAGAAAGATAAACATATCATAATTGTGTCTCATGATATGGAAAAAGCACGTAAATATGCCGACAGGATAATAACAATAAGTGACGGCTGCGTTACGGAGGATGAGGTTATAAGGGAAGCTGAAGGAATACAGCGTGTAAAAGATGAAAAAAATATCCTGCACCGGAAAAACAGGCTGCGGCAGGTTGCACTGCTTGGCATGAACAGTGTGCGGATGCGAATGGGGAAAATAATATCCATAGCACTTGTAATAGCAATGGCAATGTCGGCACTGACCCTGGTTATTAACATAAACAGTATGGGAAAAACGCTGTCGCGTAATGTAAATGTAAATTATCTGGAAAATGATCTGCTTACACTGTATTATGGTATGCTGCCTAACAGCGGGTATATGGAATATCCGTTTTCGGAAGAAGATATCGCTGCAATAAAGGAAGAATATGATTTAAAGGAAATTGTAAGAATCTATATAGCGGATAAAAATGATATGTTTTTTGAAGCGGACGGTAAAACAGCGGATGCTAAAGTCAGACAGATTAACATAAACGGTTTCTTTGAAGAAAGAGTTATGTCAAATGATATAGAAGGGGATTTTCTGACAGGCAATAATGAGATAATTATTGCAGAAAATGCAGCACAGGAGCTTTTTGACGAGGACTGTATCGGCAAAAAAGTTATTTTGCATGACGGAGAAGGCGGTAAAATGGAGTATACCATTGTCGGAATTAATCATACCAAAAATCCGAGTGATGAAATCATTAATTACATAAGTGCTGAGAGTCTTAAGGAAGCCTGCAGGAAAAAAATAGCCGATAATATGTATGAATGTCAGATACTGGCACCATATCTTACAAAGATCCAGAGCGTGGTTACCGATTATTTACGCGGTGAGATGAAAGAAACGGATGATGCACTTGACATTATATATGGTAAACAGGCGGAAACAAAAGAAGAGATTCTGATAAGCACGGGTCTGCTCTCAAAGATTTTACGTGAATTTGATATTGACATTACATATTCCGAGGAAGATATAAAAAATGGAAAAATAACCGATGAGGATGTCCTGAAAATTTTTTCCAAGGAGTATGCAGTGAACGCTAACGGTATTTTTCATGTTACAATATCGGGAATATATGTGTCGGAAGAACTTGGATTCAGATATACTGAGGAACTTATAAAGGAAATGCAGGAGATTGAACCGATAGCACTTGATGTATATGCTTCAAATCCGGAACAGGTTAAAGTAATTGAGGAAGATATAAACCAAAATTATACATTTGAAGCACACGTCCGGCTTGATACCTTAAAGCAGAATCTGTTCGTCCAGACGCTCTTTTTCAGGGTGGCACTTATATTAATCATAATCGTACTCGTATGCATTTCTTTTGCTTTGCTGAGTTCTTTTTCAAAAATTACGGTGTTTGAAAGAAAAAAAGAAATCGCAATAATAAAAAGCCTCGGAGCGGATAACGGAAACGTTCTGTGTATTCTGCTTTTTGACGCAGCGGTAATTTCCGCAGCGGCATTTGTCATGTCAATACTGATATACATACCGGTAAGAATGATTCTTCCGCACTTTATGAAAAACATTAATGCCTTCGGCATGAAGTTCCCGCTTGGTTTAATGTCGGTAACGGGCATAATATTTGCTGCAATTGTTTTTATGCAGGTAAGCCTTGGGGTCAGAAAAGTCGTAAAACAGATGCCGGCAGAGCTGCTTAAACAGAACTGACGTGATAAAAGACAAAAAAATCGTGAAAAATTGAATAAAATATCCTTGACAGTAAAAAATTACTGTGCTACTATGAAAAATGCTTTATTATGCTGGATTAATATCGGCTGATAGGCGTTTAATATTATATAGAAAGCCAAGGGGTGACAACGTCAATGGAAAAGAACAGATTACGTCCTAAGAATTTCGGAAAGAATATCAGAATGAGTTATTCAAAACAGAAAGAAGTGCTCGATATGCCTAATCTTATCGAAGTGCAGAAGAACTCATATAAGTGGTTTCTGGAAGAAGGACTCAAAGAGGTTTTTGAAGACATCTCGCCAATTACGGATTACAGCGGACATCTCAGTCTTGAATTCGTAGATTTTGTATTATGTGAAGATGATGTAAAATATTCTATTGAAGAATGTAAGGAAAGAGATGCTACTTATGCTGCTCCGCTTAAGGCGAAGGTAAGGCTTTATAACAGGGAAACGGACGAAATTAAGGAACATGATATTTTCATGGGCGATCTTCCTCTGATGACGGCTACCGGAACATTTGTGATCAACGGTGCAGAACGTGTAATCGTAAGTCAGCTGGTACGTTCACCGGGCATTTATTATGAAATAGGACATGATAAGATAGGTAAGACTTTGTACTCATGTACGGTTATTCCTAACAGAGGTGCATGGTTAGAGTATGAGACAGACTCTAATGATGTTTTTTCAGTGCGTGTTGACAGGACCAGAAAGGTGCCGGTAACCGTACTCGTAAGGGCATTGGGCTTCGGAACCAATGCGGAAATTCGTGAGCTTTTCGGAGACGAACCTAAAATCGAAGCAAGTATTCTTAAAGATCCTTCAGTTACGGAGAAGAATCCTAACGGCGGATACGAAGAAGGACTTTTGGAATTATATAAGAAGATACGTCCGGGCGAACCGCTCTCGGTAGACAGTGCGGAAAGTCTTGTTAATGCAATGTTTTTTGATCCGAGAAGGTATGATCTTGCCAAGGTAGGACGATATAAATTTAACAAAAAGCTTAACTATAAAAACAGAATAGCCGGTCACAGACTTGCTGAAGATGTTGTGGATGTGACAACGGGAGAAATCATGGCATCGGCAGGAGATGTTGTTTCCAAGGAAACTGCTCTCGCAATCCAGAATGCGGCAATACCTTATGTATGGCTTGTTGCAGAAGACAGGAAAGTGAAAGTGCTTTCCAATATGATGGTGGATATTACGGCACATGTGGATATTACGGCAGAAGAAGCAAGAAAGTTAGGCATTACGGAAGCAGTGTATTATCCTGTATTGAAGAATATTCTTCAGGAAAATGAAACGGCTGAAGATATCAGGGCAGCACTTAAGAAAAATTCATCAGACCTTGTTCCTAAGCATATAACGGTTGATGATATCATTGCTTCAATTAATTATAACATACATCTTGAGTATGGCATCGGTAATAAGGACGACATAGACCATCTTGGTAACAGACGTATACGTGCGGTCGGAGAGCTTCTTCAGAATCAGTACAGAATAGGTCTTTCAAGAATGGAAAGGGTGGTAAGGGAGAGAATGACAACCCAGGATGTTGAAGGTGCTTCTCCTCAGACACTGATTAACATTAAACCGGTAACGGCGGCTGTTAAGGAGTTTTTTGGAAGCTCACAGCTGTCACAGTTTATGGATCAGAATAACCCGCTCAGTGAGATTACTCACAAGAGACGTCTGTCAGCACTCGGACCGGGAGGACTTTCAAGAGACCGTGCAGGATTTGAAGTTCGAGACGTTCATTATACGCATTATGGAAGAATGTGCCCTATTGAGACACCTGAAGGACCTAACATTGGTCTTATAAATTCACTTGCTACATATGCAAGAATTAATGAATACGGATTTGTTGAAGCACCATATCGTGTTGTTGACAAAACTGATCCTAAGAATCCGAGGGTTACTGAAGAAGTAAGATATCTTACCGCAGATGAGGAAGATAATTTCTATGTGGCACAGGCTAATGCTGAGCTTGATGAAAACGGGTATTTTATAAAGAATACGGTGTCAGGACGTTACAAGGAAGAGACATCTGAATTTGAAAAGAGTAAAATAGACCTTATGGATGTGTCTCCTAAGATGGTATTTTCAGTGGCAACATCGATGATTCCTTTCCTGCAGAATGATGATGCGAACCGTGCACTTATGGGTTCCAACATGCAGCGTCAGGCGGTTCCTCTTCTTACAACGGACTCTCCGGTAGTAGGAACGGGAATGGAATATAAGGCAGCAGTGGATTCGGGAGCGTGTGTGGTAGCCGTTGAAGCTGGTGTCGTAGATAAGGCAACATCAACAGAAATTGTTATCAAGCGGGCTGACGGCAATAAGGATGTATATAAGCTTACCAAGTTTGCAAGGAGCAACCAGAGTAACTGTTATAACCAGAAGCCGATTGTTACTAAGGGAGACACGGTTGAGAAAGATCAGGTTATTGCTGACGGACCATCCACATCCAATGGTGAAATTGCATTAGGAAAGAATCCTCTTATTGGATTCATGACATGGGAAGGATATAACTATGAGGACGCCGTTCTTCTTAGCGAAAGACTTGTGCGTGATGATGTATATACATCAGTTCATATAGAGGAATACGAGGTTGAAGCAAGGGATACCAAGCTTGGGCCGGAAGAAATTACAAGAGAAGTTCCGGGAGTCGGAGAAGATGCACTCAAGGATCTTGATGAGAGAGGAATCATAAGAATCGGTGCGGAAGTCCGTGCAGGTGATATACTTGTGGGTAAGGTAACCCCTAAGGGTGAGACCGAGCTTACGGCTGAAGAGAGGCTGCTCCGTGCAATTTTTGGTGAGAAAGCAAGGGAAGTGAGGGATACCTCACTCAGAGTTCCTCATGGTGAATACGGAATAATTGTAGATGCAAAAGTATTCACAAGAGAAAACGGAGATGACCTCAATCCGGGAGTTAACCAGTCAGTAAGAATATACATTGCCCAGAAGAGAAAGATATCGGTAGGCGACAAGATGGCAGGACGTCACGGTAACAAAGGTGTTGTTTCACGCATACTTCCGGTAGAGGATATGCCATATCTTCCTAACGGACGTCCGCTTGACATCGTACTGAATCCTTTGGGCGTACCTTCACGTATGAATATAGGACAGGTGCTTGAAATACATCTCAGTCTTGCGGCAAGGGCACTCGGTTTTAAGATATCGACACCGGTATTTGACGGTGCCAACGAAAGCGACATCATGGATACTCTTGATCTTGCCAATGACTATGTCAATATGGAATGGGAGGATTTCAAGGAAAAATGGGACGGTAAAATAAATGAAGATCTCATGAAGTATCTTGGAGAACATCTTGACCACAGAGCTGAATGGAAGGGCGTGCCTATTTCAAGGGACGGCAAGGTAAGACTCAGAGACGGACGAACAGGAGAATATTTTGATAGTCCTGTTACCATTGGACATATGCATTATCTGAAACTTCATCATCTTGTTGATGACAAGATACACGCACGTTCAACCGGTCCTTACTCACTTGTAACACAGCAGCCTCTGGGCGGTAAGGCACAGTTCGGCGGACAGCGATTCGGAGAAATGGAAGTATGGGCTTTGGAAGCGTACGGAGCATCATATACGCTTCAGGAAATTCTTACAGTCAAATCGGATGACGTTGTCGGACGCGTTAAGACATACGAAGCAATCATTAAGGGCGATAATATTCCTGAACCGGGTATACCTGAATCGTTTAAGGTTCTTCTTGAAGAACTCAGGTCACTCGGACTTGATGTGAAGGTTCTTGATGAAGAAGGTAAAGAAGTAGACATTAAGGAAAATATCGGATATACGGAAGATGACATTGCCAGTGTGGAAGGACTTAATGACAAGCGTGCATACGGATATGAAGAGCCGTTAGGTGAATTCGGATTCCAGAAGCAGGAATTTGTCGGCGAGGAACTCGAAAATATTGGTGATGACGCAGATGACTATGATATGTATTCAGATGAAATATTTGATGAAGAAGAATAGAAGGGAGATTTGACATGCCTGAAATTAATAATAACGAAATATATCAGCCGATAACTTTCGACTCGATTAAGATTGGTCTTGCATCTCCTGAAAAGATTCTTGAATGGTCTCATGGAGAGGTTTTAAAGCCGGAAACAATCAATTACAGAACACTTAAACCTGAAAGGGACGGACTGTTCTGCGAAAAGATATTCGGACCGAGCAAGGACTGGGAATGTCACTGCGGAAAATATAAAAAGGTCAGATACAAAGGTATGGTCTGCGACAGGTGCGGAGTTGAAGTTACCAAAGCAAGTGTCAGAAGAGAGCGCATGGGACACATACGTCTTGCGGCACCGGTGTCACATATATGGTACTTCAAGGGAATCCCGAGCAGGATGGGACTTATACTTGACCTTTCACCGCGTGTTCTTGAAAAAGTACTGTATTTTGCATCATATATAGTTCTTGATGCAGGAGATACCGATTTGTCACATAAGCAGATTCTTACCGAAAAAGAATATGCAGATGCTTATGAAAAATACGGAAACAGCTTCCGTGTAGGAATGGGAGCCGAAGCAATTAAAGAACTTCTCTCAGCAATAGATCTTGAAAAGGATTCTGCAGAGCTTAAGGCAGAGCTTAAGGATGCATCAGGTCAGAAAAAAGCAAGAATCATCAAAAGACTTGAAGTTGTTGAAGCATTCAGGGAATCAGGCAACAAACCTGAGTGGATGATTTTGGATGTTGTACCGGTAATTCCTCCTGATTTGAGACCTATGGTGCAGCTCGATGGCGGAAGATTTGCAACATCAGATTTAAATGACTTATATAGAAGAATTATTAACAGAAATAACCGACTCGCAAGGCTTATGGAGCTTGGAGCACCTGAAATCATTGTCCGCAATGAAAAGAGGATGCTTCAGGAAGCAGTGGATGCACTTATTGATAACGGAAGAAGAGGACGTCCGGTTACAGGACCGGGAAACAGAGCGTTAAAATCGTTATCTGATATGTTAAAAGGTAAGCAGGGACGTTTCCGTCAGAACCTTCTTGGTAAGCGTGTTGACTACTCAG